>CATZNW010000001.1 GCA_958422185.1 uncultured Clostridium sp.
CATAAAAAGCACATACACCTGATTGTGTATGTGCTTACTGGTGGAGATGGCGGTATCGCCCGGTGAGCTTTCGCGCTCACCGGCACGCCGCGCCTAAAAACAGCCCACCGGGCTGTTTTCTTAACGGCTGTTTCGATTACCGCATCATAAAAAGCACATACACCTGATTGTGTATGTGCTTACTGGTGGAGATGGCGGTATCGCCCGGTGAGCTTTCGCGCTCACCGGCACGCCGCGCCTAAAAACAGCCCACCGGGCTGTTTTCTTAACGGCTGTTTCGATTACCGCATCATAAAAAGCACATACACCTGATTGTGTATGTGCTTACTGGTGGAGATGGCGGTAATCGAAACCGCGTCCTGAAACCTCTTATCAGGGCTTTCTACATGCTTAGTTTGTTATTTGGGATTCCCCATGCGATACGGCAGCAAACAACCTTATCGCGTCGGTAGGCTCTGATACCTGACAGGGGCTGAGCCGATCCCCCGTTCATGTTCGCCGCTACACGACGCCCGTTCCGAAGCCGCGGCACTCAACGGACGGACGAAGGCCGCTTAAGCAGCCAAAGCTACTGATCTATTGTTGTCAGTTAATTTTAGGGTGCTGATTTTAAAGCGGTTCAGCTCCTCTGCATGCTTACCGAGACTCCTTGCCCCAGTCGAAATCCTTTCATCCCCATATATTCTATCTTTGCTCTTTCATAGCGCGCTCAATTGCACGCTGAGCGTCTTTTTTAGCGGCTGTCTCGCGCTTATCGTGAAGCTTTTTACCCTTGCAAAGGCCTATCTGCAGCTTTGCTCTGCCGTTTTTTATATAAATCTCAAGAGGTATTATGCTCAGCCCCTGCTCACGGCTTTGCTGAAAAAGACGTAAGATCTCCCTTTTATGAAGCAAAAGCCTTTTACGGCGCATAGGATCCCTGTTAAATATATTTCCCTGCTCATACGGTGAAATATGCATGCCAAGGGCAAACATTTCGCCATCGTCAACACCGCAGTAAGAATCTTTCAGGTTAACTCTGCCCAGCCGGATAGATTTGATTTCCGTGCCGTAAAGCTCTATCCCTGCCTCATAGGTATCGAGAACAAAATACTCGTGATAGGCTTTTTTATTTCTTGCTATTACCTGTATGGAATCTTTTTTGTTATCCAAGCCTATCACTCCTTTCCTTATGAGACATGTGCAAATCAGATCACGCTTCGGCCTTCAAGCGCGCGTGAGAGCGTCACTTCATCAGCATATTCAAGATCGGCACCCACCGGAACTCCGTAAGCGAGGCGCGAAACGGTTATACCCATCGGCTTCAAAAGGCGGCTGATATACATAGCGGTGGCTTCGCCTTCTACCGTTGGATTGGTAGCCATAATTACCTCTTCCACACTGCCGTCATTGAGCCGCGCCAGAAGTTCTTTTATTTTTATCTGATCAGGGCCTATATTATCCATAGGTGAAATTGCGCCATGGAGCACATGATAAGTGCCGTTATATTCGTGAGTGCGCTCTATTGCTGCAACATCGCGCGGATCCTCAACAACGCAGATCACACTTTTATCTCTTGTTTCGCTCTTGCAGATCGGGCAGAGTTCATCGTCCGCGAGATCGCAGCAGATTTTACACTGCCTTATTTTTGTATGAGCATCTGTTATTGCCTTTGCAAACTCAGTTGCCTCGTCTTTGGTTAAGCCCAGCACATAAAACGCCATTCTCTGCGCAGTTTTATGCCCTATTCCCGGCATACGCTCAAACTGGTCAATAAGATTCTGCAAAGGCGCCAAATTATACGCCATAAATTACACCCGCATATTAAAGGCCGGGAATATTGAGTCCGCCGGTCACGGCAGAAAGCTCTCTTTCCTCGTCCTCATCAATCTTACGCATGGCTTCGTTCAGTGCCGCCATAAGCATATCTTCAAGCATCTCAACATCATCAGGATCCACAACCTCCGGATTTATGCCGATGGCCTTTATCTCATGCTTTCCGGTAACGGTGACCTCCACCATTCCGCCTCCTGAAGAAACAACATAATCTTTTTCCTCAAGCTCTGCCTTTTTCTTTTCAATATTTTCCTGCATCTGCTGAGCCTGCTTCAGCATTGCCTGCATATTCTGGGGGCCTCCGCCCATGCCTTTTGGAAGTCTTGCCTTCATAAAATATTCTCCTTAATATTATTAATCTTTAATATCCATATCCACACTGCCCTGCGCTTTCAGGATCAGATCCTCAAGCGGGTCGCGCTTTTTGCTTTCTTCGGTCTTGCGTTTGAAAAGCCCAAGTTTATAGTGGATCCCCGTAACATCATAAAGCGCCTGCTTTATCGCCTTGGAATGAGTGGGGATCTTAATAAACTCTCTCAGGGCGGGATTTTTACTGTCTATAAGAAAATACTCTCCGCGGGTATACCCGGCAGAACCGCTGAGCACTCCATACAGCGCAATGTCCTTTTTGTAGATCTCCTCCATAAAATCCGCCCACTGAGCAAATTCCCTCTGCTCGGAAGGATCCGTATGCGGATTCCGGGAATTTTCCCGCTGCGGCTCATCTTCTTCATTTTGCACAGGCAATGCCGTTTTATCCCCACCGGTTGCGTCCGCCGGCTCATTCGCAACAGTAATTACTTCTTTGCTTTCTTTACTTATATATTCCGGCTGTGATACCACTGTATTCTGAGCATCATCAGCCTTTTCTTCAGCTACGGTACGCTCCCCGTTATGATCTTTAGGCAAGGGATTACCGGTAACTCCGGGATTCTTAACTGCGTTTTCAAGCGCTGCGATCCTTTCGAGCACAGAATCTGCAGACTCGTCAAGTTTAGGTTCGCAGAGTTTGATAAAGCTCATTTCCATTTCTATTCTTGCATTCGCGCCGCCTTTGATCTTTACCAAAGTATCCTGAAAAAGATCAAGCGCGTGAATAACCGCCGGCAGAGAAAAACGCGCTGAATTTTGCTTTATACGCTCATATTCATCATCCGTGCAGATGATAAGCTCACGGCTTTTGCTAACAGTTTTAACAATAAGAAAATTGCGGAAGTGATTTATCATCTCCACACAAAGGCGTTCCATATCATAACTGTTCTGATGCAGGCCGCTGATGATATCCAGCGCGGCGCCGCTGTTTTTATCGGCAATAGATGACGACAGATCATAAAGCGATTCGCGCCCGGCGATGCCCGCAACTTCAGACACCAGCTTTTCGGACACCTCCGTGTTTCTTCCGGCGCACTGATCAAGAATGGACAGCGCATCTCTCATACCGCCGTCCGCTATCCTAGATATCAGGATAGCGGCTTCTGCGGTAAGAGATATATTTTCCATACCGGCAACTTCCTCAAGCCGCTTGGCCATGGTCTCCGGCTGGATGCGTTTAAAATCAAAACGCTGGCAGCGCGAAAGAATGGTAGCGGGAAGCTTATGTACTTCCGTTGTAGCAAGGATGAAAATCACATGAGCGGGCGGCTCTTCAAGCGTTTTAAGCAGCGCATTGAACGCGCCCTGTGACAGCATGTGGACCTCGTCGATTATATATACGCGGTATTTGCCCCTTGACGGAGTATAGTTTGCCTCCTCGCGCAGATCGCGTATATTATCCACGCCGTTGTTGGACGCAGCGTCTATCTCTACCACGTCATAAATCGTACCGTCATCAAGGCCGCGGCACATTTCACACATACCGCAAGGCTCCCCGTTCTGACTGTTTTCACAGTTTACGGCTTTCGCAAGGATTTTTGCGCAGGTCGTTTTACCCGTGCCCCTTGAACCGGTAAACAGATACGCGTGGGATACCCTCCCCTCCCGTATTTCATTTAACAGGGTGGACGTTATATGCTCCTGGCCGCACACGTCTGAAAAGACCTTTGGCCTGTATTTTCTGTAAAGCGCCTGATACATATAACACCATCCTTTCATTATAGACAAAAAACACGGTTGCATTCTTAGCGTAACGTACAGACTTGTCTGCGGCGCACAGAATAATCCACTTATTGCTGCTCGGTTCCCCGCCTGACAAGGTTCGTAGCATCCCGTCGCACAGGGCCCATACGCTACGCTAAAAATGCAACCGCTCTGAGCTGCATTTATATTATATACTAAAATTACTGTGAAATCAATACTTTTTCTATCTCAGAAAAATAAATATAGTGCATATCATGGTCAGAATACCACTTCTGCATTATATCGTGATCCAAAAAGCTTTTTTCGTCAAGATAAAGGCAGGCTTCTTTCCGGCAGATCAGCACGATCTTTGCCTCCTTAAAATACGGCGCTTTTTCATTGTATACAGGAGTGAGGCCTGTTTCTTTCACCTTATCACAGTCTCTGCCGCTGTGTGAACCGCAAAAACTGAGCTCTTTTTTATATTTTTTATCAAAGAAGCACAGAGAAAAATAGTTTTCTTTGTCAATAAGGGTTTTTGTGTATCTGCTTTCTCTTACATACACGGTTGCCGTATCACGACCCCAGAGTTCGCCTATGCCTCCCCATGAGACCGTCATAGGATTACAAGAATCCCTGTCCTGATCCGTAGCGGTAAGAAGCGCCCAGTCATCACCTATAAGCTTTACGGCATTTTCCTTAAGATCACGGATGTTTATTTCTTTCATAAGAATCACCTCAGGTACATATTATATCAGCAGCATCCGGAATATGCAACAGGCATTGCGCTTCATGTCGGTCACAGCGTTTTCAGACAGTGCTGAAAAGGAATGATATCATATCTGTTCACATCTTTGATCACGGCCACAGCTTTTTCGTTTTCATATGTATGCGTAACGCATATCGGCACTCCGGACGAGATCTTATTATACACTTCGTCACTGTTGCATCCGAACAGATAAAGACTTTCCGCCGCGTTCGGTTTAACATATTTGGTTTTACGCGCAGCAATTAAATATTTGGGAGCCGAAGAATAATTATACCGGCTGCGCTGGCGTGCGGGATCAAGCATTTTCACTTCGGAATGATATAAAAACGGAAAATCAGGCAGATCGATCCTTGCCCCGCCGCGCAGACGGTATTTTTTTACTCTTATCCCGCACACGCGCAAATCCGGCGTTTCCAATCCGCTTTCAATATCACTTTCAAGGCGTTCCAGATCCTGTACGCCTTTAAAAGCGGACGGAAAATACTTTGCGTTCCGATGCATGAAGTATACATTCCACTGATTATTTTTATAGATAAAAAAAGCGTATCTTTTTCTGCCCTCAAACCGCACGTCATAAAATTTTCCTGAATTCAGGCTGCGTGCTTTTGCTTCAAAATAAAAACCGTCTTTATTTTGCTTCTCTATGCAAAACACATAGCCGCTTACACTTCTAAAGGAATCATACTGCACCGAATCACCCCATAATACAAAAAATTATACCGCTTAAGCTGCAAAAAAATTGTTGCAAAAAGGAAATGACACGACGGTACTTTTTGTAAATATATAACCTATATAATTATAGAACAATTCGTTCTTTAGGTCAATAGTAAACGTTTCTTCATCATATAATAAATACAAAGCGGGGTGTAAAGCATGAAAATCAAAAGGATCAAGGATCTGAGAGAGGATAACGATCTGACTCAGGCTAAGGTTGGCAGTGAAATAGGTATCTCTCAGCGTCTTTATTCATATTACGAGCGCGGAGAACGGACGGTGCCGCCGGAAATTTTGATTGCGCTTGCAGATTTTTACGGCACGAGCGTGGACTATATTTTGGAGAGGACAGACAATTCCAAGGCAGCGGAATGAGATCGATTTGTTTTTATAATACATGAGCCGGCGGATTTTCCGCCGGCTTTTCACTTTCGAAAGCTTGACAAACGGCATTAGGGCCCTGTTGATAAGCACATGCTTGAAATAATATTTTAATTTGTTATAATTAAATCAAGTACTTTTATTTACTTTCAGAAACGGCGGTGATCATTATAAAAAAATCGATAAATATATTTGTTGCCATACTGACTGTTATCTGCTTGCTGACAGGCTGCACAGGCGGACAGAGCGATCCTGTTTCCATTAAGGCTGTATCACCTGTTGAGGAAACAGTTGGCATTCATACCCTAAGCCAAAGCGCATTTCTGCGAGGACCCGATTCTATGATCGGTATTTACGCATACGGGCAGAGTGAAAAAAGCAGACCGAAACCAGTTGATTTTGAATGGGAATACAACGGTTCTGAAAACACACAGTTCACGCTTAGCATAAGTGAAAACGAAGATATGTCAAATGCAGTTTCATACACAACGAGCGGAACCGAATATTCCGTGTACAACCTGAAGATCGGCACAGAATACTACTGGACGGTCAGCGCCGATGATATGACAAGTGCCGTTTCATCGTTTTCAACAAGTTCCGAAGCCCCGCGCAATCTTTATATAGATGGTGTTACCAACGCAAGGGATCTTGGCGGAAGGGAAACAGAAAGCGGAAACATAACAAAACAGGGTATGATCTTCCGCACCGGGCGGCTGAACGAAAGCAATGTTCCAGATATAAATATTGAAATAACCGAAGACGGCAAACGCACGATGATTGAGGAATTGGACATAAAAACAGAGATTGATGTGCGGCTTGATTACGACAGCGAAAACGGCGGCATTACCGAAAGCCCGCTCGGCAGCAGCGTTACTTACATAAACTGCCCGATGGAATGGGACGGAAAAATGCTTGCAGACAACAAAGCGCAGGTTGTGAAGGTGTTTTCCGTTCTTGCTGACGAGGAGAATTACCCCCTGTTCATTCACTGCAACATAGGAACGGACAGAACCGGAATGCTTTCTTTTATGATCAACGCGCTTCTCGGCGTACCGGAAGAAGAGCTTTTCAAGGACTTTCTTTTTTCCAATTTCGGGAATATCGGCGGAAAAAGACCTCTTGAAAAGCTGTTGGAATCAGATTATTATACAACGATCATGCAGTGTGAAGGATCCACTCTGAGTGAAAAGACATACAATTGCCTGGTTGAAACAGGTGTTCCTGCGGAAGATCTTGATTCTTTGATAAATATAATGACTGCTTAGACCTTTTCATCACACATGTAAAAAGCGGCGTGCTGACAGCACGCCGCTTTTGTTTTGGATGGTACAATTATTTGAGTTCAACAGTTGCGCCTGTTTCCTCGATCTTAGCCTTAAGAGCCTCTGCGTCCGCAGTGTGAACAGCCTCTTTGATGGTCTTGGGAGCAGAATCAACGATCTCTTTAGCCTCTTTAAGGCCAAGACCTGTTGCTTCCTTAACAGCCTTAACGACCTGAATCTTGTTCGGGCCTACGTCTGTAAGAACAACGTCAAATTCGGTCTTCTCTTCAGCTGCAGCGGCACCGCCTTCTGCAGGAGCTGCAACCGCTACTGCTGCGGCAGCGCTTACACCGAACTCTTCCTCAACTGCTGATACAAGCTCTGAAAGCTCAAGAACGGTAAGAGTTTTAAGCTCTTCAACGATTTTGGTTACATTTTCTGATGCCATTTTCATTTCCTCCGAATTAAATTTTAGTTAAAAGTTAAAATAATTATTCTGCTGAATCTTCTGCAGGAGCCTCCGCCTCAGCCGCAGGTGCTTCCTCTGCTGGGGCCTGAGCTTCAGCGTCCTCAGCCGCAGACTCCTCTGCTTTTTCACTTTCGCAGGCTTCTGCGCCGCCCTTGTCAACGATTGCCTGAACTGCGCGGGCAAATGCTGCAATAGGAGCATTGAACACGCTGCAGACCGTTGCAAGAAGAACTTCTCTGGACGGAAGTTTAGCAAGAGCTTCGATCTTTGAAAGATCAATGACCTCGCCGTCAAGATAGCCTGACTTTACATTAAAGAAATCATGCGCTTCGGCATATTTGTTCAGGATGCGTGCCGACGCGACATAATCATCAGCGCTTGTTGCAATGGCTGTTGTGCCTTCAAGAACAGGATCCATACCTGAAAGGCCGGCTGCATCCGCAGCTCTTTTAAGGATAGAGTTTTTAACTACTGTATACTCTACGCCTGCCTCACGAAGCTCTTTACGAAGCTTGGTGTCATCTTCTACGTTGATACCCTTGTAATCAACAACAACACCGGCTACTGAGCCCTTGATTCTTTCAGCCAGCGCTTCAACCTGCGCTTTTTTCTTTTCAAGAACTACTGTGCTTGGCATTAATGAACTGTACCTCCTAAATTATTTGCCGCAAATGCGGACTTTTAAGGCTGTTGACCAAACAAAAAGTGCATTCCGCAAAGACGGAATGCACAACATTTATTTTTTCAATATAAAATGCGGTACGCACTGTATATCAACATAAATGCTCATTCCTCGGCAGGCGATAACGAATATCTTACGCCTTGCGGCACCTGCTGTCTTTGGTTGAACAGCGAGTGTATTTTAACACAAGGGACAGGCCCTTGTCAATACCTTTGGTTAAATTAAATTATTCACCGGCAACAGCAGAACCGACCTTGTTGGGGTTGATACGGATACCGGGGCCCATCGTAGCCGCAACGGCGCATGACCTGATGTACTGGCCCTTTGCAGCTGCGGGCTTAGCCTTGATGATAGCGTCAAGAAGGGCATTGAAGTTTTCAAAAAGCTTTTCTTTGCCAAATGAGGCCTTGCCGATCGGGCAGTGAATGATATTTGACTTGTCAAGACGATATTCAATCTTACCTGCTTTAGCCTCTGAAACAGCCTTTGCAACATCAGTTGTTACCGTACCGGCTTTTGGGGAAGGCATAAGTCCGCGGGGACCGAGCACCTTACCTAAACGGCCGACAAAGCCCATCATATCCGGGCTTGCGATCGCCACGTCAAACTCCATCCATCCGCCCTGTATCTTCTGAACAAGATCAGCATCGCCTACAACGTCCGCACCGGCAGCCTCGGCAGCCTTAGCAAGATCACCCTTGGCGAATACGGCAACTCTTACATCTTTACCTGTTCCGTTCGGAAGAACTACAGCGCCGCGGACCTGCTGATCTGCATGACGTGAGTCAACACCAAGACGAACATGTACCTCGATCGTTTCATCAAACTTTGCTTTTGCAGTCTGGACTGCAAGATCAAGCGCTTCTGCGCTTTCATATAATTTAGTACGGTCTATAAGCTTAGCGCCGTCTGAATATTTTTTTCCGTGTTTCATAATACATTACCTCCAGTGGTTAATCGGATTTTTCCTCCCACAAGGGAATCAGTCTTCTACTACTATACCCATGCTGCGGGCGGTGCCTGCAATCATGCTCATAGCCGCTTCAAGCGAAGCCGCATTGAGATCGGGCATCTTCGTTTCAGCGATCTGCTGAATCTGTGCTTTTGTGATTGTGGCAACCTTATCCTTATTCGGAACACCGGAAGCCTTTTCGATTCCGCAGGCTTTCTTGATAAGAACTGCCGCGGGCGGTGTTTTGGTTACGAATGTGAAAGAACGGTCATCATAAACCGTGATAACAACGGGAATGATAAGGCCGGCGTCATTCTTTGTTCTCTCGTTGAACTCCTTTGTAAACGCAGGAATATTAACACCGTGCTGACCGAGCGCAGGGCCGACCGGCGGTGCCGGAGTCGCTTTGCCTGCGGGGATTTGAAGTTTAATTAAACCTACTACCTTTTGAGCCATTATTTTTTCCTCCTAAAAATCGTGGTATGGCGGGGAAGCGCTCCCCTCCCACGCGCCTTGCGGCGCATAATAAGCGGCCGTGCCGCGAATTACCTTAATAAAAATATCAGTCCTCTGCCTTTTCGAGCTGGTCAAGCTCAAATTCAACAGAAGTTTCCCTGCCGAACATGGAAATAAGAACGCGCACACTGTTGTTGGCAACGTCAACACCCTCGACCGTGCCCGAGTAGCCCTCAAGCGGTCCGTCTATAACGTTTACCATATCTCCGGCGGCATAATTTACCTTTACACTTACCTTTTCCACTCCAAGTTTACGGACTTCCTCTTCCGTAAGCGGAACCGGCTTGCTCTCGGGTCCGACAAAGCCGGTGCAGCCTCTGATATTTCTGACAACGTACCATGTATCGTCTGTCATTACCATTTTAACAAGAACATAGCCGGGAAAGATCTTTCTTTCCACCTCTTTTTTAGTGCCGTCGTCCTTAATCTCAACAACTGTTTCAGTGGGAACCGAAACCTCCTGGATAAGATCGTGGAGATTTCTGTTTTCAACAACGGTTTCTATGTTGCTCGCGACCTTGTTTTCATAACCTGAAAAGGTGTGCGCAACATACCATTTTGCTTCTTCCATCAAATAAGCCTCCGAAATTTAAATTCCGGCATTACTCAGCCGCCTGCGTTTCAGTTTCTGTTTCAGCTGCGGCAGTAGTGTCCTGCGCTGCGGTAGTATCCTCTACCGTTTCGGAAACGGTGGTATCTTCAGCCGCCTGCTTTAAAGCGCTGAGACCCAAAGACAAAACAGAATCCACCGCGTAAATCGCAACGCCTACTATAATAACGACAACAAGAACGATTAGAGAATTCCTTAATGTTTCCTTTGCCTTTGGCCACACTACCTTTTTGCGCTCTGCATTTACGCTTTTGAAAAACTTGCCTGCGGATTTAAACGGATTCTTTTTCTTTGACTTTTTCTTTTCTGCCTTGGCGGAAGATTTTTTGGAATTATCGGCCTTATCTGCCTTAAGATTCTTTTTTTCCTCGGCATTTGAAGTCTTTTTATCAGCCATTTTTATCCTCCGTTACTTGGTTTCTCTGTGAAGCGTATGTTTCTTACAGAACGGGCAGTACTTGTTCATTTCAAGTCTGTCCGGCGTGTTCTTCTTGTTTTTCATTGTGTTGTAATTGCGTTGTTTGCATTCAGTGCAAGCTAAAGTAACTTTAACTCTCATTTGGGCACCTCCGTTTTTCTTTCGATATGAAATCTCCCTCACAGCGGTAAGAACAGGGCCGCTTTAAAAAAGGGCAAAAAAATTAACCCCTTTTTGAGGTATTGCTACTATACCACAACTTTAAGAAACAGTCAAGGGCTAACTCAAAAAAAGTTTGCATTTATGCTTATTTTAATATATTATATTTACAAACAATAAATAAACGGACATATACAGTATATCGGAGCCGCTATGAACACAAGAGTAATTATTATCGGCGCCGGAGCCTCCGGACTTGCGTGCGCGCTCAGGCTAAAGCAGAAAAACAGAAATGCACGGGTTTGTATCATTGAACGCCTTCAAAGCCCCGGAAAGAAGATACTTGCAACAGGAAACGGGCGCTGCAATATAACAAATACCCATGCCGAACACTATACGGAAATAAAAGATTTTTTTACCTCAGCAGGTCTTTTGCTCAAAGAACTTGACGAGGGCAGGGTCTATCCCTATTCCCTGAAGGCAGAAACGGTGCTGAGCGTCCTGCTGGACAACTGCGAAAAGCTGGGCGTAAAAATAATAACGGACTGCACTGCTCAGTCTGTATCAAAAAGCGAAAACGGATTTCTGATAAAGACTTCAAAAGGCAGTTTGGAAGCGGATTTCGTTGTTGCGGCAGCGGGAGGGAAAGCGCAAAGCGCGCTCGGTTCAGACGGCAGCGGCTATTCTTTGCTAAAACAGCTTGGTCACAGCATTACGCCGCTCTTTCCCGGGCTTGTGCAGCTCACCTCATCAAGCAAATATCCGCGCGCAATCAGAGGAACCAGAACAAGGTGCGGAATAACAATATGGATTGACGGCACGCCGGCAGCCCGGGAATACGGCGAGGTACTGTTTACGGACTATGGTCTTTCCGGTATTGCGGTAATGAACGTTTCCGCCGCGGTATCCAAAGCATTCGCCGGCGGCGAAAAGCCAAAATGCCTTGCCGTACTTGATCTGATACCGGAACTCACCGAAGAAGAAGTGTTTGAACACATAAACAGATTCGGAAATCTTAAAGGCATTCTTGGCACGAAACTTGCCGCAATAATTGAAAAGCAAACCGGAGGCGAAGCCGGCTTACAGGCACACACTGCCAAAAACTGGCGTCTGATCATAACCGGAACAAAAGGATACGACTTTGCCCAGATCACCTGCGGCGGCATACCTGTAAGCGAAATAGAGGGTTACGGATCTAAAAAAATGAAGGGCCTGTATATTTGCGGAGAACTTCTGGACAGGCAGTTTAAGTGCGGCGGATTCAATCTTGATTTTGCCTGGCACAGCGGCATAACAGCCGCGGACAATATAGCGAAAGAGTGTAAATATGATAAGGATCAATGAAATAAGGCTGGAACTTGACGACAGCGAGGATCTGCTTGCAGCCAAGGCAGCCAAAATACTTAAAATAAACAAAAAATACATAAAAAGCTTAACGCTATTCAAAAAAAGCGTGGACGCGCGCAAAAAAGATGATATTCATTTTTCATACAGCGTTGACTGCGAAATTAAACTGGACGAAGAGCAGATCGTATCAAAATGCAGATCAAACAAAGTTTCGCTTGTTAGACCGTATCACTATGAGATGCCTGAAAACAGGCGCGTTTCACAATTCAGACCTATAATCGTAGGATTCGGGCCTGCCGGTATGCTCGCCGGTCTGATACTGGCCGAGGCCGGCCTTTGTCCGATCATTTTTGAGCGGGGAAAAGCTATTGAAGAGCGGCAGAAAGATGTTGACAGATTCTGGAAACAGTGCATTCTGAACGAGGAGTCAAACGTTCAGTTCGGCGAGGGAGGCGCCGGGACTTTCTCTGACGGCAAACTTACAACAGGAATAAAAAGCCCTTTCATACGCAAAGTCCTGACGGAGCTTTACGAAGCCGGCGCACCAGAGGAGATCCTTTACTCGTCAAAACCACATATAGGAACCGACCGTCTTGCGGTAGTGGTTAAGAATATACGCAAAAAGATAGAAACCCTTGGCGGTGAGGTACGCCTTGAATGCAGAGTGGAAAAGCTGATAGTTTACAACAAATTCATTCAGGGCATAACATACAGTCACCGTGGTGAAAGCTTTGATATAGAGGCAGACAGTGTAATCATGGCGATAGGTCACAGCGCCAGAGACACTGTTGAAATGCTCTATGATCTGGGCATAGATATAATACAGAAGCCGTTTTCCGTAGGCGCAAGGATAGAGCATCCCCAAAGCCTTATCAACAAAGCGCAGTACGGCAGATTTGCCGGGCACCCAAAGCTGGGCGCAGCGGACTACAAGCTTTCCTGCCACGGATTGCACGAACGCGGAGCATACACCTTTTGCATGTGCCCCGGCGGTACGGTAGTTGCGGCAGCAAGCGAAAAGGGCGGCGTAATAGTAAACGGCATGAGCTCTCTTGCACGCGACGGCAAAAACGCCAACAGCGCGCTGCTTGTAGGAATTGAACCTAAAGATTTTCCCAGTGAACACCCGCTGGCAGGGATCTATTATCAGCGCGAGATCGAACACAGCGCGTTTTTGCTGGGCGGCGGAGATTACAGAGCGCCGGCGCAGCTCGTTGGCGATTTTCTTGCGCAAAGAGCAAGCAGACGGCTTGGCGATGTTGAACCTACCTACCCGACCGGCGTCACTCTTACGGACATCAGCGAATGTCTGCCGCAAAAAGTTACGGCAACAATGAAAAGCGCCATTGTTGAGATGGACAAAAAACTGAACGGCTTTAATCTTTACGATGCCGTTCTGACTGCGCCGGAGACCAGAAGCTCAAGCAGTGTAAGAATCCTGCGTGATGAGTTCTGCCAATGTAATATACGAGGCATCTATCCGTGCGGCGAAGGCGCCGGATACGCGGGCGGTATAGTATCAGCCGCCGTGGACGGAATCAAATGCGCGCATGCTGTGCTTGAGGATATCCACTGAGGTGATTGAGATCACATTTCGGGAGGTCTGCTTATGTTAAAATACATTCTTTTTGATCTGGACGGCACACTTACTGACGCTGCGCCGGGAATTACCAACTCCGTAAAATATGCACTTAGAAAATTCGGTGTTGAAGAAACCGATGAAGCCAGGCTGCGGGCATGTTTGGGACCGCCGCTGATCACCTCTTTCACTGAGATCTTCGGCCTGTCCGGGCCGGACGCAGAAAAAGCAGTAGAATATTACAGAGAATATTTCAGACCGAAAGGCATATTTGAAAACAAGGTCTACGCAGGTGTTCCCCTGCTGCTGCAAAAGCTGAAAGCACAGGGCAAAACGCTTATTATTGCCACTTCAAAGCCTGAGCCGTTCGCCATAAAAATAGCCGAGCATTTCAGACTGGCAGAATATTTTGATCTTATTGCCGGATCCAATCTGGACAACACCCGCTGTAAAAAAGCGCAGGTGATCGATTATGCGCTCGAAACGCTCGGCATAACCGACCGCTCTCATGCTGTTATGATCGGAGACCGCGAGCATGATATTATAGGTGCAAAGGAAACGGGGTTAAGATCCATAGGCGTACTTTACGGCTATGCAGCACCAGGCGAGCTCGAAAACGCCGGCGCGGATTTCATTGCTCAGACCCCGGAAGATATTTATAATATTATAAATAGTAATTAATTATATATAAGCAAAGGCTTGAACATAAAGTTCAAGCCTTTGCTTATGCCGTTACAACAATTCGTTTAACGCTTGCCTAAGCAAGAGAGATAAATCCGAAATCGCCTAAAACAAACTGCTTTAGGCAGCATACCGGGTTCGGTTGCCGCCAACTTAATCATAATGATGATTATCATCTATCTGAAGTTCGGTGAGAACGTCAAAATATTTTGCGGACATCTCCTGTTTGGTAAACATCTCCCGGGCGATCCTCTTTGCAACGGAAAAATGGCCGAAAAGCGCGCTGAAAAAGCGCTGAAACCACGCAACAGGGAGCAAAACAGGGTGTTTATAGCAATAATAATAAAACCTTTTAAGATATGCGGCGCTTGGAAAAAGCCATCTGAAAAACGCTTTCAGAGACGCCTTGAGATCCGCCCTGCCGTTTTCCCCTATGCTTCGCTCAAGGTTCACCATGCCGACTCCGCCGTTTTTATATCCAAAAACGCCGCCGTTAATAATGATCTCGGAAAGATTTTCATAAAAAGTCTGCTCGTCGGCATCCTCAAAAGTATAATCGATCGCTACAGGTGTTTTAAACCATTTTTTTGAAAGGGCGATGAGTGCCTGCGCAGTACGCTTGATTTTAATATTATCGCAAAGCGCCATAAATCTTTCCATATCCATATCGGAATAATAGCGAAGAACAGCATCTATATCCATGATCATGCGTACGCCTGCTCCCCCGTTTTTAAGATGATAGGCTATATGTGTAATAACATACAGCAGATGATAAACAGGCTTAAGCTTATATGTATGACCGGTATTTTCACTGATATCGTCAAACGGAGTGGAATAATAGATCTTGCTTTGAACATTGATGCTTTCCAGCTCGGTATGCAGATCAAAAAACTCTCCGCCGTAAACCAGCTGGGAGAAACTTTGCCTGACACAATCAACTCTGAAGCCCGCTTTTTTTAAAGATTCTATTGCTTTTTCATACTCTGACGGCCGAACGATAACATCAGTATCCCCGCTCGTCCGGAGTTCGGGAGACGGATATAAGAATCTTAACACCGCTCCTTTAACAAGCAAATGATCTATTCCCGCGCCAGCAAGCGTTTCAATAAGATAGGTCATAGCATGCATTTTTATTTCGTAATTCTGAACGGCAAAGCCAAGGCGCTGATTAAACGCAGAAAGCAGTTTTCCCTTTGGACGGCTTCCGTGCGGAAGTTCTTTGATCTTGCTTGCTATAATCGCCGTAACGCTGTGATCTTCTGCAAGGGAATAAATTGCCTGCCAGTCTGTCTTTTCGCTTCCGCGGGGCTTTTCCTTGTTGAGCCAGCAGGAAAGCAGATAAATAAAATATTCCTTTGAACCCACGTTAAAAGCCCCCCTTCAACCAAGATAACACTTAATAATTATAGCAGAAAATACAAAAAATTCAATCGTATTCATGCACTATTCCATAAAATAGTTAAGATTATATTAAGATTGCCTTTATGAGTTGAAAACAGCATTTTTATATATTATCATTAAGACGATAAACAGATCTTAACTGTAATATAAATAAATCCAGGAATTCATATGGCAAATACAGAAATAAATTTTGAAATATTTGAAGCTGAAAAACAGCCTGACAAAACAGAGCAGGAAAAGAATACAAATAAAAAACACAGGCGCAGGAGACAAATCCCAAAAAAGATGAAAATAATCTCAGCGGCTTTATGCGCAGCGGTGATTATCATTGCGGCGGCAGTCATGATATACCCGGTTTTATCACCGAAGCACAATCCGGAAAAATTTGTTGAAAGCTATGTGGAAGCTGTTTCCCATCAGGATTGGAATCTTGTTTTCAAGTTCCTGCCCGCTTTTGACTCACCGTTCATAACGCGCGAGGCGTTTTGCGAATACTTGTCTGCACACCCTGATGAAACGCCCCTTGCCGGCGTCAGAGCGGGAAGTTTCATAATAGAACCGGAAAAAGCGGATGGAGACACCATACATTACAGCGTTGATTTCATAGATGATAACGGGGACTGGAAGACCTTATATTTTAAAATCAAAAAAACAAAAGACGGATTTTGGAAGTATGACACCTACCGTGCCATACCGAGTGCCAAACTGATATGCCAAGCCGACATCTATGCTCCTGCGGGGAGCAAACTCTTTGTGGATTCCATCGAGATTGCTCAAATCGGCAGCGAAACGGCAACAGATCCTGAAACGGGAAAAGAAATTTCATATTCTGTTTTCAGAACGGATTATATGTTCGCAGGCGGCCATGAAATAAAAGCGCAGTGCGAAGGTTTTGAGGAATATAAAGAAAACATTTCGGTAAACAGCGACAACAATCTCTTTTTTGTTTCCTATAAGATGAGCGAAGCCTGCTTTGAAGGTATCTGCACATCCGCAAAAAACGCTGTTGAATCGATTTACGATCATGCATGCGGACAGGGAGACGGGATCGACGCCGCTATGCTTTCCGCGGATTTCGGCAAGAACGGAATAAATGAACTTTACGATGAAATAAAAAACTCCATATATGATTCAGACAAATATATAAGCATATCGGATTTCAAAATAGACAATACCGAGATAAAGACGGAATACGGCACCGACAGTGAAACATCATATAACTACGGCGGAGCATGCACAGTGAACTTTTCATTTGACTACTCATACAAGGTTTCAAATGAATTTGAAACCACCTCCGAAAACAGGGCCGACAGCGGATACGCAGCGGTAAAATTCATATATGAAAATTCAAAATGGGTAATTGATGATATTGCCGTAAGAGCAATATTTTAAACCGCCTTTGAAAGGTGAAATCATATGAGAACAAAACAAAATAAACATACTGCGCTGAAGGCCGTGCTGATATGCCTTTCTGTTTTGTTTACAGGGGCAGTATGCGCAAGCGCAGCTGTATATGCCGAGATAAAAAGCTATGACAGAATTCAGATAAATAATGAAAAACGCGAGGAAGCATATATAAACAGCGATGAAAACGCACGGCAGTATCCGCTTTCCGCTTCCTTTTACAGCGCACGGCTTTCCAAGGATCAGCAGGTGCTGATACTGGG
This sequence comes from uncultured Clostridium sp., assembly GCA_958422185.1. Classification (GTDB taxonomy): domain Bacteria; phylum Bacillota; class Clostridia; order Oscillospirales; family Acutalibacteraceae; genus Eubacterium_R. The sequence continues at coordinate 17,478 of CATZNW010000001.1, forward strand.
TGAAAAAAACGGCTGGATCAAAATAATGTTCAGCGACAACGGCAAGCTTAAAACAGGATTCATAAAAAAGGACCGCGTTCACGGCATACAGGATGAACAGATAGCGGCACAGTCCATAGAGCTTGACAAAAGCAGAGTAACTGCCAAAGCCGGAGAAAGTATTGAAATCCAGGCGCGTATCCTGCCCATGAATTCTACGGACATCGCGCAGTGGTCAAGCAGTGATGAATCCGTTGCGAAAGTACAGGACGGCAAAATAACAGTCTTAAAAAGCGGAAAAGCCTCAGTCACAGTAAAAGCCGGAGAATGCAGCCGCAGCATAGAGATTACGGCAATTGAAAACGATCCCGCCCTGGTTTTTGATCAACCAAGCTACACACTGAATATAAATGAAACGCTAGATCTGAACGGCAAGCTGAAAACAGACTTCTCAAAAATCGAGTGGCAGACAAGCAATTCGGATATCGTGTGTGTTGACGGCGGGATAGTAAAGGCAAAATCAGCAGGAGCGGCTGTTATAACCGCAAAAGCAAGCGGTGCACGGGCAAACTGCCGCATCTACATATTAAACACAAACAAAAACGCGTCAAAACCATTAAATCTTAGAAATGCGTACGGAAATATTTATAATTATCACCCATCCGTATTCTATTTTGAAAAAGGCTGGAACGGATACAAATACTGGTGCGCTTACACGCCTTACAGCAACAGTGAAGATTACTGGGAAAATCCGCACATAGAAGTCAGCAACGATCTTAAAAACTGGAGCACGCCCAAAGGCTTCTCAAATCCTCTTGAACCGGTTCCGGAAAACCACTTGCCCTATAAGGTATACAATTCAGATACGGAACTCGTTTACAACACGAATACAAAACAGCTTGAATGCTGGTGGCGATTTTTTGACAAACCAAATAACAGAACCGTTTTGCGCCGGAAAACGACCAAGGACGGTGTTCAGTGGAGCAAAACTGAAGATATGCTGACCGGTGAAATGGGGAAATGTGATTTTTTAAGTCCTGCGCTTTTATATGAAAACGGCGTATACCGAATGTGGTCTATTGATCAGAATGCAGGCTATTCACTTGATTACAGAGAAAGTAAAAACGGTAAAAACTGGAAAACAGTACGAAGCATAAAAATCAACTATAAAGACAAAAAACTCAGGAACTGGCATATAGACCTTATCCATACCGCAAAAGGGTATGAGGCGCTGATCTCCGCCTTCAATCCCAAATCCAAAGAAAAATACAGGCATATGGATCTGTATTATGTTTTTTCCGCGGACAATATCAGCTACACAACAGCTGAAAAAATATTTTCGCATTCAGAATCCGAAAAAGCTTTTGACAATATGGGACTGTACCGATCGTCGCTTCTTTACGCAAACGGCAAATACTATATGTTTTACAGCGCGCTCAACAAAGATATAGGACCCGCCGGAATAGGACTTGTCAGCGGAAAAGATATATACACAATGAGCTGAAATACGGTTTTATAATAAAAGGAGAGGGTATTATGAAACGATTTGCAAAGATTCCGAGCGTGGCTCTTGCGCTTGTGACAACGGCACTGATGCTGTGCTCCTGCGCTGCCGAAAAGCAGGACGAAAGCTGGAAGGAAGCGGGATATGATCTGTCGCTGCCACAGCTCGGTCAGAACGGATGGTATATGGTTTTTGAGGACGGATTTGACGGCAGCGTACTCAATGAAGGCATCACTTTTGGTGAAAGCTATACCGGCAGCCGTGAGATCTGGACCACTTCGCCGCACGCGATAAGATGGGAAAGCAACGATCCGGAAAAGCCGGAGGAGGCCTGCTGGTGGTGCCCGAACGCCGTTTCGCTTAGAGACGGCAATCTTGTAATTACGTCGCAATATGAAAACAACCATTCCTGCAACGGGGACTGCCCTGCACAGGGCCGTTTTACGGGCGGGATCGAAACACGCCGCGTTGTGGGCGACCAAAACAGCAATAAAGGGCAGAGCGACGAACTTTTATTTGCACAGGCATTCGGCTACTTTGAAGTGCGCGCAAAGCTTCCCGACGCCAACGGAATGTGGTCCGCTTTCTGGCTGCAGTCTTCAAATATGAGAAAACCTTCTGCCGCCGGTGTTGACGGAACCGAAATAGATGTATTTGAAAGTGCGTTCAGACAAAGCAAAGAGAGCAAAATGGGACATGCGCTCTTATGGAACGGCTACGGCGATTTTGCTGATTCCGAAGCATACATAACGGATCTGGAACAGGATCTTTATAGCGGATGGCACACATATGCACTTAAATGGACTCCTGAATACTATGTATTTTATATTGACGGAAATGCCACATGGGCAACGACTGCAGGCGGAGTTTCGCACGTTAAAGAATTTCTGCGCCTCACCTGTGAAATAGACGCCGGCGATGAATGGGGCCCCCACGGCCAGAAAATCGGTGCATTTGATACCCAAAGCAAAAGTGAATTTCTTGTTGACTATGTAAAAGTTTGGCAGAATGCAAATTATGAGCAATACGCGGTAGATGATGCAAAATTTGCAGGAACGCTTGATACAGAGAACTGATAAATATTAAGGGCGGACTTCCTGTCATTAGGTCTTCGGCTCCTTCTTCTAAGTATATGCGTTCCCGCTGTTTCAGAAATTAGAAATTATCCTCTCCTAAGTGGAGAAAATATTTTCTCATTGTTTCTGTGCAGCCTAATCCGTGTTCCCGCAAATCCATTATAAACCTATTTTATATTCCGCACTATATCCTCCCTGTTTTGCTCATAATAAATTCTGACTTTTGGGGCGCATATCATTTTGACTTAACATGCCTTTAATTATTTTTATTATATAGGACACATTATATTGACAGTGTAAACATATATATGCTATTATGAAATTACAATAATGAGAGGAGGTTTGCAATACTATGGCAGACGAATACAACAATCAAAACATACCACAGCAGAATACAGAACCTCAGCAAAATACCCGGCAGGATAACCAGGCATCTGCCCCCGCACAGGCCCAGCCGCAGCAGGATTATCAGACGCCGCCTCAGGCTCAGCCCCAGCAGGATTATCAGACGCCGCCGCGTCAGGACTATCAGCAGCCAAATTATCAGCCAAACTATCAGCAGGCGCCGAATCAGCAGTTTTATCCGCCTTATCAGCCCCCTCAGGAGCAAAAGGCCAGCGTTGGATTTGCTATACTCTCATACATTATTCCGCTTGCCGGTCTGATCATTTTTCTTACCCAAAAGGATAAAAGGCCGAAAACCGCAAAGGTCAGCGGAATATGCGCGCTTGTCAGCGTAATTGTAAATACAATTTTAATAATTATACTTTATGCTATTATGGGTGCCGCAATATTTTCCGCTGCAAACAGCTACGAAGATTATCTGGACGATTATTCTTACGGCGATGATTCGTATTACAGCGATTATTATGACTATGATGATTCATATGACGACACATATTATGAATACTATGAATAATAAAGCACCTGTCCCGAATACATACAGAATATAATAATCCTGAATGTAAAAAGCGGCTCTGTTGATTACAGGGCCGCTGTAATTTTAAAAAGGTTCCAATCCTCATATGTATTTTTGCTGTTATTGACAGTATAATCATATATGTGTTAAGATGGAATTACTAAAACAAGGAGGTCAGCTGCTATGGCAGATGAAAATTACAGACCGACAAACGAACAGGGCAAAAATATAAATGCAGGTACTGAAAACCAGTTCACACCCGATCAGAATCAAAATGAGTACAGCCGGCCGAACAGCAATACAGCGCAGCCGAATCAGCAAAATGTGCCGCCGTATCAGCAGCGCAATGCTCAACAGCAAGGTTACAACACGCAGCGGCAAAACTATTATGCTCAGCAGCAGTATTATAATATTCCGCCGCAGCAACCGCCTTATAATTACAACATTCCGCCGCAATTTTATCCGCCGTATCCGCCTTATGAGCAAAAGGCAAACGCAGGGCTCGCGGTTCTTTCCTGGTTTATTCCTCTGGCAGGGCTTGTAATCTATTTAACTGAGAAAGATACAAAACCAAAAACGGCAAAAGCATGCGGAAAGTGCGCGCTGGCTAGTGTCATTATAAATGTGGTTCTTACGATTGCAATTTATGTCATTTTCTTTGTGGCATGGGGAACTGCGTTTTCAGCCTTTGATTACAGTATTGATAATCTGCCGGCTTATGAGGATATACTTGATGAGCCCGATTACAGTGATGCAGCAGAAAACGGCGTGACCTACGATTATAATATATAATAGCGTGATCATCACAGGGAGCTGAATTTTTTCAGCTCCCTGTTTTTCGCTCATGCAGTTTCGGTTTTCAGACGGAGCTTTCCGGCAGGAGTACACTTTTCACGCTGAACAACTTTCCTCTTCTCTTCATTGCCAAGCCAGGTGTATATCACCTGAGGGTCGGCAAATATTTTATCAAGTCTTTCAAAAAACGGTACGCAGTCTCCGTAGTCCAGCGCGCGGTGATCGATTGCTACCGTGATAGGCATGATCTGTCTAATTTCTATATTTTTATTTCCGTTTTCGTCCGTTACAACAACGGGCCGGTCCTGAACCGCATTTACGGCGAACGCCGTTGTCTGCGGCGGAATGATCTCCAGCAGAAAGCATTGGCCTTTCTGCCCTCTGTATACCGAACCGAGATTTGAGATCGTAGTAGTTCCCTGCTCTATATCATGTTTTGTCAATCTGTCCGCAACAGGGATCGTATAGTATTCTTTTTTTTCGGCACCGGAAAGCGTCTTTACCTTATGCCTGCCCGGTGTTTTGGATCCGAAAAGACGGCAGACAGCCTGAAAGATTTTTCCTTTTTTCAGTCCTTTTAAAGTATTGTCCATGGACACTTCAAACATGACTTCATTCATATTGCTGTTGTTTGCGCGCCTTACGGTATCTGCAATGGCGTGCGTCATCTCAATCAGAGATTTATTTCCCATATCGTGCATATTTACCGTCATCATTTCGCCCGTATTAAGGATCATAGGCATTGAAATATCAATATTATCGTGGTATTTCAGAGTGCCGCGCACAAGTCTTCTGTTAAATTCAAGAGTGGTATTCATCTTCGGCGCTGCTTTAAGCCCTTCGCAAATAATTTTCAGGGCCAATGTATTGACTGTGATCTTATCAGCAGGATCGGTTATGCTCTCATTTATCATTCTATAATACTTCATAAGCTCGGTAACATCCGCTTCGTAGCTTGCAGATGTATGCGGGATCTGCTCCCAGCTTTCAGAAGTCATATTTGACACTATTTTTCTTGCGATTCCAAAATATTCTTTTCTGTATACAGACATATTACTGCTTCTCCTTATAACTGTTTTGATCTCAGCGTTCAGTATTTCGCTGTGATTCAAGGATAGCAAAACACGGTGCAGAATACCATCAACTTTGATTTACAGAAGCGCAACTTCGGTTTACAGCGCTGTTTACATATAAAAAAACCGCTTGGTTACGGGAAATTTTTCCGGTCCAAGCGGTCTGCTTTGATATCATTTATTTTTTGTGCTTTTTATTTTTCGCCGAAAATGCCGCTCCAACATAGTATATGGGGATCGTAAGAAACAGTATCCACAGCGGGTGCCACAGCCCGAAATGAAATCCCCCTATAAAAAACAGTATCAGCACAACGGCAGGATAGAAAAAAATCAGAAGATTTTTCTTTTCATATGCAAAAATACCGGTATAAAACAGAGGTATCGTTAGCAGAAAGATCCACGATGTCTTCCACATTCCGCTGTTTAATACACCAAGCGCAACCATGACGAAAACTGCAATAAACGGATATGCTGCAAAAAGCCACGAGCGTTTTTTCTTTTCCGTGTGCTTTTTCTCATACTCTTTGGAATGGCTGTTTGCAGTTGGGATTTCAGGCTCTCTGTTACTCTCAACGGGAGAGAAGCCGTTTTCCGAAACTGCATTCGGGATCCGGTCCTGCACCGCATGCTCTTCACCGGTAATCTCGCCGCAATTCAGAATATCGTCAACAGACAGGCCGTAAAGTTTTGAAAGCTTTAACATATTATCTGTATCCGGCACGGCATAGCCCTGCTCCCACTTAGAGATAGACTGCCTGGAGACGCCGAGCTTTTCCGCAAGCTTTTCCTGGCTGAGATGATTCTGCGTTCTTAATTTTTTTAAATAATCACCTTGTTTAATGGACATATAATTCCCCTCGGGATCCTGCTTGATAATATACATTTTATTATATAGAATCCTCAGCAGAATTTCAAGTGCAACTATGCATTCCGTCCTTGTTTTCTATTTAGCAAGCTCTATAGTGATCTGAGTTCCTTCATTTTCACGGCTTTTAACGGATACGGTTCCGCCCAGGTATTCCGCAGTATGCTTGACTATTGCAAGGCCGAGACCTGTGCCGCCCGTTGCTTTGGAGCGCGATTTATCCACCCTAAAAAATCTTTCAAATACACGGTCAAGATATTTTTCCGGAATACCGATACCCGTATCCTTTACAGAAAGCGAAACGTATCCGTCGCCGTCTTTTACGGATACATCTACTTTCCCGTTCTCAACGTTATACTTTATGGCGTTTTCCACAATGTTGTACACAAGCTCTTCTATAAGAGATTTTGTACCTTTAACGCGGCAGTCATCACCCTCAACATGGATCGTAACATTTTTCTTCTGCGCCTTAACGGAAAGCGCCTCAGTACAGTAATTTACTACCGGCATAAGATCCACATAATCTATTATAGGCTTATAATCATATTCCTCAAGCTGCGAAAGCTGAATGATATCATGAGTAAGGTTAATAAGGCGCTGGGATTCTTTATATATGATCCCGCCTATTTCCGGCACATCCTTTGGCTGCACCATATTGCCCTGAAGCATTTCTCCGTAACCGGATATGGAAGTAAGCGGTGTTTTGAGCTCGTGAGACACATTTGCCGTAAAACGCTTTTTCATATTCAGAAGCTTTTCTTTTTCGTCCAGCTGGACCTGTATTTTATCGGCAAAGGGTTTCAGTTCACTATACCGGCAGTTTTTGCTGATATGCCCGATATCGTCCCCCATTTTTTCTATATCTGAGCAAAGTATTTTTGAAATGATAAAAGCGGCTGCAAACGAGATCAGCAGAGTTACCGCCAGCACCGGAATAACCGCAACGGCTGCGATCAAAACAAGCCGTTGTATCTCCATACCCGGATCATTTTTTAAATATACAGCAGCCAAAATACCGAATGCGGCAATCGTCACAAGAACCGAGCAAACAGACGCAATAAGCACCGTATTGAAGATCTTGCCAGTCATTCTTCCCGTCAAATCAATCACCCAATTTATATCCTACATGGCGGATCGTTTCAATCAGCGCTCCGCTCTCACCAAGTTTTTTTCTCAGTGTAAGGATATGACTGTCAACAGTGCGGGATTCGCTCTCGCTGTCATATCCCCAGACCTTATTTAGAAGCTGCTCCCTTGTAACGGCAATGCCTTTGTTCAGGATCAGATATTTTAAAATCTCATATTCCTTAAAAGTAAGTTCTACTTCTTTGTCAAAAGAATAGACCTTGTGTTTTTTATCATCAAGCGTTATGGATTTATATGTATAATTTTTACGCTCATCCCGTTCGCCTGAACGTCTCAAAACGGCTTTGATCCTGGAAAGGAAGATCATAACGGAAAACGGCTTTGTTATATAATCGTCCGCGCCGCTGTCCAGCCCTTTTATAGCGTCTATTTCCGAATCCTTGGCCGTAACCATTACAATAGGAACGTGTTTGAAATCAGAACTTGCGCGGAGCTTTTTCGTTATAGTGAGCCCGTCTTCCCCGGGCAGCATGACATCTATTACGATCAGATCCGGCTTTTCTCTTTTCAACTCATCGTAAAAGGATCTGGGATTATCAAATCCGCGCACCTCATAACCGTTTCCCTGAAGGGCGTATGACTCCAGTTCGCGGACGCTGTTATCGTCCTCTAAAATATATATGAGCGGCATAATGCTCACCTCCGGTTATTATTATCTCAGCTCAGAGAATATTTTTCAAGATAAGAATCAAGATTTTCAATAAACTCCTTATCGCTCGCCTTTAATTCCCTTGTGTATTCATGGACGTTGTATTCACCGCTTTCAAGCTCTATCATGGATACCGCAAGGCTTGAGCAATGATCGGCTATCCGTTCAAGCGCATTGATAAGATCCAGATAAACAAAGCCCTGATCGACCGAACATGCGCCCTCCTCTATCCGCTTTAAATGGCGGTTCTTGAGTTCTTTTTTTAGCTTGTCTATAACCTCTTCAAGCGGTTCTATTTCACGCGCTTTGATGACATCATTTGTTTTAAACGATTCGATCGTAAGATTGATGATCTTGGTGACTGCCGCCATCATAACCGACAGATCATATTTTGCTTTATCTGAAAAGATTATATTATTTTTTATTATGTTTTTCTTGATTTTAAGTATGTCCTCGCAATAATCCGAGATCTTTTCCAGATCCTCTATTCCATGGTGAAGAATGAAAACATTTTTGCTGTCCTCATCAGTAAGCTGAAGGGAGCTTATCTTAACAAGATATGTTTCCAGGATCTCCTCATACTTATCGGTCTCTTTCTCATTTTCGGATATTTTCTGAGCCTTTTCGTTTTTATAATTTTTAAAAAGAGAGAAGGCGGTCATAGCCGTTTTTTCAACGAGATCAGCCATCTTAACGGTTGCCTCCCTGCTCTTCTCAACGGCATAGGACGGTGTAAGCAGGAAACGCTCATCCAGCAGTACGGGCGATTTCTCGTTTTCTTTTTTGCCTTCCCTGACAGTCATATAGGCAAGCTTTTCCAGCTGCTTGGTAAACGGAAGCATAACAAAAGTGGAAAAAATATTAAAAACGGAATGTATTATCGCTATCTGCGACGGCGTAACGGCATTCTGAAGAAAATCAAATTTGAAAACGGCATTTGCGCCGTAGAAAAGAACAACAGCAAGCACAACGCCGATAATGTTGAAATAAAGATGGGCGAATGCGGCCCGCTTTGCGTTTTTGCTTGTCCCGACCGAGGATATAAGCGCCGTTACGCAGGTGCCTATATTCTGACCGAGGATAACGGGAAACGCCGTTGCGAAAGGAACGGTGCCCGTAAGTGAAAGCGCCTGTAAGATTCCCACGGAAGCGCTTGATGACTGGATAATCGCCGTTAAGATCATACCTGCCAGGATACCGAGAACAGGATTACTGAATTTAAGCAGGATCGAGGTAAACTGCTGGTTATCGGCAAGACCGCTCATAGAATCGCTCATAAATTCCATGCCCATCATAAGTATTCCGAAGCCCGCAATGATACCGCCGATGTTTTTGCGTTTATCCCTTTTTGAAAACATCAGCAGAAATACGCCGATTACTGCCAGTATAGGAGCAAATGACGACGGCTTTAAAAGATTTACGATCAGGCTGTCGCCGTCTATACCGGTTAGGGAAAGTATCCACGCGGTAGCCGTTGTACCTATATTTGCGCCCATTATTACGCCAATGGCGCGCGAAAGCTCCATAATTCCGGAGTTAACAAAACCAACGACCATAACCGTGACCGCGGAAGAAGACTGGATTACTGCCGTTACGGCGCATCCGAGCAGTACACCCTTATATGTTTTATCCGTCATTTTCTCAAGGATCTGCTCAAGTTTTCCCCCGGAGATCTTTTCAAGTCCGTCTCCCATCATATTCATACCGTAAAGAAACAGCGCAAGCCCGCCCAAAAGCGAGAAAACTGAAAATATACTCATATCCGACTCTCCGTTATATAATTATACGTATATTTACTGTTTTTGATAATAACAACCGATCATCAAAACGGTGCGTTTTTTGTGTCAAATCTATGTCAAATGGGCTTTGCGGCTTATGTGATTTTTACGCATTTCAGAAATGATAATAATAATGAGCGTTAAACATGATATACTATCTGATGAAAGGAATGATAATATGAAGTATTCTGTAAACGAAAACTGCATTGGCTGCGGACTGTGTGCTGAGATATGCCCCGAGGTCTTCAGCATTGCGGATACAGGCGTATCCGTTGCAATAGACGGTGAAGTTCCGCCGGAAAACGAAAGCAGCGCGGAAGAGGCCATGGAATCCTGCCCTGTTGGCGCCATTGAACATATATAGACCGGCAGAAGCAAAAAAATATATATAAATATGTAATATAAAGCATATTAATTTATAAATTATTAACATTTACAACCGCCTGTTCAAGTGATAGAATTGTAAAAAAAGAAAAGAATTCGGTGATATCAATGAAAAAAAGAAGGCAGATGTCCGAATCCTTTTTGCTTGGAGCAGTTCTGGCGCTTGCCGGCGGTTTTCTTGATGCCTATACATATATATGCCGCGGAGGGGTATTTGCAAACGCTGAAACAGGAAACATTGTTTTAATGGGTCTTAAACTTGCCGAAAGGGATTTTAAAAGCGCGCTGCATTACCTTATTCCTATTACTGCCTTTGCGTGCGGAATACTTGCAAGCGAAACGGTAAAAAAGTATTTTAAAAAAAGTGCCGGTCTTCACTGGCGTCAGATCACAGTTGCACTTGAGATTGCAGTGCTTACTGCCATTTCATTCGTGCCGTCTGCAAACACAAACAATATATATACAAACGCGCTGGTGGCTTTCGCAGCGTCATTGCAGGTACAGAGTTTCAGGATCATCAGCGGCGTTGCACTTACAACGACGATGTGCACGGGAAATCTGCGCAGCGCTACAGAAAACTTTTTTGCCGCATTCTCCGAAAAAGATACCGATTCGCTAAAAAGATCCACAAAGTATTTTGCTATAATAGGCTTTTTTATAGTCGGCGCAATAGTTGGAGCGATCGTAACACGAATGCTTGATATAAAAGCCGCGCTTGTTGCGGCAGGCATACTTGCGCTGCCCTTTGCGCTAATGTTTATAGATACGGACAAAAAACAGGATCCTGTGCCGGAGGGGCAAAATGATAAAAGAACTTTTTAAGAAAAACGACGGGATCGGCTCGGCAGAGACTCAGTTTAAAAAAATGACTGAGACGCCTATAAACAGGCTCATCTCTTCGTTATCCGTACCGACTGTTATAAGCATGCTCATAACCAATATCTATAACGCAACGGACACATATTTTGTTTCAAAAATAAGCATAGCGGCCAGCGGCGCGACAGGAGTTGTCTTCAGCCTTATGGCAATATTGCAGGCATTCGGTTTCATGTTCGGCCACGGCTCAGGCAGCTGCATAAGCCGCCATTTAGGTGCTCAGGACATAGAAAAGGCTAAACGCTATTCCTCCACCGGCTTTTGTCTTTCTCTTATTGCGGGCGCACTGATCATGATTTTTGGCCTGATATTTATAGAGCCGCTTATGGGCTTTCTAGGAAGTACCGAAACGATCCTGCCGTATGCCAGGGAATACGGGTTTTACATATTGCTTTCCGGCCCGGCAATGACAGCAAGCTGCGTTATCAACAATATTCTCAGATACGAAGGTATGGCAGCGCTTGCAATGGTAGGCCTTACCTCCGGAGGTATTCTCAATATCATTCTGGACCCGATCCTTATTTTTTCATGCGATATGGGCATCGCCGGCGCGGGTCTTTCTACAGCGATCTCCCAGTACATCAGCCTTGCGATACTTCTTTTTATGTATTACCGCGGAACTGCGCAAAGCAAGATGAGTATAAAATTTATTACGCTGAAGCCCCGGTTTGTCTGGGAGATCATAGCAACAGGGCTGCCGAGCCTTGCAAGGCAGGGACTAAACAGCGTATCAAATATGGTGCTTAATATTCAGGCGGCGCCTTTCGGTGACGCATGCATTGCAGCCATGAGCATAGTTGCTAAAGTTTCCAACCTGCTGTTTTCCGTATGTGTGGGAATAGGGCAGGGCTTTCAGCCTGTTTCATCTTTCAACTACGGCGCCGGTAAATATTCGCGTGTTAAAAAAGGCATAAAATTCACCTGGGGATTTTCAACCATCGTAATTTTTGTGCTTTCGCTGGCCTGCTTTATATTTGCTCCCTGGCTCGTAACTATGTTTAGGCATGAACCCGAGGTTGTTGAAGTGGGAAGCACGGCGCTCAGAATGCTGTGCGCCTCACTTATTGTACTGCCCACGGTTATGATAGGCAATATGACGTTTCAGAGCATAGGAAAAAGCGGCCGGGCATTTTTCCTTGCTCTGACGCAAAATGGACTTTTCTTTATTCCGCTTGTGCTGATTCTTCCTAAATTCATGGGTATTTACGGCATTGAAGCGGCCCAACCGATCGCATACGTTATAGCCGCCGCGGTAACCGTTCCGTTTGTAATTACATTTATGAGAACCCTGCCGGGTGATAAAATCACCGGAGAAAAAGAAAACTGAATAAATATTTTGCTTGACTGCCCCATAATTTTATGATATATTCTTAGCAGTTCAAGAGAAAGAGGTGAAAAAATGTATAGCTTTTCTTGCAAATAAGCCGGAATATTCAGCAGTGACGCGCCGTTTTGCGGCATTACTGCGCCCGTTTTGCAGGAAAGTTATATTTGTTTTCGCTTTTGCTTACCGCTTTAATGCGGTGTAATATGCTTTTTAAGCCGCGGAACAGCTTTCCGCGGCTTTTGCTATTCTGCGGGCAGGTAAACTTGCTGGATCAGAGCTTATAAATCACCTTTAATTAAAATCAGGAGGGATCATTTATGTCTTTGATCAGGGTTGAAAAACTTACTTTTGCCTATCCGAATCGTTATGACAATCTATTTGAAAATGTAAGCTTCCGGATAGATACAGACTGGAAACTTGGTTTTGTAGGCAGAAACGGAAGAGGGAAAACAACTTTTTTAAAACTTTTGCTCGGTGAATATGAATACAGCGGAAAAATTATCAGTTCCGCTGAATTTGATTATTTCCCGTACAAAGTGGAGAACAAAAGCCTTGTGACGCAGGAGATCCTTGAGCAGATCTGCCCCTGCAGTGAAGAATGGGAAATTGAAAAAGAGCTTTCGGCGCTGAACGTAAACTGCAGCGCGCTTTACAGGCCGTTTGAAACGCTTTCAGGCGGGGAACAGACCAAAGTTTTGCTTGCGGCACTGTTTCTTAACAGGGAGCGCTTTCTGCTGATCGACGAGCCGACCAACCATTTGGACGCGGAAGCCAGAGAATCGGTTGCGGAATATCTGAAAAGAAAAAAAGGATTTATCCTTGTTTCGCATGACAGACGTTTTCTTGACGGCTGTGTTGATCATATCTTATCTATCAATAAAACCAATATTGAGGTAAGAAACGGAAATTTTTCTTCATTTTACGAAAATTTCGCGCGCATTCAGGAAGCCGAGGCAGCGAGGAAGGATAAGCTGCAAAAGGATGTAAAAAGACTTCAGTGCGCTGCCGAACGTTCGGCAGCATGGTCCGGACGTATTGAAAAATCAAAAGCGGGCGCATATGACAAAGGCTTTGTAGGCCACAAAGCGGCGAAAATGATGAAACGGTCCAAAAACATAGAAGCCAGACAGAAACGCGCTATTGAAGAAAAGCAAAAGCTCATGAAGAATACGGAAAACACAGACAGTATTAAGGTCTTACCGATGAAATACCGGTCGGATACCATTGCGGTCTTTTCTGATGTTGCCGTATGCTATGACGGCAAAAAAATTTGCGGTCCTGTAAATTTCACCGTTAAAAACGGAGACCGGATCGCACTTTGCGGAAAAAACGGCAGCGGAAAAAGCAGTCTGCTGAAACTGCTCGCGGGAGAAAAGCTTGATTACACCGGTGAGATCACAACAGGATCCGGAATCATCGTATCATATGTTCCGCAGGATGCATCCGGTTTAAAAGGCATGCTTTCTGATTTTGCAAAAAGCAGCGGAATAAATGAAAGCGTATTCAAAGCGCTGCTTCACAAGCTCGGTCTGGAAAGAATACAGTTTGAAAAAGATATGAGCGATTTTTCAGATGGGCAGAAGAAAAAGGTGCTTATAGCCAAAAGCCTTTGTGAAAGAGCGCATCTTTATATCTGGGATGAGCCGCTTAATTATATTGATATATATTCTCGAATGCAGATAGAGGAACTGATAAACTGGTTTTCTCCAACGATGATCTTCGCCGAGCATGACGCTGCATTCAGGGAAACAATAGGTGCAAAAGCAATAAGAATATAAAAGCGGCGGAAACCGATCATCTGTCCGCCGCCTTTGCCTAATCAACCAATATCATATGTTACAATTTAATATAGTATAGAAAAATATCCTCATATTCGCCTGCCTTAGTTTTAAAGCCGCCCGGAATTCTGCCCAGGCAGGTGAATCCCAGCCTCTCATAGAGATGGCGGGCATGAACATTTGACTGCACAACAGCATTGAACTGGAGAAGTTTAAATCCCTCTCTTTTTGCTTTTTCAAGGCAGTCCTTCACTAACTTTTCACCTATGTGCAGACCCCGGTACTCCGGTGAAACGGCATAGCTCGCATTTGAGATATGGCCGCATCTGCCTATATTATTGGGGTGCAGTATGTACAGGCCCACGATCTCACCGCTGTTTTTATCCTGCGCCACGGCAGATACAGTCTGAGAAGCGAAAAATTCTTCCGCGCCTTCTGCATTAAGCAAATCGGTCTGCGGAAAAGCATTTCCCTTTTCAACGACTTCGTTCCATATGCGCGTCATCTGCGGCAGATCCTGCCTTTCATATTCGCGTACAATAATATTCTGAACTTTCATAAAATCACCCTCAGAAAAACCCGGCTGATCGAACAGCCGGGCAGCTTTTACATTTTAGAGCCTTTTGAACCTTTGGCACCTCCGAAAGATGCGGAAGAAAGTATATTTGTATCAAAAGAATAAGTAATCTCTTCATTACTGCGCTGTCTTTTTAGGGCAAGAGTAATAAGCCTGTCAAGGAGCTCCGGATATTTTACACCTTTGGGCTCCCAAAGATAAAACGCAAGCGAACCTGGAATCGTATTAAACTCATTGATCCAGAATTCACCTGTTTTGGAGTCCATAAGAAAATCGATCCTTACAACACCGTTACAGTCAAGGTACTTAAACGCGTCTACCGCAATTTTCCTGATTTTTTCGGCAGTCCCGGATGGGATATCGGCAGGAATCTTTCTTTTAAGGCTGCTCATCCCCTTACTGCCTCCTGTTTTTTTGCCGCCGTCCATATATTTGTCTTTATATGAAAGTATCTTATCCGCCGAAATCGGTTCTTCAAGTTCTGAGGCTTCTGCTTCAGTATAATCGCCTACAACGGAACAGTTGATCTCCTTAAGATTCACTACCGCCGGCTCAATCAGTATTTTATCTGCAAACTGAAATGCAAGTTCAAGAGCGTCTTCTAGCTCCTGGGTGTTTTCAGCCTTGCTTATCCCAACACTTGAGCCAAGATTTACTGGCTTTACAATAACTGGATAACCAAATCTGCTTTCCGTGTCTGAGATCACCTTAGCTTCGTTTTTATAATCCTGAGAAGTAAACCGAATACCGTCCAACACGGGGAATCCCGCCTCTTTAAGCATGATCTTCATTGTAAATTTATCCATACAAACAGCGCTTGCAAGCACATCACACCCAACGAAAGGCAGATTCAGTGTTTTTAAAAAGCCCTGCAAAGCACCGTCCTCAACATTTGTGCCGTGCACGATGGGAAAAGCCACGTCTATACACGCAATCGGCTTTTGCTTTGAAAAACGCTTTTGGTGCTGCGGAACAAGGTAAGTTTTGCTGCCGTCAGTTACAATATTGATCTTGGTGCTTTTTTCAAGAAGGGCCGGAATGTTTTTATACTCTTCGATCCTGCCGAGGCTTTCGCCCCAGTATAGTTCGTTTTTCTTTGTAATATAAACCGGATAAACAGCATATTTATCCTTATTCAGGCTCTGCATTGCCTGAACCGCAGATATAACGGAAACCTCGTGCTCAACGCTTTTTCCGCCAAAGAGCACAGCAACGTTTATTTTCATCGTTTTCCTCCAAAATTAATAATTATCCGGCAGATCATTCTCGATAAGGATAACTTTCTGCGTACCGGGAGCGGAATTTGCTTTGGTAAAGGCATCTGTAAAACTGTCGCTCACCGTGATCTTCTTATCGTCATACCCTGCGTCGGTAAGACCTTTATATATTGCCTGGGTCTGCTTTTTGCCCACAAGATATACCAGATCACAAACCGCCGCGGCCGATCTGCCGAAATCATAATTGCACTGATCCTGCATCTTGCCGAGTTCAACCATGCCCGGAGTAATAAGGATCTTCGTTCCCTCAAACAGAGAAAGGGTTTTAAGAGCGGCCTCGCATCCGGCAGGATTTGAATTATAAGCGTCATCAATTACAGCGGTATTTCCCCTGCGTGTAAGCTGCAGTCTGTGCGGAGGTGAAGAGAGCCTTCGCACATGCATTTTAATATCGTCGGCAGACACGCCGAGAGATACGCAAACCGCAATAACGCCGGTCAGATTCGTTACATTATGTTCTCCGATAAGCGGAGTCTGAAGGTTCTCTATTTTCTGACCGCAGCAGCTGACCGAAAAATTTGTGCCTTTATTGGAAACACTTATATCATAAGCGTACGTTTCATTCTGATCGCCTATACCATAGGTATGATAACCCTTATCGGATTTCTTTGCAAGATTTCCCGAAATATTTTCGTTATCACCGTTCAAAAACATTTTTGCTTTATCCGAAACCGCGTCATAAAGCTCAAATTTTGTTTTGATAATATGATCGATTGATCTGAACGTTTCCAGATGCTGCTCGCCTATCGAGGTTATAATGCCGTATTCGGGGAAAACGATGTCGCATATTTCTTTTATATCGCCAACATGGCGCGCACCCATTTCACACACAAATATCTCGTGGGTCGGGCGAAGCTGCTCCCTTATAGTTTTTACAACGCCCATAGGCGTATTGTAACTTTCAGGAGTCATAAGCACATTATATTTTGCCTTCAGCACGGTTGAAAGATAATATTTAACGCTTGTTTTGCCGTAACTGCCTGTAATTCCTATCACCTTAAGATCGGGGCAGGCTTTAAGCATTTTTTTTGCGTCGTTGATGTAATACTGCCTTATAGCCTTCTCTATAGGCGAATTGATGATATTGCCTATAAGCGGCAGGAACGGCACGAATGAAAGCGAAATCCCTATGCCAAGCAGCGCGAACCGTTCTTTTCCGGCGAAGAAAGCGGCCGAGAAAGCAGCTAGCCAAACAACAAAATCGGTAACCAGCATCCGCTTTACCCTTGCTGTATATACAAGAGGCTTTTTGGCATTTTTCATCGGCCGGTTTACAAGCGCAAATATTACTGCAAAAACACAGAATAGCACATAGAGCCACACAGCATTTGTAAACGCGGCTGCAACGGATAGCGCAAGAAGGATGGCATTGACAATATAATGCTTAAAATTCTGGCGCATCCATTTGAGATGAACCGATATCTTATAAGAATTGAGCTGAAACATATGCGTTGTACGGATCACGCACAGTACGCTTGAAGCAGCGGCAAGAACGAGGCAGATTATATTTAAAGCTAAATACATTTTACTCTCCTATTTTAAGGAATGATCTTAGGATATTCTGAAAAACATAAGGCTGGTCAAGGAATGAATAATGGCCCGCATTCTGAATCTTGCAAAGGCCCACATCAGTACCTGAAGACGATATCTCACGCTCAAAAATCTCTGCGTCAGAAATGGGAGTAGCCGTATCGTTTACACCCCAAATAAGAAGCGTCTGGCACTTAATATTTTTTAACAGCCCGGTAAGATCTTCGTTTACTGTTTTTACAAGCACGCCGCGCATCCGCTCCGTGGCGTTTGCATAATCCGCGGAAGAAAACTTTTTCCGCAGTGCCTCAAGCGCATGAGGAAACAGTTTTTTTATAGGGTACAGACTCAGGAAAAATTTTCCTATTTTGTAGATCCTTGTTCTGAAATTCTGCTTTTTTCCGCGAACCGGCATTACACCGGCGCTGTCGGCAAAAATAATTTTGTTGATATCAAACGGAAGATCTTTGGCAGAGGCCATTTTGATAATGACTCTGCCGCCGAAAGAATGCCCGAAAAGTATAACCTTCTTTACACCGAAAGAGGAAATAAATTTAACGGTAAAATCAGCGTAATCAGAAACGTTCCAAACCTGAGGCGGTTCGGCTGTACCGCCGAATCCGGGAAAATCAAATGAAACGACCGTATATTTTTGCGCCAGAAGATCCGCAACAGAGGTGTAGACCCCGATATTGGCTCCCCAGCCATGCAGGATAAACACAAAATCCCCTGATCCTTTAATCTCATAATTAACGCTTATACCGTCTATATCCTTAACCAAGAGATGAACCCCCTTAACCGGTGTTTATAGATTAAAAACATTATATAAATATTGCCAAAAGAATTTTTATATATTCTATCACATTAATATAATATGTGCAATAATTTATTAAAATTAAAAACAGAACCGGTATTGAAAAAACAACTGAGTAAAACCAATAAAAATTTTTCGAGGGCTTGCAGCATTTTCAATCAGGATCAAAACACTGTACTGAGACATATGAGCAACAGCTGTTTACTTAAAATTGTTAAAATTTTTCAATAATAAGAAAACGATAATTTCAAACAATACTTTTGCAAACGCAATTAAAATGCAAAAGAGGTGTGTAAATAATGAAGAACGTAGTACCTGAGGCTAAAGAAGCTCTTAACAGATTCAAGATGGAAGCTGCTTCTGAGGTTGGTGTAAATCTTAAGCAGGGTTACAATGGTGACCTTACTTCCAAGCAGGCCGGTTCAGTAGGCGGTCAGATGGTTAAAAAGATGATTAAGGCTTACGAGGAATCTATGAAATAAGCTTTGCAGGTGTTAACCTGCGCTCCGAACGGAGCTGATTGCCATATAAGGCAATCCGGAATTAAAGATCAGAAAAAAAAGGGCTGCGCCTGCAATAGCGGGTGCAGCCTGATTTTTATGAAATACAACGCCCTGAATAGGGAGAACGAAGTAACATCCTTTAATGATCTTCTTTTTTCTTTTTATTTTTCCTTAGCTTTTCAAAAAAGAGCGAGAGTAGGCGTGAACACTGCTCCTCATCTACCCCGCCTTCAATTTCAGGTTTATGATTATACGGCAGGCTGTTAAAATCCGCTACAGAACCGAACGAACCTGCTTTTTTATCATAAGCGCCGAAAGTTACCTTCTTTATTCTGGAATTTATGATAGCTCCGGCACACATAGGGCACGGTTCAAGAGTTACAAACATCTCACACTGCCAAAGCCGCCATCCGCCGAGAGTTCTGCATGCCTCGTCAATTGCTGAAATCTCAGCGTGAAAAAGGGCGTTTTTACCGTTTTCACGCATATTGCGGCCTCTCCCCACTATAACGCCGTCCTTAACAACAACTGCTCCCACAGGCACTTCCCCCTCTGCAAAGCTCTGTCTTGCAAGGCGCAGCGCCTCTTCCATAAACTGATTCATATCAAATTTTCTGAATACTTAACAAAACGGAAAAAATAAGGTAAAGGCTTGAAAAGATCAGCACGGGAGATGATATGAACGCGCCTATTTTTTGTGCAGCAGTATTTGCAAACGGGTAGGATTCCTTTTTGTCAAGCTTAAAACTGAGTTTTCTCTTTACAGCCAGAACGATCGTGCATATGATCCCTGCTACGATCCAGAAAACAAAAACTGCCGTGCTTGCATTTTCGCCTGCGTCAGTCCCAAAGAAATATTCTGCCAGCATAGAAACTACGCTCATTCCGTTATTGAATCCGTGTATAAGCACAGCCGGAACAATACTGTCCGTTTTAACGGTAACAAAGCCCAGGATAAGGCCAACGAGCGTTGCAAACACGAATTGGATCAGATTGCCGTGAAGCAAACCGAAAACGAGCGATACACCGACTACCCCCAGCGTTTTGCCGTATTTTTTGAGCAGGCCGAGCGAACAGCAACGCATTGCAAACTCCTCGCAAACGGCAGGAACGACTGCGGTTGCAAGAACGGAAATGACGCATGCAAAAATATTTTCCGGATCAGGATTTTCACCTTGGGTCAGTTCATAACCCAACGTCTCTGATAAAGTCATCATTACTGCAACAACATAATTCGCAGCTATGCAGCAAAGCATTCCGAATCCAACCCAAAGGCACAGTGAAGAAAATGGAATGCGTTGATTGGGGATCAGCGGCGTCTCATATTTGTTTCGGTTTACAAGGGCCATAATACCGAAGGGCAGCACGACTGCCAAAAGTTCCACAAAAATAATACCGAAACTGTTTTGAAAAACGGACGACGACATATAAAGGTCATACAAAGCGTCACTGCTCATCAGCAAAAATGACGAGACCATCTGCACAGCAAGAAACGCAATAACGCAAAGACCCATCATATTGCCTACCTTTCGGATCTGGCGCCGTTCCTCTTTAGCCTTCATCCGGTAATAAAGGTTTTGTCTGTAATAGTCCTGCCCGCCGCCGCCCGGATATTGCCGATAACCGTTTTGATTCTGCGGATTTCCGTTACCGTAATAATCAGGATTATAATATGTGTTCAAAAAATTCCCTCAAATCAGAAATAATCAGTCGATCTTGCCTGCAAGATCCTTTAAATATGCCTTAAGCTCATCTCTAGTTTCCGGATGTTTAAGACCTACTTCTATATTTGCCTGCAATATACCGAATTTATTGCCCATATCATAACGCACACCCTCATAATCAACAGCAATGACCCCGTCAGTCTGTGCAAGAGTTTTCATTGCGTCAGTAAGCTGCAGCTCATTTCCGGTGCCGAGCGGCGTATTTTCAAGAATCTCAAAGATCTGCGGCGGAAGCACGACTCTGCCGAGAATAGAGAAATTGCCCATGATCTCTTCCGGTTTGGGTTTTTCGATCATATCCGTGCAGGAATAGCAATTGCCTTCAAGAGGCTCTGTTTTAAGCGAGCAATACTTGGTGATAGCCATTCCGGGCACTTCCTTAACACCTACAACACCCTTGCCGTATTTTTCATACGCATCGCAGAGCTGTTTTGTGCACGGAGCTTCAGAAAGAATAACATCATCGCCGTAAAGAACGGCAAACGGCTCGTTGCCTACAAAGTTTTTAGCGCATAAAACGGCATGGCCAAGACCTTTCGTTTCCTTCTGGCGAAGAAAATAAATATTGCCGAAATTAGAGCAGGCAAGAACATCCTCATAGATCTTCTTTTTGCTTTCATTGCCCTTAAGCTTATCTTCAAGCTCATAGGCATGGTCAAAATGATCTTCAATAGCGCCCTTATTTCTGTTGGTGATAATAAGCACTTCTTCGATTCCGGAAGCAAAAGCCTCCTCCACGATATATTGGATAGCAGGTTTGTCTACTATATTGAGCATTTCCTTCGGAACTGCCTTGGATGCGGGAAGAACTCTTGTTCCCATACCTGCTGCGGGAATGATTGCCTTTCTTACTTTCATGATTTTATCCTCCAAATTCATTATATTACAATATTATAATATATAATATGCATATACAACTAAAGATACGCTATCATTTCAGTTATAAAACTCAGAACAAGAAACGCCATACAGGGAGCAAAGAAACTTACTCCGCCCTTGCCGGCAAGCAACAGCTTTCTGAGCTCAGACGGTGACATTTCCGCCTCACTCTGCATGATCAAGGGAGATGCTGTGACCGCAGCCCCTGATTCTAGTTTTTTATCAACATCCGCAATTAGTGAAAAAACCTTATGCCTGTAAAGCCTGTCGGCAATAACAGCAATCACCACATGTACCACTGCCAGAACGGCAAAAAGAATAAGATAGGCCGTCATAATGCCGGAGGAATCAATGATTGAATCAAGCTTTGAATAATACTCTGAGTAAGAAAGCGAACTGTCCTGCACCAAAGACATTGCGCCGTTTGCAAACGCGGTAAGCTGCTTGGAAAACACCATGCTGATAATAAACCTGGCCGCAAACTCTATTGCAAGAAAAAGAGTGCCCGGCCCATACATTTTTCTGAAGTACAGATAATACGGTCCGAAAAGGAACGCACTCCAGTTCCATCCGATTTTTTTATTTTTTTTGAACTTTGTTACAAATTTAAAGAAATTTGCACCGATAACGGTAATGATATCGGAGAGGAGCACGCCGTCAAGCTTTTCATCATTTTTAAAAACGAATGCTGCTTTTTCGCCCGGCTGACCGCCGTTTTGCATCGGTATATGCGTATATCCGCGGTTCTGCTCCTGAGGCGGAGCCTGCCTGTAATCGCTGCCCGCCTGATTTCTCTGATGCGGATCATAATACGGACCCGTCTGCCCGGTATGAACGGACTGCTGCGCATTCTGCTCTTCTTCCTGTCTTTTATAAACGAAACCTGTTGAATGCAGCGCCGAGTTCGCGCATTTTCCTGATTTTTCATAACACTGCCTGTGATGAGGAGTGCCGCATTCCGGACAGGTAACGATATCATCCCCGCTTTTGAAAGCAACGCCGCAAACGGGGCATTTTTGATTTTCATATAGGGACATTAAAATACTCCTTGGCATATATTCATTTAATTATACATTAAAGTAACACAAAAAATCAACAATTTGATTAAAATTAAGTGAATATATTTTTAACGAATATCCGGCTCTTGTTTTTTTGGTGTCAGCTCTTGAAATAAAGAATAAAGTTGTATATAATATCATATACTGTTTTTACAATTTTAACCTTTTTAATTTTAATAATAAATATAAAGGCAGAGGAAATACTATGGTTGAATTTGATGATTTAAGGCTTAGGCTGATAGAATCCGAAAAGCCTATTGAAAATTTGAAGGAAGCGCTTGCCATCGACCACGTTAAGCAGGAAGTGGAAGAACTGGAAAAGCAGGCTGCCGCGCCCGGTTTCTGGGACAACGCAGAGGAAAGCCAGAAAGTGCTGAAAAAGACAGGCTCTTTAAAATCAAAACTTGAAAGTTACAGCAGTCTGAAAAATGATTATGAAGACGCGCTTATGATGATAGAGCTTGCAAACGAAGAAAACGACGAAAGTATGATAGAGGACTGCCGCAAATCGGTTGACGATATTGAAAAGCGCGTTGACGAACTCACGCTTACAACACTTTTAAACGGCGAATATGATTCTAAAAACGCACTGCTCACCTTCCATGCCGGTGCCGGCGGCACAGAGGCTATGGACTGGGCGGAGATGCTTTTCAGAATGTACAACCGCTGGGGCGAAAGACACGGCTACAAAGTTTCCACCCTTGATTATCTGGACGGCGATGTTGCCGGACTGAAAAGCGCAACTATACTTATTGAAGGTGAAAACGCATACGGCTATCTTAAGGGAGAAATGGGCATACACCGCCTTGTGCGCGTATCTCCGTTTGACTCATCGGGCAGGCGCCACACCTCTTTTGCTTCTCTTGAAGTTATGCCGGAAATTGACGATGACGTTAACGTTGAAATCAGAGAAGAGGACATAAAAATGGACGTTTACAGAGCTTCCGGAGCGGGAGGCCAGAAAGTAAACAAAACCTCATCCGCCGTCCGCCTTACTCATATTCCGACAGGCATAGTCGTATCCTGCCAGATCGAACGCTCTCAGCATCAGAACAGAGAAGTTGCCATGAGGATGCTTAAATCAAAACTTGTTGAGATCAAAGAGCGAGAAAATCTGGAAAAAATCGAAGATATAAAGGGCGACCAGAAAGAGATCGCCTGGGGAAGCCAGATAAGATCCTATGTATTTATGCCATATACAATGGTAAAAGACCACCGGACCGGATTTGAGATGGGCAATATAAACGCTGTTATGGACGGGGATATTGACGGATTTATAAATGCTTATCTGAAACAAAAAAGCGTTGAAGAGGCAGAAAAGAATTAAAAAAATTCCACTGTTAAGAAAACTCCTTTTGCAAAAAATAATTGCAGGAGGAGTTTTTTATGGATAAAAAAAGAATTATACTAAGAGCAGTGCCGCTTATCCTTGCAGTTTGCGCGGCTTTAAGCGCCTGTTCGGTTGAAGTGAATCCGCCGGACGACGACCAAACCGTTCCGGGAACAACGGCGCAAAATACAACTGACGTTGCGGACACGACTCTGGAAGCAGACGCTGCAAACGAAAACAAGCCGGATGTTGTTGATTACAGCTCTGAACCGGTGATCTGGGGCCCGGGCAATATTAAGGACCACACAAGGCCGGCAGATCCGGAAAAATTACAGAACAAATACAGCGAAATGAGCGCACAATGGCTTCTGCCCGAAGGGAAAACGATTTGTCTGACCTTTGACGAAGGCTACGAAAACGGATACACCACCCAGATTCTGGACACATTGGCAGAGAAAAAAGTTAAAGCGATCTTCTTTTGCACATATGATTATGTCAGGGACAATCCGGACCTTGTTCTGCGAATGATAAACGAGGGCCACATTCTTGCAAATCACAGCTATTCGCATTACAACATGACGGAAATAGATCTTGAAACGGCAGAAGAAGAGATCACCCTGATGCACGATTATGTTGAGGAAACCTATAACTATTCAATGGGGTATTATCGTTTTCCCGAAGGCGTTTTCAGCGAACAGACGCTTGCTCTTGCGGCAAAGCTCGGTTACAGAAGCGTATTCTGGAGTTTTGCTTACGAGGACTGGGACACGGAAAATCCGCCGGATGAAAGCGAAGCGTTTGAAAAGATCACTTCTTCAACGCACGACGGCGAGATCATGCTTCTTCATGCCGTCAGCGCAACCAATGCAAATATTCTAGGCAGCGTTATTGACAACATCAGAGAACAGGGATACGAATTTACGACCGAGCTTTAACGGGTTCGGACGGCGACGCATTAACGCGCCGCCGTTTTTTTATATTTTTGCCGAAGACATTACTTTCAGTATAATTCGTATGAACGATTTTTTGTTGAAAAATTTGTTAAATTTGCAAATTACTATTGTTATAAATTTTTATTTAATATATAATACTTAATATCTGAAAATTATACGGGCTTTTCAGCCGTTTGTTTTGAAAGTGAGAGAATGATAAATGATCTTAACCAAGGATATAGGAATCGATTTAGGTACAGAAAACACACTGATCTGTGACAGAAAAGGCAGGATCCTTATCAGAGAACCCTCTGTTGTTGCGGTGGACGTTAAATCGCGCCGCGTTCTTGCAACGGGTAACGAGGCAAAGTCCATGATAGGCCGTACTCCGGGATCCATCATAGCCGTAAAGCCTCTGAAAGACGGCGTTATCGCTGATTTTGACATGACTGCAGATATGCTGCACAACTTTATTTATCGTTCTTCAAAGACCTCCATGTTTACGAAGACCAGAGTTGTGATCACCGTTCCGAGCGGCGTTACCGAAGTTGAAAGGCGCGCTGTTGAGGACGCGGCAAGAGCGGCCGGCGCGCAGGAGGTAGAACTCATTGAGGAGCCGATGGCGGCGGCGCTGGGCGCCGGGCTGCCTGTATTTGAGGCATCCGGCTCCATGGTTGTGGACATCGGCGGCGGCACTTGCGATATTGCCGTAATGTCCCTTGGCGGGATAGCGGCAAGGAAAAGTGTAAAAGTTGCGGGCAACGCTCTTAACGAAGCCATTATAAACCACATGAAAAGAGCGCATAATCTGCTTATAGGCGACGTTACAGCAGAGGATATAAAAATAAAGATAGGCTCGGTTTCCGAATACGACGGCGAAGGCGCAATGGAAGTGCGCGGACGCAATCTTACGGACGGACTGCCGAATTCAATTGAGATCACAAGCGAGGAAATAAGGGGCGTACTCTCAGAACCGATCAGTGAAATCGTTGACGCCATCAGGGAAACGCTTGAAGTGACGCTGCCCGAGCTTGCCGCCGATATACTTGACAGAGGCATTTATCTTACCGGCGGAACAGCGCTTTTAAGGGGACTGCCTGATCTGATTGCCAAGGAAACAAAAATTGCAGTACATCTGCCGGAAAATCCCATGGACGTAGTGGCAATTGGAACCTCAGTTAAACTCAGAAGGGCGCGGTAAAATGAAACAGCTTTTTAAAAGCAGACGCTTTAAGGTGATTGCCGGAGTCATTGCACTGCTCCTTGCAGGCGCGCTTATCTGTGCGGCAAACGGACGCGGAGAAACAGCGCAGTCCAGCATTGTGGGCACTGTTTTCGCACCGGCAAACTGGCTGGCCTCCAAGATATCCGACGGGATCACATATGTTTTCGGGGAAGCAACCGGAAACGCCGAATATCTTGAACGCATAGACGAGCTTGAAAATCAGGTAGGCTCTCTTCAGGATCAGCTTGCAGACTATGAAAACTTAAAAAAGCAAAACGAGCTTTATAAGGATGCGCTTGAGCTCAAAGAGGAAAACCCTGACTATACATTTGTGGAAGCAAAGGCTACGGGCAGGGATGCTGCGGACATATTCGGCTCCTATACGATAAACAAGGGCACGGCAAACGGTATCAAAGACGGGGACGCGGTGCTTTACGGGAATTACATTGTTGGAATAATAGACAGGGCTTACCCCACATACAGTGTTGTTAAAACGATTCTTGACCCTGATTTTTCGGTTTCAGCGTATGAGATCGTTTCAGGCGAGATCTCCTATGTTACGGGCAGGGCCGAACTTGCATCTGAAGGCAGGTGCATCATGGCTAACCTTGATTCTTCCACAGCCGTTACATACGGCTCTATCATTGCCACTGCCGGAATAAGCGGAAAGATCCCGGAAGGTCTTATAATCGGTACTGTTGAGGAGATCGAGGAGGACACTGCATCAATAGCCTCCTATGCGGTTATCCAGCCCGGAGTTGATGTAAACAATATTTCCGAATGTCTGGTCCTTACGGGATATGAAAGCGAGGCGCAGTAATGGATCTTTCCTATAAACAGCGCACTCTTAAGGTTGCGGTTTACCTGCTTTTGACGGCGGCAGCCGCGCTGATTCAGAACACCGAAGGACTCACGCTGGAAATCGGCGGGGCAAGGTGCTTTCTTTTGCTGCCGGTATGCATGATTTTAGGCGCGGGGGAGGACGAAAGATTTGCCGCAGTTGCGGGACTGGCAGGAGGTCTGCTGTGGGATCTGAGCTCAGCTGTGCATCTTGGATTTAACGCAGTATATATGTGCATCATGTGTTTTTTCGGCGCTGCGCTTATAACCTATATCATAAGAAATACATTTATTGCAAACTTTATTTTCAGCACGGTATTCATCCTTCTTTACTGCTTCCTTTACTGGTTGTTTTTTATAATCATAAAAGACGTCCGCGGAGCCGAGCTGAGTTTATTTACATTTTATTTGCCAAGCGCGCTTTACACCATTATTGCAACGCCCGTTATATATTTTAGCCTTAAACCCATAAAACGCGCGCTGAACAAACCGATCAGAGTATTAAACTAAAAGGAGCAATCACACTTTGAAGAGCAGACATTTCAGCGGAAGGAGCTTTATTGCAATCATACTTGTTATTGCGCTTGTATGCACCTTCGGTTACACTCTTTATGATATCCAGATAGTCAACGGCGAATACTACCGCGCTCAAAACAGCACGGTAGATACATATACCGTTTCCATAGAAGCAGCAAGGGGCGAGATCGTTGACAGAAACGGCAACCCGCTTGTTACAAACAGACAGGGCAACTCCATTATTCTGGACGCTGCTTATTTTCCGTCGCGCAGTAATAATGATTCCAGAAATGCCGTTATCATAAATCTGATCCGTCTGTTTGAAAAAAACGGAGAGGAATATGTTAACAATCTGCCGCTCAGGATCGGTTCAGGCGGAATCGAATTCACTGAAGATGAAAATGCTGTTGCAACTATGAAGAGCAAGGACATGTTTAATCTTCAGAATTACGCGACGGCACAAAACTGCTTTGACGCTATGGTGGAAGAATACGGCCTTGAAGGATATGACACGGAAACGGCGCTTAAAGTAGGCGCAATCAGATATGAACTGACGAGACTTTTATTTTCAATAGAAAATCCTGTTACGATCGCAGATGACGTTAGCGATGAAACCGTGGCAACGATCAAAGAGGACCGCCAGGATTACCTTGGAGCGGACGTTCTGCCCGTTGCATACAGAGAATATGCTGATTCCACGCTTGCTCCCCATATTTTGGGAACGATCAGAAAAATCAACGCCGAGGAATACTCCGAGCTCCGCGATCAGGGGTACGGAATAAATGACACGATCGGTGAAAGCGGAATAGAGGCGGCAATGGAGAGCGAGCTTCGCGGCACGCCCGGCGAATTAACCATAACTATTGATTCAAACGGAAACGTTACAGAAGAAATAACAAAAGAACCGATACAGGGAAACACCGTTGTTCTTACGATAGACAGGGATCTTCAGCGCATAGCGCAGCAGCAGCTTGAGGCAACTTGCAACGAGGTAAGCGCTTCCGAAGGCGCGGGGGCCGTTGTTGTGGAAGACGTAAATTCAGGAGAGGTGCTTGCGGCAGCCTCATATCCGACATATGATCTGCAGGATTATTATGATGATTATTCTGCCCTCGCCTCAAATTCCAGGCAGCCGCTTTTCAACAGGTTTTCTCTTGGCACATACGCTCCGGGATCCACCTTTAAGCCGGCTATGGCGTGCGCTGCGCTCGAAGAAGGCGTAATCAATGAAAGCACCACTTTCAGATGCCGCGGAACATGGCAGTATTACGATGTTACCTTCCAGTGCCTGAACAGCAGAGCACACGGAAGTGAAAATGTTCGCGAAGCTCTAAGAGATTCCTGCAATATATTCTTTTACAACTGCGCGGATAGACTTGGTATATCCAAAATGAATGAATATGCATCCATGTTTGGACTTGGCGAAAAGACAGGCGTTGAGATCAGCGAGGCGTCAGGCGTACTTGCCGGCCCGGCAAGCGCGGAAAGATACAACAGGGTGTGGCAGATGGGTGATACGATTCAGAGCGGAATCGGCCAGTCCGATAACTTATTCACGCCCCTTCAGCTGGCCAACTACTGCGCGACCGTTGCGAACTCAGGCACAAGATATGAAATGCATTTTGTCAAATCCGTTATCAACACCTCAAGCGGTTCCATAGAAGAGACAGGCGCAGCTGTGTCAGAAGAGCTTCCTGTTTCTGACAATACGTTTGATATTGTTCACGAAGGCATGAGAATGGTTGCGCAACAGTACACGCTTAATTCCATCTTCAGCAGAACGGGAGTTGACGTTGCCTGCAAAACCGGTACTTCACAGGTTATCCGCAACGGAAAAGAAACAAACAACGGTTTTCTTATAACTTACGCTCCTTATCAGAATCCCGAGATCTCGATCGCTTCGGCAATAGAACTTGCCGGTTCGGGTACTTCAACAGCGGAGATCACCGCATCCATAATTGAATATTATTATTCGAACAATACGGACGAACAGCCGGCGCAGAACACGGGAACTCTGCTTGGATAACAGCTGATTCAGCAAATTAATGTTGAATATATATACATTTTATGGTATTATGTTAATACTGAATTATAAACACGGCTAAAAAATTGATGCTAATTTTTTTGAGAGAGGTATTATATGAATATTGCACTTATTGCACACGACGCAAAAAAGGAGCTTCTTGTTCAGTTTTGCATCGCCTACTGCGGAATCATGAGCCGCCACGATCTGTGCGCTACAGGCACTACCGGCAAGCTTGTTCATGATGCTACGGGGCTGAATATAAACTGCTTCCTTTCAGGCAGCCAGGGCGGCGGCCAGCAGGTGGCGAGCCGTATAGCG
This sequence comes from uncultured Clostridium sp., assembly GCA_958422185.1. Lineage (GTDB taxonomy): Bacteria > Bacillota > Clostridia > Oscillospirales > Acutalibacteraceae > Eubacterium_R. The sequence continues at coordinate 47,176 of CATZNW010000001.1, forward strand.
TGCAACGAAATAGATCTTCTTATATTCTTCAGGGATCCGCTCAATCCAAAGCCGCACGAGCCTAACGACAACGATCTGCTCAGACTCTGTGACGTTCACAATATTCCCTACGCAACTAACATTGCAACAGCGGAAGCACTTATACGCGGCGTTGAACGCGGAGACTTTGAATGGCGGGAAATCGTTAACCCGCGCTATAATTCTTAAAACAACGGGCAGGTGCAAACCCGCCCTGTTTTTTCTGACGGAGTGATATCATATGGCACTTATTACCAAAGCCGTTAAAGGAACAAAAGATGTTTTACCCGGCGAAATTTATAAAAATCAATATATAGAAAGCACTGCGCTTGATGTTGCGGAAAGATTCGGATTCAAAGAGATACGCACACCTGTATTTGAACATACAGAATTGTTTCAGCGCGGCGTAGGTGACACAACAGACGTTGTTCAGAAAGAAATGTACACCTTTGACGATAAAGGCGGAAGAAGCATAACTCTTCGTCCGGAAGGAACCGCCGGCGCCGCAAGAAGTTTTCTTGAAAACGGACTCTGCAACGAAACGCTGCCGCAAAAGGTCTGCTATTTGACCTCCTGCTACCGGTACGAAAAACCTCAGGCCGGCAGACTTCGCGAATTCCACCAGTTTGGAGTTGAATGTTTCGGCGCACAGTCCCCTCTTGCTGACGCGGAGATCATATCGCTTGCAAATACTTTTTTTAAAGAATTGGGCGTCAAGGATCTGACGCTGGAGATAAATTCAATAGGCTGCCCGGAATGCCGCGCGGAGTATCACAAGGCTCTCAGGGAATATTTTGGCGCCAGGAAAGATGAACTCTGCGATACCTGCAAGGACAGGCTCGAAAGAAATCCGATGCGTATTTTGGACTGCAAATCACCCGTTTGCAGCGAGATCGCAAAAGGCGCGCCAGTTGTGCTTGATTATCTCTGCGATGAATGCAAAGAGCATTTTGAAAAAGTAAAATCTTATCTTAACGCGCTTCATATAGAATTTACGGTAAACCCAAAGATCGTAAGAGGGCTTGACTACTACACCAAAACGGTTTTTGAATTTATTTCAAATTCCATAGGCGCTCAGGGCACGGTCTGCGGAGGCGGACGATATGACGGCCTTATTGAAGAACTTGGCGGTCAAAAGACCCCGTCCCTTGGTTTCGGTCTGGGAATCGAAAGGCTTATGCTTCTAATGGAAGCGCAGGGCTGCGCGTTTCCAAAAGAAAACGCTCCCGACTTATTCATTGCGGCCATGGGTGAAAAGGCCCAGCTTAAGGCTGTTGAAATCGCAAATGATATGCGCGAAGAGGGATTCACCTGCCTGTATGACGTAAACGGAAGGGGTTTAAGAGCGCAGATGAAATATGCCAACAAGCTTGGTTCAAAATATACCGTTGTACTGGGTGACGACGAGGTTCAAAGCGGTATAGCAAAACTTAAGAACATGGAAAACAGTGAGGAAACGGAAATAGCGCTTCAGACTTTTGTCAGCGGATTTTACAGCATCTCGCTTGAAAAGGAGCTGGACGAGCTTACGATCAACGGCGAGGAATTTGACTTTAAATCCCTTTTCGGGGTAGAAAACAAAGAATGATTTTCGGAGATAAGACATGGAAACTATACAAGGACTAAAAAGAACGGATTACTGCGGCAATCTCAGAATAAAAGACTGCGGCAGAGAGGTTACCTTATTTGGCTGGGCGCAGCGGCAGAGAGACCTGGGGAATCTTATATTTATCGATCTCAGGGACCGCACAGGTTTGGTTCAGCTTTCCTTCAGTGATAAGACGGACAGAGAAACCTTTGAAAAAGCGGGAACCGTCCGCGGAGAATATGTGTTAGCCGTTAACGGCCGTGTTGTTGAAAGAGAAAGCAAGAATCCGGAATTGCCTACCGGAGAGATTGAAATTGAAGTGACAGAGCTGCGTATAATAAGCAAGGCGCAGACGCCGCCGTTTGAAATCTCCAAAGCGGACGAAGTGGGCGACGAAACAACGCTTAAATACAGATACCTTGCCTTAAGAAACGAAAAACTTACCAAAAATATACTTATGCGGCATAAAATCGCAAAGATCGCACGCGATTATTTTTATAGCAACGGTTTTATTGAAATAGAAACGCCGATGATGATAAAATCAACTCCCGAGGGCGCAAGAGACTATGTTGTTCCCAGCAGGATCCACAATGGCAAATTCTATGCCCTGCCGCAAAGCCCCCAGATATATAAACAGCTGCTCATGATCTCCGGCTTTGACAGATATATTCAGCTTGCAAGATGCTTCAGGGACGAGGATCTGCGCGCGGACCGTCAGCCGGAATTTACGCAGATAGACTTGGAGATGAGCTTTGTTGATACAGACGACATCATGGAGATGGCAGAAGGATTTATCAAAAAGCTTATGAAAGAAACGCTTGATATCGATATTCCCTCTCCCCTGCCCAAAATGACTTTTGCAGACGCTATGAACAAATACGGATCGGACAAACCGGATACCAGATTTGACATGCTGATTACCGACATAAGCGACTGGGCGGGCAAAACCGATTTCGGCGTTTTCAAGAACACGGTTGAGGACGGCGGCACGGTAAGATGCATCGTTGCAAAAAACGCCGCTGCGGTTTACAGCAGAAAAAAGATAGACAAACTCACCGAATACGTTAAAGGTATCGGGGCCAAGGGACTTGCCTACATTAGATGGGCGGACGAAGCGCCGAACTGCTCTTTTGCAAAATTTCTGAATGACGGCGAGCTTGAGGAACTCCTCTCCTCCCTGGGAGCGGAAAAGGGCGACTGTATATTCATTATAAGCGGAATGACTTCGCTTACGCTTTCCGTTTTGGGCGCGCTGAGACTTGCCGTTGCCAAAGAGCTTGGGATCATTCCGGAAAACAAATGGAATTACCTTTGGATAACCGAAATGCCGTTTTTTGAATTTGACGAAGAAAGCGGCGAGTGGATCGCAATGCATCACCCGTTCACGATGCCTATGGAGGAGTGTATACCGTATCTTGACACTGACAAATCCAGGGTGCGTGCAAAGGCATTTGATCTTGTTTTAAACGGAACTGAACTTTCATCCGGCTCTATGAGAATTACGGACTGTGAACTTCAGAACAAGATGTTTGAACTGCTTGGTATGACGCAGGAAGAGATCGACGCTAAATTCGGTTTTCTTGTTGACGCATACAAATACGCCTCTCCTCCGCACGGCGGAATGGGCATTGGGCTGGACAGACTTGCCATGCTTATCTGCGGGGCGGACAGCCTGAGAGATGTTACGGCATTTCCGAAAGTTCAGAACGCAAGCGAGCTTATGAGCGGCGCGCCTGCTTATATTGATGATATTCAGCTTAACGAGCTCGGTATAAAAATCACAAATGCGGAGAGCAAAAACAATGAGTAACTTTTTTGCCATGGTAAGCCGAATGAGACTGATCAACCGCTGGGCGCTAATGCAGAATACTGCGGAGGAAAACATTGCGGAGCACAGCCATAATGTGGCGGTGATCGCACATGCGCTATGCATAATTGGTAATAAAAAATTCGGAAAAAACTATAATGCCGAAAGATGCGCGCTGCTTGCTCTTTACCATGACGCAACGGAAGTAATAACAGGCGATATGCCTACACCGGTAAAATACGGAAACGACGAAATGAAAACCGTTTATAAAAACGTTGAGGCGCTTGCCGGAAACAGGCTGCTTGATATGCTGCCGCCGGAATTCAAAGACGACTATTTCTCCCTTTTCAACAGGGAACCGCAAGATCTGGAACTGTGGAAGATCGTTAAAGCGGCAGATAAGATCGACGCGCTGATAAAGTGCGTCAACGAAACGCGTATGGGAAACCGAGAATTCGAAAAAGCGCGCGAGGCGCAGGAAAAGCTGATAGATGAGATTGATATGCCGGAAGTAGAATATTTTAAAAAGGAATTCTTGCCGGCTTATTACCTTACGCTTGACGAACACACAAAGCGGTAATCCAAAACGGATTTCAGAGTGTCACAAATAAGGAGCTTTTGATAATGTACAAAACAGTTGTTACCGAATACCTGCCGAAAACAGCAGACATGGCAATAGCAATAGAGAGTATTGCCAACGAGATGCTGAAAGACGGATATGAATTGGTTACGGTATCCGTTACAGGATCTGCAAAGGCAATATTAGTGTTTAAAAATTGAACTTATAAGAAGGTGTTTTGGATGGATACATTTGAAAATATAAAAACAAGAAGGAGCATAAGAAAATTTAAAAGCGACCCGGTACCGCAGGAACTGCTTGATCAGATCATAGAAGCCGGGCTTTACGCCCCCAGCGGTATGGGCAGACAGGCAACCGTCATCATCTCCGTTACGAACAAGGATGTAAGGAACAAGCTGTCAGGGCTGAACGCAAAAATAATGGGCGCTGACACAGACCCGTTTTACGGTGCGCCGGCTGTGCTTATCGTTCTTGCAAAAAAAGACTGCCCAACAGGAATCTATGACGGAAGTCTTGTTATGCAGAATCTCATGCTGGCAGCACACGAACTCGGTCTCGGAAGCTGCTGGATACACCGCGCCAAGGAAGAGTTTGATATGCCCGAAGGCAAGGAGATACTAAAATCTTTGGGTATTGATGAAGAATATGAAGGCATAGGCCACTGCATAATCGGTTACACCGATGGCGGGGAACCGGCTGCCGCTGAAAGAAAGGCCGGCAGAATTTATTATATTGACTGAAAGCAACAGATAAAAAGGCACGCAGAGGTTGGAGATCTCTGCGTGCCTTTTATTTGTTTTATATATTATTTTTATTTTGCCATTTCGGCTCTTGCCTCTTTTATGCGATCCACAAAAAGTTTTCCGGTTTCGGTGATCTTGTCATAATCTCCCGTTTTGGCGCCGGCAATAAGCGAAGAACCTGCTCCGCAGGCAAACGCGCCGGCTTTGATCCAGTCTTTAACATTATCAACGCTAACCCCGCCTGACGGCATCATTACCGCATTCGGGATCGGCCCGTGCATATCTTTAATAAAAGCAGGGCCTGCGATATCGCCCGGGAATACTTTAAGAACATCCGCGCCGCACTCCATTGCCGCCATTGCCTCCGTAGGAGTATATATGCCGGGCATGGACGGGATCCCGTAACGGTTACAGCACTTGACGGTTTCAGGATCGAAATACGGAGAAACAATATACTCCGCTCCCGAAAGAATCGCGATCCTTGCCGTAGCGGCATCAAGCACGGTACCTGCGCCGATAATAATCTCTCCGTTGTTGTACTTTGCCTTCATTTCCTCAATAAGCTTGTCAGCATGCGGAACGGTAAATGTAAGTTCAATTGCCGCAACTCCGCCCTTGATACATGCGTCTGTTATTTTTTCCGCCTCTTCAACAGAAGTAGCCCTTACGACCGCAACTATACCTACTTCGTGAATTTTGGCGAGCGTTTCAATTTTGTTTGCCATAGTTTATCCTCCTGTAATAAATCACCTTTGCACTCTTGCCGTGCCGCCGTTTACCTTTGCCTCAACCTCTTTGAGAGAAGCCATTGAAGTATCGCCGGGAGTTGTCATTGCAAGCGCGCCGTGCACTGCGCCGTAATTAACGGCTTTTTGCGCGTCTTCATAAGTCATAAGTCCGTAAATCAGACCGGAAGCGAAACTGTCTCCCCCGCCGACGCGGTCAAGGATCTCAAGTGCCGGAAACTCGATAGAGTGGTAGATCTCACCGTCCGCATAGCAAATGGCCTTCCACGAATTCACCGTTGCCGTGACCACTGTTCTCAGCGTTGTGGCGATCACCTTGAAATTAGGATAAGCCTTGCAGACATCGCCGAGCATTTTCACATATCCGTCCATATTAAGTTCTTTAAGATCGGCATCATTACCCTCTACCTCAAATCCGAGGCAGGCGGTAAAATCTTCTTCGTTGCCTATCATAACGTCAACATATTTTGCAAGTTCTTTATTTACTTCCTGCGCTTTCTTGACGCCGCCGATATCATTCCAGAGAGACGGGCGGTAGTTCAGATCATATGAAACGACTGTTCCGTACTTCTTTGCAGCTTTAACAGCTTCAATCACGACCGCGGCAGAATTTTCAGAAAGGGCAGCATAAATGCCGCCTGTATGGAGCCAGCGGACGCCGAGTTCACCAAATATATGATCCCAGTCGATCTCTCCGGGTTTAAGCTGGCTGATAGCGGTATGGCCTCTGTCCGAAGTGCCGACCGCACCGCGGATACCAAAGCCGCGTTCCGTAAAATTGATGCCGTTTCTTGTTGTTCTGCCTATCCCGTCATACTTTACCCATTTGATAAGGGAGGTATCCACACCGCCCTGAAGGATAAGATCTTCAAGCAGATATCCGACTTCATTTTCCGCAAAAGCGGTTACAACGCCTGTTTTCATACCAAAACAGCGTCTGAGGCCGCGGGCAACGTTGTATTCTCCGCCGCCCTCCCACGCTCTGAATGAACGTGCGGTTTTGATCCTTCCCTCGCCCGGGTCAAGGCGCAGCATGATCTCACCCAGCGAGATCTCATCAAACATGCATTCTTCTTTGGGTCTTAAATTAAGATTCATAAGTACCTCCGTATTATTCAAAATCAAAGTATTTTACAGCATTATTATAAGATATGCCGCAAACGATCTCTCTAAGCATCTTTTCATCGTTTGCATACCAGCCGTCCTCTACCCATCTGCCGATAAGACGGCACAGGATCCTTCTGAAATACTCATGCCTTGCGTATGAGGTAAAGGAGCGGGAATCCGTTTCCATGCCAATGAATTTTCCGAGGATCCCAAGATTTGCAAGTGTTTTGAGCTGATCCGTCATACCGTCCATAGTATCAAGGAACCACCATGCGGGACCGAACTGAATTTTCGATTCCGCTTCGCTGCCCTGGAAATTGCCCAGCATAGTCGCAAGAACTATATTATCCTTGCTGTTCAGGTTAAAGAGCACTGTTTTCGGAAGTTTGCCTTTAACTTCAAGCGAATCCAGAAATCGGCTCAGAGTATATGCAGTCTGATCATCCCCTACGGAATCGAATCCGGTATCAGGGCCCAGAAGCTTAAACATGGCAGTGTTGTTGTTGCGCATAGCGCCGAGATGTATCTCCATAGCCCAGCCAAGCTCGTGATATTTTTCGCCCAAAGCAGTCATTACGGCGGTTTTATAAGCGTCGCTCTCTTTTTTTGTGACTTTGCCGCCGTTCATTGCTTTCTGAAAAGCGGATTCAATGTCGGCTTCACAGGCGGGTTCATAGGGCATATAATCAAAAGCATGATCTGAAACACGGCAGCCGTGCTCGTAAAAATAATCTATTCTTTTAAGCAGGGCGGTGATCACGTCCTTATAGGTATGGATGTGCATTTCCGCCGCTTTGGAAAGGGAGTTTAGATAATCAGCAAAGCCGTTTTTTTCTATCGAAAGCGCCTTATCCGGTCTGAATCCGGGAAGTACACGGCAAGCAAAGTCCTCTTTTGCAAGCAGGGTGTGATATTCAAGGCTGTCTGCCGGGTCATCGGTTGTGCATACTATCTTAACGTTTGAATTTTTAATAAGACTCTGCGGCCTGAAATCGCCGTTTTTGATCTGTGTGTTGGCACGGTCATAAATATCATCCGCCGTTTCGGCAGAAAGCGGCGTATCAATACCGAAATATCTCTGCAGCTCAAGATGCGCCCAATGATAAAGCGGGTTGCCGATCGCATACTGCAGTGTGTAGGCAAATTTCTCAAACTTTTCACGGCCGTTTTTCGATCCTGTGCAGTATTGCTCATCCACACCGCATGAGCGCATTGCACGCCACTTATAATGATCTCCGGAAAGCCAAAGTTCCGATATATCCGCAGGGGTTTTATTTTCATATATCTCCCTTGGACTCAAATGACAGTGATAGTCGCAAACCGGCATATCCGCGCAGTAATCAAAAAACAATTTCTTTGCTGTATTGGTATCCAGCAGAAAGTTCTTATCCATAAATTTTTCCAATATATCGCCTTCCGAACATCATAAAATTCACAGTCTTATTATATACTTTACTTTGTGCCATTTCAAGCGGTATCTTCATATAATAAAATTAAATTATTGAATAATTACGGCATTGCTGATATAATAAATTCGTATAAATTGACAAAACAAAGGGTGATTATGTGAATATCTGTATTTTCGGCGCTTCGAGCGATATTATAGATGAAAAATACTCCAAAGCGGCTTATAACCTTGCCGCCGAAATGGCAAAGCGCGGTCACGGCCTTATCTTCGGTGGCGGCGGAAAGGGCGTTATGGGCGCCACGGCCCGAGCAGTTTATGACAACGGGGGATTCATATACGGCGTTGCGCCCGAATTTATGAGCGAATACAATGTGTTTTTTGAAAACTGCACAAAATTCAAGCACACAAAAACCATGGCCGAAAGAAAGACCTTTATGGAGGAAAATGCGGACGCGTTTATCATTGCACCCGGCGGGATAGGCACTTATGAGGAATTCTTTGAGGTATACACTTTAAAACAGCTCGGACGCCACAGCAAAGCCATAGCAATTTTCAACCCCTTTGGGTATTACGACAAAATGCTGGATATGCTTAAATACGCCGTTAGTGAAAATTTCATGACCACTGATTCCCTTGACCTGATAAGCGTATTTGACAACGCAAACGCCCTGCTTGATTATATTGAGAATTATACCGGAAGGTCAGTAGACGTACAGAAATTAAGATATGACCTGAAAACGGACGACGAATAAAACAGGCAGTATTTTTCCACGTTTGGCATCTGTTTTAGAGCAAAAAATTACGGAGCGGATTTTATTCCGCTCCGTTTTTAATTGATATTCATCCGTTTACCAGCTGCCGCCGCCTCCGCCGCCCGAGCCGCCGCCCGCAAACCCGCCGCCTCCGCCGGATGAAGTCTGCGGAGCGGAAGTCATAGCCTGGGAAGCACTGTGCATCGTGCTGCTCATAAAATGCCACATCATATAGGTGTTGAACGGACCGGAACCGTAATACCATTCCGGAGGTTCTACGGCTATATCCTCAAATTTCTTTACCCACGCATCGCTGACGCCCAGCACATACGCATAAGGCAGAATATTATAAAAATATTTTGGATCATCAAACACAAGTTTTTCAAGCCGGTCTTTTTCCGCCGTTTCCAGGAACATTTTAAAGCCTTCGATTTTTTGCAGTATCTCATGGCCTGCGTCCGTTCTTTTCCTTACGAAGAAGGAGAGAATGAATGCTGCAATAAGGAGAACGATTCCCGCAATAAAAGCGGCATATCTGTCACCTGTGCCGAAAGTCCGGTTAAATAAGAAAATATCCGCAACAAGACCGGCAGCCACGATACCCCAGCATATAACACGCATTATAAGCGACTTATTTGAAAACACTTTTTTTCTGTTTTCCATAGTATTGTAATTAGCCGCTATCTCATTCAGATGCTTATAGAAAACATTTTCCAGATCGTCATTGGTTATACGGTTTTTGCCGCTTTCAAACAAGCCGTCAAAAAAGATCTTTTTGTTAATATCCGGGCCGTTATATGTTTTTCTGCGTTCTATAACATAGTCCGCGCCGTCATAATACTCGCTGCTCTTGGTCTCATTTATTGCGATATATCCTTCGTTTGCAAGTTCTATCAACAGCGGCACCATATCCTCATTTGACAGCATGCCTTTATACCAGTATGCCACGTCCGTGCAGTTCATGCCCTCAGGCGGATAGAATTCAACGACTTTAACGATCTTTTTATCCTTGCCGAATCTGCGCCATATAACCGCCACAATAATAAGGCAAACGGCAGGAATAACTACCATCGCGCAAAGCTTTGCGATATGCGCCGCAGTATCAAAATAGAAATATCCTTCCGGCAGTTCAAGTCTGACGGTAAACGCCTCATACGGTCCCAGTTCACGCGTAAGTCTGCCGCTTATTTCCAGATCGTTTACATAATATTCAATGCTGCTTGTTCCGGCAAAGCCATAGCTTCCGGCGGAAAAACCTAACATATCCTCATTGAAATCCTTTGGCATCGTTATGCTGAAAGTAACATTGCCAATATATGTATCCCAGCCGGATCCGATGATATTATAATACAGTTCATCGGATCCGTCCATAACATCCCGGCCCAAAGCATAATTATATGAAATCGTGTAATGGTGATCTCCTGTCAGCGTTTCATCTTCATCACCGATCTGCAAAACCAGCTGGGAATTTTCCGTTGAATCAGAATACGGATCACTGCACCTGATATTATTTACCTTTGCGCGCGTGACGGCTGTTGACCCGTCCGCCCGTTCAACAGTATTTCTAAGCGGAATATATCTGTAGATCCCATGGCGGGCCTCGTTAAAATGAACGTCAATATTTTCCGTTACCCTTAAAACATTATCCTCTGCAACATCAACGGAAACATCATAGGAAGTAATATAATAAGGCTCGTACGGGTGATCGGCACCGGACACGGTAAACGAACACACAAGCACCGTGACCGCCGCAATCACCGGCAATAATTTTTTCAAAAGCTTCATTAAAACTCTACCTTTACAGCCTCTTTTTCCTCTTCATTTTCAATAGCAAACATCTGTTTTTTACCGAATCTGAACATTTGGGCAATTATATTTGAAGGAAACATTTCAATTTTATTGTTATAGCCCTTAACAACCGCATTATAGTATTTTCTTGCATTTGCAATATCCTCTTCCGTTCTCTGAAGCTGATTGTGAAGATCAAGAAAATTCTGGTTTGCTTTAAGATCCGGATACTGCTCTGCAAGAATATTAAAGCCTGCAAGGCTCCTTGAAAGCTCGGTATTCGCCTGCATTTTCTGCTCTGTGCTCATACTGTTATAGTTTCCGTTCCTTGCGGAGATAACATTGTGTAAAGTCTCTGCCTCGTGTTTTGCATAACCCTTTACGCTTTCCACTATATTTGGTATCAGATCCCATCTTTTTTTGAGATAAACGTCCATGGTGGCAAACGCTTCCTCAACAGTATTTCTGAGATTTATAAGCGAATTGTACGTTGCGCCGATATAAATACCCAAAACAACAAGGATCAAAATGATCACAGCGGCAATTATTACTGCCGCGATCGTGCCTGCACTCATAATCATTCCTCCGTTTCTATGATTTCAATTTTACTTTACCATACAAAAACATTATATGCAAGACTATTCTTTTTCCAGATATAAAGAAAAGACGGCAATGCATGCGCAGTGCCGTCCGTTATTGATACGCCTATACTCCTGAATAGGCGTTGAAACCGCCGTCTACAGGAATGCTGACGCCTGTAATAAAACCGCTGTAAGCCTCATCGCACAGAAAAAGCAACGTGCCGTCCAGTTCCTCCGGCTCACCGAAGCGTTTCATGGGCGTTGCCGCAAGGATCTTGCCGGTGCGCTCGGTAGGAGTGCCGTCCTCGTTCCAGAGCAGGGTCTTATTCTGCTTTGTTGAAAAGAACCCAGGAGCAATGGCGTTTACACGGATACCCATAGGCGCAAAATGGACCGCCATCCATTCCGTAAAATTCTTTACCGCAGCCTTTGCCGCCGAATAAGCGGGTATTCTTGTAAGCGGCCTGTACGCGTTCATTGAAGTTATCATAACGATGCAGGAATGCTTTTTTTCAACCATATCGCGCGCAAACACCTGAGTAGGGATAAGCGTGCCCAGGAAATTAAGGTTGAAAACAAAACTTATACCGCTTGGATCAAGATCAAAAAAGGTCTTAATATTTTCATCTTTTTGAACCAGATCGATTTTTTCAAGCGTATCCTTTGTAGTAGTGCCCTTTGGATTGTTTCCGCCGGCACCGTTTAAGAGGATATCGCATGTGCCGAGAAGCTCCGTTACCTCATCCCTTGCATGCTGCATGGACTCCAGTTCAAGCACATTGCATCCGACTGCAATAGCCTCTCCGCCGCCTGCAATGATCTCATCTGCACATTTTTGAGCCGCTTCTTTATTAAGATCGAGAACGGCAACCTTGCAGCCCTGAGCCGCAAGTGTTTTCGCAAAGGCGCCGCAAAGCACTCCGCCGCCGCCTGTTACAACTGCCACTCTGCCTTTTAGATTCTCGTGAGTCATTTGAATTATCCTTCTTTCTTAAGATTCAATCTTTTCTCTTCTGATTTTTTCTACTGCTTCCCACAGACCGTTCAAATAACAGACTCCGAGCGCACGGTCATAAAGACCGTAGCCGGGCCTTGCCACCTCTCCCCAGATCATTCTGCCGTGGTCGGGGCGCACATAGCCGTTAAATCCGATCTCCTGAAGCGCTTTTACGATCTCATACATATCAAGTGAGCCGGAGGCGCTTTCGTGAGCGGTCTCGTTAAACCATTTATCGTTTATGGAAACATTGCGCAGATGCGCAAAATAGATCCTTTCCCCTATCTCCGGGGTACGGATGATCTCCGGAATATCATTTCTAGGGCTTGCACCGAGAGAACCTGTGCAAAGAGTGATTCCGTTATATTTGCTTGGCACCATTCTTACAAGCTTTAAAAGCGCATCCTTACCGGTTATGATTCTCGGCAAGCCAAAGATTCCCCACGGCGGATCATCCGGGTGGATCGCCATTTTGACATCGCATTCCTCGCAGACAGGCATAATCGCCTCAAGAAAATATTTAAGGTTGCGCCAAAGATCTTCTTCCGTTATACCCCTGTATTTTTCAAACAGTTCTTTTATCTCGCCCATTCTTTCCGGTTCCCAGCCGGGCATAGCGTAACCGTTTGAATGGTCGTCTATCTCGCGGAACATATCCTCCGGCGATTTGCCTTCTACCTGCTTGCCGTCATAGGAAAGGCAGGTAGAGCCGTCCGGCAGGGGCATATAAAGGTCCGTGCGCGTCCAGTCGAAAACAGGCATAAAATTATAACATACACATTTTACACCCACCTTCGCAAGATTCCTTATTGAAGTTTTATAATTTTCTATGAGCTTTTCGCGTGTCGGAAGACCAAGTTTTATATCTTCGTGCACGTTTACGCTTTCTATGCACTCCATAGTAAGTCCGGCGGCTGTGATCTCATCATACATCGCGCGAACTCTCTCCTCGCTCCATACCTCGCCCGCAGGCAGGTCGTGCAGAGCAGGAACAACGCCGGTCACATTCGGAATCTGTTTTATCTGTTCAAGAGAAACCGTATCCAGCGTATTGCCGAACCAGCGGAAAGTCATCTGCATAGTCATGCCTCCTTATTTCCATTCTTTTTATCACATTTTAACACACATTACAAAGTGTTTCAAGAATTATCATTATCCTGATCCGAAAAAGTGATCTCGCGCTCCTCACCGATATCCTCAAGCAGTGAATAATCAACCGTATATTCGATCCCGCTTTCGGTTATATTTTCATTTTCATTTTTTCCGATTATCTCGCAACCGGAAAGTTCCTCCTGTTCCCTTGCCGCCAATTCCGTTTTGGCTGCGGCGCGCAGTTCTTCATCCGTAATACTTCGTTTTGTATCCGTATAGCCGCGGCGGATCTCGGTATAAATTCCGATCGGCAGGCGAAAATCGTTTAAAACAAGATATTTTTTTTGAAAATCCGAAACTGTGTTTTCCTCTTTTTTGCTGATGGAAAGCGGGATCTCCAGTCCGAAAAAATAAAGCGTTTTATACTGTTTTTCACTGGTAAACACTTTTTCGCTCTGCTGGCGCGGAATATTAACCGTGATCTTATGATCCGTTTTGGCAATCACACTGCCGTGCGCCCTTGCAAAATGATTTTTCTGCGGATTTGAATATTCATCCGCCTCATATACGCCGGATATCAGAAGGTCACCCGTCGTAACAGCATCCCCGGCTTTAATGGCGGGCCAGCCGCCTAGGGCTGTGACCTTGACGATAACGCCGTCCTTTTTCGCGGTGACATTTGTAATTTTATTATTGTTTTCGATTTCCGGCTTCGGCGTAGTTTCCCGTATTTCGACCTGGGCAAGACATCCGAGACGGTTGATGGAGATCCACGCAACGCTCTCAAAATCAGCCATAACGGCAAATTCCAGATTTTCTTTATCCGTTTCAGACCACCGAACACCGGTTTTGAATCCGTTTTGGGCAAGATAATCCACTATTTTGGAGGTTTCAAGCGTATGATTGCCTACAACCGTTATATTCCAGATAAATCCGCCCATAAAGGAAACAAAAAGCACAAAAAACAGCATTCCGCAAAACACGCCCCACCTGCCCTTGAGCGGATGCAAAATAAACGGCAGACCGCATTTTTTTAATATTTTTACTCTTCCGCCGGATCCGAGCGCGATACGGTGGAGCTTTTTATATGCGCTTATACTGCATCTGGCGGTAATGGCCCCGTTTTTCGCCTCGATGTTCTTTATGTTTATCTTCTCATGGTAACAGCGGTTTATGAACCCGTCCGTAAAACCGCCCGAAAAACGGAATATAACATACCCGAAAAACCAGTTGATAAATCTAATCAGCATCTGAAAAATCCACGCTCACAATCATGCCCTCAACAACAGCGCCCTGAGGCGTAAACGAATCAATATGCAGGTCATCTCCGTGAAAAGTGACCTTCTTTTTCCCCGCGGCCAGCTTGATTTTATCCGCCGAATATTCCAGCACGGATTCAAGCCCGTCTACAACACACCGGGAGCATCCGTATAGCTCTATATGCGGATCGCCCGTGAAGCATCCGGCGGGAATATCCATGCTGCTTCTGGATAATTTTTTTCTCATAAAATCACCGTTTATTTATATGAATTTAATAGGTGGTTATATGAAAATAAAAAAGGATTCGCTTTTGCTTTTTTCAGCTCTGGCGCTTGCCGGAATACTGATCATCTTTTCTTCCGGGGCAAAGGAAGGCGCGCTTTACGGCGCTGCGCTTGCCCAGAGAGTTGTTGTTCCGAGTCTGCTGCCGCTTTTGATACTATTTAACTTTATTCAGCACAGCGCAGCGGGCAGGGCGCTTGAAAACATTTTAAGCCCTGTTACATGCCGGATCCTGGGACTGCCGAAGTGTGCGGGCCCGGCCGTTTTTTTAGGACTTATAGGCGGTTATCCGACCGGCGCCCTTCTGACCGCAAATTTATACAGAAATTCGGATATTGACTCTGAATGTGCCAAGCGGCTTTTGCGTTTTGATTTCAGCGGCGGAGCCGGATTTATAATTACGGCGCTGGGGACCGGGATACTTAAAAATAAAGAACAGGGCATCCTCCTTTTTGCAAGCATCACATCTGCCGCCCTCATAAGCGCCCTTCTGGGTGCATTCATATGGGGAAAGGCAGACAAAGGCGAAAGCAGTTTTTTATCCATGCCTGCGGCAGACGCACTGAACAAAAGTGTTGAGCAATCCGCACGCAGCGTGATAAACATGGCGGCATACATAGTGCTGTTCTGCGCCGTTCAGGGAAACGCTCGGATACCGGATCTTTTATCCCCATTAATAGAAATAACGAGCGGTGCAGCGCAATGCGCTACCTCGCTGCCGCTCTGGACAACTGCATTTTTTCTTGCTTTCGGAGGATTTTGCATTCACCTGCAGATCTTTTCCGTGATCAGGGAGATCAGAATGAAGTATGCGGATTTCCTGCTATGGAGACTGATCAACGGTATAATAAGCAGCGCCGTATGCGCCCTGCTGACGCATATTTTCCCTGCGGACAGCGCCGTTTTTTCTAATTATTCAGAAACGGTCGTGCGCCCTACAAGCGTAAACGCCGCGCTTTCGGTTTTGATGCTTCTTGGCTGCGCCGTTCTGATCTTTGATCTGGAAAACAGGAAAAGAAAATGCTGAAAAAAACAAACGGACTGCCGAAACGGATAACGGCAGTCCTGAAACGTATTGACAGATATTCTTAAAGCCTCACGGCATATACTATTGGCTTCTGTGCCCTACCAGCACGCCGTAAAGTTTGGGTGCCAGCTTTTTAAGTATCATGCTGAGCATTATGCAGGCAAATATTATAAATGCCGGAATCAGAAAATATTCGAGAGTCTGTACCAGTGCGTTCTGCGGTAAAAATTTGACGCATAATTTTCTGAGTATGGAAAGATTCTGCTCGTGGAACAGATAGATGCTAAAAGAATAGGAGGATGCCGCCAGCACAGCGCTTTTAAATCTGCCTTCTTTAAAATCGGTAAGACAAACAAAAAAGAATATGATTCCGCAAAGGATAGCGATTCTGTGGATATAATCGTTGAAAAACAGTTCCCTTGTAAAAACATCCGCTGCGATCAAAGCTGCATATAAGAACCACATAACCGATTTCGGGATCCTGTCCAGCGCATTCAAATTCACATTTTTATTAACAATAAAACATCCGAACACCCAGAAAAGGGTATCTTTATTTACTGACTCGGGAAGGAAAAACCACGCTAAAAAAGCTGCGATAAATGATATCCATGGAATTTTATCAACGATCAGCTTTATAACCTTAGAAAAAATATTCAGCAAAAATAAATTTCTTACAAACCAAAGCGGATATAAAAACGGTTCAAAAAGATATACGCTTATCCATTTTCCGATTCCCCATTGCGCCACAACACTGTCCGGATTTGAAAAATAATCGGAAAACGCAGGAATATGCTGAAACACAAAATAAAAAAGGATCCAGAACGTATTCAGTATAAGGTAGGGTATGAGAAGCGATTTCGTTTTTTTAACAAGATTGCTTTTCCATGTAAACGGCTTTCTGTACAATAGTATGGACGATATCATAAAAAACGCCGGCACTGCCGATCTGGATATGCACTGAGAAATAACATATTTCACAATTTCAAGCCACTGCGGAACAGCCAGACTGACATCTTCAGACACGAAATTAACGGTTGTCGTATAAGAATGTATAAAGACCACCATGATAATCAGCCAGAATTTAAGTATATTGATCCGCTGAGACAATGTTTCTGAGATATGATACACCGGCGAACTTAACGGGAGGCGCCCTGCCTCAGAAGATATCTTACTGCGTTGCTCCATTTCTGCCCAACCCTTTTCTTTATACTTCATGAATTATTATACAGCCTGATTCGCGGCAGCGCAATGATTTTCAGTAAAAAACACAAAATCGGTTCACATTGAATACAGGATCATAACTGATCCCAGATTACTGATACGCAGTTGATAAAAAAAGCCGCTCCGAGCGGGAACGGCTTTCGCATTTATATTGCGTTATTTATCGTCTTTTTTCTTATTTTTCTTTTTTCCTGCCTGTGAAGCCTTATTGAGACCATAGGTAATCAGAATGATAACGCCGATAACAAGAAATATGCCTACCATGCCGATCGCCATAATGGGAAGGGTTTCTTTCCAGGAATCAGCATTGATTGAAAGCGCCATTGAGATCGCGCCGAGCTTAGCAAGTAAATTCAACATATCATTACCTCCGTTAAATTATCTCTTCCACAAGGGTCAGGATAAGTCCGCCGGCGATGACTGAAGCGATCTGTCCGGAAACGTTAACGCTTATAGACTGCATTAACAGGAAATTCTGATTATCCTCTTTAAGACCCATCTGATTGACAACACGGCCGCTCATCGGGAACGCAGAGATACCCGCAGCACCGATCATCGGATTGATCTTTCTGCCCTTCGGAAGGAAAATATTGAGTATCTTGGCAAAGAATACGCCGCCTGCAGTATCGAATACGAACGCTACAAGACCGAGCGCAAGGATAAGTATGGTCTGCCACTGAAGGAACTCCTCATAATGCATCCTGGAGGCAAC
The DNA here is from genome assembly GCA_958422185.1 of uncultured Clostridium sp. GTDB lineage: Bacteria > Bacillota > Clostridia > Oscillospirales > Acutalibacteraceae > Eubacterium_R. The sequence goes on from CATZNW010000001.1 coordinate 64,885, forward strand.
GGTAAGCCCAAGCAGGATAGTGATGATATTTGCAAGTGAATTCTGAGCAGTTTCCGAAAGCGCGTTAAGCACGCCGCATTCACGGATAAGGTTACCGAACATGAGGAATCCTACAAGCGCAACTGACTTGGGCGCCACAAGACCCGCAACGATCGTAATAATAATGGGGAAAAGGATCTTTGTAAGCTTTGAAACCTCGCCGGGCTGGTATTTCATTCTGATAAGGCGCTCTTTCTTTGTTGTGCAGAGCTTGATTACCGGCGGCTGAATTATAGGAACGAGCGCCATATACGAATACGCCGCAACCATGATAGGACCAAGATACGCGGAATCCAGTTCCTGCGCAACGAAGATAGAAGTAGGACCGTCGGCTGCACCGATGATAGCGATCGAAGCCGCGTCTCTGAAATCAAAGAAGAACGAAGCGATAAAGAAAGTAAAGAATATACCGAACTGAGCCGCCGCGCCGAACAGCATGAGCCACGGATTTTTGAGCAGCGGGCCGAAATCGATCATAGCGCCTATACCGATAAACAGCAGAAGCGGGAAAAGCTCATTTGAAATACCCGCGTCAAAAAGAACGGTAATCGGGCCTGCCTCTTCCGATCCTGCCTGTGTAATGGCTCCGGAAAGCGGAAGGTTTACAAGGATGGTACCGAAGCCCATGGGCAGAAGAAGCGTGGGCTCCATTTCTTTTTTGATTGCTAGGAACACAAGGAGTCCGCCTATAGCAATCATAACGATTTGCTGCCATTCAATATTTCCAAAATTGGAAAAGAGATTGGCAAAGGTGTCCAAAATGCTTAAATTTACCATTTTTACCTCCGGTTATACATTTATTTCAACATCAATTCCAATCAAATCCTTGTTGGAATCAAGTATCGGTTTAACAACTTCGGCAAGAAAATCCGCGGTCTGCTGCGGCGCTCTGCCAACGAAGTTTTCTGGTTTCATTGTGGCAAGGATCTCTTCCTTCGTCATCATGAAAGCGGGATCTGCGGCAATACGGTCTATAAGATCGTTTTTACCGCCCTCCTGCTTAACTACAGCTGCCGCCGCCATGGAGTGAACGCGGATCCGTTCATGCAGCTTCTGCCTGTCACCGCCTCTTTTAACGGCGTCCATAAGAATATTCTCCGTTGCCATAAACGGAAGCTCGCTCATAAGCCTGGAATGTATTACCTTAGGATAAACAACGAGCCCGCTTGTTACATTGATATACAGATCCAGAATGCCATCCGTTGCAAGGAATGCTTCCGCAATGGATACACGCTTGTTGGCGCTGTCGTCCAGCGTTCTTTCAAACCACTGGGCAGACGCCGTCCACGCGGGATTCAAAGCGTCTATCATAACATATCTGGAAAGAGAGGCAATCCTTTCGCTTCTCATCGGATTCCTTTTATAAGCCATAGCGGAAGAACCGATCTGATGCTTTTCAAACGGTTCTTCAATCTCCTTAAGATTCTGAAGGAGCCTCAGGTCATTTGAAAACTTGCAGCAGGACTGCGCGATCAGCGCAAGGCAGTTGCATACTATCGTATCAAGCTTTCTTGCGTAAGTCTGCCCGCTGACCGGAAAACAGGATCTGAATCCCATCTTCTGCGCGATCTTTCTGTCCAGCTCCTTACATTTTTCGTGATCCCCGTTAAAGAGTTCAAGAAAGGACGCCTGTGTGCCCGTTGTGCCCTTGGAACCAAGCAGCATAAGGGTATCCAGCACATGCTCCACCTCGTTATAATCCATAACAAGATCCATAAGCCACAGGGTTGCCCTTTTGCCCACGGTAGTCGGCTGTGCCGGCTGAAAATGAGTAAAGCCGAGACAAGGCATGTCCTTATACTTATCGGCAAAAGCCGCAACGCCCGCAATGGCGTTAACAAGTTTTTTCTTTATAAGCAAAAGCGCTTCGCGCATGGTAATAACATCCGTATTATCGCCTACATAACAGCTTGTTGCGCCCAGATGAATGATCGGTTCCGCCTTTGGGCACTGATCGCCGTAAGCATGCACATGCGCCATCACATCGTGGCGGAATTCCTTTTCGTAAGCGGCAGCGGTCTCATAATTAATATCGTCCGCGTGCGCCTTTAATTCATCGATCTGCTCCTGAGTGATGTTAAGACCGAGTTCACGCTCCGATTCGGCAAGAGCGATCCAGAGCTTACGCCAAGTTCTGAACTTGAAATCAGGAGAATAGATATACTGCATCTCCTTACTGGCATAGCGCGAATTAAAAGGTGTGTTATAAGTGTTGTTCGGCATCAGTCCAACCCCGTTCTCTTCATCATCTCCGCATAAGCGTCTTCAACGCCGCCGAGATCGCGGCGGAAACGGTCCTTGTCCAGCTTTTCATGGGTCTTGATATCCCAGAAGCGGCAGGTATCCGGGCTGATCTCATCGGCAAGCACGATCTTACCGTCCGATGTTTTACCGAACTCAAGCTTGAAATCGATAAGTTCTACGCCGATAGACGCAAAATACTCTTTAAGGACATCGTTGACTTTAAAAGCCATCTCCTTTATGGTATCTACCTCTTCCCTGGTTGAAAAGCCGCAGGAAATCGCGTGATATTCGGAGATAAGCGGATCATCAAGCTCATCGCACTTATAGGAAAACTCAATGGACGGGGCAACAAAATCCATACCCTCTTCAAGACCGAGCCTTTTGCAGATAGAGCCGGCAGCACGGTTACGGATGATCACTTCAAGCGGAATGATCGTTACCTTTTTGACGGCTGTTTCCCTGTCCGACAGTTCCTCAACGAAATGGGTGGGAACTCCGTTCTTTTCAAGGATCTGCATAAGATAGTTGGACATTTTGTTGTTTACAACGCCCTTGCCGACTATCGTGCCTTTCTTTTTGCCGTTAAAAGCCGTAGCGTCATCCTTATAATCCACAATAACAATATCGGGATCATCGGTTGCCCAGACCTTTTTTGCCTTGCCCTCGTAGAGCTGCTCTGTTTTAGTCATTAATATATCCTCCAAACTCCTAAATATTATTTGCTTATTTGCCGTAAACGCGCTTGATTCTGTCTATCGCCTCAAGCGTTTTTTCATAATTGCCGAAACCGGTTAAGCGAAGATAGCCTTCTCCGCACTGACCGAATCCCGAACCGGGAGTACCGACTACCTGACATTTGTCAAGAAGATCATCAAAGAATTCCCAGGAGGTCATTCCTGCCGGAACGGTAAGCCAAACATACGGTGAATTCACAGCACCGTAGCAGGTAAATCCGGCCTCTGTAAGGCCGTCATAAATTGCCTTGGCGTTTCTCTGATAATAAGCAAGCGTTTCTTTGATCTGCTTTTGTCCCTCTTCGCTGTAAACAGCCTCAGCCGCACGCTGGGTTATATAACTTACACCGTTGAACTTTGTTGCCTGACGGCGCGCCCAAAGAGGATTGAGACGGATGCCGCCGAATTCAAGCGCCTTAGGCACAACAGTATAGCCGCAGCGGACACCCGTAAAACCGGCTGTTTTGGAAAATGAGCGGAATTCGACAGCGCAGGTCTTTGCGCCCTCCACCTCATATATAGACCTTACGGAACCGTCCGTTACAAACGCCTCATAAGCTGAATCGTAAAGAATGAGGGAGCCGTGCTCATTTGCGTAATCCACCCAGACTTTAAGCTGCGCCTTGCTTGCCGCAACGCCGATAGGATTATTCGGGAAGCAGAGATAAATAACATCCGGAACTTCATCCGGAAGCTGAGGCATAAAGCCGTTTTCCGCTGTGCACGGCAGATAGATTATATCTGTTCTGCCGCTCATAACATTTGAATCCAGATAAACAGGATAAACAGGATCGCAGATCGCAACTTTATTATCCGTGCTGAAAATATCGCCTATATTTCCGCAGTCCGATTTAGCCCCGTCCGAAACAAAGATCTCGTCCTTTTCAATATCAAGACCTCTGTCTGCGTAATCATGCTTCTGAATGGCGTCAATAAGAAAATCATAGCCATGCTCCGGCGGATAACCGCGGAACGTAGCCTCGCTTGCCATTTCGTCCACAGCCTTATGCATAGCGTCAATCACTGCGGGAACGAGCGGCTTTGTAACATCGCCTATCGAAAGGCGTATAACTTCCTTATCCGGATGCGCCTGCTGATACTCCCTCTGCTTTTTCGCTACTGTTGAAAACAGATAGGAACCCTCAAGCTTTAAAAAGTTTTCATTTACTTTCATATATTAAACCTCCTGATTTTCTGCAGATCGATATCTCCGGTAAAAACGTATTCGGCGGGGCCTGTCATATAAACCGGAGAATCTTCATTCCCGTCCCACTCGATCGTTAGATCTCCGCCGGTAAGATGAACGGTTACTTTCCTTCCTGTATATCCGCAAAGCATGGCCGCAACTGCCGTTGCGCATGCTCCGGTTCCGCAGGCAAGCGTTTCGCCTGTGCCGCGCTCCCACACGCGCATCTCTATCTCATTATTATTTATAACATGTGCAAATTCGGCGTTCACACGGTTTGGGAACATTTTATCGGATTCAAAAAGCGGGCCGTATTTTTCAAGCTCGAAATCGCGCGGACTCCGGTCAATGAACAGAACCGCGTGCGGATTGCCCATTGAAACACATGTCATATGAAAATCCGCGCCGCCTATTTTAACAGGTTTGTTTACAACCCGATCCGCATCTGAAATAACCGGCACATCAGCGGCTTTAAGGATGGGTGCGCCCATATTTACACGCGCGCCTTCAACTTCACCGCCCTTCAAAAACAGTTCTATGATTTTGACTTTTCCCATGGATTCGATCGTAAATTTCGTTGAATCCACATAGCCGCTGTCATACACATATCTTGCAACGCAGCGTATCGCATTTCCGCACATTTCCCCTCGGGAGCCGTCCGCATTATACATTACCATTTCAAATTCCGCGGAAGTGCCTTTTTTAATTAGAATAAGCCCGTCCGCACCGATTCCGAAATGGCGGTCTGAAAGCAGGATCGCCGCTTCTTTTTCATCCTCAACCGTTTCCTTGAAGCAGTCGATATAAACATAATCGTTTCCGCAGCCCTGCATCTTTAAAAATTTCATATTGTTCACAGTCCTTTACATGATTTTCGGCAAAGCCGTTTATGTAAGTCCGTCTAAAATATCCATAGCAACGGCGGCTATCTTTTTTCCGCTTCTCATACTTTCCTGCTGAAGGTATCTGTGCGCCTGAGTTTCGCTGATTCCCTTTAAATGCATAAGCGCCTCTTTCGCTTTGGCAATATACTCGCCGTCTTCTCCCGTTCTTCTTGTAAAGCTGGATTTACTGCTTGCGAGCATATGAACGGTATTCAGAAAATCGCTTCTGTCCATAGGCACCGGCAGAGTTATCATATTTCCCATATACTGCTCCGAACCGTTTTTTGAAAGGGCGATTATATCAAAGCCCTGAGGAACCTGCTCCGCAAGCTCGGCGGCAGTAATGTCTTTCATAACGAACGGACAGACTATAACGCCGCTTTGCTTTTCGTGCGCTATTTCCAGCGCAGAAGAACCCAGCGCGCAGATATGGGTAACGCAAAAGCCGCTTTTCTCGATCATAGATCTGATGGCAAGGGCAGTTTCTTTTTTAGGATAAACAACGATTATATCCTTCAAGATCTTCTTCCCCCTTGGTTGCATTGCCCTGCGCTATAAACAGGCGTTAAAACACCGGTAACAATTATACCATATTAAACCATATGCAATCAATAGAAAAATAAATATAAAATTTTTATAATAAAATCTGCTAAAATTATTGATTATGATGAAAATTTATTTAGCCGAATTCCGCACGCATCTGCACTTTTGATTTACTTTTACCAAAAATATCAAAAATTTTGTAACAAATTGCACAATAATTAACATTATTCGAAAAATTCTTGTAACAAAGTAAACAAAAAATACTTGAATGTTCATCAGTGAGATGATACAATGTATTTGAGTATAAAATAAAAAAGCGGCAAATCACTTATCCGGATCTGCTTTTAACTTAAAATCCTCTCTCTAAGGAGAATCATTTATGAAAAAGCTAAAGAAAGAATACGAGTTTCCCGTATATATTTTTAACAAAGGCGAAAATTACCGAGCATATGAGTTTTTTGGATGTCATAGAATTAAAGGAAATGAATTCGCATTCAGGGTATGGGCGCCGAACGCCGTTTCCGTTGCCGTTTCCGGAGATTTCAACGGCTGGAACGAAAGCACGGATAAGATGGAGCTCATCTCCCCCGGGATATGGGAAGCAATCATAGACGGAGTAAATATTTATGACTGCTATAAATACGCCATCACTTCCGAGGACGGCCGTCTGCTCTATAAGGCGGATCCTTACGGATTTCACTGCGAAACCAGACCGGGCACAGCGTCAAAGGTATACGAGCTCGGCAACTATAAATGGAAAGACGCAAAATGGCAAAAGGAAAATCTGAAAGGATGTATACTTGAAAAGCCGGTAAATATATATGAGATCCATTTCGGATCCTGGAAAAAGAAGGAAAACGGGGACTATTATTCCTACCGTGAAATGGCTGACGAGCTTTTGCCCTATGTTACCGATATGGGGTACACACATATAGAAATGATGCCGCTTATGGAATATCCGTTCGACGGCTCATGGGGCTATCAGGTGACCGGTTATTTTGCACCTACCTCGCGATACGGCACACCGGATGACCTGATGTATTTTGTAGACAGATGCCATCAGGCGGGAATAGGCGTTATACTTGACTGGGTGCCCGCCCATTTCCCGAAAGACGCCCACGGCCTATATGAATTTGACGGCAAACCGCTTTACGAATATTCCGATATGCGCAAAGGCGAACACAAGGAATGGGGAACAAGGGTTTTTGACTACGGCAGAAACGAAGTGAAAAGTTTTCTGATCTCATCCGCCATGTACTGGGCGGATATGTACCATTTTGACGGTTTGCGCGTTGACGCGGTCGCGTCCATGCTTTACCTTGACTACGGCAGGCAGGCGGGCGAATGGGTCGCCAACAAATACGGCTCAAATGAGAATCTTGAGGCTGTTGAGTTTTTCAAAGAACTGAACAGCGCAATGTTCAAAGAGCACCCCGCCGTTATGATGATAGCCGAGGAATCCACCGCATGGCCCATGATAACGATGCCTCCCGATGTCGGCGGACTTGGGTTCAATTTTAAATGGAATATGGGCTGGATGAACGATATGCTGCGGTATACTTCCATGGATCCGCTGTTCAGAAAAGGCAATCACAGCTGTATTACTTTTAGTTTCTTTTACGCTTTTTCCGAAAACTTTATTCTTCCCATCAGCCACGATGAGGTCGTTCACGGCAAATGCAGCCTGATCAACAAAATGCCGGGCGATTATGATATGAAATTTGAGGGCATGCGCCTGTTTTTATCCTATATGGCGGCGCACCCGGGCAAGAAGCTGCTGTTTATGGGTCAGGAGTTCGGCCAATTTAAGGAATGGGCCTATGAAGACGGCCTTGACTGGATGCTGCTTGATTATGAAAAGCACAGAAAACTGCTTGCTTTTTCGAAAGAACTTAACCATTTTTATAAAAACCGCCCCGAATTTTGGGAAATCGATTACAGCTGGGAAGGTTTCAGCTGGATCTCCAGCGATGACAACGCAAATTCCACAATAGCGTTTCGGAGAATAAGCAAATCCGGAAGCGAAATCATAGGAATATTCAACTTTACCCCAAACGAGCACAAGGAATACCGCATAGGCGTTCCGGAACCGGGAACATATAAAGTTATTTTTGATTCAAACCTTAAAAAATACGGCGGAAACAAAACAAGACTTTCAGGCACTTATAAAACCGCGAAAAAGCCGATGCACGGATTTGACCAGAGCATAGGAGTGAAACTCGGCGGCTTGAACGCGTTATTTATTGAAAAGTCCAAATAAGGAGGAATGTGTTTATGGCACATAAATCAAACATTGTTGCTATGCTGCTTGCCGGCGGGCAGGGCAGCAGACTAGGTGTTCTTACAAAGAACATTGCTAAGCCCGCGGTTCCGTACGGCGGAAATTACAGGATCATTGACTTCCCGCTTTCAAACTGCGTAAACAGCGGTATCTACACGGTCGGCGTGCTTACCCAGTATCAGCCTCTGGAACTCAATGATTATATAGGAAACGGCCAGCCGTGGGATCTTGACAGGCAGAGCGGCGGCGTTCATGTGCTTTCTCCTTATGAGGCAATAGGCAGCAAGGAATGGTACAAGGGCACGGCAAACGCCATTTATCAGAACATAAACTTTATTGAAAAATATGATCCGGAGTATGTTGTTGTGCTTTCCGGCGACCATATCTATAAAATGAATTATGCAAAAATGGTTGACTTTCACGAGAAAAACAATGCTGACTGCACTATTGCAGTTCTTGAAGTGCCGTGGGAGGAAGCCTCGCGTTTCGGAATACTTGCAACGGATGAAAACAACAAGATCTTTGAATTCGCCGAAAAACCTGCCGAGCCTAAATCAAATAAAGCGTCCATGGGCGTTTACGTTTTCAGCTGGGACAAGTTGAAAAAATATCTTGTTCAGGACGAAAATACACCGGGATCTTCAAACGATTTCGGAAAAAACATTATTCCTACAATGCTTGACGCCGGCGAAAGAATGTTTGCATTTCCGTTTGAGGGTTACTGGAAAGACGTTGGCACGATAGATTCCCTTTGGGAAGCGAACCTTGATATCATTAACCCGAACGTTGACCTTGATCTGAGCGACCCGAGCTGGAAGATATACAGCCGTAACCCCGTAAGTCCGCCGCACTATATCGGAAAGACGGCAAAGGTTGAATTATCCTCCGTTTCCGAAGGGTGTGAAATTGAGGGCAGCGTAGACTACAGCGTTATTTCAAGCAACGTAAGGATCGAAGAGAACGCAGACATACGATACAGCGTTATTATGCCGGGCGCGGTCATCAAGAAAGGTGCAAAGGTATATTACTCCATAGTTGCCGAAAACGCTGTTATAGAAGAGGGCGCCCAGGTGGGCGAGATACCCGAACTGCTGCAAAACCCCGAGGACTGGGGAGTTGCCGTTGTTGGATCGGGTGCAACCGTTAAAAGCGATTCCAAAGTGGAGCCGGGCGCAATGATAGAATCCGGCAGGGAGGTGTGAGCATGAACGGAAAAAAAGTGTTGGGAATGATCTTTGCAAACATCCATGAAGGCACGTTAGACAGCCTAACTGCTATGAGAACGATGGGATCCGTTCCCTTTTGCTCAAGATACAGGCTTATTGATTTTCCGCTTTCAAACATGGTGGAGAGCGGAGTTACAAAAGTGGGCGTCATCACAAACGCGAATTTCCAGTCCCTTATGGACCATGTGGGCACAGGTAAGCCGTGGGACCTCAGCAGAAAGAATGACGGACTATTTATTTTGCCGCCCTTCAACGTTGGCAGCGCGACTATGTGGGGCAACAGAATTGACGCTATTTACGGCAATATGGGCTTTCTTGAGCAGAGCAACCAGACATATGTGGTTATGTGCGACTGCAACAATGTGCTGTCGCTTGATTATGAGGCGCTTTTTGACAGACACGAGGAAAGCGGCGCAGATATAACGGTTGTTGGCGTTAAGGCTCCGATGCCGGATAAAATTGGTTCCATTCTTTGCTTTGACAAGGTTGAGGAAGACGGGCGCATTACGGAAATGAGCCTCGACAGACATGACGAAGCTGAGATCTTCCACAGCGTAAACATAGTCATAATGAAAAAATATCTGCTTGAATCCCTGATCACGACCGCTCATTCAAAAAATGAGATCTCTTTTCAGAGAAATGTGCTCATGGCAAACGCTAAAAGCCTTAAAATCTACGCTTATGACGCTACGGATTCGTTCGTTGGCACTATTTCCAGCATTCAGGCTTACTACGATGTTTCCATGAAGCTGCTGGAAAAGGACAACAGGGATAAACTGTTCAGCAAAAACTTTCCCATCTATACAAAGGAAAGGGACGATATGCCGGCACTTTACGGAGCAGAATCCCAGCTCAGGAATTCCCTTGTGGCGGACGGCTGTATAATTGAAGGAACCGTTGAAAACTCCATAATTTTTAAAGGCGCCAAAATAGGAAAAGGCGCCGTTGTAAAAAATTCTATTCTTATGCAGGATACCGTAGTAGGCGAAAATTCCTCTCTCAGCTATGTTATTGCAGATAAAAACGTGAACATCAAAAACGGCGTGGAGCTTTCAGGCGCTCCCACCTTCCCTGTTACCCTGAGCAAGGGAACAAGGATTTAAGATTCGGGAGGTAAGATTTATGAAAGTTTTATACGCCGCATCCGAGGCGAACCCGTTTATGGCCTCCGGCGGTCTTGGAGACGTTGCCGGCTCTCTGCCGATCGCGCTCAGGAAAAGACTTATAGGCTGCCGCGTTGTTATGCCGCTTTATGATTCAATAAAGCAGGAATATAAGGACAAAATGAAATTCATAACGTCCATCTCCGTGCCCGTGAGCTGGAGAAGGCAGTACTGCGGCATTTTTGAAACAAAACTTAACGGTGTAATATTCTATTTTCTGGACAATCAATACTATTTTAAACGGGACGGGATCTACGGCCATTATGACGACGCAGAAAGATTTGCTTTTTTCGCAAGAGCTGTCCTTGAGATCATACCCGCGATCGACTGGAAACCGGATATAATCCACTGCAATGACTGGCAGACTGCTCTTACACCGCTTTATTACAGCTGCTACTATGCAACAAGAATGGGATATGAAAATATAAAGACTGTTTTTACTATCCACAATATACAATATCAGGGCAAATACGGAAACGAACTGCTTGAGGACGTGCTTGGAATAGGCCCTGAGCATTACGACCTGATCCAGTATGACGGGCTTGTAAACTTTATGAAAGCGGGGATCGAGTGCGCGAACAAAGTTACGACCGTTTCCCCGACTTATGCCAAAGAAATTCTTGACCCTTGGTACTCATACGGACTTGATCCGATACTGAATCAGCGCTCCTGGAAACTGTGCGGTATATTAAACGGCATTGATACGGACAGCTATGACCCGCAGACTGACACAGCTATCTGGGCAAACTACAATGCAGATGATTTTTCAAACAAGCAAAAAAACAAGGAAGAACTGCAGAAAACGATGGGGCTTGCAGTGCGCCCGGAAGTACCGCTTGTAGGTATAGTTACAAGGCTTGTGGGGCACAAGGGCGTGGATCTTATGCGTGAGGTACTTGAAAAAAGCCTTTGGGAAAGGGATATTCAGTATGTTGTTCTTGGATCAGGCGAATGGCAGTATGAAAGCTATTTCCGTGAACTGCATGACAAATATCCCGATAAAGTTGGTTTAAGACTTGGCTTTGTGCCGGATCTTGCAAGAAAGATCTATGCCGGCGCGGATATGTTCCTTATGCCCAGCAAAAGTGAGCCGTGCGGACTTTCGCAGATGGTTGCGCTGCGCTACGGAACACTGCCGATCGTCCGCGAGACCGGCGGCCTCAGGGATTCCGTTTCCGACTGCGGCGACGGTGAGGGCAACGGCTTTACGTTTAAAACATATGACGCTTATGATATGCTTGGCGCTATCTACAGGGCTGTGGACGCATATAATAACAAGGAATACTGGCCTACGCTTGTTGAGCGCGCGCTGCGCTGCGATATGAGCTGGGGCAAATCCGCAAACGAATATATTAAAATGTATAAATCGCTGCTGAAATAACAGTATAAAAAATGCCTGTTTCTGTTTTAAACAGAAACAGGCATTTTTGTTTTCGGCTTGTTTATTAGATTTATTACAATCTGTTCTGTTCGTCCCAGTCGCACATCATATCAAGGATAGGGATAAGCGACTTGCCGCGTTCGGTAAGGCTATACTCCACTTTTGGCGGGATTTGGGGATATTCTTTGCGGTCAACAAGTTTATCCGCCTCCAGTTCTTTTAAAGTGGAACTCAGTGTTTTATAGGAAATGGAGCCAATATACTTTTTCATTTCATTAAAGCGCACAACGCCGAAACGCATCAACGTATAAAGGATCGTCATTTTATATTTGCCGTTTATTAATGACAGGGTATAACTGAACCCCGTTTCTCCAAGATACTCATCTGAAATGCAGTTGCCATTCATATTACTAACTCTCCTTTAGTATGGTATATAACTTATATGTTAGTACTGCACTTAAATGTGCGTACTTGTTTTTTATTATCATACAAGTTATGGTTATATTGTAAAATGCGGAAAAAGTCAATTCCGCAAAGGATGGAGAAATTCAAATGGGCAAAAAAATCGTTGTAATTACAGGCAGTCCGCGCAAAGGCGGAAACAGTTTTGCGATGACGGACGCTTTTATCAGCGCTGCCGAGTCCAGAGGGCACACCGTTAAAAGATTTGACGCCGCCATGATGAAAATAGGCAGCTGCCACGCATGCGAGACCTGCTTTTCAACCGGAAAGGCCTGCTCTTTTGACGATGATTTCAACCTGATTGCGCCGGAAATCCTTGACGCTGACGTGATCGTATTTTCAACTCCTGTGTACTGGTACTCGATACCGTCACAGATCAAGGGCGTAATTGACCGGATCTATTCCCTGGTTATCGGCGGAAAAGACATTGCCGGCAAAGGATGCGCGCTGATCGCCTGCTGCGAGGAAGAGGATATGACAGTGCTGGACGGTGTTCGCGTTCCGATAGAGAGGACTGTCGCCCTTAACAAATGGCATATGGTAGGCGAAGTTCTTGTGCCCGGTGTTTTGAACAAGGGAGATATCGATAAGACGAACGGCCGCAAAATGGCGGCAGATCTTGCTGAAAAGATTTAGGGTAACGGAGGACGCATATGAGCAAAATAGTTATATTAAACGGCAGCCCGCGCAAAAGCGGAAATACTTCCGCACTTGTAAAAGCCTTTTCAGATGGCGCTGAGAGTGCGGGAAACAGCGTAACGGAATTTTTTATAGACTGTATGGACATTCACGGCTGCAAAGGCTGTTTCGGCGGAAACAGCGCGCGTGAATGCCCCTGCGTCCAAAAAGACGATATGAGCGAAATATACCCTGCTGTTAAGGAATGTGACGTTGTGGTTTTTGCAACACCGCTTTACTACTGGAATATGAGCGGACAGATAAGAACGGTCATTGACAGGCTCTTCGCACTTGAAGAGGGCGGAGAAAATTTACTTAGAGGCAACGGGCGCTCCTGTGCCCTGCTTATGGCAGCAGAGGGAAACGGCTTTGACGATGTTGCGCTTTATTACAGCCATCTTGCCGCGCATTTGCGCTGGAAAGATCTTGGCAGTGTGCTTGCAGGCGGAAACGGCGATATAGGAGATATAAAAGGCAAACCGGAACTGCAAAAAGCATACGACCTTGGCAGGTCAATAAAATAAATAAATTTCTTCTCATTGCCAAAAGACCCGAAGCGGTAACAAACCGTTCCGGGCCTTTTTTCTTATATATGTCATTCCGGTTTCTTCATCGTAAGAGAAATACGTTTTTTGGCAGGTTCCACTGAAATCACCCAAACGGTTACGATCTGCCCCACCTTAAGCACCTCGGACGGGTGCCTGATAAATCTGTTGGAGATCTGGGAGATATGCACAAGCCCGTCCTGATGCACGCCTATATCCACGAACGCGCCGAAATCTATCACATTTCTTACCGTGCCTTTCAGTTCCATTCCGGGTTTCAGATCTTCCATGCTCATAACATCGGTCCTGAGCATCGGCGCGGGCAGTTCCTCACGAGGATCCCTGCCCGGTCTGCTGATCTCTGAAACGATATCGGCAAGGGTTGGCTCGCCCGTTTTGAGTTCTTCGGCAAGATCCTTTATACCGCGTGCTTTAACCGTTGCCGTAAGCTGTGTAATATTGCCGTTTGCGACGTCTTTTTTTGAAACGCCGCAGAGTTTCAGCAGCCTTTCGGCGATCTCGTATGATTCGGGGTGAACCGCAGTGTTATCAAGCACATTTTCTCCGCCGTGTATTCTTAAAAACCCGGCGCACTGTTCATAAGCTTTCGGGCCCAGTTTTGGCACTTTCAAGAGCTGCTTTCTTGAAGTAAACGCACCGTTTTCCTCTCTGTATCTTACAATATTTTCCGCAACTGCCGACGATACGCCCGAAACCCGCTGCAAAAGCGACGGCGAAGCGGTATTGAGATCTACTCCAACTGAGTTTACGCAGTCCTCAACAACAGCATCCAACGCGTGATTCAGTTCCTTTTGAGGCATATCGTGCTGATACTGCCCCACCCCGATTGACTTGGGATCTATTTTAACGAGTTCAGCAAGCGGATCCTGAAGCCTTCTTGCAATGGAAACTGCCGAGCGAAGTGAAACATCATACTGGGGAAACTCCTGCGCAGCGAGCTTGGACGCGGAATATACCGAAGCTCCTGCCTCGCTTACTACCATATAGGTTATGCCGCAATCCAGCTCTTTGATCACTTCTGCGGCGAATACTTCCGTCTCGTGCGAAGCCGTACCGTTTCCGACAGCAAACATTTTTACTCCGTATTTGCGCACAAGATCTTTTATTATTTTCTTGGCCTCTTCCATCTTGCTGTGAGGCGGAGCACAATATATAACGGCCGTATCGAGCACCTTGCCGGTTTCATCAACAACGGCAACCTTACATCCCGTGCGGTAGCCGGGATCAAGACCGATTGTGACCCTGCCGCGAACCGGCGGCTGCATAAGTAACTGCGCAGTGTTTTTGGCAAAAACCTTGATCGCATCCCCGCTTGCGCGGGCGGTCAGATCATTTCTGATCTCCCGTTCGGTGGCCGGAAAAACAAGGCGTGAATAGGAATCTTCCGCCGCCCTGCGGACAAGGGCGGACGAGGCGTTTGAACCGTTTACATAAAGCCCCGTAAGCACGCTCATTCCTATCTCTTTATCCAGTTCTATGTTTACTTTAAGTATGTTTTCCTTTTCACCGCGGTTAACGGCAAGGATCCTGTGATTCGCAATTTTAGAAACGGGCTCCGAATAATCCGCATAATTCTCATAAACGCCCAGATCTTCCGCCGAGCCTCTAACAGCAACGACTCCGTGGGCGCGCAGCATATATCTGAGCTGACGGCGTATATTCGCGTCATCGGAAATGATCTCAGCGATAATATCGCAGGCACCGTTTACGGCGTCCTCGGCATCGGGAACTTCTTCGCTTATATAATCCTGCGCAGCGCTGTACGGGTCAAAATCATCGTTCTGATTTAGTATCCCGTCGGCAAGCGGCTGCAGACCTTTTGCCTTGGCAACAGAGGCCCTGGTTTTCCTTTTCGGTCTGTAAGGGCGGTAGATATCCTCCAGTTCCGTCAGAGTCCTGGCTCCGTCGATTGCCGCCAGAAGTTCATCCGTCATTGCACCCTGCTCTGTTATGGAAGACGTTACCTTTTCCTTTTGCTCTTCAAGCGACCTTAAATAATCCAGCCTGTCGCTTATTGCGCGCAGTATCTGGTCATCAAGCGAGCCCGTTGCCTCCTTTCTGTAGCGAGCAATAAACGGAATGGTATTTCCGTCGTCAAGAAGTTTCACAGTATTTTCGATCTGGTGTGATCTGACATTAAATTCGTTTGCAAGAGTTTCAATTATGTTCATAAAATTAACCTATCCATTTTTTCTTTTTTCCTATAACGGCAAGCACTGCCACAACGATTACCGATAACGCGATCACAAACACATAACCGTATTTCCACTGAAGCTCCGGCATATATTTGAAATTCATTCCGTACCAGCCCACAATAACCGTAAGCGGAAAGAAGATGGTTGAAACAACAGTGAATATCTGCATCGTATGATTTGTTTTAAGGTCTATAAACGACTGATACGCATCCTGAAGATGAACTACGGAGCCGCGAAGAAGTTCCACATCATCACGCAGGCGCACGGTTTTTTTAGTGAAGTTTGAGATATAGCGAAGATAATTCTCGTCAAAGATCTCGTTTTCATTATCTTCCAGCGCTTCGCCTATATCAATAAGCTGCTCGTAATAATTGCGCATAGACAGCAGTTCTTTTTTCATCTGCAGAAGATCAAGATTAAAATTATCGCCGGCATTGCCGTGAAGCACGATCTCTTCAAGCTTTGTGATCTCAAAACCCTTGTCCTCTATTGCCTTATTATCCTTATTGGTGAGGTTATCAAGAAAGGCATATATAAGCTTTTCAAGCGTTATGTTGATCGGCGAATACTTATCAAGGCAGGCCAGAAATTTATCCCTGGTTGAGCAGTCCTTATCCTGTACGTCAACAACAATAAGCAGATTTTTCTTGATGTATATTGCAATAATATCGCGTTCGCCGTTTACATCAAGCGCGTTTATAACGCTCATTTTCGTAAAGCAGTAATCATCATATACTTCCACACCGAAGCGCGAATGAAAAAACATATTGCCTGATTTCACCGCATCCACAGTTGATGCGGAAAATCCGAATTTATCATAGATCCTGTCAAATTCCGCCGCTGTCACATATCCGGCGGTAACGTAATGGCTGTTTATCTCACTGACGTCAACCGTTGTAACCTCATCCTGAAACTGATAAAACATAGTTTACCTCCGCGCTTTAAAAATGCCCGGCGAGGGGAGCACCGCGCCGGGCAGAATCAGGGCATAGATCAATAATTTTCGGCTTTGATCTCAAAATACGCTCTGGGGTGCGAGCATACCGGGCATATCTCCGGCGCTTCCTTGCCGATCACAATGTGTCCGCAATTGCTGCATTTCCAGATCTTATCCTCATCACGGCTGAATACCAGACCGCCCTCAACATTCTCAAGTAATTTAAGGTACCTTTGCTCGTGCTCTTTTTCGATCTTCCCTACCTCGTCAAAAAGGAAGGCGATCTCATCAAAGCCCTCTTCCCTTGCTTCTTTGGCAAATGTAGCATACATATCGGTCCATTCATAGTTTTCACCGGCAGCTGCGTCTTTCAGGTTTGCAGCCGTATCCGGAATGCCGCCGTCATGCAGCAGCTTAAACCAGATCTTGGCGTGCTCCTTTTCATTATTTGAGGTTTCCGTAAACAGATTCGCGATCTGAACAAAGCCATCCTTCTTTGCTTTTGACGCATAATACTGATATTTTGTATGCGCCTGGCTCTCGCCTGCAAAAGCAGCCATAAGATTGGCCTGTGTTTTGGTTCCGTCAAGCTTTTTCATATGATTCTTTACCTTTCTGCCCGCGGTTTTAAACATTTTACCGGAGCGCAAGCTGCGGGCTTTTTATGCGCACCGTGTTGCGGACATATTCCATGTCCGCATAAAATGCCGCTGATATCCCGCCTTAATGGCAGGGCCTGCTCACGGCAAGAAGCAGTGCTGATTTGCCCATGGCAAATTCACACGATCTTGCAGAAAGATCCGTATAGCACTCCTTTGCGCTTATGAATATTATATACCGTTTTTCCGGAATTTAGTAATGATGAGCACAAAAAGTGACCAAAACGCCTGAAAGATAACTATGTTTACGGCATTCAGCTGGCTCATCCCGTTTGTAAACGCAAGCAAAGCAGTCACCCCGAAGCCTATTGCCGAACCAAAAGAAACAAGCGCCGAAATGATCTTTTCCGTTACAACAAGCTTGTCCGCACCGAGGATCGTTGAGATAAAGGCGTTAGTTGTTCCGTCATGAACAGCATACGCAGGGCTTTTTTCAGCAACAGCACCGCTGTATTTTTCAAAACTTCTGCCGTTTGAAGCCGTCATTACCCTGATAAATCCTTCCGGAAGATCAAATATTCTTGTTATGCTTTCCTCGTTGATATACGGATCACAACTTCTTAGAATAACGGTCATTCCGCTTTTTTCAAGCCGTTTAAAACTTTTTTTCAGAGCCGGATCCGCAGTGTAACTGACTATAAACATTGCGGAAATTTTGCCGGCAACTGCAAGATACAGGGCTTTTCTGCCCTTTCTTGTGTATTTCTTCTCATATTCTATTTTAGGCACTGCAACGCCATGATGAATAAGGAGGTCACGGTTTCCCACAAGCACCTTTCTTTGATAGATCCATGCGGAAGTGCCCATCTTATCCTCATAGGTAATTCCCTCCGCCGTAGGCAGAATGGAATTTTGGCCTACTATGACCGAATCAAAAACGCCGGCAAGCGGACTTTTTGTTTGAATTATGACAGCTGCCGTCTGAAGAAGAGCATCGTCTATCTTGGCACCGTTGAAAGTTTTATATCCGTGAAAACAACAGGAGCGCGCCCCGAAAAGATCCGACGCTTCCATAACTATTGCGTTTGAATTATGGATATAATGTGCGCCTTCAAAGCCGCATATCATTGCTCCGCGTTTTTCCAGATTCTTTGACGCGTCGCACAATGCGTTATTTGTGGCAGTGAGAGTAACAACAGGACAGGATATAACCAGCCCCGCGGTGATAACGTTAAAAGCCGCAAGCCAGTCGGAATACACAAGACCTACAATAGCAAACAACGCGGCATTAAATCCTAGAATCACAGGGAAAAGAATCTTTGCAATTCTATCGGCAGGCTCGTTTGCAAAAGATATTTCCAGAAAGCTTGTAGGAAAATCTGTCTTTACACTGTATTTCAGATACGGGGTTCCGTCCAGCATATTCTTTGATATGATCTCGGCGTCCACCTCGTTTACAATATCTTCAACCGTATATTTGTCCCCGCTGTTCGTTAAATATTCAAAATTGCGTATTATGCGCACAAGCATTCTGTATCTTCCGACTTCGCTGAGGAAGAGGCCGAAAACCGCCGCGCTGGGCAAAAGAGATCCGCCGTGAGAAATAATATCCACACCTGCCGCGGCACAAATGCAATGCGCCAGCACAACAGCGCAGCAGACGGTGACCGGGAATTCAAAATTAATCCCCTTTTTCAAATTAAGTCCGTGAATTACAGAATTTATATTTGTAAGGACAGCTGCCGCGTAAAGGATCGTAACCGCAAGGCAGTATGCAAAATCATGATTCAGAAAAGCGGGCATGTGCCCCGTTGATCGCAATACGGCCGCCGTAAACAGAAGCGATCCGAATATAACGGTAAAAATCACCTGAAACTGCACGGAGGTCTTACTTTTGAACAGACGTTCAAGGGTATCCGTACGTTCGCTTCTGTCCCTGTAATCGCCGTGCTTGATCTTTTCGGCTTCACTCTTATCATCACCGGACAGTTCTTCCGGCGCAAACAGACGGAACTTATTGACTTTTTCCTCCCGTCTGCGGCGAAGCTGTTCCTCGGCGATCTCCTCGTCTATATCCGGGACCTCGTCCATTTCGTCATCAAATCCGCTGAGTTTGATCTGATCGGAATGATCATATTCCTCTTCCCCTGTCTGCGGAGTATCATCCGATTCATGCGAAAGGATACGACGCGTCCTATCCAGTTCTTCAACTGCAAGGATCGTCGGTATCTCCTGAAGATCTGAGGTTTTATCAAACCTGGATTTACTTTTGATCGTAGCAGCCTTTTCAATGATCTGCGGCGGTGTTGAGCTGTATTCCTCGTCTGATGAATTTTTTCTGAAGAACCTGCTGCCGCTGTCTCTTTTTTGCGGAACGCGCATGGTTTTATCGCTGACGGCGTTTTCCGCGGATAAATCAGGCAACGTTTTTGTTTTATCTTTGTCCGATCCGGAGCTTTCCGGCTCTTTATTTCCGGGAGAGTGAAATTCTTTTACCTCTTCCTTTTCTTCAGAAGATACATCATTATGCCTGTTTTTTTCGTTTTCAGGACGATTTTTTTGCGGCGGCACATACGTCTTCACATCGCCGTCTTCCTTTTCCGCCTTCTCTGCTGCGCCTGCACCCGAGCCGATACTGCTGAGCACCTCCTGTGCCTCGCGCAAGATCTCCTCTATTGATAAGTTATTGTTATTCTGGCTCATTTCCATCACTCTGTTATTCGGTTCATATTCCGAGTCTTTGCTTAACGATTTCATACATGATCACGGAAGCCGCAACGGACGCATTCAGGCTGTTTACCTTGCCGCACATGGGAAGAGATACTGTGATATCGCACTTTTCTTTTACCAGCCGGCTGACACCGCGCCCTTCATTTCCCACAACCAGCGCAACGCCTCCGGAAAAATCCGTTTTGCACCACGGCTGACCGTCCATATCCGCAGCATAGACCCATATATTTTTCTTTTTAAGCTGCTCGATAACGGTGCAAAGATTTGAAACGCGCGCCACTTTAACATATTCAACCGCTCCGCAAGAGGTTTTTGCAACTGCAAAATTAAGTCCCGCGCTTCTACGTTTAGGGATTATGATCCCGTGCACGCCGCAGGCCTCCGCAGAGCGAATTATCGCGCCGAGATTGCGGCTGTCCTCAATTTCATCACATATCAATAGGAAAGGGGATTCTTCCTTTTGGGCGGCGTATTCAAGGATTTCATCAACAGTTGAATATTCACGGGCCGGAACGGACGCCGCAACGCCCTGATGGTTTGCACCGGCGCACATAAAATCGAGTTTTTTTCTGTTTACTTCTTTTACTACAAGGCCTCTGTTTCTCGCTTCAGCGATTATTCTTGTTATACTGCCCTCTTTTTCCCCTGATGAAACGTATATATTTTCAACTGCCCGGCCGCTTTTCAGCAGCTCAAGGACCGCATTTCTGCCGATCACGATAGTATCGTTTTGATCCGGCGGCCTTTTATTTGAATCAGGTTTCACAGTCTCCTCCAGCACAAGATGAAATAGGAATATATTTTACTTATATATTATAACATTATAAAATCAATTATTCAATCAGATACGCATAAGTTTAAAGGCATTTTAACACTAAAATCCCGTATAGTATACAAAGTTCCCCGAACCGAAGTCCGGGGAACTTTGCGTATTGCGGAATCATTCCGCTGCGTTATTCTGAATCTTTGAATAAGCTGTATTCATGCCGTCCTCAATCGCGTTGAAAAGCGATTCGGGATGATCTGCCGGGGCATCGCACGCATAATGCCACACCATGACACCGCCCAGTCCGCAGCGGACTGCAAGCTCGGTCTTTTGCTTTATCAGGTCATATGTATTGAATGAAAAGGTCAGGCCCGTTTCTCCGGTATCTTCATACAGACCGTTTTCATCTATTGAATCACAATATGTTTTGTAATCATACCAGTATGCGTCCTCGGTTGTGGGGCGGGCATAAAACGGAAGACCAAGAGACAGTTTGGGACGTTCATAACCTTTGTCAAGCAATGCCTCTATACTTTTTTCCGCGCTCTCATAAGTGGAATGATTGCCGTCCTCATCCCAGTTGTCATAAGACATGATCTCTATAAAATCCGTTGCCGCCATAGCCTCCGCGGTCTGATTCAAATCCCAATCCGAAAGCGCCATTCCTATTTTATAATCATTCCCCAGATATTCATCCAGTGAAACGATAAAACCGTTAAAGCCGTCCCAGTTGACCTGATCAATAGGATATTCATAGTCAAAATAAACGCCGTCAAACCCGTATTCATCAAGCAGCGTCTTTATTTCACCCTGAAGATTCCCGCTTGAAAAAGCCTGGTTGTGAAGCTTGCCCTGATCAGCCATCTGTTCGTTCCAGTCGTTCGTCTGCAAAGTGCTTTTCGGACCTAACAGATTAACATAAAATTTCGCGTCCTCAGGCAGATACGGTTCAATATTATTATATGCGGTATCAAAATTTTCATTAAGAACGATATGACCGTTAACGTCAAAATCCGCCATACTCATAAATATGAAATCCGTTACCTGATCAAAATGCGAATAATCAATATCCTCCGTATTCAGGAAACGGTCGCCCACCATATAAGCCGTAACGCGGAAATCCTCTTTTGCAACCGGAGTTGCATATTCATCAAGAGGGGAAGAACACCCGGCCGCACCCGTTGCTATTGCAAGCGCGCAGACGCCGGCCATCGCTGCTTTGGCAGCCCTACATAATTTTTTCATATCAGTATCCTTTCCCGGCATGCGCCGAATACATTATTGGTTTTCATCACTGAAATAGGATTTATATGCGATCTTATACTTGCTGTTCGGAAACAGTTTCCTATGGAGCTCAACAAAATAATCGTCCGTCATGCTTGCAATGTAATCAGCAACGATCTGATTCGGCTCCTCGTCAAAATAATCGGACGAATCGTAATATTTACGCGTTTCATTGATAAAACGTATGTGATGGCGGTAGATAAGGGAAGATCGGTCCTTAGACGAAACATCATCAAGCAGTTTATAGTAAAGTTCTTCAAACATAGGCATGATGATCTCATCATATTGCTCGTTAATATCCTTGTTTCTGTATATCACAGAGTTGTTTTCCTCTTTTGTGCGCTTAAGATCCTCATACGCCTCCCTGCTGAGCAAAATATAGTTTTTGCCGTAGCTGTTTTCGATTATATCAACCGTGAGGTTATTGATTATAAAAGCGTTTTCACCGCCGATAATATCATTACTGAACTTGTAATCCTTGGGAATGATCTTTGCTATACGCGCATCCTGCCTGTCCTTGCCGAGATATGCGATCATATCGCATATCCTTACAACACAGCCCTCCAGAGTATTGGGAACCAGTCTTTTTATGGCTTCCCTGCCGCCCGTATAGCAAGATTCGACATACTCATCAAACTCATTAAAACTTTTATTGTAAGCCGGAATATATTCCCGCTGTTCAAATTCACCGTTGTGGCAGAGGATCCCATCCAGTGTTTGCAGGCTTATGTTTCTTGAAAAAAGATCGTCAAGCACCCTTACGCTGTGCACATTATGATTAAAATATCTTCCGGTCTCCCTGTGCAGCAAGCTGCTAAGAAAGCGTTCGCCGGCATGGCCGAACGGCGTGTGACCGATATCGTGCCCGAGAGAGATCGCTTCTATAAGATCAAGGTTAAGGCCAAGCACCGCGCCGATGTTTCTTGCAATTCTTGATACAAGCTGCACATGCAACGCGCGGCGTGTGATATCGTCATTATTATAAAACGAAAACACCTGGGTTTTATCGGCATATCTGTTATAATACGGCAGATGGATTATCTTTTCCGTATCCCGAACAAACGCAGGGCGCCACAAGCTTGCCTTATCCCTGTTCGGATTCCTTCTTACAATATCCTCATCCTTGCAGCGGTAAGGATTTTTAACACCGTTTTTTCTGTCCTGCAGAATACGGCTTTCAAGAGAACTGCTGATCTTATTATATTTATGATTTGAATGATACGGCAAACCTGCACCTCCTAACCAAATCACCTGTGCTTTACAAAATATTTTGAATACCGGTTAGAATCCCTCATGGACAGAACTCCGCTTTCACCAACAATAATATGGTCTGACAGTTCCACATTTACAGAGGAAAGTATATTTCTCACATTCAGCGTAAAATCAATGTCCGCGGCCGACGGCTCTGCAATGCCGGACGGGTGATTGTGGGCTATGATCGCCCTGCTGGCATTATCAAGCAAAACATTTTCAAGAATATCCCTTGAATTAATATCAATATGATTTATATCTCCGCTGGCAACAGTGCGGCAAGATATGATCCTGTTTGAGTTATCAATACTTGCTATTAGAAATTTTTCTCGCGTCTCAGATCTGAGAAGATTCCAAAAATAATCCGCCGCGCTCTTGCTGTCCGCCACATATTTCACATTTTCGTTCCTGCTTTTTTCACACCTTGCCTGAATATCCTTTACAAGTGTTAGAAGAACAGCCGTGTTGGGCCCGACGCCCTTAACGGCGGCAAGCTGACGCGCGCCCGCAGAAAACACTTTGTCTATCGAGCCGAAATGAGCGAGCAGATCTTTGGCAAGAGGCTTTACATCCTTTCTGGGGATTGCGTATGTAAGCAGCAACTCAAGAGCTTCATAATCATAAACAAGGCTGGTGCTGTTTTCAAGGTACTTTTCTTTCAGCCTGCTTCTGTGACCGGCCGTGTGATCGTTCAATTATGCAGCACCTCCTCCGATATAAAATATTTTATCAAAATGCTATGCTTATGTCAATGTAAGAAGCTGTTAGCCGTAAGCGATCCGCGAATATTGTTTCCGCCGTATTATAAGGCTCTGTCTGCATAAAATATCCGTACTGACTTTCAGGCTGCCGACCCTTTTATAGTTATGTGCACCAGTCTTTTTTTACCGGCGGCAAACAAAAAGTGCGGCGCGATTCATTTCCGAATCCGGGAAAACCACAAACTATATAGGCAATGATACTCTATGAAATGAAAGCCCGCGGAAGTACCGATAAAAAAACAAGCCAAAAATCTGTTGCGCATATAAGGCTTTGCTGATATAATGTAGAAACGAACCGATAAATGACAAAATAATAATTTTACTGTAATTTCTACCGAAAGGCGGTAAACAGATATGAACGAAGCAAAAAGAAGCACCTTTTCCGGAAGAATAGGATTTGTTCTTGCGGCAGCAGGCTCCGCAGTAGGGCTTGGAAATCTCTGGAGGTTCCCCTATCTTGCGGCAAAGTACGGCGGCGGAATTTTTCTGCTTATCTATATCATTCTGGCAGTTACGTTTGGCTTTACCCTTATGATCACGGAAATAGCCATAGGCAGAAAGACCCACAGAAGCCCTATGGAGGCTTACGGAATACTGAATAAAAAATGGAAGTGGCTCGGCACACTTTCCACACTTGTACCGGTAATCATACTGCCTTATTACTGCGTTATAGGCGGCTGGGTAATAAAATATGCCGGCGTTATGATCATGGGCAGGGTGCAGGAGGCAGCAGGAAGCGATTATTTCTCAAATTTTATATCTCAGCCCATCGAACCGCTTATATGGTTTTTTCTTTACGCCACGGCAACTGCCGTTATCGTCTTTCTTGGCGTTGACAAAGGCATAGAAAAAATGAGCAGATACCTTATGCCTGCTCTTTTGATTCTGACCGTTGCGCTAACTGTTTTTGTAGTGTGCCAGCCCGGAGCGCTTGACGGCGTTATATATTATCTTAAGCCGGATTTCAGCAAATTAAGCGTCATGACCTTTGTTGCTGCGCTTGGTCAGTTATTCTTTTCCATGTCGCTTGCTATGGGAATCATGATAACTTATGGATCTTATTTAAAAAAGGACAGCAATATCACAACTTCCACAAGACAGATCGAGGCGTTTGACACCATTGTTGCATTTCTTGCCGGCCTTATGATCGTGCCCGCCGTTTTCGTTTATTCAGGCGGAGATGAGACCGCTCTTGGGCAGGGGCCGAGCCTAATGTTTGTTACGCTGCCCAAAGTTTTCGCGGAAATGCCCTTCGGTTCGGCAGTAGGAGCGGCATTCTTTATACTTGTGCTTTTCGCCGCGCTTACAAGCTCTGTTTCCGTTATGGAGGCGATCGTTGCCGGTATGACAGACAAATTTAAGATGGAACGAAAAAAAGCCGCGCTTATCGTTTACGCATACGCGCTTATTATAGGTATCTTCTGTGCTTTCGGGTTCAGTATCTGGAAAAAGTTTACAATCATGGATCTGAGCATACTGGATTTTCTTGATTTCATATCAAACAGCGTTATGATGCCGATAGTAGGTATGCTCACATGCATATTTGTAGGCTTTGTAATCAAGCCGAAAGCCGTTACGGATGAAGTGGAGCTGAACGGCAGATTCAAAGAAAAGAAGTTTTACACGGTCATGGTAAAATGGATTGCGCCGGTATGCATACTGGCAATACTTGTAAGTTCCGTTTTAAACACGCTCGGCATAGTGACAATTTAGATAAAAATAAAGCTCCGGCGCATATAAAATGCGCCGGAGCTTTGTCTGTAACCTTATTTTCTGAAAACACTGAAAAGGCCTTTTTTCGCATAAGGGTCAGATCTTACCGATACTAAAGTATAGCCCGTTTTATCTATTGCATGTTTCAGCGCTGAATGATCAAGCTCCTCCTCTGAGATAATGATACACTGATTTTTTGTATGGGAGGACGTAACTTTCTTGACCTTAAACGTATTTCTGATACAATCGTTTATGTGTGCTTCGCACATTCCGCACATCATGCCGTCTATTTTTAAAATTGTTTTTATCAAAGCAAACATCTCTTTTCGGTAAAATAATCTTGACGCAGGCGTTTGCAGGCCGTGTTCAAGCAAACAGCTCTGCTTTGGTTTATACCTTTACGCAGAACTGTAAAATTGCGGTTTTATGCGGAAACCGTAAGCTGTAAAACCGATCTGCCGCCGAGCCACTGTTTTTTATAAACACAGCGGCATTTTTTAAACCTGCTGAAAACACGCATCGCCTCTTCCTCATTTCCGTAAGCCTGCCAGCAGCCCGAACATTTGCAGTTTCTGCCGCCGTATTTAATAAATCCTTTTACATCATCCAGAGGATACCCCAGAAAAAGCCCTATCTCGTGCGGAAATTCGGGGCTGAATTCCAGCCGGGACGCAAGCCTGGCCAAAGCGCGCTCCGGATGCGTGCTGACATAACCGTATTGCCTTAAAAACTCCGGCACGCCCTGCTTTTGCAGGTCCAGACTCAGCATCGAACGCCTGAAAACATATACCAGCGCCGCATTTCTACTGCGTTTTAAAACAAATAGCTCAATACCCTTTGGAGCCAGAAGCCTGTTCCAGCGCCGTATCTGTAAATCCGCATTTTTCTCAGCTTCAAGAGAAAAAGAAAACAGATTTGCGGTTTTAAGAGACGCAAGCGTGGGCGCGCAATGTTCTACAAGGTATTTTTCTATCATACGATCACCTTAAACTCAGGGCTCGGAGCTTTTATTCATGCAATAAAGGGCGCCGGGGATTTTTTCAAAAGGCAAAACTTGAGGGAGAGTGTAATTTTGCATTTCGGGTACAAAGAAGTTCTGAAGGAGCTTTTCCGGCGCCCTGCCTATTTCCGTTGTGCAAACAACGGCATGTCGGGTAGGCTAAGCTAACCCATCCTTCAAAAGAAAGGTTAGTTTTAACTAACCAATCAAAATATACCATATCTCCCGTTATTTGTCAACAGAAATTTTAAATATGACGAAAGCGCCCCACAGCAATAATGATATGCATCCCAAAAGTCAGACGCTTATGGAAGTGCATATCATTTTTATAAAGCAGGTCTTTTCACATCAGTCAACATCTATTTCAATGCAGACCGGAAGCTCGTTTTGCATGTTTGCCGGCAAGATTATTTCAAAGATCTTTTCATTTTGTTTAAACGGCAGATCCTTATCGTGCCCCAAAATCCTCACAGAGCGGACATCATATCTTATGCCGCCTTCATTTGCACGGCGCAGGCTTTTGATCTTAAGGGCCTTAGGAAGCTTGCTTGCCATGGGAAAAACAAATATCTTTCCGGGCTTAACTGTAAAGCAATAATCCCCTTTGCGGAAAGTTTTATTCTCCTTAAATGAACCGTTTTTGCTCTTTTTGCCTTCAAAAGCGCAGACTTCAAACGGATAAGAACCTTTTATTGCCGCGCCGTTTACCGAAAGCCATTTGCCTATTTCAAGCAAAAGCGATTTCTCCTCCTCGCAGACAGTGCCGTCCGCTCTGGGGCCGACATTCAGCATAAAGCAGCCGTTTTTGGAGACCACCTCTATTAAATTTCTTATGACCTCACCGGCAGTTTTGAATTTATTTCCTTCAGTATAGCCCCAGGAATTCTTAGCGGCGGCAGTATCATTTTGCCAGAGTTTTCCCAGCGCGCCATCCGTCTGCCCGCGCTCTATATCATACACGGCACACCCGTCAAAGACAGCGCCGACCTTGTAAAAAACGCAGACTTCCTGCCCCCATTCAAGGCCGCGGTTATAATAATAAGCCAGGAATTTTTTTACATACGGTCGGAATTCACTTTTCTGGATCCACCAGTCAAAATAAACAGCAACAGGTTTATTCAGATCTATCATTTCGCAGGCTGACGCCAGCCAGTCTTTGAGCCATTCCTCCGAGGCGGTGATTTCCCTGTCCGTTTTATTGATATTGCCGCTTGGCGGTACATAGGCAGGCCCGTAAAGATCGGGATAAAGCCCCCTTGCGCACTCCGATTCCGGATAATATCTGCGCGCGCCGTTCATAAACCAAAAATGCTCTGCCCGGTGATTGCTTATCATAAAATCCAGGCCCTCTTTATCACATGCGGCATGCAGCTCCTCCATATAATCCCTGCCGTTCAGTTCCATCATATTCCAGCGGTTAAGATCGCTTTTATACATTTTCACGCCGTCATGATGTTCGCCAACAGGCATAATATATCCTGCTCCGCTCGCTTTAAAAAGCCTGGCCCATTCACCGGCGTCAAACTGATCCGGCTTAAATCTGTCAATAAAATTTCTGTATTCAAAATCCCTGCCGTATTTTCTCATGTGATATTGATTACACTTATCACCCTTGATATACATCCTGCGGGGATACCATTCATTACCGAAAGCAGGAACGGAATACACACCCCAGTGAATAAAAATGCCGAATCGCTTTTCGCGCAGGAATGACGGGATTTGGAATTGCGAAAGGCTTTCCCAGTTATCCTTGAATCTGCCTCGTTTTATAATTTCATCTACGCGTTTGAGATATTCCTCTGTTTTATTCATAAAAGACCTCCGTTCAGGCTTTTGCCGTAATTATGATACCTTTTTTGGCGCCAAGGCGAAATCCATTTTCAAGATTTACTCTTCCGCCGGTCTGAATCGTATTTATATGCGGCTTACATACGGCGCGCGGACGGAAGCCCATAAGCTTTGAATCGATCTCCGGCCTGATCCTTACCGCCTTATTGCCGAAATTATACATACAGATCAGTGCGCTTCCTTTTTTTATGTAAACCGTTGCCTTGACAAGATCATTCTGCGTATCTACGGGGTTCTGAGAATGCCACCAGCCGCGCATTTCGCTTTCCTCTATTCCGAAGTCATCCCATAATTTATAAATATGATGAGCGTTTTTAATACCCCACCCGAAACGGTTGTTCATGGCATACAGCATACCTATGAAAGGATCGCCGCCTCCCTCCAGCATCTGGCTGGCATTGCCGTAAGGTATTCCGGATACTTCCGTTAAAAGATATTCCGGCGAAAGCTTTTTATACGGGTATCCCTCGCCTATCCAAAGGGAATCTATAAACGGCAGGATCTCGGCATACAGATTCATACAGCTTGTATAACCGGCCCTTTCCTGTTCGTGATTCCACATATGCATATCTATCATGCCGCCGTTTTGCGCAAGCACCTTTTTGGCACGTTCAAGCGTAGTTCTGTCCAGAGCGGTATCATCGATATAAATGCCTTTAATTCCAATGTTTTTAACGAGCCAGTCCAGTCCTTCTATATAATAGTTATCCAGCCGCGAATCCGGGCGCACTATAAATGAGATATCGGCATCGCCCTTATATTTTCCGTGCTTATAGTACACGCGCCATGCCGGCAGGATCTTATTTCCGAAATATTCCGTAAGCCATTCAGGCACTCCCTTCCACCAGGAATGCCCGTCCCCGTCTTTACGGTAGATGATCTCATCGCCCAAAGCTTTATAAGCAAACACCTCTGCCATGTGATTGCTGTGCTCACGCACGGTATAATAAACATTAACGCCTATGTTTCTGAACGCGGCATACTGCACAAGATGTTTCATTCTTTCCGTTTCAATGAAAGGATAGTTTATAAACGGATGATACTCGTTTCCGTGGTGGATATTCACATAATTTAGTCCCAGCCTTGAAGCCTCGTCGACCTGCTTATATCCGTTTTTAAGACGATTGTAATGGCTGTGTCTTACAGAATAATGTTTTTTATAATCTATGGGTTTAAAAGGGGTAAAATGAAGTTCAAAATCAAAGCTGCGGGTCTCGCCCTTTTTCAGTTTAAAAGCGCCGGTATATGCGGTCAGCGCACTTGTATCCTTGCCTGTTTCAAACTGAATTCCGCCTCTGCCGCCGTTGTCCCATGTTTCTTCAGGGATCCTTACAGGCAGGTTCTTATAATAGACATTTACGAGCGGGCGAACATAATCCTGAGATTTCCATTTAAAGCGCACGCCCGCGTTGACGGCGCCGGTATAAAAGGTATCCTGCTGCTTGCTTTCCTCCCATTTATAATTTATATCGTGAGCATATGATCCGTATGAACCAAGACCGTTTACAAACGTGGCACAATCGCTGTTTATCCGTGCTGAAAGGCATATATTGCGGCATTCGAAATCATGTTCGGCGTGCAGACTGATACGGTAATCCACAGATCCCTCATAGTGCAAAACGCCGGAGATTTCCGCCGTAAGATTCTGCGATCTTCCACATGCAGTTATCAGAACGCTGCCGCCGTTTTTCTTTAACTGAACATCAGAATACACTATATCTTCGCCCTCGGCAAGGAATGCAAGCCCGGAAGAAAACAGATTTTTCTGCGCTGTTTCAACTAAATTGACACCCTCGTCAAAATAATATACGGCATTTTCAACAAGTCCGTTTTTGCCTATATAAATATCTCTTCCGAGAATGCCTATCTTATTTCCGCTGATCTCCGGCTGCGTGAACGGGGATACTACATCGTTATCCAGAAAGCGTGTGGAATTTAACCATAATAAGCGTGAAAGACGGCTGATATCGTTAAAGCCTCCGTTTTGAACGTATTCACCGGTAAAGCTGACTTCAAGCTCTGCTTTTTTGCTGCCGCAGTCCGTATCAAAAACGATCTGTGCGGATACCGTTTTTCCTTCGTTCAGCGGGTCTGCTTTCAAAATTATAAATACGGGCTGAATGTGATCCTGACGCAGAAAGATCTTTTTCGAAAAGCGCTTTCCGAATTTATCTACGCCGTCTGTATTGATGCAAACAGCTTCTATATCCGACTTAATGTCAACTTTATTTATGATTTTTTCATTTTCCGGAAGGACTAAAAGCTGTACAACAAAATTTTCCTGAGCCGGCACGCGAAGTTTAAGCATATCCGCGGAAGTCAGACCGTTTAAAACGGACAGATCGGAAAAATGCTTGATCTGGATTTTTCTGTTTACATAAAATATTTTCATAATAACCTCTTTCTCCGGATATGGTCTGCGGACTTAAATGTAAACTTTTTCTAAATTCAGGTACAAATTAAAAATCAAATGTGCTATAATAACCAAGGTATAAATCACAATTTCAATAACAGATGTTTTATACGGGCTTTAGCGAAAAATATTAAAGAATCGCTGTTACTGACATATTTATGATATAATATTTGCCCCCGGCAGACAATACACAAAACTGTATTAGAAATACAAAAATCGGAAATGCAGGAATCATTTCCTTTCAAGCGACTTATAAGGTGATAATTATGTATCAATGCACATGGTTTTACACTTCAAACCTGATTCTTCCCAAGGACGAAAATGCAGTTGCCGCCGCATGGTGCGTTGAGGCAGATGAATTTTACAGATATGAGCTTCAGGAGGACTCCCTTTCTTTAAAAAATATGTACTGCTTTGTGCGCACGGTAAACGGGGAAGGCTGCCTTGAGACCGTAAACGGAGATAAAATAACGCTTCCTGAAAATACTTATATGATCATCAGGCGTGAAAAAATAAAGGAATACCGGAGCACGCAAAAGATCTGGAATTATTATTGGGTTGATTTTCTTTATCATTCCATTCCCGAAATGAAAACGGAAAAAATATACACCGCCGCTTTCACCGAGCATGAAAAAGAGCTTTTTGACGAGCTGCTTGATATAGGCAGGCAGTTTCCGGGAGAAATAGAATACATTAATTCGGTTTTTAAGCACTATTATTACAACCTTACTCTTCAGCGCGCGGAACGTCCCAAAACATCAGCGCATAGCGTTAAGCTGTCAGAAGTCTGCACTTATATTCATCAAAAGCTTTATTCACGGCTCACTGTTACGGAGATAGCCAATTTTTTCAACGTTTCCTCGCGCAGGATACACCAGATCTTCAACGACACGCTTCATGTGTCTCCAAAGCAATATATATCTGATCTGAAAATCGAAAAAGCAAAACAGATACTGGAAAAAACTTCTATGCCGATTATTGACATAGCGGACGCTCTGGGTTACTACAGTGCTTATCACTTTTCATCAACATTTCAAAGAAAAACCGGCTGTTCTCCCAGCGCATACAGGAAAAAGATTTTTTCAGAGCCTTCTGATAAATAGCGGCGATTATCCGTTAATATAAAACAATAAAATACATAAAACGATCGTAAAACGCTCCTTTTATCCGGGGCGTTTTTCCGTACACTGACGGGCTGTGATCTTCACAGCCTTTTTTAATTTTAAAAAAATTTATCATCCGAAAAAATTGATTGTTTATTGAAAAAATATTGGCAATATTAAATATGACAGGCAAAAGTTTATATTTTTGCGAAAATACAAGATCGCGCACCGGCGCGGGAGGCAAAGTGATTTTATGAAAAAATTTTTAGCTTTGATCACATCGATCCTGTTAACCGTTTTCTGTTTTACAGCCTGTTCCGGCGGAAGCACCGGCTCCGGCTCAGGCGAAATTTCCGTTCTGTACTATACTTTCAGCGACACATATATATCCACGGTTCGAGCAGCACTGGACAAAATATTGAGTGATTCCGGACTCAATTACAACGATTACGACGCCAACAGCAACCAGACAACCCAGACTGAGCAGGTACAGACAGCGATTGCAAAAGGCGCGTCGGTTCTGGTAGTAAACGTTGTGGACACGGGTTCAAACGACGCAGCGCAGAATATCGTTAACCTAGCAAAAGCGCAGAATATACCTGTGATCTTTTTTAACCGTTCCGTAGATGAAAGCGTTGTTGCAAGCTATGACAAATGCGTTTTTGTCGGCACAGATTATGAGATGGCCGGTCATATGCAGGGTGAGATGATAGGCAATTACCTGCTGCAAAACTATGACGCGTATGATCTAAACAAGGACGGGAAGATAAGCTACGTTATGTTCAAGGGGCAGGAGGGCAACCTGGAGGCAATAGCAAGGACCCAGTATGCGGTTGAGGACTGTAACGCGGTCCTGGAAAGCGCAGGAAAACCGGCCATTGAATTCTATGATGCCGGCAACGCCAACAAATATCTTGTTGATCAGGACGGTAACTGGTCCTCCGCCGCGGCAACGAACTATATGAGCACGATCCTTGCGCGGCACAGCACGGCAAACAACAATATGGTGGAACTGGTGATCGCAAACAACGATGAAATGGCACTTGGAGCAGTATCCGCACTGCAGAGCGCAGGATATAATAAAGGCGACGGCTCTGTTGTCATACCTGTTTTCGGGGTGGACGCCACAGACGCCGCAAAAGCCAAGATAGCCGACGGCTCCATGGCCGGCACGATCAAGCAGGACGGAGACGGAATGGCGCAGGCGATCAAAACGATCATTGATAATTTCAGTTCGTCCGCACCACCTCTAACAAATATCGACGCGGAAAATATTGTAGGCTCATGGAGGGTCAACGTACCCTACTCCGCTTACACGGGAGAATGAAAAACGGAAGTGTTTAAATGGGAAGCAACAATGTGCTGCTGAAAATGGAAAATATAACAAAAAGTTTTCCCGGTGTCAGAGCGCTCGACGGTGTTTCACTGACTGTAAAGGCAGGCACCGTTCACGCGCTTATGGGTGAAAACGGCGCCGGAAAATCCACACTTATGAAATGCCTGTTCGGCGTATATTCCAAAGACGGCGGTAAAATATTTCTGGACGGCAAGGAGATCAATTTTAAAAATTCGAAAGAAGCGCTTGAAAACGGAGTTGCAATGGTACACCAGGAACTGAATCAGGCGCTGAAACGCAGTGTGATGGACAACATGTGGCTCGGAAGGCTGCCGACGGTTTCAAAATTTCTGCCCTTTACAAGCGAAAAGAAGATGTATGAGGAAACGAAACGTGTGTTTGACACGCTCAGCCTTGATATAGACCCCCGAACGATAATGGGCAAAATGCCGGTTTCACAAAGGCAGATGGCTGAGATCGCAAAAGCCGTTTCATATGATTCCCGCGTTATTGTTTTTGACGAGCCGACTTCTTCGCTGACAGACACAGAAGCACAAAAGCTGTTTGAAATCATAGAACATCTTAAGAAAAAAGGCTGCGGAATCATTTATATCTCTCATAAGATGGAAGAGATCCTGCGCATATCAGACGAAGTTACGGTCATGAGAGACGGAAAACATATCGCCACAAAACCCGCCGGCGAGCTTACTACGGACGAGATCATAAAACTTATGGTAGGGCGTGAGCTTAAAAACCGGTATCCTCAAAAAACAAACGTTCCTGGGGAGACACTTTTAACAGTAAACGATCTTAGCGCGCAATACAAAAAGCTTTATAACGTTTCTTTTACAGCAAGACGCGGTGAGATCCTTGGTATTGCGGGGCTCGACGGTTCCGGGCGCACAGAGCTGCTTGAAACCATCTTTGGAATAAACACAAAAAAAAGCGGAAACATATACCTGTGCGGAACCGAAGTCAAAAACAAAAACGCAAAAGACTCAGTGAAAAACGGCTTTGCTCTGCTGACCGAAGAACGCAGAGCAACGGGGATATTTGCAATTCTTAACATTCGTGACAACGCTGTTATCTCTAGCCTTAAAAGATTTGCATACGGCCCGTTTTTAAGCGATAAAAAAATGAAAGAAAGCGTTTCAAAACTTATTGAAGCTCTTAAAATCAAAACTCCCGGCCAGGAAACGAAAATAGGCGTGCTCTCCGGCGGCAACCAGCAAAAGGTAATAATCGGCAGATGGCTCCTGACCGAGCCGGACGTTTTACTTTTGGACGAGCCTACGCGCGGCATTGATGTTGGCGCGAAATATGAGATCTACAAACTTATAAACGACCTTGCCGCGCGCGGAAAAACCGTTTTGATGGTCTCTTCAGAAATGCCGGAACTGTTAGGCGTTTGCGACAGGATTCTGGTAATGAGCGGCGGCAGACTTGCCGGTGAAACCAACGCAAAGACCGCCACCCAGGAAGAGATCATGACACTGGCTGCCAAATATGTTTAATGCAGCACAAGAACGTCCGGCGCCTTGTTTCTGCCTATCAGGCCGGATTCGAGCAGAATAGCTCCGGCTGCTTGCGTTTTAAAGAGCATTTCGGCAAAATCAGCGGAAGATCCGCCATAAAACACACCCGTATAATCAAGGAGAGATAAAACAATGCCTGACTCAAACAAAAACACGTCCCTGGGCAACCTTAAGGCAATGCCTGCTGCGGACAGGCGCAGAGCGGCGGCAGATTTTATTCTGAACAATGCAATGTATATAATCATCGCCGCAGCGATCATTTTTATTGCGGTAAAAGTGCCGTCCTTTCTTTCTCTTTCATCAATAATAAATATTATTTCACTCACCGCATCGAAACTGCCGATCGCACTTGGAGTTGCCGGCTGCATAGTGCTTACCGGAACCGATATTTCTGCCGGGCGCGTTGTGGGGCTTACAGCCTGTGTGGGCGCGTCGCTTTTACAGATGGCGGATTATCCCAACAAAATGTTCCCCGATATGGGCGTTATGCCGCTTTGGGCAGTGTTTTTGATCGTTGTTGCTATAGGAGCGGCGGTCGGGCTGGTAAACGGCTTTTTTGTGGCTAAATTTAAACTTCATCCGTTTATCGTTACCCTTTCGACCCAGCTTATCGTTTTCGGTCTGGTGCTGATGTATCTTATGATCGGCACCAACAACGGCCAGACGCTTTCCGGACTGGACAGTTCCTATACTGAATTCATCAGAGGCACACTATTTACGATAGGCGGAGTTGCCGTACCGAAATATGTGCTTTATTCCGCTGTGCTTACAGTAATAATGTGGATCGTGTGGAACAAAACAAAATTCGGAAAAAACATGTTTGCCGTAGGATCAAACGAAGAAGCGGCCAACGTTTCAGGCGTGAATGTTTTTGCAACGATAGTAGGCGTTTTTGTGCTTGCGGGCGGACTGTACGGCATCACGGGATTTATAGAGGGAGCAAGGATAGCGTCATGCTCTGCAAACACGGGCCTGACCTATGAAAGCGACGCAATTGCAGCGTGCGTGATAGGCGGCGTATCGTTCGTTGGCGGCACAGGCAAGATAAGCGGAATCGTGATAGGCGTTCTTTTGCTGCAGCTTATTTTTGTAGGTCTGAACTTTCTTTCCGTTTCCGCAAATATGCTGTATGTGATAAAGGGCGCAATAATTCTTGCGGCATGCGCGATAGATATGAGAAAATATCTTACAAGGAGATAAACATGTATGGAAAAGGATAAAAGCAGCACAGACAAAAAAAGCGGCGGACTTTACGCGGGGATCCATATTTCGCCGAAAGCAGCGGATTCCCTGGTAGTAGTAAGCGCCGCCGCGCTGGCGCTCTGCCTTGGGGCCGCGATATTTTTCGGCTGACGAAAGGAATATCATTTGTCTTTATATAAAAAGTAAGCGGCTGCCCGGTTGCAGCCGCTTAATCTGTTTATATATTGATTTAAAGATCATCCGCATCCTGTTCAGGTTCTTCAAACTCCCCTGTTTCGTAAGCGTTCTTTGTTGTACCGGTGTAACTGCCCAGCGTATCGCTGTTTGCCATATCCGGGCTGATATACGAAGTCAGATCAATAACTTTTTTGCTGTTCTTTACTTCACCGGCAGTATGCTGATTGTTCTGCTTTTTATTTTTTTTCATAAAAATCACCTCACTGATATTTTTAGTAAAGGTGAATTTTTTATTCTGATAATTTAAATTTTTTCCACATCTATGGCGGCAATTTTATCCATAAACTGTTTTGGCGTAATGACTTCGCCCATATCAAAAAAATCGTCCATATTCAGATTGAAATTATTTATGAAGACCGGGGTGCTCTCATATTCGATATCTATATGAAGGCGTTTTGCGTCTTCTTTGATACGCTGTGAACTGTAATTATTGCAGTCATAGTATCTGGAGGCCTGGACCTCGTTATTTCTGATATACTGCAAAACGACATTTCTGCTTGATTTTGAAACGGAAATATACTGATTTATATTTTTCTGGAGCGCCTGACCCATAGTCATCTGCGCAACGGCTTTGCACGCGCCGGAATTTACGAAAAATTCATTAATAAATATGCTTTCAAGCGGACTCGTATCATCAGGCACAATAATTGCCAGTATATTTTTTGACGGTTTGCGCTGATAATACTTTTTTACAAACTCCTTGAAATAATGCTGCCCCTCAGCGATCTTTTTGGCATAAAAATGATAAAAAGGAATATTAGGCCTGCTTGCGATCCCCGGCAGAGAAAACGGCTTAAACTCGCCGCTTTCCTCATCATAGAGCAAAACGTTTGAATTCGTGATTATAACGGGTATAGCTTTGGACATTTTTAAAACTTCCTTATATTTATTGATATAATTTTACTATATATTGTGCTTAAAATCAATAAAATAAAAAATATAGTGCAATTAGCCGTAATATATGTTATTATGTAAGAGACTGGTGCAGAATATTTTGAAAAGAGGAACCAAAATGGCAAACAAAGATGATGAAGTGGATAAGATCCTTAAAGAAATCAAAGGATCTAAAGAGCCCGCATCCGGCGGATACACAGCCTCCGGTACAGCTGAAATATCGGAGCAAGGCAAAGATGACGCGGACTTTCAAAACGAAGCAAAAACGAACAATGAAAATGACAGACCGCTTGAACCGGTCTTAAATGAACTGCCGAATAACAGAGCAGGCATAAATGATTTTAAAGATGAATACGAAGAGGAAGAGGTGGATTATATGCAGAATCCCGCAAAGAAAAAAATAATCATAGCCGTTATTGCGGTCATAGCTGTTATAGCGGTTGCCGTTGGTGTTTACTTCGGCGTTTTTTACGGAAAAGAGGAAGAAACGACTTCTCCCCCTCAAACGGCCGAAAACACGACTGCCGCGCCGGCAGTTATTACAAACCCGCTGACCGGTGAAAGCGGATACAGCGAATCCGCGGTAGGGAAAAGACCCGTAGCAGTTGTTGTTGAAAACGCGCCGCAGGCGCGTCCGCAGTATAATATGGATACACCTGACATCATTTTTGAGGGTGAAGTTGAAGGCGGGATCACCCGTATGCTGTGGTTATACTCTGATATGACGGATCTGCCGGACCAGGTTGGTCCCACACGTTCCGCAAGGCCCAGCTTTGTTGAATTTTCACAATTATTTGATTCCATATTCGTGCACTTCGGGGAAAGTCACAGCAAAGGCGACTACACCGGTGCCGACGAATATATTGACAACAATCATGTTGACAACATCGACGGTATGAGCACCTCTTCCTGCTTCAGGCGAACAAGTGACAAAGCAAGCCCTCATAACGCTGTGCTTGAAGGCGACCAACTCATGGCGGCCATTGAGGATAAAGATTACAGAGTAGATATCAACGAAAATGAATTTTCAGCATTAAGCTTCAACGAAGCCGAAACAGCTGTTTCACAGACCCCCTGCAACAGCATAACGGTTAAATTCTCCTCACGCACGGACAGCCATACTTTTACATATAACACAGCGGATAAGGTCTATCAGAACCAGTCTGA
Source organism: uncultured Clostridium sp. (assembly GCA_958422185.1). GTDB lineage: Bacteria > Bacillota > Clostridia > Oscillospirales > Acutalibacteraceae > Eubacterium_R. The sequence continues at coordinate 103,244 of CATZNW010000001.1, forward strand.
CTTCGAACAGCAGGTCAGCTTTAAAAACATTATAGTTTTATTTGCCGACACCAGATATATAGACAAAAGCAATTACAACGGAACAGGCAGAACGGAAACATACTGCAATTTCGATTTCACAAGCGGAACGGGCAAACTGGCCTCCGCGGGAACAGTTACTGATTTTACATGGAGCGTTGACGGCGGAGTGCTTAAGCTTACCGGAACGGACGGCAGCGAGCTTAAGCTGAATCCCGGAAGAAGCTGGATCGGCGTTGCATCCGCAAACCACAGCGGCAGTGCCGAAGTTCAGTAAATCATCAAGTGCCTTTCTGAATCTATATAAGGGGGAAATTTTATGAGAAAAACAAGAGGAGCAGTCAGCTCCATACTTTTAGGCATCCTATTCATAATAGCCGGCATCTTCGCGGTTATATTTCCGATTGTTTCGCCGGATTCGAAACTTGTGCCGGCAAACTCTGACGCAGCGGCCTCTTCCAGCAGCGTATATGATTTCGGCCAGGTCTTAGTGCTTGACAAGTACGGATACATTGAAAACAGCCGGGGAGCGGACGAGGATTATTATCTTGTGGCATATTTTAACGATGAGGATGATTATGCCTATCTGGCGTCTCTCAAAGTTACGGACGACACGGATATTTATGATAAACTTGACGAATATTCTAATGATGATACGGCTTATATAGGCGATCTGTACATAAATCTTTGCGCAAAATCCGATTCAATAGCCAGTATAGAGCCTGAAATGGCCGGTTATTACAACGATGCCATTGAACTTTACGGCCAGTACTACACCGGCACGGTCGATACAAGAACAGCGCTTTCGTTCTACTGCGAGGGGGCTGAAGCGTTTGGCCCCGCCCTTGAAGCCGAAAACAGGAGCAAAACACTTGTTTCTGTTATAGGCGCTGTTATCGCGGCGCTTGGCATATTGTTCTTAGCTACCGGAATAGTAAGAAAGAAGAAAGAAAAAAAGATACAGGCAGCCATGCCGCAGCAGGATGTATATTACACTCCGCAGAGCAGTCAGGACGTTTATTATGACCCGCAGGCATCCGGGCCTGGATCCACCGGTCAATGGACGAACGGAGAGCAGGATCAGACTCCGCAATCGCCATCAGAACAGACGAGCAGCAGCTCCGCCGCCGACCGGGATAACCTATCAAACAGCTATCAAGATCCATATTGCACATCTCCCGCGGATAACGATTCAGATCATACAGAAACGCCGGAAAACGGCGGTCATAACAGCCAATAATAAAAATCCGCCGGGCGGTATAAAGCGCGGCAAAAACAAAAGGCCGCGCTTTTTATTGAGGTCTAAAATATGGAGACAGCTATGAAATTTAACAAAGACAAGAAATTTAAAATCATGCAGATAACCGATATGCAGGAGATCCCCGCCGTTTCTCCGGATACGATGGCTTTGCTTGAAGCGGCGGTGAAAGCCGAGGAGCCGGACCTTGTTGTCTACACCGGCGACCAGATCAAAGGTTACGGAGTAACCTACCGCGGCAAAGGGAAAGAGCTTGAAAACGCGGTGGCGGCAACGATCAAAAAGCTGCTTGAACCGGTCACGAAACGCGGGATACCTTTTGCAGTAACATTTGGTAATCACGACAGGCAGGTGGGCATCTCAAACAAAGAACAGTTTGAGCAAATTTATAAATCCCTGCCGAACTGCGTTGGCGAACAGGCTGAGGATATTGACGGCGGCGGTACTTGCTGTATTCCGATAAAATCCGCTGACGGCAGCGGAAAAGACGCATTCTGCCTTTATCTTTTTGACAGCGGCACTGACGCCAAAGGCGGCGGATATGAACCGTTTGATCCAAAAATAATTGAGTGGTATAAAAAAACAAGGGATAAACTGAAAGAAAAGAACGGGACATATGTGCCTTCCGTAATATTCCAGCACATTCCGTTGTGCGAATACTACAACGTTTTAAAACGAGTTAAAAAGTCCCACAAGGGCGCGATACGCGCGTTCCGTACACACAAAAATGAATATTACATTCTGGGCGACTCCTGCCGCAAGGGTGATATGCTCTGTGAACCACCATCGATCCCCAACGAAAACACCGGTGAATTTGATGCGATCTCCGAAAAGGGAGACGTTATGGCTGTATTCGTCGGTCACGACCACAAGAACAGCTTTGTGGGCAGATATAAGAACGTTGATCTTGGCTTTACACAGTCCAGCGGATTTAACGTTTACGGCAACAGAACGAAACGCGGCGTAAGGATCATTACGTTTGATGAAAACAAACCGGGCGAATATGAAACATACACCCGCACTTATCGCGAACTTGTTGGAAATAAGGTCTCCAAACCTGTTTACGACTATCTTTCCAGCAAGGCGCCAGAAACCGTTGACGCCGCAATACCCATGATCGCAAAAGCCACGGTGATACTTGCGGCGGTAATTGCAGTCATTGTGCTGCTGATCAAATTTCTGTAAGAGAGGAGCAGAGATATGGCGGACGAAAATAAGAAGAACGCATTTACAAGATGGACGGAAAAACACGCGGAAATATGGAAATTCATTAAATTCAGCATTGCAGGCGGCGGATCCTCCGTTATTGAACTCATCGTTCACATGGTGCTCTTAAACACGGTGTTTGAGGCTATGACCGCCCAGGAGATAACGAATCCAACGCTTAACATGATCGGGATAAACTCCAAAGGATACCTGTTTACATACCTGATCTCAACAACCGTTGGTTATGCGATAGCCTTTATCCTGAACAGGAAGGTCACCTTTAAGGCGGACGCAAACCCCGCCCTCAGCATGGTGCTGTATTTTATCATGGTTGTATTCACGATCTTTGCAAACGGCTGGATCGGCTCTTTGTTGCAGACCTTTGCCGCGGATCACAATCTTGTTGGCAATATATGGGATCTTATTTTCAAGGTCATCGGAATGGCCATCCCCACGCTGTGGACCTACCCCTGCAACCGTTTTATCATTCACAGGAAAAAAAAGCAGAATTAAGATCTGCAGAAACACATTGAATAAAAAATGCGGCCGAAAAACGGCTGCATTTTTTATTGCCTTTACTGCATATAACACAACCGCCGCCGTAATTTGGCAATGTACGGCGGCGGTTGTCATATTATTTTAAGCTTCGTATATATTTAAAGGTTTCCTTTTCACCCTTATCTTTCAGCATGATCAGCAGTTTTTCAAGGAGGGCGGCTGTATCCGGATGCATGATGATTCTTGATTTTGCATTTGAATAATATTGCAGCGGGTGCGCGTCAGTATAACTTTTCCCCTGATAAATCTTACTTGCGGCAACTCTGTCACAAAACATTTCCTTAACGTATTTAAGCGGCATCTTTACAGGCTCAAGGCGTTTTGTTTTGGAACTGTAATCCATCCAATATTCATAGTGGTGGCGGTTTCTGCCCTTATGATGGAGCCAGGCGGAGGAATAGCCTTTTTCCGCCCTTTCGCCTTCGTTCGGAGACCTGTTGCCGAGATAATATTTTGCCCCGGGTATAAACTCAGCAGGCGAATATTTTGACAGATCGTGCAAAAGCCCTCTGAACGGAATTCCTGCGCGGAAACAGTGCACCATTACCCTGTGGCGGTGTTTGGTTATAGTAATGAAATGTTTTAAGGGATGCGCCATATTTCAAACAACTTCCTTTGAAATGATACAAAAAGAAAATAAGCCTGTTTTTACAACAGACTTATATTAACACCAAAAGACTTTAAAGTAAAGACTAATTATCCGAACCTGCCTGAAATGTATTCCATGGTTTTTTCGTTTTCAGGGGAATGAAAGATCTTTTCCGTATCAGCATATTCAACGATTTCACCAAGCAGGAAAAAAGCCGTTTTGTCTGAGACCCGGGCCGCCTGCTGCATATTATGGGTGACGATAACAATGGTATACCTTTCCTTCAGCTGGGCAATAAGCTCCTCTATTTTTGAGGTGGAGATAGGATCAAGCGCCGAGGTAGGCTCGTCCATAAGTATGACCTGGGGTTCTACAGCCAAAGCACGAGCTATACAGAGCCTTTGCTGCTGACCGCCGGAAAGCCCGAGGGCTGACTTTTTGAGTCTGTCCTTCGTTTCATCCCATATAGCGGCAGCGCGCAGTGATTTTTCAACGATTTCATCGACTGCGCTTTTTTTGTGTATCCCGTGTGTCCTGGGACCGAAGGCGATATTGTCATAAATACTCATAGGAAAGGGATTGGGTTTCTGAAATACCATGCCGACCTTTTTTCTCAGTTCATTTACATCCGTGTCACGGGAATAGATGCTTTTGCCGTCCAAAAGCACATCACCGGTTATCCTGCAGGAATCCACCAGATCGTTCATACGGTTTAGCGTTTTGAGCAGGGTAGATTTTCCGCAGCCTGACGGGCCAATGAAAGCCACAACATTTCTTTCCTCTATATCGATATTAATTTTTTTCAATGCCTGAAAATCGCCGTAAAACAGATCAAGATCCTTAACGGAGAATTTTTGCATCAGTTTTTATCCCCTTCCTTTTCCGAAATTCTTGCGGCAATGAAGCCTGAAACCGCATTTATGATCATAACGGCGATAAGCAGGATCACTGCAGTTGCATAAGCCTGCTCCATATAAAGCCCCTCTGAGAGCAAGGCGTACATATGCACGGAAAGCGTACGGCCGGAATCTGTAAACTTGGTAACTACGCCCGCAACAGTTCCTGCAGTATAGATCAGCGCGGCGGTTTCGCCTACAATTCTTCCTATCCCCAGAATAACACCGGACAGTATACCGGGCGTTGCACTGGGGAGGATCACTTTAAATACCGTGCGCAGTTTTCCTGCCCCAAGTCCGTAGCTTGCCTCCCTGTAAGCATCAGGAACTGCACAAAGCGCCTCCTCGGTTGTGCGCATAATCAGCGGAAGTATCATAACGGCAAGGGTGAGTGTGCCGGCAAGCATGGAATATCCCAGTTTAAAATAAACACAAAACATCAGATACCCGAAAAGTCCGTATACGATTGACGGTATACCGGAAAGAGTCTGCGCCGTTGTGCGTATCAGGCGAACAAACGCATTACCTCTTCGGGCATATTCGGCAAGATATATTGCAGCAAAAATACCTGCCGGCACTGCCATTACCAGCGCAGCGGCAGTATAGATCAGCGTGTTTATGATCGCGGGCATCATGGAAACGTTTTCCGAATTGTATTCCCATTCAAAAAGCCGGGGCGAAAGATGGGGTATACCTTTGACAAGAATATAACCTATCAGAAAAACTACAACAAAACAGCAGACCGCCGCGCAAAACAGCACCGCAAGAGCAAGCAAAAGCGACTTCGGCCGTTTTTTATACATCATAAGTTTTTGCCGTAAATTTATTCTATTAATACTGCTTTTCATAATTTTCTCCCTGCCTTTGACAAAATAAGACAGATCCCTGATCGGCTGAAACAAATCATGTTTTATCTCTTTGTTTGACTGCGGAAAAGAGCAGATTGATCAAAAGCACAAATACGAACAGCACCGCGGCCGTTGCAATAAGCGCTTCCCTGTGCAGATCCTGTGCATAGCCCATTTCCAGAATGATATTCGTTGTAAGCGTGCGCACGCCGCTGAAAATGCCGTCCGGAATAACCGGCTGGTTTCCTGCGATCATCACAACGGCGGTAGTTTCCCCTATCGCTCTGCCGATACCGAGTATGATCCCCGCTGACACGCCGGATCTTGCTGCCGGCAGGGATACCCCAAAAAGGGAACGTTCTTTTGTTGCGCCAAGTGCAAGCGCACCTTCATAATAGCTTTGCGGTACAGCTCTTACAGCCGCCTCAGAAATGCTGATGATTGTCGGCAGGATCATGATCGCAAGCAATAACGACGCTGTAAATACGCTCTTTCCGCCGCCGAAGAGGCGGCGAACCGCCGGCACGATCACAACGAGCCCGAAAAAGCCGTATACAACGGACGGTATACCCGCAAGCAGATCAACTGCCGGTTTCATTATTCTATAAATTGCGCGCGGACAGTAACGGGCCATAAAAACGGCGCACATCACGCCTACGGGAACGCCCATAGCGATCGCTCCCGCTGTAACGTAAAGACTGCCTATGATCATGGGAAATATCCCGAATTTGTCATTGAGCGGTTTCCATATCTTTCCGAAAAGGAAATCATCCGCGCCGATACTGCCTATAGCCGGAAACGCGTTTGAAAAAATAAACCAGCATATCAGCAGCACGGCAATAATGCTTATGCACGCCGCCAAAAAGAACACGGCGCGCATTATATTTTCTTTGATCTTATTTTTTACCATTCGGTTCTTTCACCTGTATAAATCGCTTTAACTTCGTCACTTGTCAGTGAATTTACGGGGTTATCAAGGTTTACGATAACTGCAATTCCGTCAAGAGCTATCGTTGTTGGTGTAAGGCCTGCCGCGATCTCGCTTTCCTTAAGGTCTCTTGACGCCATGGCAATATCGCACACGCCGTCTATTGCAGAGGTGATACCGGTTGTGGAATCGTTCTGCTGAATGATGATCTCGGCATCAGGATTGACTGCTGCATATGCCTCTTTCAGTTTTTCCATAACGGGAGTAACAGAGGACGAACCGGCGATATTAACCGTTCCGGCAGGCGATTGACCGCTGTACTGACCGTTGTTTCCCTGCGAGATATATCCGTTATCCTCAACTACCTTTTGCCCTTCTGCACTCATGATGAAATCCATAAAATCCCTTGCCGTTTCTGATAATCCTGCCTTTGCAGCTATGTTAAAAGGTCTTGAGGCTTTGTATGTTCCGTTTTTGATATTTTCAACCGTTGCGTCAACACCGTCTATCTGAACAGCCTTGACCGTATCATTGAGCGACCCCAGAGAAATGTAACCTATTGCAGAGGGGTCACCGGCAACTGAGGTCATCATTACCGACGTACTGTTTGTAGTTTCTGCCGTTATAATTGTATTATCAATTTTTTCGCCGTTTTCGTCTTCATCCTCAATACCAAACAATTCAATGAACGCACTCCTTGTGCCGGAACCGTCCTCACGGGTCATAACGTTGATCTTTGATATGCCAGCGTCGCCGGCGCATCCCGTAAAAACAGCAGCAAAAGCTAAGACTATTGCAAATACAGCTATAATTTTTTTCATAAAAATCTCCTTAAAAAAACGTTTTTGACGGCAAAATCAACAAGCAAAAAATAAATGTACAGGGCCATATAACTTTACATATCTATTTTTCCCGCCGCCTCATTTAATATAACAGCGCATTATGAAAGAAAGAATAGAAAAGTGTAAAACCAAAGTCAAATAAAATCCTTTTTCTGTAAAATCTTGCATATGTCTTTCAAAAAAATTTGACAAAAAAAAACGTTCCGGAAACCGGAACGTCTGATTGGAGGATATCGGGTCAATCCCTGTTGTAAATATCCCTTGTATAAACTTTATCGGCAACATCCTCAAGCTCACTGCTCATTCTGTTTGCGATGATAACAGCACTCTGCTTTTTAAACGCATCCAGATCGTTAACAACCTTATTGCCGTAAAAATAACTGCCGTCCTCAAGTGTTGGCTCATAAACAATAACATTTGCGCCTTCACCTTTAATACGCTTGATAACGCCCTGAATGGAGCTTTGGCGAAAATTATCCGAATTAGACTTCATAGTGAGCCTGTGCACGCCTATTGTTGAAATATTATCAGCGCTGTGACGCGCCATCTGCAATACGCGCGAAGCCACGAAATCTTTTCTTGTTCTGTTGGATTCAACAATAGCCCGGATCAGATTTTCGGGTATATCGGCATAATTGGCAAGCAGCTGTTTCGTATCCTTAGGCAGGCAGTAACCGCCGTAACCGAAAGACGGGTTATTGTAATGAGTGCCTATTCTTGGGTCAAGACCTATGCCCTCTATAATTTCCTTAGTATCAAGGTCATGAAGTTCGGCATAAGTGTCCAGCTCATTGAAATAGCTTACACGCAGCGCAAGATAAGTATTGGCAAACAATTTAACGGCCTCGGCCTCAGTTGGTTTTGTAAAGAGGACCGGTATATCTTCTTTTATCGCGCCCTGCTGAAGAAGGGAGGCAAAAACATGCGCAGCCTTTTCCAGTTTTGCATTGCTTTTATCAAATCCCACAATGATCCTGCTTGGATAAAGATTATCATAAAGCGCTCTGCCCTCTCTTAAAAATTCAGGGCTGAAAATGATATTCGCGCCGGGATATTTTTCATGGAGGGTCTTGGTGTAGCCCACCGGCACGGTCGATTTTACAACCATAACGGCGTCTTTATTTACACTCAGGACCGACTCTATAACCGCCTCAACCGAAGAAGTATTGAAATAATTTTTCTGAGCGTCATAATCCGTAGGTGTGGATATGATTACAAAATCGGCAGCCGAATAAGCTTCTTCACCGTTTGTAGTTGCAGTCAGATCCAGTTCTTTTTCGGCAAGGTATTCTGAGATCTCCTTGTCCACGATAGGTGATTTTCTCTGATTGATAAGATCCACCTTGTCCTTAACAATATCGACCGCATACACCGTATTATGCTGGGCAAGCAAAACGGCATTTGAAAGCCCTACATAACCAGTGCCCGCAACTGCGATTTTGTATTTTTTATTTTCCATAAATTTCCCTCTCCCAAGTATCAAGCGCAAGAATACGCCGCGCAGTAACGAATATTGCCTGCGCGCGGAATATGATTTGAAACGCTCTTACTTCTTTTTGAATTTATCAAAAAATCCCTCTTTGCCCTGATTTTTAGGGGCTACATAGGATTTGTCAAACTGCTTTAACAGATCTTTCTGCTGAGAGGTAAGACTTTTTGGGATATCCACTATAATTCTCACAAGCTGATCGCCCCTGCTGACTGAATTGAGCCTTTGGATGCCCTTATTCTTAAGCTTAAAGACCTCGTTCGGCTGTGTGCCGGCAGGCATATTGTATTTCACGTCTCCGTCAAGGGTTGGAACCTGGAGCTCTGCACCCAGAGCAGCCTCTACCATGGAAACATGTTTTTCATACCAGACGTCATACCCTTCGCGCCTGAAATACTTATGAGGTTTGATCCTTACTTCTATCTTCAGATCTCCGGCGGGTCCTCCGTTCATACCGCTGTCTCCCATGCCCCGGAGATTGATAACCCTTGATTCATCGATTCCGGCAGGGATATCAACAGACAATTTCTTTTTACGCCTTACCTTGCCCTTGCCTGCGCACTTATGACAGGGGGTGTCTATTATTTTACCACGTCCGCCGCACACATTGCAAGTACGTTGTTGGGTAACAACGGTAAAGCCCATCCTATTTTGAACGTTTATATATCCCTTACCGCCGCAATTGGAACAGGTTTTGGCAGTTGTGCCCTTTGCCGCGCCCGTGCCGCCGCATTCGCTGCAGTCCTCAACACGCCCAACCTCAATTTCTTTCTTGCAGCCCTTGGCAGCCTCTTCAAAAGTAAGCGTAACGCTTGCCTGAATATCTCTGCCCTTTCTTGGCGCATTGGGATTGCTGCCACCGAAGCCGCCGCCAAAGCCGCCGCCGAAAAATGAAGAAAATATATCCCCGAGGTCGATATCGCCGTCGAATCCGAAACCGCCGCCGAAACCGCCCGAGCCCTGACCGGCGCCGTAATTGGGATCAACTCCGGCAAAGCCGAACTGATCGTAACGGGCTTTTTTTTCAGGATCCGAAAGCACTTCATACGCCTCGTTGCACTCTTTAAATTTTTCCTCCGCCTCTTTATCGTCAGGATGCAGATCCGGATGATATTTTTTTGCGGTTTTTCTGTATGCTTTTTTTATTTCGTCCTCCGTCGCGCCCTTTTGAACGCCGAGGACCTCATAATAATCACGTTTTGCTTCTGCCATATTTTCCTCCTTTAAAATCATATTTAAGGTGACGGAACAGAACATTCCGCCACCTTGTTTATGGAGAAAAAGCCTTAAACCTTATCAGTTATCGTCTACTTCTGTAAAATCAGCGTCAGTATATCCGTCGTTTCCGCCCTGCTGTGCATTGGAATCCGCACCCGGCTGCGCTCCCTGGGCACCCTGCGCGCCCTGAGCCGCCTGATAAAGCTTCTGTGAAACCTCATAGAATTTATTCTGAAGATCATCCTGAGCTGATTTGATAGCATCCAAGTTATCGCCTTTAAGGGCCTCTTTAAGGGCATTGCATTTAGTCTCAAGCGCCGTTTTATCGTCAGCAGAGAATTTGTCGCCGTTTTCGGAAATAAGCTGTTCGGTTTGATAAGCAAGCTGTTCGGCGCCGTTTTTCAGGTCGACTGCCTCACGTCTCTTCTTATCCTCCTCGGCAAACTGCTCCGCCTCTTTTACTGCCTTGTCAATATCCTCTTTGCTCATATTTGAGGAAGCCGTAATACTGATATGCTGCTCTTTGCCGGTTCCAAGATCTTTTGCGGAAACATGAACGATACCGTTTGCATCAATATCAAAGGTAACCTCGATCTGCGGAACACCGCGGCGTGCGGGCAGAATACCGTCAAGATGGAACATACCGAGCGTCTTATTATCCTTTGCGAACTGCCTTTCACCCTGAAGAACGTGAACTTCAACAGAGGTCTGATTGTCTGCAGCTGTTGAGAAGATCTGTGATTTCTTTGTGGGAATAGTAGTATTTCTTTCAATGATAACGGTGTTTACGCCGCCCATAGTCTCAATACCAAGTGAAAGCGGTGTAACGTCCAGAAGGAGCAGACCCTTTACATCGCCGCCGAGAACACCGCCCTGAAGCGCAGCGCCCATTGCAACGCATTCATCGGGATTGATGCCTTTAAACGGCTTTTTGCCGCTGAATTTTTCAATTGCTTCCTGAACAGCGGGAATACGGGTAGAACCGCCTACCAGAAGGACCTTATCTATCTCGTTCATGGAAAGGCCGCTGTCCTGCATAGCCTGGCGGACCGGTCCCATTGTCTTTTCAACCAAATCCGCAGTCATCTGATTGAACTGAGCCCTTGTAAGCGTCATTTCGAGGTGTTTCGGGCCTGTAGCGTCCTGCGTAATGAACGGAAGCGAGATTTGAGCAGTAGTCATACCGGAAAGATCGATCTTTGCCTTTTCCGCCGCTTCCTTGACACGCTGCATCGCCATTTTGTCATTAGAAAGGTCTATTCCGTTCGTCTTTTTGAACTCGGAAACGATCCAGTCCATAACTTTTTTATCAAAATCATCACCGCCGAGACGGTTGTTGCCGGCCGTTGCAAGAACCTCCTGAACGCCGTCGCCCATTTCGATGATAGAAACATCAAACGTACCGCCGCCAAGATCATAAACCATAACTTTCTGGTCCTCTTCCTTGTCGATGCCGAAAGCAAGAGCCGCGGCAGTAGGTTCGTTTATGATTCTTTTTACGTCAAGGCCTGCAATCTTTCCTGCATCCTTGGTTGCCTGGCGCTGTGCATCGGTAAAGTAAGCCGGAACGGTGATAACAGCCTCTTTAACAGACTCGCCGAGATAACTTTCGGCGTCCGTTTTAAGCTTCTGAAGTATGATTGCGGAAATTTCCTGCGGAGTATAAGCTTTTCCGTCTATATCCACTTTATAATCGGAACCCATATGCCTTTTGATCGAACTGATCGTTCTTTCCGGATTCGTTATGGCCTGACGCTTTGCAACGTTGCCGACCATTCTTTCGCCGTCCTTGCTGAAAGCAACAACGGACGGAGTTGTTCTGGCGCCCTCGGCATTGGGGATTACGACGGGTTCGCCGCCCTCAATAACACTGACGCAGCTATTTGTTGTACCTAAATCGATTCCTATAATTTTTGACATGATATATCTTCCTTCCCTATAGTTATTTATATTAATTTGCTGATTTTACCATGGCGGGGCGCACGATTTTGTTGCCTATCTTATACCCCTTCTGGAAAACATCAACGATTTCGCCGTTTTTGTATTTTTCATCTTCAACATGCATTACCGCATTGTGAAGATTCGGGTCAAAAATATCACCCGGCTCACCGAACACTTCAACGTCAAGCGCCTGAAGGATAGAGGTAAGACTTTCAAAGGTCATCTCAACGCCTTTTTTCAGTGCGCCGTAATCCTCTGTTTCATTTGCAAGGGCCCTTTCAAGATTGTCTATAACCGGCAACAGTGCCTTTAAGGTATCTGCCTTTGCATATACATATGCATCCTGCTTTTCCTTATCGCTGCGCCTTTTATAGTTTGAATATTCGGCCGTTAAACGAAGCAGTCTGTCTTTCGTTTCCTCAAGCTCCTGCTGAAGAGGATCGTTCTTTTCCTTTTTGGCATCTTCTTTTTTGTCTGCCGGCTCTTTTACGTCCGGGTTTTCCTTTTCGGACTGTGATGCTTTAGCCTTTGGATCCTGCTTTTGCTTCTTTTCAGTGTCCTTTTCTTTCTTATTCAAGTGACGCGCCTCCCTCCCGGAGATAATTTTTTACTGTATTCATTATATATTCAGCCCTTGGAAGGACCGTTGAATAATCGATCCTTGTTGAGCCTATAATGCTTAGGACAGCCGTTTGGCTGTTGTTGTATGTGAATTTTGAAATCAGAGTTACCGTATCCTTCAGCATCGGGTGCGGATTCTCATTTCCGATAAACAGCTGGATATCACGCCCCGTTTTAACAAACTGCTCTATTGCGGAGCGTACCTGCGAGCGCGAAGCAAAAAACGAAAGTATCTTGTATACTTCGCCCCCAAGCTCCTCATGGGAAAGCAGATTTGTCTCACCCTCAAATTCGAGCGAACCTTCCGAAGCCTCCGCACACAGCGAACACAGGCTGGTAAGCGCCGGAAGCATATCAAACACTCTCGCGCCAAGGTCCGGCACGGTATTCTGCAGCAGAGCAGGATTAACATCTTTTAAAGCCGTTCCGATAAAATATTTACCGGTAATATAATAAAACAGCTTTTTAAAATCATCATCCGCTGCGCACTCCAGCCTGCACACCGAAGATCTGATCTTACCTCCGACGGAGAGCATAACGATCATCGCCCGGTTGCTGCCAGCCGGTATAAACTCCACGCCCTGTATACAATCAAGACTGTCCCTGACTGTATTGTAAAGAGCAGCGCAGTTCGTTTCCTGCGACAAAAGCAAGGCGGCGCCGCGCAGAAGCCTTTCCGGATCGCCCGCGTTCACCGAGAGCACTTCATTGATATGCTCCTTTTCGTAATCATCGGGCATTTTGGGAATCATCAGATGATCAACATAATATCTGAAAGACGCTTTGCTGGGGACTCTGCCGCCGCTTGTATGCATCTGCTCAAGCAAGCCAAGCTGTGACAGATACGCCATTTCATTTCTTATTGTTGCGCTGGAGATCTTATACGGTAAAAGCCCGGCGATCGTTTTTGAGCCGATAGGCTCGCCCGTTTTAATATAGCTGTCAATAATCAGCGCCAATATTGCAGCCTGCCTTTCGCCTATCAACCTTTCCACCATCCTTTTTGCCCGTTAGCACTCTGACGCTTTGAGTGCTAACCTCATTACTTATATTATATCCGATTATCTCATTTGTCAACACTTTTTTTGAAAATAAATTATGAATAAGCGGTCAATTTATAATTCAGGCGGTTACGGGCATAAAAAAAGCGGGCTTTTCTGCCCGCAGGATAATCGGATATACAGTTTGCTTTATGATCAATTCATTTCAAGCGCGCTTTTAAGCATTTCACTGTTGATCATTACATTATCCTCTTCGTGCAGAAGCTGCACGGGTGTCAGATCGGGATTTTTCTTTTCATCCGGAGAAACGCAGCTCATATTCTCCACCTTTTGAGTGAGGCGTTCTCTGATCTCCTGCCTGTTTTTTTCTTCAAGCTCTGCAAAATAATCATCAGACATATAAATATAGCCGTAAAATTTCTGACCAAAACGGTTTGACCCGCTTTCAAAAACAGTTGTGTCAAAATAGTTTCCGCCCCAGTGAGACTGAGACGCCGTTACAGTATTCCCTTCTATCTCCTCCACAACAGCAACATGATTACTCCAGCAGGCAACAGCGCCCAGGCGCGGTTCCTGACCGTACTCATAGTAGCCGTTTCGTTTATTTATGAACCACCATTCGTCCGCGCTGCCGCGCGCGATAAGAGGCTTTGCACCGGTTATCTCGTAGATCCTGCCGAAGGCATATGCCACACAGTTCGGCATACCGTACCCGGTTTGCGAATAAACATTAAGCTCACTGTTATAATAAGGATTGGACCGAGCCGGCGCAGTAAGGCGGGGCTCAAATCCCTGTGTTTCGGCGGACGCCGTTACCGGAAACACCGCAACAAGCACAATAAAAGACAGCAGCATAACCACCATCGATTTAACAAAAGTTTTCATCATAACCTCCAAAAGCGGGATAACACCCGCAGGCGGAATACACGGAATTTTGATAAAAGACCGATCCGATATTCCCGTCAATTACTCAACAGTAAAAATTGTAACATATTTGTAACTTTTTAATCTATGTGAAATTTTAACAAGCGTTTTGTAACCATTTTGTAATAGTTATGCACCTTTTACAAAATTTTATAAAAAGTGTTGACAATAATTTTTACAGTTTATTTATTTTGTAATAAAGATGATGTTTTTCTTTACATAATTTTACAATATTTAAGTAAAAATTTATAAAAATTAACAACTGATACGCAATTAAAATAGACGCATACTAATATTGCCGCGGTAAATGAAAGGATGATTTTATGCCGGATATTTTTAATCTGACGGACGAAATGAGCGCCTACTTCAATTCCCTGCCCAAAAGCGTGCAGGGCGCGCTGATATACAGCGGTGCAAAGGCCAACAGCCTTGCAGATCTGAAGCAGCTTGTAAGCGGCTTTTCAGGAAATGAATCAGCCGAAAAAAAATAAAGCCGTATCCTCCGCCCAACGCTCTTTCCGGAAAAAATACAGGCTGAACCCGCGCATCACAAACAAATACTGCGCAAATATCAGTAATCCTACTGTGCAGCCGGACGAGCGAACGGAAATGGGGATACCGATTCCCAGTACGGAAAACGTTGAATATTCAAAAGAATATCAAGAGGAGAACAAGCTGTAAAAAGGCGCAAAAAAAAAGACGGCAGATTATGCCGTCTTTTATACTATATAAATATAGAAAGAATTAAAATTACAGGTGGAAAATAAGATCGTCGCTCTTTTTGCTGAAGACCAGTATTCCGAGAAGCAGGGTCCCGAACGCCCACGCCAGGGCGTAAAGCAAGAGTTTCCAGCTCATGGGCTGGCAGTACAAAACACACTGCCTAAACAGTTCAAGCATAGAATAGATAGGATTAATTTTGATAACGATTTCTATCCATGGGGTTTTGATCTGCTGAAGCGGATAAATGATCGGCACGCAATAGAAAAGCAAAGTACAGAACACATCCCATATATACTCAACATCTCTGAAATAGACCTGTAAAACCGAAAGGATCAGTCCGATTCCGATAACAAATACAAGCATGATTGCCATCGGTATAAAAAACAGCAGAACATACGCATTAATAGTAAGACCGGAACCGCCGTTAAGACCGGAAACCTTGAAAAACACCCATACACAGACATAACATAACAGGGAAATCGCAAATGTTACAAAGTTAGAAAGAATGCCTGACAGAGGATACATATACTTCGGCACATAGACCTTTTTTATGATCGGAGCATTGCTCCTGAAAGACGAAAGCGCCCTTTTGGTGGACGAAGTAAAAAATTCAAATAACAGTCTGCCTGTAAAAAGATACACGGGATAACAAACGATATGTTCCCTGTTGGCGCCGAAAATTCCGCCGAACACAACGGAAAGAACGATCATATTTAAAAGCGGCTGAAGAAAGCTCCAGAAAATACCGAGCCAGGAATCCCTGTATTTCAGCTTAACATTTTTACGCGTAAGCTCGCTCAAGAGGTTTCTGTATTTTTTGAACATTTTAAAGAAATGTTCTACTCCCTCTTTTTTTAATATATCCATTTTTTTCGCTCCAAAAAACTAAAAAACTGTGTTTTAAAACGCAGTCATTATATCATAAGCTTTTTGATTTGTAAATAATAGTAACAATTATTTAACCAATTCCGCAATTTCAGCAGCGATTTTTTTTACACTTTGATCGCCGTTAACAACAAAATCGGCTGCCGCAAGATACTTACTGCGGCGCTCTTCAAAAAGATTTTTGGCATTTTCCCGGTTTTTAAACAAGGGTCTGCCAGAAGCGTCGCCCACTCTTTTGCATATAACATCGAACGGTGTGTCAATAAAAACGACCCTGGCCGCGCGTTTGATCGCTTTTACATTTCGCTCATAAGTCATTGCGCCGCCGCCGGTTGAAATCACCGTATTGTTCATATGCGCCGTTTTCTTACATATCTCATATTCAAGATCCCTGAAATAAGCCTCGCCCTTATCTGAAAAGATACGGCTTACAGTAGTATTTTCTTCCTTTTCGGCAAGCTCATCCGTATCAACGAATCTTCTGCCGGTGATTTTGGAAAGTTCACGTCCGACGGAGGTCTTTCCCGCACCCATAAACCCGCATAACGCTATATTCATCGTTTCAGCAGCTCCTTTTGTGTTTTTGCAATCACATTCTCAACCTGCTCGTTGGAAAACCGGGTACCCATCCATATCTCCTGTGCCACTGCCGCCTGCCATACCAGCATAGACAAACCGTTGGAATATTTTATTCCCGCACTGCGGGCATATTTCAGAAATAAAGTTTCTGCGGGATTATAGATAACATCATAGACCGCCCCGGCACTGCACACTATATTCTGCGCAAGAGGGCAAGCATCGACATTCGGGAACATTCCCGCCGAAGTTCCGTTGACAATAAGATCCCAGTCTTCATTTATATCTGAATATTCCGTAAGTTGTATATCTTTATTCAGCTTTTCCCTGATCTCAGTTTTTATTTTATCGGCCTTTTCAAACGAACGCTTTCTGTAAGCTATGGTCAGTTCACACCCGTGCAGCACCGCCTCAAACGCGATCATTCTTGCCACTCCGCCGGTTCCGCAGAGCAGCACTCTGCCCGAAAGACCGATTCCGGCTGAATCCAGCGCCCTCAGGAACCCGGAACAGTCCGTATTGTATCCCGTGGAAACCTCGCCGGTTTTCACAGTATTTACAGCGCCGAAGAGTGCAGCTTTTTCATCCAGAATATCAAGATATTTGATAATATTCAGTTTATGCGGAATAGTAACATTAAAGCCGTTGAGCTCCATAAGATCATCCATACCCGAGTGAAGCGCTTCTTCATCAAGCTCAAAAAGCCTGTAAGAGCACTGCCTGCCGGACGCTTCGAAAAGGCATCTGTGTATAAACGGAGAAAGCGAGTGACCGAGCGGATAACCAAGCAGACCGTATTTTTCCATTTCCACCTCTGAAGAAAACAGCACAGCGAAAAATCCGCCGCGCAAAGTATTGACAACAAGGAATAAATTTTATAATATAATAACACATACTACTAATTTTAACAACTGTATTTTGGGAGTGATTCTGTTATGGTATTTGAAAAAGTAGTTCAGATTCTGGCTGATCAGCTCAGTGTCGACCCGGATAAAATAACTATGGACAGTCTGCTCGAGGAAGATCTGGACGCCGACAGCCTTGACGCGATCGACATAGTAATGAGTATAGAAGATGAATTTGAAATCGAAGTTCCTGACGAAGCGATTGCAGATATGAAATCCGTTGGCGATATTGTTAATTTTATTGAAAATAATCAGTAATCAGATCGTTTGTCTAAGCTGTATTTGTTGAAACAGGCTAAATCACAAACTTTTTAAAGTATAAATTGACATAAAAGAGAATTAATATTAAAATAAGAGTAAGTATAGTTATGCTTGCTCTTTTTATTTTTATTACAGGGTAAAACGCGGCGGACAAAGGGGCAACGCCGGCGGCGCTTTATAAAATTTTTCAGGCAAAAAGCGTAAAATATCCGGAAAGGCTTTTATTATGGGTAAAAAATTTGTGTTGGCACTTGATCAGGGAACCACAAGTTCCCGTGCGATAATTTTTAACAAAAAAGGCGAAATAGTTGCAAAAGCGCAAAAGGAGTTTAACCAGTATTATCCGCAGAACGGCTGGGTGGAACATGACCCGAACGAGATACTGTTTTCAGAGCTTGAAGCCGTTATTGAGGTTCTGCGCTCCGGCAAAGCGAAGCCTGACGATATTGCCGCTATAGGGATAACGAACCAGCGCGAGACCACGATCGTGTGGGACAAGGAAACAGGAAAACCAATCTATAACGCAATAGTATGGCAGTGCCGGAGAACGGCGGATTACTGCGAAGAACTTAAGGCCCGTGGCCTGGGAGACTACATAAAAGAAACGACAGGATTGCTTATTGACGCTTATTTTTCAGGAACGAAAATCAAATGGATACTCGATAATGTGGAGGGGGCGCGTGAAAGAGCTGAAAAAGGCGAACTCCTTTTCGGAACGGTGGACACATGGCTGATATGGAATCTGACCGCTGGAAAAGTACATGTTACCGACTACTCCAACGCTTGCAGAACGATGCTGTTTGATATAGATAAACTTCAGTGGGATCCTTATCTTTGCGAAACTCTGGGAATCCCTATGAGCATGCTGCCTCAGGTTAAGCCATCAAGCTGCATTTACGGGGAATGCGTAAAATTTCCGGGTATGGACCAGATCGCCGGAGTGCCTATTGCAAGCGCAATCGGGGATCAGCCCGGCGCGCTATTCGGTCAGGGCTGTTTTGAGCAGGGCCAGGCTAAAAACACATATGGCACCGGCTGCTTTTTACTTATGAACACCGGTGAAAAACGCATAAATTCGCGTTCCAATCTGCTTACCGGCATTGCCTGGGGGATTGACGGAAAGATCACATACGATCTGGAAGGCTCGGCATTCAACGCAGGTTCGGTCATCAAATGGCTGAGAGATGAACTTGAGCTCATAAAAAGCGCCCCTGAATGCGATGTTCTTGCAGAGGCGGTCGAGGATTCCAACGGACTTTATTTTGTGCCGGCCTTTACGGGACTGGGCGCGCCGTACTGGGATATGTATGCCCGTGGATGCATGATCGGCCTTACGCGCAGCGTAAATAAAAAGCATATCTGCCGCGCGGTGCTGGAAAGCATAACGTTTCAGATGACCGATCTGCTTGAGGCCATGATGAACGACAGCGGAATTCTTTTAAAGGATCTTAGAGTGGACGGAGGCGCCTCCGTATCAGATATCATGATGCAGATTCAGGCGGATATGACGGGCGTTAATGTAAACAGGCCTGTTAACAAAGAGGCCACTGCACTGGGGGCGGCGTATCTTGCGGGTCTTGCAACCGGTGTTTGGGAAAGCACGCAGGAAATAGAGCAAAACAGACAGGTTGAAAAGATATTTATTCCGTCTATGGAAACAGAAAAAAGAAACAGACTTTATACAAATTGGAAAAGAGCCGTTGAACGCTCAAGAAATTGGGAAAGATAATTACATAAATGATTTAAGGGTGAGAAAAAATGGGAAAAATTATCTGCCCGTGGGCACTTATTACTGATTTTATTACAGACGCGTTCAAAGGCTACGGTGTACCTGAAAAAGACGCA
The DNA here is from genome assembly GCA_958422185.1 of uncultured Clostridium sp. Lineage (GTDB taxonomy): Bacteria > Bacillota > Clostridia > Oscillospirales > Acutalibacteraceae > Eubacterium_R. The sequence goes on from CATZNW010000001.1 coordinate 122,776, forward strand.
GAGATCTGTGCCGATGTGCTGCTTGAATCCGATAAAAGAGGGATCGAAAGCCACGGCTGCAACAGATTCAAGCCGATCTATATTGACAGGATCAAGGCAGGAATACAAAACCCCGTTACGGAATTTGAGGTCCTGCGTGAAACGCCAACGACCGCCGTTATTGACGGCCACGACGGTATGGGTCAGGTCATAGGCGTCAGGGCCATGGAAATGGCAATTGAAAAGGCAAAAAAATACGGCATGGGAATGACGGCAGTAAGAAACAGCTGCCATTACGGGATAGCAGGCTATTACGCCACGATGGCTACGGAACAGGACATGATAGGCATGACAGGCACAAACGCCCGCCCTTCCATTGCCCCAACTCACGGCGTTGAAAACATGCTCGGCACCAATCCCTTTACAATCGGCATGCCGACAGATGAGAAATTTCCGTTTGTATTTGACGCCGCAACCTCTATAATTCAGCGCGGCAGAATAGAATACTACGCACGAATAGGAAAAGACTGTCCCGTGGGCACAGTGATAGGCAGGGACGGCAGCGCGCTCACGAACAGTAAAGAAATACTGACCCAGCTAAACACCGGTGAAGCCGCGCTTGCCCCGCTCGGCGGCATCGGCGAAGAACTGGGGGGATACAAAGGATATGATTTTGCCACAGCGGTTGAACTGCTTTCGGCAGCGCTTCAGCAAGGTCAGTTTTTATCTGCTCTTTCCGGTATCGGAGAAAACGGAGAAAAGAAAAAGTATCATCTGGGTCACTGGTTCATAGCAATCGATACCCGGGCCTTTTCGGGGCCAGATTCATTCAAAAAAACCGCGGGCGATATTCTGCGTCAGCTAAGGGCAAGCAAAAAAGCGCCTGGTGAAGAAAGGATCTACACAGCCGGCGAAAAAGAATATGATATATGGAAGGAAAGGGAAAACAGCGGAGTGCCGATCAATGACGCAGTGCAAAAAGAGCTTTGTGACGTTCGCGACGAGCTGGGCCTAAAATATGTTTTTCCGTGGGAAGAAGGTTATGCACCCTACCCTGAAACGGTAAAGGCTGCCTCCCATATAGAAAACAAATCATGAATTACTAATGATAAAGAGGACAGGATCTATGGATTACAGAAAAGAATCACTTAAACTGCATGAAAAATGGAAGGGCAAGGTTGAAGTTGTTGCCAGGGCAAAGGTTGACGACAAAGACGCGCTTTCACTTGCTTATACGCCCGGCGTTGCGCAGCCGTGCCTTGAAATCCAGAAGGATTATAACAAAAGCTGGGAACTTACGCGCCGCTGGAATATGGCGGCTGTTATAACTGACGGTTCCGCTGTTCTGGGTCTTGGTGACATTGGCCCTGAGGCGGGAATGCCGGTTATGGAAGGAAAATGCGTTCTGTTTAAAGAATTCGGCGGAGTGGATGCATTCCCGCTCTGCGTGCGCACGAAAGACGTTGATGAATTCGTTAAGACAGTTTATAACATAAGCGGATCATTCGGCGGAATCAATCTTGAAGATATTGCCGCACCGAGATGCTTTGAAATAGAAGAAAAACTGAAAAAGATCTGTGATATTCCCGTTTTTCACGATGACCAGCACGGCACTGCGGTAGTCGTTTCAGCAGCGCTGATCAACGCAACGAAGATAACGGGCAAGCCTTTGGGCGAATGCAGGGCTGTTATAAACGGTTCAGGCGCGGCAGGAATAGCAATTGCCAAACTGCTTATGACCCTGGGCCTTAAGGACGTTGTTCTGTGCGACAGAACAGGCGCGATCTACGAAGGCAGAGAAAACCTTAACCCTTATAAGGCGGAGATAGCGAAAATATCAAATAAGGATATGGTAAAAGGAACGCTTGCAAACGCCGTTTGCGGCGCGGATATTTTTATAGGTGTTTCCGCGCCCGGAGTTCTGACCGCAGATATGATCAAGACAATGAATGAAAACGCCATAGTGCTTGCCATGGCCAACCCCGTGCCCGAAATCATGCCGGATGAGGCAAAGGCTGCCGGCGCTGCGATCGTCGGCACAGGCAGATCCGATTTTCCGAACCAGATAAACAATGTTGTTGCATTCCCGGGTATCTTCCGCGGAGCGCTTGATGTCAGGGCAAGTCAGATCACGGAAAATATGAAGATCGCCGCGGCATATGCAATAGCGTCACTTGTAAGCGGCGATGAGCTGAAGCCGGATTATATTCTGCCGTTTGCTTTTGACAAACGAATTAAAGACGCGGTTGCATCCGCTGTGGCCGACGCCGCAAGAAAAGACGGCGTTGCAAGAATATAAAAAGCAATGATAAAAGAAGGCGGTTTTACATGTATTTGCAAAACCGCCTTTCCTTATTATATTAATTACATATTTAATACACTCAGCATGACTTCAGTTTTTCCAACCATTCTTTTTCCCGGAAACCGGTTAAAACACAGCGATCCGTAACAACCAAAGGTCGTTTGACAAGCATGCCGTCAGAAGCCAAAAGCTTTAGCTGTTCCTCTTCGCTCATATGCGGCAGTTTATCTTTCAGCCCCATGGATTTATAAAGCATTCCGCTGGTATTGAAAAACTTTTTGAGCGGAAGTCCGCTTTTTTCATACCATGTTTTCAGTTCATCATAGGTTGGGTTTTGATCTTTGATATGCCTGTCTGTATAGGCAATTCCGTTTTCATCCAGCCACTTTTTTGCTTTTTGGCAGGTTGAACATTTCGGGTATTCAATAAAGAGCATGAATTTCGTCCTTTCTGCAAAATTAAAATTCCGAGGCATAATCTTTACACCAATTAAACAGCAATGAAAAATCATTTCTGCAATCAATATTTTCGGTGTTTTCAACTTCCGCCGCACGTTCAAATACTTTTTTATCTTTTCCTGAAACCGCTTTTAAAAGTTCTTTTTTCGTTTGATGAAATTCACCGGTGTTAAAATAATAGATATTCTGCAAAACATACTGTCCTCCGTTTCAGATAAGATCGGAAAGTATTGTATTGGAAACGAGAAAACCTTTTGGCGTAAACGCAAGACGGGAATCCGTTTCTTTCATAAATCCCGCTTTTACATAGGCTGAATAATCTTTTTTAACGAGCGCTTTATCAATACCCCGGGTAAGGCGCAGGCCGAGCATTATCTTTTCCTCATCGGCGCCGCCAATGCCGTCGTCCACGATATTAAGATCCCTGTCATAATAAAACCGTCTGCCGTTCCAAAACGAGTGGGCGGTTTTTCCTATTCCGAGATAAGGGGTCAGATCCCAGTATTTTATATTATGCCGGCTTTCAAAACCGGGCCTTGCGAAATTGCTTATCTCATACTGCAAAAGTCCCTGCTTTTCCAGTTGCGAAACCGTTTCGAGGTACATATCCGCAACTTCGTTTTCACCGGGAAGTTCAAGTTTATCACGCAGTTTAAAAAACGGAGTTCCCTGCTCGATCTTAAGCATATAGGCGGAAATGTGCGGCACTTTCATTTGCTTTATAAAATCAAATGTTTGATAAAGCCCGCTCATAGTTTGGCGCGGAGTGCCAAGCATCAGATCAAGGCTGATGTTAATTATACCGGCCGCGCGCGCGTCCTCCACCGTTTTTGCAACTTTATCGCTGCCCGCAGTCCTGCCGAGGGCGAGCCGCTCCGCTTTAACGGCGCTCTGCATACCTATTGAAACACGGTTTATCCCGGCCTTTTTATATTCCATAAAATCACTGCTCAGGTCTTTTGACGGATTGCATTCAATAGTGATCTCGCTGTTTTCATCTATATTAAACGATCTTTTTGCGGCAGTCAGTATCTTGCTTATAAGATCTGCATTGAGCATGCTTGGCGTGCCGCCGCCCAAATAGACAGTATCAAATTCCGCGCCCGTGTATTTTTTAAACTCGCCGCAAATCCGCTCTACATATTCCTTTGCCGCGTTTTCATCATATTTAACGGAATAAAAATCGCAGTACGGGCATTTTGAAGCACAAAAGGGAATGTGAATATATAATCCGGGTGTTTTCATTATTTCCTCGCTAATAAATTTCTTAATAATATGGTATTTTACAGCGGATTAAAAGTCAAGAAATTGTTTTTCAAAATCTTTAAGCATCTCATTCGGTTCAATATTAAGGCACCGGCAAAAGCAGGCAAGTTCATAATCGGTTACCTGGCGCTGGTTTTTTTCAATTTTACTTATCATCTGCTGGTCTATATTTACATTTAAAGTTTGCATACGCGCCGCAAGATCGCTTTGCGTAATGCCCTTTTCTTTTCTTATTTCCGAAAGTTGTTTGCCTATTACATTTTTATTTCCGCCGAATGTTATCTGTTTCATCATATCACCTATACGTCATATTAACGTATTGACAATAGCATAAATCAATGATATAATTACGTTACATTAGAGTATTTGTAAATGACGAAAAATCATTTGTATTTTACATAAAAACGGAGCGGACATATGAGCGGTTATGAACCCATAGACAGACAGGCGTTATTGGCACATCTGTATGACGTAAGAGCGCTGGAACTGACAAAATATAAACTGATAACGGAAATGAACAATAATTCAAACCAGATCAATCATTTAGGCTACAAAACGGCATATGTAAAGCCTAAAATTCTTGGTAAAGTAATATTGATTTCTGTTGTAACATTTATTATATGTATTGTAATTTTCATTATGTTGGGCAACTTTATTATGTTGGGCGGCAATGTTTTTATAAATTCGCCTAATATACTGATATATCTTTTAAGCGCTTTGATAATATCATTGGCAATTTGCGCTTTAGCGGGCGCCGTTACGGCAAGTAAAGAACTGAAAAAACTAAAAGAGTATAACAAAAATAAAAGTGCTGATGAATTGCGCGTGGAAAAAGAATTGGCAAAAAGGCAGGAACTTATAATCACTAACGAAAAGGATGCAAAGGAACTTAAAGAACTGGGTAAGATACTGGAAGAGAATTACTCTATAAATCTGATTCCGAGCCAATTCAGAAATGTTGAGGGCGTGTGCTATCTGTATGATTATCTGAGCACGTCAAGAGAAAGTTTTCAGTCCGCACTTTTAAATTACAATATGAACAGACTGAATATTAATATGCAGAAAATGATTGCCGCACAAAGCGATATGCTGATACAGCAGTATATTACAAACGCAAAACTTTCCGATATGAATAATCACAATAAGGCTGTGCTGAGCAAACTTTCATCTATAGAACAAAATTCTCAACTTGCCGCTAAGTACGCCGCCATGAATGAAATGAATACAAGAACCATATCATTTTTCAAAACATATGAATTTTTGAGGTATTCTTAATTTATTTGATACAATATTGCAAAAAGGAGCAGAACCGTATCGTTCTGCTCCTTTTATTAATATCATTTTTTACGGCTTTCGGCTTTTAGGCGCTGGCTCTTATCCAGGATGGATTTTCTGAGCCTGATGGATTTCGGCGTAACTTCAAGCAGTTCGTCATCCGCAAGGAATTCCATACTCTGTTCAAGTGAAAGAGTGGTTGGCGGAACGAGTTTAAGAGCCTCGTCCGAGCCGCTGGCACGCGTATTCGTAACGTGCTTTTTCTTGCAGACATTGCAGATTATATCCTCGTTTTTGTTACATTCGCCGACGATCATACCCTCGTAAACATCCACGCCGGGACCGATAAAGAGCCTGCCCCTGTCCTGCGTGTTCCAAAGACCGTAGCCGGTTGAAACACCTGTTTCGTGGGCAACGATTGAACCTCTTGTTCTTGTTGCTATTGCGCCCTTATACGGCTCGTAGCCGACAAAAAGCTGGTTCATGATACCGTTTCCGTTCGTATCGGTCAGGAATTCACTTCTGTAGCCTATAAGCCCTCGGGAGGGGATCTTTATCTCAAGATGAGTCATACCCGTTGTGCGGGTATCCATCTTTTCCACCTCGCCTTTTCTGGAGCAGAGTTTTTCTATTACGCTGCCAACATATTCCTCCGGCACCTCTACTATTGCAAGCTCAACAGGTTCCAGAGTCTGCCCGGTCTGCTCGTCCTTTTTAAGAATGACCTGAGGGCGGGAGACCTGAAATTCATAGTTTTCACGGCGCATGGTTTCTATCAGGATGGAAAGGTGAAGTTCTCCCCTGCCGGACACTTTGAAAGTATCCATGGAATCCGTTTCCTCAACCCGCATCGAAACGTTGGTCTCGACTTCTTTAAATAATCTGTCCCTCAGGTTACGGCTGGTAACGTATTTGCCCTCTCTTCCGGCAAACGGCGAATCGTTCACCATAAAATTCATGCTGATCGTAGGCTCGTCTATTTTAACGAACGGCAGCGGTTCAATACGTTCGGGATCGCAGATCGTTTCGCCGATATTCAGATCCGGAATGCCGGCAACGCACACAATATCGCCAAGATCCGCCTCCGTGCATGGCACTCTTTTCAGGCCCTCAAACTGATAAAACTTTGTGATATGTATATTCTCACGTCCGCCGTCCTGTTTACAGAGCACATAAGGCGTATTTACCCTGATCTTTCCTCTTTCCACCCTGCCGACACCGATCCTGCCGACATAATCGTCATATTCAAGAGACGAAAACAGCATCTGTGCAGGGCCGTCCGGATCGCCGGACGGTCCCGGAATATATTCCAGAATCGCGTCAAACAGAGGCCTTAGATCCCCTTCGCGGACATTCGGATCCTTGCTTGCATAACCGTCTCTTGCAGAAGCATAGATCACGGGGAATTCTATCTGATCATCGTCCGCGCCGAGCTCAATAAACAGGTCCAGCACCTCATCTATTACTTCAGCCGGGCGTGCCCCGGGCCTGTCTATCTTATTAACGACTACAAGCGGCGTTTTCTTTAATCCCAGTGCCTTTTTAAGAACAAAACGTGTTTGCGGCATGCAGCCCTCAAAGGCGTCAACCAGCAGCAAAACGCCGTCTACCATTGTCAGAATACGTTCTACCTCTCCGCCGAAGTCCGCATGCCCGGGTGTGTCTACGATATTGATCTTTGTATCATTATAGTGCACGGCAGTATTTTTGGAAAGGATGGTTATTCCTCTTTCACGCTCCAGAGCATTACTGTCCATAACTCTTTCATCCACTACTTCGTTTACACGAAAGGTGCCGCTCTGGCGCAGCATTTCATCCACGAGCGTAGTCTTGCCGTGGTCTACATGGGCAATGATCGCTATATTCCTAAGATTATTAACCTGCATTGTACCACTCTCCGTCACATTTCAATATTCATAATGTCCGCCGCTTCATGCCGGCGAAATAAGTATCTGCCCTGCCGAAGCAAGGCAGAACAATGCTCTTTCAGCCTTGTATTCAATGAATCCGTTTGTATTTTACCACTAAGAGGGCGGTTTGGCAAGGCTGAAAGCATTTATATTTAAAAAAGGCTTTTGCCGCATTTGCTTTACAAAAGGACCGCCGTTTGGTAAAATGAATTTATAATGCTTAACGCAGCGCATACGAGCCGGCAAAAAACAAAGAGGGTTTTATGATGACAGAAAATAAAAAAATCAGAATCGTTTCACCGCTTGAAAAAGTTTTTCCTGATTCAGAGGATACGTTCGAAAACTTCCGCAGCTTTTCCATGATGAAAAACGAGAAAAAATCATTTCAGATAGTCTTCAGCGCAGATAAAAACGCAAGTGTTAAATTTGAAGTGAATTCGCCGCTCCGGAAGTATTTTAAATTCAGTTTAGTTAAACTGATACCGGCAAAACTGACCCGTCCTAAAAAAGCGGATGACTACTATATAGATAAAAAAAGACACGCATATCCCGATTTGCTCATACCGATTGACGGATATTCATTCACTGCCGAACACAGCGGCTTCAACTGCGTTTGGGCGCAGATTTCCGGCGAGCTTCCTGCAGGAGAATTTGACGCGCAGTTTACCTGCGGAGACGAAAGCGTGAAAATCAACATCAGGGTTATTGACGCCGTTTTGCCAAAGCAGGAGCTGATCTATACAAACTGGTTTCACACAGACTGCCTGATGAGTTATTACGGCTTTGCTGCGTTTTCAACGGAATACTGGCAATGTGCGGAAAAGTTTCTGCGCCGGGCGGCGGAATACGGAATGAACTGCGTTTTAACGCCGCTTTTCACTTTCCCGCTTGACACTCGTGTGGGAGGAAAACGCCCGACAGTACAGCTTGTTGACGTTCGTGTGACAGGGAAGGACAAATATGAATTTTCATTTGATAACCTTGATAAATGGATAGAACTGTGCGAAAAATGCGGCATTGAGTATTTTGAGATGAGTCACCTTTTCACACAGTGGGGCGCAAGGCACGCGCCTAAAATCATTGCGGAATACAGCGGCGGGAAGAAAAAGATATTCGGCTGGAGGACCAAGGCATCCGGTAAAAGATACCGCCTGTTTACTGAACAGTTCGCCGCAGCATTAAAGAAATACATAGAGAAAAAAGGAATAAAAAACCGCTGTATTTTTCACGTTTCGGACGAACCCGCAAAGCACCAGCTTAGGTCATATTCCAAGGCTGCGGATATCATCAGGAAAAACTTTAACGGATTTAAGATCGCCGACGCACTTTCCGATTTTTCATTTTATAAAAAGGGAGTTGTTGAAACCCCGATCCCCGCAACGGATCACATTGAGCCTTTTATAGGAAATGTTCCGGAACTTTGGACCTATTACTGCAGCGCGCAGGGTGAAAAATACGTTTCCAACAGGTTTTTCGATATACCGAGCGAAAGAAACAGGATCATCGGCTTCCAGCTATATAAATTTAATGTTAAAGGGTTTCTGCACTGGGGATATAATTTTTATTACACAAGATTTTCAAAACGCCTTGCAGATCCGTTTACCGAGCCGGACGCCGGTGCGAAGTTCCCTGCAGGAGACAGTTTTGTTGTTTACCCGGGCAAAAATTTTGAACCTCTTGACTCGCTGAGGCTGCACATTTTTTACGACGGCTTACAGGATGTGCTTGCGCTTCAGCTGCTTGAAAGCCTTGCCGGCAGGGAAAAAGCCGTTTCGGTTCTTGAAGAAGGTCTGAAAACGCCGCTGACTTTCAGCGAGTACCCCCACTCCGCCGCATGGCTGCTCAATACCCGCGAACGAATAAACGAAGAAATAAAAAAATACCTGCCGCACAGACAAACGGAGATGCAGATATGAAAAAAGCTATTGCATTCATAATATTAACGGTTCTTATAGTTTGCTCGGCGACGGCATGCAGTGCAGAGGAGCCGGTTGCGCAAATATCCACAACTGCTGTAACCGATTCTGAGGGGCAGACAAGATACTATGAATATGTAACTGACGAAAACGGAGAAAGCGTTACCGATACTAACGGCAGCACATTAATGGCTGAGATAGCGACAGATCCCAACGGCACTGCCGTAACAGATCGCAGCGGAGAATATGTTACAGAAAACAAAACGGTTTTTTCATTGCATAATAAGCAGGACAGCACCACGATCAACAGTGGCAGCGGCAAAACAGAAAGCGAAGCCGGTTCGGACGCCGACAACGAAGTTGAGTTTGACCCGAACAGCGGGAGCGGAACAACCGCCGCTACAGAAAAGCCTACAACCACCACAGCCACACCGAGTACAGTAACAGATCCGTCAGTTGCCACCACCCAGTCCGCAACTGATTCCGACGGCTGGATAAACAAATGGTATTAATGAAAACCCGGCTGAACTCCAGTGTTCAGCCGGGTTTTTTATTGTAGATTCTGTCTTTAGACGGCCCGAACATGCAAAATCAGCTGCCGGCTGAAGTATTCACCGCCAGGATACGCTTTCACTGAGAAGTATATCGCCGTCAGTATCAGCGCTTTGCAGTTCGATTCCCCGAGATGAAAGATGCAGGATGGAAGCAACATAAGAACCGCTTCCAGCCGAATCAATACCCCCGTCCACAAAGACCGGGTAAGCGCCGTTGTTATCAAAATCAAGTGCATGCTCATGACCGCCGGCAAGCAGACTTACGCCAAGTGAATCCAGCTTTGAAATAGCACGCTGCGAAAGATCCGGCTCAATACAAATCTCGGCCGAATGGCACAGTGCAATGGTATTTTTTCCGGTGCTTTCAAGAGTTTCCAGCCACTCGACCATACTGCGCCTGTAGTTTTCATAATCTACCATTCCGCCGTATTCAGGGTGGGAATCTTCCTTGTCCTCGCAGCTGTCCAGCACAACAAAATCATAACTGCCGAGCGAAGTCGTATAATAAAAATCATTATAGCCGAGATAGCCGGCAAGATTGGCTGCACTGCGCCCGCGCGTCTCATGATTGCCGCGCACATATATCACCGGCATCGTGCCCCCGGTAAGATCAGCCGCAAAATCAAGTATATAATCTGCAACATCGTTTTCACTCATAAGGGCCGGCGCACAGTCTCCCAGCAGAATGACCGCCTGATAACCGCCTAAGGCTTTTGCCGCGGCCTTTGCCTTTTCATTTTTTGTGTGCCAGTCCGAAACAGTAAGCACATCTATGTTTTCTCCGAATGCATCGTTAAAAGCAAATTCTCCGCTTTCTATGGTTTTTCCGTTACGGCCTCCGTAACTGAGTTCGTCAATGACCCTTGTTGCACCCACTTTATATGTGTTTCCGGAAAGGTCTTCTTTTGGTACTGTTACGGTATGAATGATGCTGTCTCCGTTTTTCCTTCCTCCGGATTCATCATAAACGCGCACAGTTTCCGAACCGTATTCATACTCGAGATATGCGGTGGCCTTATCATTTGTTGTAAAGACTACTGAATATTCGCTGCCGTTATCAAACACAACAGGGTTTGAAATAAATTCGAACCCGGAAAGCGGGAACACAGAATTAACCGCGGTAACGACCAACACCAGAGCCGTAATACACGAAACAACACGCCGGAGAATTTTATTTTTCACAAGAGGAAAAACGAAAGCAAAAAACGCGACTCCAACAACAAATGCCCATATTGGAAATGCGGACCGGAAAAGTGCAAAAGCTGAGGACAGACTCATGCCCTTGTCCGTTATAAGGGCCGCAACTGAATAAACAAAAACAATAACTGCAAGCGCCTCGCTTATAAAAGCAGCAACATTCATAAGTTTTTCCGGAATGATATATTTTTCACGCGCCTTTGCGTTTAATATCAACAACAAACATACTGCTCCTGCAGCAGAAAATACAAACAACCCTAATGAAAATCCCGTATAAAGTACATTGTCAACAAAGACGAAACCGTATCTTACCGAATAAAATATAAGCACGGCAACTGAAGAAAACGCGGTAAAAAATGCAATCGCTCCTTTGCTGAACAACAGCCTGTTTAAAACTTTTTTCATGCGTTCACCCCTTTAAATAAATGATATTATAGCTGGCAACACCCGCCGGAAAACAAAAATTATAACTTAAATAAATAACGCCGCGGGGCACTGTGCCCGCGCCGAAAGCGATTACTTTGTTTGGAACGGTCCTGCGTTACAGTTTGTTCTACCGCACGCCGGATATTTTTTCTTTAATCAAGAAACAAAATCGTTCCGCTGCCACAAAGATGCTGATTTCTTAAACCCGGACTCTGTCATTTATAAAGAGGGCCGTATGCGGCACAGGCTCGATAATCGGCAGACTGCAGATCCTGAGTGCCGAAGCCGCTCCAGGAATGCGGACGGAAAATACGCGCGGGATCAACATTGTGCATATTCACCGGGATCCTGAGCATGGAGGCAAGCGTTATCAGATCTGCACCTACATGGCCGTAGACCGTTACGCCGTGATTCGCGCCCCAGTTTGCCATAACACTGTAAACGTCCTTAAACGCGCCCTCACCCGTGATATTAGGAACAAACCATGTGGTAGGCCAGGACGGATCCGTTCTTTTATCTATAACATGATGTATCTCATCCGGCAGATCTACCGTATATCCCTCGGCAAGCTGAAGTACCGGGCCTACGCCGTCCACGATATTGACTCTGAGCATGGTTACGGGCATCTGCGCTCTGCACCTAAAATGGCTGGAGAAACCGCCGCCGCGGAAGTATTCATAATTTGCCCTGCACCAGTCGGTTGCGTCAAGGCACGCCTTAATATCATCATTCGTGATCTGCCAGAACGGCTTCATACAGTTTTCGCCCTTATCGTTTTTGCAGGCTCCGCAGCCGTCCAGTGCGGTGGCTCCTGAATTGATAAGATGAATAAACCCGTTTGCGGCAAGGCCGTCCGGTCTTACGCCCGTTACCCTTTCACATGCGTCCGGGCTCCAGTAAGTTCTGACATCGTGAAAACAGGGAGCACTGTTTGCGATAAATGAACCCAGCATCATGGCAACGCCGTTTAAAGTATCGTTTTCAGTTGCAAACGGAGTGGGCATTTTGGGCCCGTTCCAGTCAAAAGAAGAAGCCATTATCGCCTCCGTAAAATCGGCGTTGGGGAGCCAGTCCGTCCAGTTCCGCTGGCCCTGGAAGCCTGCGGCAACGGCGTTTTTGCCAAGCGCCTCTTCATGCCAGCCCATATCGTCCAGTTTTTCATTGCCGTAAAGAATATCGCGGACAACAAGAGTCATCTTTGTAATGAATTCCCAGTCCTTATCCGGATCCACGACCTTTGAGCGCCTTATGATCTCCGGCAGGTCTTTGCCGGCGTTAAGATCAAATCCCTCTTTGCAGTTTTCACCGATCCATTTTATTGCCGTTTCATATTCATCATGGTCATAGATCTCAAGCGTGATACGGCGCAGGATCTCCGTCATATCCACCCATTCGGCGCGTATGCCAAGATATTTCTGAAACATATCCGCGTTACAGTAGCTTCCGGCTATGCCCATCGCTACGCCGCCGAGATTCACATACGCCTTGTTTTTCATCCAGCCTACCGTTACGGCAGCCTTGGCAAATCTTAAGATCTTTTCTGCAACGTCATCCGGTATCTCGGTATCGGTAATATCCTGCACATCATGGCCGTAGATAGAAAACGCGGGCATGCCCCTTTGCGCATACGCCGCCATGACCGCGGCAAGGTAAACCGCACCGGGACGCTCTGTGCCGTTAAAACCCCATACCGCCTTAATCGTATTCGGGTTCATATCAAACGTTTCCGATCCGTAGCACCAACAGGGCGTTACGGAAAGCGTTGCAACAACATTTTCAGTTTCAAACTGACGCGCACAGGCCGCAGCTTCCGCTCCGCCGCCTATAGTTGTATGGCTGATAATGCACTGAACCGGCTCTCCATCGGGATAACGCAGTCTGCTCCCGATCAGTTTTGCGGCCGCTTTTGCCATGCTCATCGTCTGTTTTTCAAGACCTTCTCGCACACCGCCCCATCTGCCGTCAATTACAGGGCGGATACCGATTTTGGGATAGTTCATAAATCTTTACCTCACTTTATTTTATTTAATAATTTTAAATACCTTTTATATTCAGAGTTCCATTGCTCTGCTTTTTCCGGCAGATAAAATTTCAGTTCTTCGCGTTGCCTTATGATTTTTCTGCCGTCGTCTATATTTTTGATATCACCCAGCGCAACAAGCTGAAGCAGTATATTGCCTAAAGCGGTTGCTTCGGCAGGCCCTGCCGCAACCTGTATGCCTGTACTGCTTGCAGTCATTTTACAAAGGAA
>CATZNW010000002.1 GCA_958422185.1 uncultured Clostridium sp.
TTCTTTTTTCTTTTCTTTTTTTCTTTGCTCTACTCAAAATTAACTTTTCCTTTCCACTCCATCTAATCCACTATCTTATATATTACTGACAGTCAAATTTCTGGATTAAACAATACCCATTTCAAAAAAACGAAAACAAATTACTTTCGTATCATCATTTCTTTTAACTGTTTTTCGTATTCATTTGTCAATTTTACTAATTTTAAATTCAAGTCAATCACTCTAATTACTGTCGTTTATTTAAACAATTTTTAACAGCACTATTCCATCTCTCAGGTTGTTCAAAATTAACCATATGAGAAGCATTTTTAATTACAATTAATTCTTTTTTAGGTGCAACTAATTCATCAAACCAACTTTTTGCAGTTTGAACAGGACATATGTAATCATTTTCGCCGAATATTAAAAGAATGGGAATTTCAAGTTTTTTGATACCTGAAATAACATCATTATCTTTTACTTGAGGTGTTAAATATTTTACCGAATAGTTTATTCCACCAATTACTTTTAAAATATTTAATCCATAAAAATTCAAGTACAGTGAAAAATATTTGTTTGTTGAAAAATCATTGTTCGGATGAATATATCCGCCGTATTTATGAATTAATTTTCCAACATAGTTACTCGCTGAATTATGGTCATTTGGATAAATTCCAGACTGTGGAGCACCGTAAGAAATCAAACGCTGTATAACTTTTTCATTATTTCTTTTTTGAGCTTGAGATAAAACAAAATTGTATTTTTCAATTTCATCAAGAGCCGATGAAATTCCCTGACCTGTTCCGATATAGTAATAAAGATAATCAGGATATTTGCTTGCAAACCATAATCCAAGATATGCTCCCCAAGAATGCCCTGCAATATACAATTTTTCTTTGCTATATTTATTTAATAAAAACTCAACAAGTTCCTTTAAATCGGATAACATTAATTCGGGAGTCAGAGGAGTTTTCTTGCTTTCTTTTGTAAAGCTCAATCCTGAACATCTTTGATCCCAACATACTATCACAAAATCTTCAGCCAAATCATTATTATATTTATTTACTAAAGGTCTGTCAGGTGAACCGGGACCTCCGTGAAGAATTAACAAAATCGGTTTGTTTACATCTGTATATGTTATCAAGATGTTTTGCTTGATTCCGCCAATAGTTACATATAACTCATCTGTATTCATAATTACCTCATTAACAAAAGAAATCAAATAGTATGGAATATTATAAGTCAATATTATCATAAGTTTTGATTTAAATCTACACCAATATAAAATGATTTATAAAGCCGTATAATAGATAAATTCTTTTAAATAAAGCATGCCATTGGGATGACATTCGGTTGCAATTCAACCCATCCCAGGCAATCTCAAGTTATCTCAAGGTGAAAACGGAAAAGGCTCTAAGCCCCGATTTTAAGGGGTTTAGAGCCTTTTGGCATAAGAAAAAGACGGTTTAGAAAACCGTCTTTGTTGGTCGAGGTGACAGGACTTGAACCTGCGGCATCCTGCTCCCAAAGCAGGCACTCTAGCCAAACTGAGTTACACCTCGATATATAACTATTTAATTTTCTGTGATACTGAATACCTCTGCTTTGCCCGCCCGGCTTGCGAAATTGCTGTGCTTCGGAATCAACAACCGGAGTTTGCAAGAAATATAATAATATATGACGTGTGATTTGTCAAGCAGCGAAAGAAAAATACTTATCAAAATCAAGGCTGTTAATTTGGGGCAGAAATACTGAAATGATCCGTTTTTTAAAAACAAATCCGCTGCTGTTTTCAAATAAACTTGCAATCACGCGATTCAAAGGGTATTATATTAATATGCAATAAAGAATGAGGTGCGACAATGAAACGCTGTTTGATAATTGTGGATTACCAGAACGATTTTGTGAGCGGCTCACTTGGATTTGAGAAAGCCAGAGAGCTGGACGGCAGGATTTGCGATAAGATCCGGAAATACCGTGCATCAGGAGACACAATAATCTTTACGCTTGATACACACGGCAAAGAATATCTTAAGACCCGGGAAGGACGATACCTTCCGGTGGAACACTGCATCAAAGGCACGGACGGTCACAGCCTTTACGGGGAAACCGCCAAGGCGGCGTGCGGGAGCGATATGTTCTTTGAAAAAAGCACTTACGGATCTGACGCGCTTTATGAATACCTTAAAATCTCTGATTACGAAGAAATTGAACTTTGCGGCGTTGTAAGCAACATATGTGTGATATCAAACGCGGTGCTTGCAAAAACGGCTTTGCCGGAGGCGGATATCACCGTTGACGCGCTCTGCACCGCATCTAACGACGACAAGCTGAACCGTTCGGCCCTTGACGTGCTTGAATCAATAAACGTTCAGATCAAAAACCGGGAGAGAATAGAATGAAAAAAAGAAATTTAACCATGCTCTGCGACTTTTATGAACTGACTATGGCAGGCGGATATTTTAAAAATGATATGCACAGGAGAAACGCATATTTTGACGTATTTTTCCGCTCCGTACCGGACGGAGGAGGTTTTGCTGTTGCCGCGGGGCTTGAACAGATCATAAAATATATTGAAGATCTTCATTTTTCGGCGGAAGATATCGACTTTCTCCGTTCCAAGAAACTGTTTGATGAGGATTTTCTGAAATATCTTGAAAACTTTAAATTCACAGGGGATATTTATGCCGTTCCGGAGGGCACTCCTGTTTTTCCGTACGAGCCGATTTTAACGGTACGGGCTCCGGCAATTGAGGCGCAGCTTATAGAGACGTTTGTACTGCTTCAAATCAATCACCAATCGCTCATAGCCACAAAGGCAAACCGCATCGTTCGTGCGGCCCAGGGCAGGGCCGTGCTTGAATTCGGCTCACGCAGAGCACAGGGAGCAGACGGCGCGGTTATCGGCGCGCGGGCAGCATATATAGGCGGGTGCGCGGGCACCGCCTGCACGCTTACCGATGAACTTTACGGAGTTCCCGCGGGGGGGACAATGGCCCATTCTTGGGTTCAGATGTTTGATTCGGAATACGAGGCTTTTGAAGCGTATTGCAAACTTTATCCGCACAGCGCAACTTTGCTGGTTGATACTTATAACACGCTTAAAAGCGGAGTCCCGAATGCGATCAAAGCATTTAAGAACATACTTGTGCCGCAGGGGATCACGGATTTTGCCATCCGCCTGGATTCGGGCGATATCTCCTACCTGTCAAAAAAAGCGCGGAAGATGCTTGACGAAGCGGGACTTACCACATGCAAGATCACGGCATCAAACGCTCTTGATGAATATCTTATCCGCGATCTTATGATGCAGGGCGCAAAAATAGATACTTTCGGAGTCGGGGAAAGACTGATAACGGCCAAAAGTTCACCCGTTTTCGGCGGCGTATACAAACTTGCGGCGGTTGAGGACAGCAACGGAAAGATCATTCCGAAGATCAAGATCAGCGAAAACACGGCTAAGATCACAAACCCTCATTTTAAGAGACTGTACAGATTTTATGACCGTGAAAGCGGCAAGGCGCTGGCCGACGAGCTTTGCCTGAGAAACGAAGCAATAAACGAAAACGAGCCGCATACGATCTTTGACCAGAATGCCGTGTGGAAGACCAAAACGCTTACCGATTTCACCGTGCGTGACTTGCAGGAACAGATATTCAAAAACGGCAAACTTGTCTATAACATGCCCTCCCTTGACGAGATCAAGCAATACTGCCGGGAACAGATCGGCACACTTTGGGATGAGGTCAAGCGATTTGAAAATCCCCACACATATTATGTTGACCTTTCCAAGAAACTGTGGAACGAAAAAAGCCGGCTGCTTAAAGAAAATGAATATATACTTTAACTAAAAAGAGGATCGGATTTGAGCAAAAAAACGAAAAAAAAGAAGATATGCATCGCCGTCACAGCAATTCTTGCCGCCATAGCCGCTGCCGTTGCTGTATATTATATATACAGCGGGAATGCAACAGAAAATCCGGCGGCGGAAACTGTAACTGCAAGCGAAAACACACAGAGTGAAACCGCCGCCGTGCCCGCTGTTTATCAGGAATATTATAACCGGAACAACGACTTTGTCGGCTGGATAAAAATTGACGGCACAAAAGTTGACTACCCTGTTGTTCAGACGGATGACAACGAATATTACCTGAGCCATAATTTTGACAGAGAACGGGAATCGCGCGGCACGATCTTTATGGATCACCTCAGCGATCCGGAACTCGGATATATGAATACGGTCATTCACGGTCACAACTGGCTTGATGACACCGTGTTTTCCGAACTGCCGCAGTATTCTGACATTGATTATTACCGTGAACATCCTGTTATTGAATATAACACGCGCACGGAAATGCATAAATGGAAGATCTTTGCCGTATTTATCACCACCGCCTCCGCAGACGAGGATAACGGATATGTTTTCAATTATGTCTATCCGGATATGGGCAGTCTGAATTTTGAAGGGTATATGGCTGAAATCAGCAAACGTACACTGTATCACACGGATGTTGACGTTAATGAAAACGATAAGATACTTACACTTTCCACCTGCACGCGCGAGGTTGACACAAGCTCTTACCGCGCGGACTGCCGCATAGTTATCCTTGCCAGAATGGTGCGCGACGGAGAGAGTGAATCGGTAAACACGGCCGCCGCATATGAAAACGAAGATCCCAAATACCCCCAAATATGGTACGATCTGAAAGGTATTGAAAATCCGTATAAAAACGAAGAACCTTGGTATCCTTATGATACGATGAATGAAGCGCAATAAAATTTAAAGCGCCCGCCCGAGCTGTGATATGCGCCTCCGATAACGTCTAACTTTGGAGGCCCATTGCATCTGTTCAGGCGGGAGCTTTTTATGTGTAAAACTATACGAACAAAAGTTGTACAAAACTTATAAGATACATAACGGCGTAAAGCGCCGGCTGGTGCAGCAGATAGATCCAGAGGCTGTTTTTCCCTATCTTTTGCAAAAACCGAATCCGGCTTTTATAAAACGCCTCAGGAAAAGCGCCGTCCCTTGCCCATTTCCCCAGAAACGCGCCGAAAAGGAAGAGAAACAACCATGGAATAAGCGGAAAATAATCCGCTGAGAAAAAAGACGAAGTATGAAATCCCAAAAAAGCAAGATAATTTGACCTGTAAAGAGCTTGCGGCAAATCGATCAGCCCGAAAAGCAGCTGCCCTTCGCTTACGGAATACGCTGCAAGGAAAAGCACGGCGCAGACTGCCATGCCTGCGGCGGAAGCTTTTGCGCCCATTTTGTTTATAAGCGGCATAAAAATACCCGTTATGATCATGGAAAGCCCAAGGCAGGAGAGCACGCCGAAGTAAATTTCCGCTCCTTCTATTCCCACCGCCGGCATAATAACCGCTGTAACAAGAGTAACGGCAAGCCCTGCTGCAAAAACGATAAGGCCGCGTCTTGCAGTATTTCTGGAAAGGCGGCTGCAAATACCTGAGGTAATTATAAAAACAGCCCAGAACAGCGGCTGAAAAACGCACAGCAGATCAAAGATCGTGTATCCTATATCATAGTGCAGAACAAAGCCTATATCATAAAACATATGATGAAACACCATGCATATTATCGCAAATCCGCGCAGTTCGTCAAGCAGGTAGATCCTGCGCTGCCCTTCTTTCATTCTTTTCCCCCGTTTCTGAAGTATTGCTGAATTATTGTAACACATAATTTTAAAAATTGCCACAGCTCTATGCAAAACGGCCCGGAAAGCCGCCAAATACAAACAGGCTGTTTGCCGCCGCAGAAAAATCCATGATGTTCTGTGTATAATTATTAATATTGTATTACTAAAAAAATTATGTTATACTGAAGTGTATGATACGGCGCCGCATCTGCGGCAAATCTACAGACGCGCAAAGCGCGGGAAGGGTTTGTTTATGAAAGACATCAAAATAGGCGCATGTGCCGAAAAGACTTTAACTGTAAGCGGTGAAAACACGGCGGTTGCAGCGGGCAGCGGATCTCTGCCGGTACTGGGCACACCGTTTATGATAGCGCTTATGGAGGGCGCAACGTGCGATGCCGTTGCAGAATATCTTGAAGACGGAGAAACAACGGTAGGAACGCTTGTTAACGTTTCACACGACAGGGCAAGCAAAACAGGAGAAAAGATCACCGCCCGCGCCGAGATAACGCAGGCAGACGGCAGAAAGATCACCTTTGCCGTTGAAGCGCATAATGAAAGCGGCGTAAAAATAGGCGGAGGAACGATTGAAAGATTTGCCGTGTCAGGCGAAAAATTCATGGCAAAGCTGGGCTGATGCAAAAGCATCTGCAAATCGTTTGCAGCAATATGATAAACAGAGGTTTTTTATGAAATTTAAAGCGGTTATTTTTGATTTTGACGGAACTGTATGCGCCACCGCGCCAGGCGTTGTAAAAAGCGCAAAATATGCTCTTGAAGCTTACGGATATCCCGTTCCGGAGGATGAAAGCGAACTTGAGTTTTTTATTGGTCCGCCGCTGCTGGTAACGTTTCAGGAACGTTACGGAGCAGACGCGCAGACGGCGCTTGAGCTTGTAAAAAAATACAGGGAAAGATACACGAATCAGGGCGTTTACGAGAGCGAGCTTTACGACGGTATAGACGCTTTGCTTGCGTCTCTGAAAAAGGACGGCCTGAAAATAGGCATCGCTTCATCAAAACCGCAGAAATATATTGAAACGCTTTTGGAAAGATTCAACGTCAGCAGATATTTTGACTGTGTTTGCGGCGTAAGCTTTACTGCGGACTGCGAATCCAAGGCAAGCATCATTACAAGATGTATGACCAGTATGGGCGTAAACAACGAAAACACCTTTATGGTGGGCGACAAGAAATACGATATCGAAGGCGCAAAGGCAAACGGAATGCTCTCGGTGGGCGCGCTCTGGGGATACGGAACCAAATTTGAATTCATAGAGGCCGGAGCCGATTTCCTAGCTGAAAAAGCCGGGGATATTGAATCCATTGCACTTGGATATTTTGAGCAAACAGAGGAGAGCACAGGGATCTATAACGGCAGGATTATTACCGTGCATGAGGATACGGTCACCCTGGTTGACGGCACGCATGCTAAACGCGAAATAGTTGATCATAACGGCGGCGTTGCCATAATCGGCTTAACGGAGGAGAAAGAAATCCTGCTTGTGCGGCAGTTCAGGGCGCCGTATAAAGAAACTATTTTTGAGATACCTGCCGGCAAACTTGAAAAAGATGAAGATCCCGATGAGGCGGCAAAGCGCGAATTCGGTGAGGAATGCGGCTGTTCCGCCGGTGAATTCAGATATATAGGCGAGCTTTATCCGACGCCGGGCTACTGCGGCGAGATCATCCGGCTTTACCTTGCAAGGCAGCTTGAATACGGCGAGCAGCATCTTGATGAGGACGAAAGGCTGGACGTTTACAAGGTGTCTCTTGAAGAGGCGTTCAGGCGTGTTATGAACGGCGAGTTTAAAGATGCCAAAACACAGATAGGAATTATGAAGATCAGGGAAATGATAAGAAATGGCAGTTTATCTTGACAACAGCGCCACAACAAAGCCGTGCAGAGAGGCTGCGGACGCCGTAAAATTTATGATCGAGGAAAATTACGGCAATCCCTCCAGCCTGCACGCGCCCGGAATAGAGGCAGCAAAATCGCTTATTTCTGCAAGGGAGTCTGTTGCGCGCGCTTTAGGCTGCGAAAAGGACGAGATCTATTTTACAAGCGGCGCAACTGAGGCGAATAACCTTGCGCTGTTCGGCGCGGCCGAGGCAAAAAAACGCGCGGGAAACAGGATTGTCACAACTGCCATAGAGCATGAAAGTGTTGTTGCTGCCGCGGATGAACTTGAACAGCAGGGCTTTGAGGTCATAAAACTCCTGCCTGATAAGCACGGCAATATTTGTGCTGCGGATATCGCACAGGCAATAAACGAAAAGACCATCCTGGTTTCCGTGATGTATATAAATAATGAGATCGGTTCTGTCCTTCCGGTCGATAAAATAAAAAAAATCATAGAGATGAAAAAAGCGCCCGCTCTTTTCCACACGGATTGTGTGCAGGCGCTGGGAAAAATAAAATTCAGCCCCAAAAAACTGGGCGCGGATCTTGTGTCCGTAACAGCGCATAAAATACACGGGCCTAAGGGGGTCGGCGCGCTTTACATAAAAAAGGGAACAAGGATACTTCCGCGCACGTTCGGAGGGGAGCAGGAAAGACGCATGCGCCCGGGCACTGAGGCCTCCCCGCTTATCGCGGGATTCGGCGCTGCCGCCGCGGCATTGCCGGACGTAAAAGCCCAAGGAGAAGCGGTAAAGAAACTGAATATGTATTTAAGGGAGCTGCTCCTTGAAATCGACGGAATAAAATTCAACAGCGATGAAAGCGCCTCTCCTTATATACTTAATGTTTCTATTCCCACTTTTATGCGCAGCCAGACTATCGTGCAGGAACTTTCCTCAAAATATGAAGTATATGTAAGCAACGGCTCTGCATGCGCAAGGGGTAAAAAAAGCCACGTGCTTTCTGCAATGCGCCTTAGCGATGACACGGCGGACAAAAGCATACGAATCAGCTTTTCGCGCTGCAATACGCTGCACGACTGTGAAATATGCGCCGCGGCAATAAAAGATCTAACAGAGAAACACCCGAGGTAGATATGAAAGAAATCATACTTGTAAAAAACGGCGAACTTGTTTTAAAAGGACTTAACCGCAATTCCTTTGAGGACGTTTTGATCAAAAATATGCGCAGACATTTATCGGATCTGGGCGAATTTCAATTTACGAAAAGTCAGTCCACCATTATGGTTGAAGCGCCGGACGGAGTTGACCTTGACGAGGCTGCCGAAAGGCTGGGCAAGGTCTTTGGCATAGCGGCTTATTCACGCGCGGCGGTGTGCGAAAAAAATATGCAAAGCATTGTTAAAACGGCCAGAGAATATTTAGCGGAGGAACTTTCGCCGGTATCCACCTTTAAAGTGGAGGCCAAGCGCAGCGACAAAAAATTCCCCCTTAAATCTCCCGAGATCTGCCGTGAACTTGGCGGCGCGCTGCTGAAAACATTTAACCATTTGAAGGTGGATGTGCATGATCCGGACGTTACCGTTACCGTTGAGATAAGGGACACACACGCTTTTGTGCGCGGCAACAATATAAAAGGCGCAGGCGGTATGCCAACAGGCACAAGCGGCAGGGCGGCGGTGCTTATAAGCGGCGGAATCGATTCGCCCGTTGCGGCTTATATGATGGCCAAAAGAGGCATAGAGCTTGTTGCCGTACATTTTGCCTCTCCTCCGTACACAAGCGAGCTTGCGGAAATGAAAGTTATGGACCTGCTGAAAAAGGTTTCCGCTTACTGCGGCACGATCACAACGTATGTTGTGCCGTTCACGGAGATCCAGGAAGCTATCCGCGATTACTGCCCGGAGGAGTATTTTACGCTTGTTATGCGCCGCATAATGATGAAGATAAGCAATAGGATTGCCGAAAATCAGAACTGCCGCGCGCTGATCACGGGCGAAAGCCTCGGCCAGGTGGCAAGCCAGACAATCTATGCTTTGCAGTGTACGGACAGCGTTGCAAAGTTGCCCGTTTTCCGCCCTTGTATCGGAATGGATAAGGACGAGATCATCGCCGTTTCAAGAAAGATAGACACCTTTGAAACTTCCATTCAGCCGTATGAGGACTGCTGCACGGTGTTTACTCCCAAGCATCCGCGCACACGCCCGAAACCGGAGGATGTTGAAGCGGCGGAAAATAAAATAGAAGATCTTGATAAAATGATAGACACCGCCGTTAAAGGCGCGAAACGCAGATTTATTAAGGCGGCAGGAGCATGAGTGATAAAAACGAAAAGAAAAAAGCAGATGAAATAGACGAACTCCTCGGCGATTACAAAAAGCAAAAAGAAAAGCGCGAAAAGAATTTCGGCAGAATAGATATTCAGAAGCCGCCGCAAAACACGGGCAAAGAAAAAGACACTGAAACGCCCGCCGAAAAAAGCAAAAAATATAAAGCCAAAAAAGATGAAAAGACAAAAAGCAAAGGCGGCGAAAGAACCGGCAAAAGATTTAAAAATCTCATTTGCCGTGTGAAAGCGTTTTTAAAATCAAAAAAAGGTAAAAAGATAAGTGTTGCGGCAGCGGCCGTCATCTGTGCCGCGGCTTTTGCGCTCGGCGCGTATGCTGTTATAAATTATCAAAAAACAGCGTATCTGCGCCCGTATGAGGCGGAATATCCAAATGTGAATTTCCCCGATGGCATCAGGGAGGAGTACTGCGAACAGTATGCAAAAGTACCGTCCACAACAGGATATATCTCAATAGAGGCGTGCGGCTACGAAAGCTATATTGTGCAGAGCGCGGCTGCAACGCTGCCCGTTCTTGACTTTTCAAACAGATCGGACGGACTTGATTTCAATACCGTGGTACGCATACCCGCAGGCGCATGTGATCTGGAGAGTGCGTTCGGCTCTGCGGAAAGTTACCTTGGCTCGGCACAGAAGATCACATATTCAACGCTTTTTGAAGATTATGAATTTACTGTTGTCGGCGCGTTTTATACAAATAAAGATCCGCAGGACGACAACGGCTATGTGTTTCCCTACGGCATAACGAAAAAGATGACCCCGATCAGCTTTAATGATTATGCAGACCGGCTTTATCACCGCTTTTTATATGAAACGGACTACAGATTCAGCTATGAGGGCGATAAACTGCTGACTATCGCCGCGGATTCCGATTTCAGGGAAAATTTTGAGTTCGTTGTGGTCTGCGCTCTTAATGCTCCGGCTCAGCGGGCTGCGCAGCCAAACGATTCCGTGCACTACCCCCAGGTGTGGTATGACGAGCACGGGGAATCAAATCCTTACAGATTTTCAGATAAATGGTATCCCACCGTTTATACCGATGAATCCGAAGAGGAAACAAGTATTCAATCCGAAAAAGACTATCCGTAAAATCACACATACAGGAGGGGTAAAAATGTATGATGTTGCCGTTATAGGCGCCGGCATCGTAGGCGCGGCGTGCGCGTATGATCTCAGCAAATACGATCTTAAGATCGCTGTGCTTGAAAAGAAAAACGACGTTTGCTGCGGCACGACAAAAGCAAACAGCGCTATCATCCACGCCGGTTATGATCCGCTGCCGGGCACGCTCATGGCGCGCCTCAATGTGGAAGGCTCAAAAATGGCGGAAGTGCTGTGCAAAAAGCTTGACGTACCTTATCAGCAGATAGGATCGCTGGTCGTTGCCTTTTCAGAGGAGGACAAGAAGGAAGTTGAGGAACTTTACCGCCGGGGAAACGAAAACGGTGTTGAGGGCCTGCGCATAGTGGACGCCGAAGAACTCAGAAAAATGGAACCGTATATTTCAGACAAGGCGGTCTGTGCTCTTTACGCACCCACCGCGGCAATCGTAAATCCCTGGGAATACGGCATTGCGCTTGCCGAAACGGCTGTAAGAAACGGCGCTGAGGTAAAACTTGAATTTGAAGTTACCTCAATAGAGAAAAAAGACGGATTCTGGCATATTGAATCGCCGAAAGGCAGTGTGGACGCCAAATATGTTATCAATGCCGCCGGCGTTGATTGCGATACCGTTCATAATATGGTTGCAGAACCGGCTTATAAGGTATTGCCCAGCGCGGGCGAATATTACCTGCTTGATCTCAGCGAAGGCAAGAGGGCGAATCACGTTATCTTCCAGTGCCCTGATAAGGACGGAAAAGGCGTACTGGTAACGCACACCTGCCACGGCAACCTGCTTGTAGGCCCTAACGCGGATCCAAGGGACAAGGACGATACCTCAACAAGATCCCGCTGCCTTGATTTCATCAGGGAAAAAGCGGTAAAATCCGTGCCGTCTATCGCTTTCAGAGAAAATATAAGGAATTTCACCGGTGTACGCGCCGTTACGGACAGGGATGATTTTATCATTGAATTCGCCGCGGAGAATTTCCTTGACCTTGCGGGTATAAAGTCCCCCGGTCTTTCCGCCGCTCCGGCTATTGCGCTTGAGGCTGTTAAAATGCTTGCGGAAAAAGGGCTTGAACTAAATAAAAAAGAAAATATTGTGGATTCCAGAAAGCACCTTCGTTTCAAAAAGCTTTCAAGCGAGGAAAAGAACAGGGTGATCGCCGAGGATCCCGCTTACGGCAGAGTGATCTGCCGCTGTGAAACTATAACGGAGGGCGAGATCATAGACGCTCTCAGATCGCCTGTTCCGCCGGTTTCGCTTGACGGCATCAAAAGAAGAGCAGGCACGGGAATGGGCAGGTGCCAGAGCGGATTCTGCGGTCCCAAAGTGCTTGAGATAATTGCAAAATATAAAAACATACCTTATGAGGACGTTCTGCAGGATGATACCGGCAGTTATATCCTTACCGGGGAAACAAAGCGCGGAGGTGGAAAGTGATGTATGAACTGATCGTTATTGGCGGCGGGCCTGCCGGTCTTGCCGCGGCGCTTTCCGCATACGAAAACGGACTTAAAAAGATACTTATTATGGAAAGGGACCGTGAACTCGGCGGCATCCTGAACCAGTGCATACACAACGGATTCGGCCTTCACTATTTTAAGGAAGAATTAACCGGACCGGAATACGCCGGCAGATTTATTGAGATGCTCAAAGATACTGCCGTTGAAGTTATGACGGATACCATGGTGCTTGAAATAACGCAGGGCCGCCAGGTGCACTGCATCAATTCAAAAGACGGCTATCAGATCCTTAACGCGGGCGCCGTTGTACTTGCTATGGGCTGCCGTGAGCGAACAAGAGGCGCCATTTCGATCCCCGGCACACGTCCCGCCGGAATTTTAACAGCCGGCGCGGCGCAGAGATATGTCAATATTGAGGGGCATATGGTTGGAAAACGTGTTGTTATCCTCGGCTCCGGCGATATCGGCCTTATCATGGCGCGCCGTATGACTCTGGAGGGCGCCAAAGTGCTTGCCTGTGTTGAACTCATGCCGTATTCCGGCGGACTGCAGAGAAATATAGTGCAGTGCCTTAATGATTTTGACATTCCGCTTTATCTTTCCCACACGATCATTGATATTCAGGGCAAGAACCGTGTTGAAGGCGTAACCGTTGCGAAAGTCGGTGCGGACAGAAAACCGATCCCCGGCACGGAAATACAGTTTGACTGCGACACCGTTCTTCTTTCCGTAGGGCTTATCCCGGAAAATGAACTTACAAAAACGGCAGGCATAGATATGGATCCCCGAACGAACGGCGCCATTGTTTTTGAGAATATGGAAACTTCCGCGGACGGAATATTCGCCTGCGGCAATGTGGTTCACGTTCACGACCTTGTTGATTTTGTTACGGGCGAGAGCCAGCGCGCCGGAAAAGCGGCGGCGGATTTCGTCTTAAACGGTGAAAAGAGCCGCGAAAACTGCATAGAACTTGAAACGAATGAATTTGTAAGCTACACTGTGCCGCAGAAAATTCGGCGCGGTGCTGAAACTGCTGAAATATTCTTCCGCGTTCGGCGCATTTTTGAAAAATCAAGCGTAACCGTCACGGACGGCGATACCGTAATTGCAAAGTTCAAGCGTGAGCATATGGCTCCCGGCGAAATGGAAAAGATAACACTGCCTAAAGTCCTGCTGGATAAGATCCGTTCCGGCAAAATAAGGGTATCGGCAAATGAGGAGGCGTAAATATGACTCATTTAATATGTATTACATGCCCCAAGGGCTGCTATTTAACGGTAGATGAGGAAAACGATTACGCCGTAACGGGAAACGCCTGCCCCAGAGGCGCGGTATACGGTAAAAACGAACTCAAAAATCCCGTTCGCGTAGTCACCTCAACGGTGCGCACAAACAGCAGCGAATACCCAAGATGCCCCGTTAAAACAAACGGCGCCATACCAAAGGGCAAAATGTTTGACGCTATGCGCCTGCTGGATGATATTACACTTGAAGTCCCTGTGAAAGCAGGCGATACCGTTATTCCGGATCTGTTTTCGACGGGAATTTCATTCGTTGCATGTAAAAATATAAATAAGTAATTTATAAAATAACAGCAATATAATCAAAACGGCACGATAATCGTGCCGTTTTTTGTGTGTTTCCAAAATTTATAGTATAGATTTAGCTTTCTGACCTTGACTGTTTGTTTAATTGCCCTAAACATAATTTGGCCCGTCTTTCAGGCATTTGTGCCTCAATATCATAGCCGTTTAATCTTAATTTTTCGGCAATTTCGCTCCAGATTTTATAGGCGTTTTCGTATTGCTCCAAATCTTCATAACAGAATGCCTTGGAATATTTTCCGTCCATAAATTTCGTTCCGATTCTTTCGGCTTTATCCCAGCATGCAAAAGCTTCATCATATTTTTTCAGTTTTTTACAAACATCGCCGCCATGAATATGCAGTTCCCAATTGTTCGGAAACAGAGATACTGCGTATCTGAATTTCTTGTAAGCGTCTTCATACCGACCGGCAAATATATAAGCCGCAAGGAGCAAACACCATTCGTTTGCATCAGAAGAATTTTTTCAATTATATTAAGTTGTTCCCTGATATTTTCTTCATCCTTGCCAAGTTGTGAACAAAGTTTCATTTTCTGAACACGGGTTTTCCAATACGCATATTCATCTGATGTTTGTCCCTGTTCCAATACTTTGTTAAACCAAAAAAATGCTTTTTCGATACAATAATTCATCATGAACTGATGAATCAGTCCATAGTTCCACATATCGTATGCCGTTAATTTATCACATTTTAAAAGTTTCTTAAATTCCAAGTCTGCATGGATAAAATCCTCAGGTGCATGCGTCTGTTCAAAAACTGACGCTAATCTTTGCGCATAATTTTCGTATGCAACCGATGATTCTTGATACAGATCATCAATTGAAACGCAATAGAGTTTAGCGATTTCGGGAAGAATAGTAACATCCGGTAAAGTTGTATTACATTCCCAACGGGAAACCGTATGTGAACTTACTCCTAAAATATCTGCTACCTGTTCTTGTGTGTATTCTTTTTGCAGCCTGAATTTTTTTAAATTTTTTGCAAATGTGCTCATCAAATTAGAATCCTTTCATTCGGTTTAGAAGCTTCTGTCTTCATTATACGGATTTAAGAAACAAAGTCCATATCGCATTTTAAGACCAAACTTGCAGATTCTGTTCAGCAGTTACAAAATCAAGATGTTTTAAATAACGTGTATTTTAAAACCGAACGGTTGACGGATATATGACCGGTATTCACAACAGACAGTGAAAAAAGCTATATATTTCATTTTATAAATAAAATAGTCGAATTTTATAATCTCTTAAATCGTTTTCACAATATAATCTCTTTATCATAATATGGTGAAAAACGATCAAGGAGAGCGTTTATGGAAAACAGTTGTTATCCGTTTGTTAATTTACCTTTGCCATATGGATATGATGCGCTTGAGCCGTATATTGACGAGAAAACCATGCGTCTTCATCATGACAGGCATTTGCTGACTTATATAGACAATCTGAATTCTGTTCTGAAAAATGAACCTGCACTTCAAAAGATGAGCGTGGAACAGCTTATAAGAAATGCCGGCAAATTCCCAAAAAGAATACAGACTGCCATTGCAAACAATGCCGGAGGAGTATACAACCACAGATTCTTTTTTCAGGGGCTTACTCCGTCTTCTGACGCGGCATGTGCACCGGAACTTATCAAAGAAATATCCTGTTGTTTTGACAGCCTTGAAAATTTCTGCAATATATTCAAAAAGGCCGCGCTTTCCGTATTCGGTTCCGGATACGCTTGGCTCGTTTACGGGCGGTGCGGACTGCGCATTATGACAACAGCAAATCAGAACAGCCCTGTGGAACAGGGTTTCTGTCCTTTAATAGCGCTCGATGTGTGGGAACATGCGTACTATCTTAAGTACTATAATATGCGTTCTGATTATATGGATAACTGGTTTAAAATCATCAACTGGGAAGAGGCCGAAAAAAATTTTTGTACTGCAAAAAGAAATAAAATAAAAGCCGTCAAATGACGGCTTCAGCCTGTCGGGAAAGGCACAGATTTGGCTGTGCCTTCTTCAACAGAAAAAGACCTCCGGATCAACCGTAGGTCTTTTGTAATAAACTTGATAACTTAATAATCGGATTGCAGGATTCGCTCACCACTTGTTGTGAACCCGCTCGGCAAACGCCATTTTATTATTTAAGATAATTTCCTTGCCGTCATCCAGAATCGCCTTGCCGGAAATGAGTCCGAACACCTGGTGAGGGATCATGCACATGATCTTTGCGTCGATCGGATCATATCGGTCAATAACAGGCCTGAAACACATTTCAAAACGCCCGTCAGACGATGTAAAAGTCCAAGGCTCAGTATACAGATATTTTTTGCCCTTCATCGGAATATTGAATTTAACGTCTTCAAGCTTATGCGCGGCGCCGTTATAAAACAGCATGTTTTCACTTGCCGCACTTGTGTTTCCGAAACCGTAGCCTATGTTAAAGCCAAAAACATT
The DNA here is from genome assembly GCA_958422185.1 of uncultured Clostridium sp. GTDB lineage: Bacteria > Bacillota > Clostridia > Oscillospirales > Acutalibacteraceae > Eubacterium_R. The sequence goes on from CATZNW010000002.1 coordinate 16,464, forward strand.
TCCGTCTTCAAGCACGGTTTGTCCAGACCCCCAGTACCATGTGTTGTCATAAGTCCATACGCCTCTTCCCCAGTCAAGCGTTGCCAGCGCACCGTTTGCCCTGCTGAATTCATATTTCCTGCCGTCAAACTCAAAAAAGCCCTCTGCTCGCATACAGTTGATTTTCTGATTGTAATAAAAATGCCTGTCCTTATCAAACGGCGTGGCAATGACCATGCTCTCCGGCGGGATCTCGGTTAAACGTATATCAAATATAAGAGCCTTTTTAGAGTTGCAGTAATTGTCAAACGATCCGTAAAGCCGGCGCTCTGTTCCATTGTTCTCAAAGGTAAAATCAGCGGTGCCCGCGCGTGCGTGAACATCGCCGCGCTCACTTGTTGGCGGAAGATTGACCTTCCCCATTGTAAACAGATTGATCTGCGCCCCGTTCATCTGGCGGGGATTTTCCCCGAAACGCAGTATAGAAGCTGAAACCGTGCCTACATATCCGGCATCTGAAATTGTAAGGCAAATTCCGTAATCCTGCGTTCCTATATAATAATAGTCCCACTCCTTAATACGGATCTTCGGGGCTTTTATATCATCCCGTGCGTATTGCCAAAAAAGCTTTTTTGCATACCCCGGCTCCGCAATATTGCCGTTTTCGTCAAGCAGTTTCTGCGGTCTTGTGATCTCACGCTGCATGAAAACGCCTCCTTTTGTTTTAAAGATATCGGTTTATTACGCTGTATTCTTCAATCAGTTTTTCAAGGCTCATCCTGGCGTTTGCCGGACTGGGAGACGGCAGACACACTGCCTCTATCCCTGTTTTTTCCAGCTGATACCGGCAATAATATCTGTACGCCGTTTTGCCGGTAGTAAAGATCATTTTAATATCCGCTTTATCCAGGATCAGGCTCAGATCGTTGGGCACGGCATTTTTTATACTGCTGTCCGCCGCGCCCGCAATATCGCAGGAGCTGAGAGTATCCCAAAGTGCAATACGGTTGTTCAGCAAAAAGCTTGTTTTTTCTTCACTGCTGCACGGAAGCTCTTCTCCGCGCACGGCGGCAAGCACACGCCAGAAACGGTTCTGCGGATTGCCGTAGAAAAAATTTACCCGGCGCGATTTAGGCGAAGGCATCGTCCCAAGGATCAGCACACGGCTGTTTTCATCATAAACAGGCGGTATGGAATGAATAATATGTTCGTATCTCATAATCTGATATTACCATAAACTCGCCAAAAATAAAAGTGATAAAACGGCAAAAAAGGTGTTGACATTGCGGATATTTTTTGCTATTATATTAAAGCACTTGAGATATTGCATATATTCCTCAATAGCTCAGTCGGTAGAGCATGCGGCTGTTAACCGCAGGGTCGTTGGTTCGAGTCCAACTTGGGGAGCCATAAGAAAAGGAACCGTTTACGGTTCCTTTTTTTGTTCTCAAAACGGGAATTCACGCCAAATTCCCGTTTAACAAACCGCTGAAACTGTTATTTTTTGAATATGATTTTTTCGGTATATATGATATACTATCTTTACAAGGCAGAGCGCTTGCAGATATTTAATTTTACGTTTCAGTTTTAGGCGGGAGGAAACATTATGAAAGGCAAAATCATCGTTGCGGGGATGGGACACGGCGGTCTGGCCGCCGCCGCAATACTTGCAAGATCCGGATATGACGTAACAGTGTATGAGCAGAAGAGCGCAGGAACGCTGGGATACGACTGGACGGATATTTTTGATCCGAAGGCATTTGCTGCCGCAGGGCTGCCGATGCCCTCTGAAGAACTTTACACATACAAAGAAGACATGACTTTTTTCAACCCATCCATGACGGTGGGACTGCGCCAGCACGTTCCGACTGAACAGCGGGAGATAAAAATGGAAAGACGGGATATTTATTCTCACCTTATCCGCTGCGCAGAGGACAGCGGCGCGAAACTTGTGTATGACTGCATCGTACATGCGCCGATCATGGCAGGCAGCCGTGTGGTTGGCATTTCAACAGACCTTGGCGATTTTTACGCAGACCTGATTATTGACGCCTGCGGTATAGATTCGCCCATAAGGAAAAATCTGCCGCCGGAGATCCCGATTGAAAAAACCGCGGACAGGAAAGACAGAATAACCATATACCGAGCGTTCTTTGACAGAACCGATATGCGCGAGGTGCGCGATAAATTCAAGGTGATCTTATTTGCTGACGGCATCTGCGGGATCAGCTGGATCGCGACAGAAGAGAACTACACGGATCTGCTGATCGGCCGTTTTGCGGATTTTGACATGGAAGAGGTTGCGCGCTTTTCTGATATTTTACGCAGAAACCATCCGCAGCTCGGAAAAAAGATTGTGCGCGGCGGTCAGTTTGCGCAGATACCGGTGCGCCAGCCTCTTTCCGTTATGGTATGGGACGGTTATGCTGCGATCGGCGACAGCGCTTTTATGACAGTGCCGCTGATAGGTTCCGGGATTGCCAATTCCCTGCGCGCGGCCCGTTTTCTCGCGGATACGATAATTTCCGATGTTTACGGCAGATATGACTGCGAAACGCTGTGGCAGTATGAAGTGCGGTATTTCCGTGAACTGGGGCGCGGACTCGCGCCGCTTGCGGCGGCAAAACGCCTGCTGCTCGCAATGAGTGCGCAGGACATTGATTATTTTTTTGAGTCCGGAACGCTGAATGAGGACAATATTACAATGACAGCCGATTTTCACAGCCTGTTTGACCTAATCAGGCCTGATCCTGCCGATCTGATCAAAAAAGGCAGAAATATCTTAAAAAATAAGGCGGCGCTAAAAAAACTGCTTGCCGGCGTACCAAAGATAGCCGGAGCCATGGCAGCCGGCGCTGCGATTCCGGTTCATTGGAACGAGCGTTCCGTACGCCGCTGGGCTGACCGTTATTCAGCCTGTTTTCGCTGAGAAAATAACGGCCGCTTTGCGTAAAATCAGCGGTTTCGACCGTGCCGCGAGGACCCGCAGGAACAAAGCGGAAACGACACAAATAAAAAAACAGCCCTGAATAATACAGGGCTGTTGATGGCAATAAAACGTAATTAACGCTTTGAGAACTGCGGCGCGCGACGAGCGGCTTTGAGACCGTACTTCTTTCTTTCTTTCATTCGAGGGTCACGGGTAAGAAGGCCTGCCTTCTTAAGAACCGGGCGCAGAGACTCGTCATACTGAAGAAGAGCCCTTGCGATACCGTGGCGGATAGCGCCGGCCTGGCCTGAAACGCCGCCGCCGTTTACACGGCAGACAATATCAAACTTCTCTTTTGTATTGGTAAGAACGAGAGGCTGGTTTACTATAAGCTTAAGAGTATCAAGGCCGAAATAATCGTCTATATCCCTGTCGTTAATGGTAACCTTACCTGTGCCGGCATATACGCGAACGCGGGCAACGGATTCTTTTCTTCTGCCTGTACCGTAGAAATATGGATTTGATTCGTACATAATCTCTTAACCTCCCTTAGAATTCCCAAGCAACGGGCTGCTGTGCCTCGTGCTTGTGCTCGGCGCCTTTATAAATACGGCATCTTGTAAGCTGCTTTCTGCCCTGAGTTGTGCTGGGAAGCATGCCCTTAACAGCAAGCTGCATAGCAAAATCGCTCTTTTCTTTCATAAGAGTACCGTATTTAACCTCTTTAAGGTTGCCGATGTAGCCGGTGTGGTGCTGATAAAGCTTTTTGTTGAGCTTGTCACCCGTAAGAACGGCTTTGTCTGTATTGATAATGATTACGAAATCGCCGCAGTCTACGCTGGGAGTGAAGATCGGCTTGTTTTTTCCGCGAAGAAGAACAGCCGCTTCCGCCGCAACTCTGCCGAGGGGCTTGCCCGCAGCGTCAAGAACATACCATTTGCGTTCGATTTCGTCAGCCTTTGGCATAAATGTTGACATTTTACTTTCCTCCAAACCGAATGATTCGTTTTTCAACTTGCCGCATTATAATAGCATAAGGCGGATAAGATGTCAACACCGAAATTAAAAAAATAAAGCGTATCTCCGTTTTACTCATTTTATCTCATTTTATCGCGTCTATTCTTATTTTTAATTTATCAGTTTCCCGTCACGGAACGTATTTTTCAGTGTTCGCGGCAAACCGAACATGGCCGTTTTATGCCTTAAGGCGCAGCAATAAACGCTTGCAAAGCAAAGCCCGATTTGTTAAACTAAAATATATTATAATATATGTATTGCTATTCTAAATAAAATGCATGATTGCAGAGGTGCTGGCTTTGAAGATTTCAGAGATATTAAAGAATAAAAAAGTAACCGTGTCTTTTGAGGTTTTCCCTCCTAAGGAATGGAGCAAAATAGAAAACACAAAAACCGTTGTGGCGGAAATGGCAAAAAGCGATCCTGCTTTCATGAGCGTCACATACGGCGCGGCAGGCACGCGCACCGGATTTACTACCGAGATTGCTGCCGCGATTAAAAACTGCGGCATAACGCCGCTGTCCCACCTTACCTGCCTTACCTCAACAAAGGATAAAATAGACGGCGTGCTTGACGAATGGAAAGCTGCGGGAATAGAAAACATACTTGCCCTGCGCGGCGATATTCCCAAAGATTTTGAATTTCCGGACGGCCGACATTTTGAGCACGCATTTGAGCTCGTGCAGGAAATCAAAGAAAAAGGCGGTTTCTGCATCGGCGGCGCATGCTATCCCGAAGTCCATCCCGAAAGCGCAAACCGGGTTGAAGACATACAGCACTTAAAGGAAAAAGTGGACTGCGGGCTTGATTTTCTTACAACGCAGATGTTTTTTGACAATGAAGTATTCTTCCGCTTTAAGGAAAACTGCCTGATAAAAGGCATAAACGTGCCTATAATCGCAGGAATTATGCCGATAACGAACGCAAGCCAGATCAAACGGAGCGTAGAACTTTCCGGCAGCAGTTTTCCGAAAAAATTCCATAAAATTATTGAGCGTTTCGGCGATGACCCCGCAAAAATGAAACAGGCGGGCATTATTTACGCAACGGAACAGATAATCGATCTCATGGCGAACGGGCAGAACAATATTCATATCTACACAATGAATAAGCCGGATGTCGCAGGCTCAATAATGAAAGGCCTTTCGGAGATCATAAATGAATAAAACAGAAATATTAAGATACATGCGCACAAAAAGCAGCGTAAACGACGAACGCCTGCTATCCATGATAGACTCAGCAATGGACGAAATAAACAGGGTGTGCGAGCCTAAAAGCATTTACAGGATATTTGACTGTGAAGTGACGGAGACCGCGCTGAAAGCAGGCGGTTTTGAATTTGAGAGCCGCCGCCTTGCGCAGAACCTTTCCGGCTGCAGACGTGTTGCCCTGCTTGCCGCAACGGTTGGCGTTAACGGCGATATGCTGCTGCGAAAACACGCCGCAGACGGCGCCATGCTGCTTATCATGCAGGCGTCTCTTGCCTCTAAAATTGAAGAGGTGTGTGACGCTTTACAGGCTGAGATTGAAAAAGAAGAGGGCGCAAAGACCCGGCAGCGGTATTCGCCGGGGTATTTTGACCTTGATATAACGGAGCAAAGAAAGATCTTTAAACTTATGGATATAACAAAACGCTGCGGAATAACGCTGAGCGACACCTGCCAGATGATCCCGACAAAATCCGTTACGGCATTTGCCGGAATAGAACCGGGCACGGAGGAAACAGATGAACATTAAATTTTTTGACGGCAGTATGGGCACCATGCTGCAAAGCATGGGGCTTGGCGCAGGCGAACTGCCCGAACTTCTTAATATTACGGATAGTGAAAAAGTGCTTTCCGTTCACCGCGCGTATGCCGCTGCGGGAAGCGAATATATAACAACAAACACCTTCGGCGCGAACAGGCTTAAGATAAAAGACCCGGAAGAAGTAATCAGGGCCGGCGTGCATCTGGCGAAAAGCGCAGGCAAAAAGGTTGCGCTGGATATAGGCCCCACCGGCAAACTCCTACAGCCGATGGGCGAACTGGATTTTGAAGACGCCGTTGATATTTTTGCCCAGATGATAAACGCCGGCAAGGACGGCAGTGATCTTGTGCTTATTGAAACAATGAGCGATACTTATGAGATAAAAGCCGCCGTACTCGCCGCAAAGGAAAACTGCGACCTGCCTGTTTTCGTTACCATGATCTTTGACGAAAAAGGCAGACTGCTTACGGGAGCAGACGTTAAAACAGCCGTAACCATGCTTGAGGGGCTTGGTGTTGACGCTATAGGATTTAACTGCGGACTCGGCCCTGCCGAAACGCTGCCGCTTGTTGAAGAAATAAGAAAATGGACTTCCCTGCCGATTATCGTTCAGCCTAATGCGGGCCTGCCTGAAAGCGTAAACGGCAAAACGGTCTATAATGTTTCGCCGGAGGCTTTCGCCCTCGATATGAAAAAAGCGGCTGATATGGGAGTATCCTGCCTCGGCGGCTGCTGCGGCACAACGCCGGAACATATCAAAAAAATGATTGAACTTTGCAGGGATATTCCGGCAAATATTCCGCAGAAGAAAGACCTTACCCTCGTTTCTTCATACAGCCAAACGGTGGAAATAGGCGAAAAGCCCGTTATAATAGGCGAGCGCATAAACCCCACCGGCAAAAAATTATTGAAAGAGGCGCTGCGCAGAAACGATATTGAATATATCATAAAAGAGGGGCTGAAACAAACGGACGCCGGCGCGCATATTCTGGACGTAAATGTAGGCCTGCCTGAGATAGACGAAGCGGAAATGATGGGAACGGCGGTAAAGAGCCTTCAGAGCGTTATTGCCGCCCCGCTTCAGATAGACACTTCCAACACGGCCGCGCTTGAGAGAGCACTCAGGATATACAACGGCAAACCGATGATAAATTCCGTAAACGGCAAGGCTGAAAATATGGAAGCGGTCTTCCCCCTGGCAAAAAAATACGGCGGCGTTGTGGTCTGCCTTTGTCTTGACGAGAGCGGAATACCGCAGACGGCGCAGGGCAGAATAAAAATTGCCGAAAAGATAATACATACCGCCGCCAATTACGGAATAGACAAAAAAGACCTTATTGTTGACGCGCTTACCATGACGATCAGCACGGATTCCTCAAACGGCACGGAAACGCTGAAAGCCGTGGAATATATCCGCCGCACGCTTGGGGTAAATACCGTTTTGGGCGTTTCGAACATCTCTTTCGGCCTGCCAAAGAGAGATGCAATAAATACAGCGTTTTTCACGCTTGCGCTGCAAAGCGGGCTTTCCGCCGGAATTATAAACCCGAATTCGCAGAGCATGATGAACGCGTATTACGCCTTTAACGCGCTAAACGGGCTGGACAGAAACTGCACTGAATATATAAAGAGCGTGACCGTGCCGGAGCAGACTGCCCCGGCAGGCTCAACTACACTCCGCACAGCCATAGTGAAGGGCGTTAAGGAGGACGCGGCAAAATGCGCCGCCGAACTTCTTAAGACCAACGACTCGCTTGACGTTATCAACCATTATATCATTCCCGCGCTGGACGAAGTGGGCGACGGATTTGAAAACAACCGAATCTTTCTGCCCCAGCTTCTGATGAGCGCGGACAGCGCAAAAGCCGCGTTTGACGTTATCAAGGAAAAGATGATACTGAGCGGCAAGAAAGAAAAGCACGGCAATAAGATAGTCATAGCCACGGTCCACGGCGATATTCACGACATAGGAAAAAATATAGTAAAAGTGCTGCTTTCCAATTACGGATTTGACGTGATTGACCTCGGCAAAGACGTGCCGGAGGAAGAAGTGCTTAAAGCAGTAAAAGAAAACGGCATAAAATTAGTCGGCCTTTCCGCGTTGATGACAACTACCGTGCCCGCAATGGAAAAAACCATTGCGCTTTTGCACAAAAACACAAACGCAAAAGTGATTGTAGGCGGAGCGGTGCTGACGCAGTCCTATGCCGATAGGATCCACGCCGACTGGTATGCCAGGGACGCTATGGAAACCGTTCGTATTGCACGTTCGTTTTTCGGCGAAAAATGATCACATTATAATACAATTATAAAAAAAGGCCTGCCGCAAACGCATGACGCATTTACGGCAGGCTTTTTCAGTTTGTCCTGCGAATGCTATTCTGTTTTGTTAAAGAACGCTGATCATATTTCTTCTTTCGGGCCCTCTTTGCTCTCTGCGGCTGCATTCTTTGATTTCGGCATGACGGCGCGGCGTATCAAAAAAGCTGTCCCGGCAGCGGCAAAAACACCCGAAAGCGCAAACATCGCCTTGGCCTGAGGACTGTAATCCGTATCCTTTTCAGCCTGTACAGATACAACAGAACCGTCCTGAATGACGTCTTCCCCCTGTGTTTCCCGGGCGTTCGGATCCGATGCGGAAATCTGATCCTCCGCCTCAGGCGCGCTGAATTTCGTTTTATCCTCAGTACCGCTGCCAGAATCTGAAAAACCGCCGGAGTATACGAATTTCGTAGTCCCCCCCGCGGTTTCTCTTTCTTTTGTGCTTTGCTCCGCCGGTTTTGCGCCGGAAACGGTAATCCTCTCTGTCACGTTCTCGCCTTCATCCGGCCGGAGCTCCGCGATCGCATAACTTTTCCCGTTTATCTCAAGCCTGATAACTGCTGTGTTATTCTGATTTTTGTCCTCTTTTTCACTGAACTCAAGCATAAAATATATATCCTGGCCCGCCGCTGTCGGCGTTGAGAAATATTTTGTAATCCTGCACGGAAAGTCATCCGCACTGTCCGCCGTAAAATACAGACCATAGCTCCTGTTATCATTGGAAACTTCGATCGTTACCATTGCGTTGTCCTTTTCCGTCATTCCGTCATAGGAATAGCTTATACGGCAGTACAGACAGTTTTGGGCATAAAAAAAGCGCAGATAACCACCCAGCGCTTCACTCTGCACCGGCACTGTTTCCACATCCTGCTCCTCAAACCATTGCTCGTAATTCTCCGCACTTTCAGCTGAAACAGTCAGGGCCGGACTCAATGTAAAAGCAAGGACCGCCCCCATTATCAAACCGCAAAAAAATAAGAATCCAGCCCTAACCTTCATATTGACACACCCCGCTAAAATTCGGGATAATTGTACACTTTTTGACACATATTGTCAATACTTTCGGCGTCCATACCTAAATTCAGGATAGGAAGCCAAGAATTTTACACCAGACCGCTGTTTTTGCATCTGAAACAGCGTGCGTATTTTTAAACTGTATTTGATTAATTGTAAAAAATAATATATAATCAAATTAAATATATTTAAAAAGAAAGGAAAGAAAAAATGGAAAATGGCAAAACCAATAAAACGATCCTATCCGTTATATCAATTATTCTATCCGGCATTTCAATAATCGCAACTATTGCAATAGGCGTATTTCAGTGTCAATTAAATAAACACCAGAATGAGCTGGAGGAAATCTTTTATCCGCTTAATTATAACATCACCTTAAGTGACAAGAAATTTACGTATACGATCCAAAATGAATCCGTGAGCCAGTTTTATCCGAACATAGAATTTGTTACAGGCAGGCCGCATAAAGTTGCCGTAATCATAAATAAAGACAACGGTTATACCGTTACCGGCTGTTCGATCTCTCCGGACAACAAATATGAGATAAGAAATATCAAAACAGAAATGCCCAGGGACAGTTTTGAATATGAAGTGCGGTATGCATATGATTATTTTTATCTCTATCTGGAAGATGCCGGCGGAGAGCCAACGCTGGATTTGATTTTTTATAAAATAGACATGCATGAACTGACCATTTCCGAGCCGGTCAGATACACAAAAATAGATCTGCTTAGGCTGGAATCCTCCGGCACGGATTATTATGAAACGGAAATGCTGAATAATTACAAAACGTTATTGGATAAAATGAACGATTTAGAAATATAAATATATGCCGGCAGTCAAATGTTAAAGCCAGAATTGCAGGTATACTCCGATTCGCTGAAGATTACATAAAAAGCTGATCTGACGCCTTTGTCACCTGCCTGCGGATTTAGAAATCTTTCCGCAATTATAAAACACTGCCCCGCGGACAAAAGAACTTTCACAACCGCATTCAGGCAAATATTGCCATGATCAGCGTTCCGACCGTCATAAGGCACAGGCCGGCAAAAGATTTTTTAGACAGTTTTTTCTTAAAAACGATGTATGAAAACAGAATGGAAACGATTATACTTAGCTTATCAATAGGCACAACAACGCTTACCACACCGTTTTGTATTGCGTAGTAATAGCAGAGCCATGAAGCGCCGGTCGCTATCCCCGAAAGACAAATAAACATAAGCTCTTTTTTATCTATTGATTTTATCTGACTTTGCTTGCCTTTGGCAAAAACGATGATCCACGCCATAACCAATACAACACATGTCCTTACGGCAGTTGCAAGATTTGATTCAACATCCTCTATTCCGATTTTGGCAAGTATTGAAGTCAGAGCGGCAAACACGGCGGACAAGACTGCGTATATTATCCACTGCCTTTTTTCCCGGATCTCGCCGGTTTTCTTTTTTTCAACCATTAAAAATATACCGGCCGCAAGCAGTGCCGTTGCGCAAAGCTTGATCAGAAGATGATTTGTTTCCCGGAAAATAAAGATTGCGAGCAACACGGATATGACCGTGCTGGACTTGTCTATCGGAACGACCTTGTTTACATCCCCTGCCGAGAGCGCTTTAAAATAACAGATCCAGGAAGCTCCCGTGGCAACACCGGAAAGAATAAGAAACACAAAAGATTTTAATCCGATTTCCGAAATACCGCTGATTGATCCCGTAATGAAGGTCATGATAAATGAAAATATCAAAACAACGATTGTGCGTATTGCCGTTGCCACATCCGAATCTGTTTTCCTGATACCGCATTTGGCAAGTATTGCGGTAATTCCTGCAAAAAATGCAGACAGTACCGCGGCTGTTATCCACATATTACCGCCTCCGGCTTATCATTGTATCACATTCTATGCCGCCTATCAACAGCAGCCCTGCCCGGCATTCCGGCCATGCAGAAAAAACGTTTGAAGGGAAGCAGATTCCCGGACCGACTCGCCCGGCGCTCTCCCTGCAAAATACTCCGCCGGCCGCATTGAAAAAACAAAGTATATTTACAAACCCGTGCATAAAAAAGCGCTGCGCGGCCTCACCGTCCGCGCAGCGCCGTGTGTAGTAAAAGACGCGTTTCTCACATATATCTCATCGTCGAAGCAAATCTCCTCAGTACAATACAACATATAAAAAGAATTTCAAAGAAATTGCTCATTAGTGAAAGAACCATGAAAAAGTTTTTACTTCTTTTAGAGAATGGATTAAAGCCCTTGTAAAAGCTTTTATATGTCAATAATTTCAGGATTATTTATTCTCAAATAAACATACTCTGGAAAGTTGTTTTTTGCATATTGCATAGTGCTTACTGCGTAATAAAATAAGGTTTCTTCTAATGATGCATCTTCGGCGTTGGAAAAAATATTATCACAAGCCATTCTCTCAGAATTTATTTCATGACTCGGTAAATAAAATATAAGCCTCTTTTCTTGTTGTGGTTCCAAATATTTTTTTGTGATTTTAAACCAACAAGAACTGTTTCTTTTTTCTTCAAGATTGAATTTTCTAAAAACATGCAAAGCTGAAAAATCATTATCCAAATATTGAACATCATGTAAATGAAGAGACGCTAAAATATTATTTTTAAATTTTTGTTCGGCAGAACTTGGAATAAAAGTAAAATCTGTCTGACCTTTGGTAGGGGTATATTCCCAATGTATATTATCTAATTTGTTTGCCTCAATATCAATCTTTACATATGCTGTTTTTTTAGTTTTACTAATAAATTTTTGATTTAAAGTAAAATATTTTTTTCTCGTTTCTTCACAACTTAAATCGGCATGAGTAAAATACCCGCAGTAAGTTTGAAAATACACGCACATCAATATACGCAAATCTGATAATAATTTATATGGATCATCAAATATGGATTTGATTTCACTTGAAAAAGATTCATAATAAAAAGTATGCCACTGCTTAATTTTATTAAGCAAATCTTCTGTAGGTTTAATCACCGAAATATCATTGCCGGCTTGTATAAGTAGTCTGTTTATGTCTCGAAAAAAAGCAAGTAGTAAGCCTTCAGGCTCTCCATATTTTAATAAGGGACGAGATAAAGAAAGTCTGTTATTTTTTTGGATATCAAGTTTTTCTTTCTCATCAACTAAACGGTAAATATTACTCATATAAATTACTCCTTGTTACGATAACTTAAAATAATACTATATAATCGTGTTTTTTGACAAAAGTAGGCAAACGAAAAGTTGCGCTTCGGGGTCCCCACAAAGCCTAATAGGCTTTTGGGGAAAGGAGGAGCGACGGCGTGAGCGAGGGGAGGCTTTTATAAAAAAGCCGCCACGAACGATACATAGTCCGTGACGACGCTGGCAGAGACGGCGAGATTCGCCCGCCTCGCTTACACGCTCGCCGGCATGCACCCGGGCAACGAAACAGTCCACCGGACTGTTTCTAACGCTAAAGCGTTTGCCCTTTTCGAATCTCACATTATACAAAAGTAGGCGCACAAAAAGTGCACCTACTTTTTTATGGCGGAGACGGCGAGATTCGAACTCGCGGGGGATCGCTCCCTAACTGATTTCGAGTCAGCCCCGTTATGACCACTTCGATACGTCTCCGTATATATAAACCCAATCACGGCAACCGCCTGCGACGAACTTCGCGTGAGGGTTACCATTGAATTGTATCTCAAACGGCAGCATTTGTCAATGAAATATTGAAATGAAGTTTGCGATATGATAAAATTATTTATAACTTTTTTAAGGAGCGGCAAGATGACGGCAATTATAGATTACGGCGCAGGCAACCTGATGAGTGTTAAAAAAGCGCTGGATTACATAGGCGCGAAAAGCGTTATAACTTCAGACCCGGCGGAAATAGAAGCGGCGGAAAGTGTGATTCTTCCCGGTGTGGGCGCGTTCGGCGACGCAATGGATTCCATGCGGGAAAGAGGACTGGACAGCGCGGTAAAAGCGGCTGCCCTAAGCGGCAAGCCGTTTCTTGGAATTTGCCTTGGCCTGCAGCTTCTATTTGCCGAGAGTGAGGAAACACCCGGCGCAAAAGGACTTGCGCTGATAAACGGCAAAATATCCGAAATCCCGAAAGCAAACGGACTGAAAGTGCCCCACATAGGCTGGAACAGCATTGAGATACGCAAAAGCAGCCGCCTTTTTGCCGGAATTCCAAGCGGCTCGTACTTTTATTTTGTGCATTCCTTTTATTTAAACGGCGCGGATGAAAGCGACGTTGCGGCAACTGCCGAATACGGCATAAAAATTGAGTGCGCCGTTGAGCGCGGCAACCTGTTTGCAACACAGTTTCACCCGGAAAAAAGCGGCGCGGCGGGGTTGCAGGTGCTTAAAAATTTCATTGCGGCGGAGGTATAAAATATGTATGCAAAGAGGATAATACCCTGCCTTGATGTTAAAAACGGCAGAGTGGTTAAAGGCGTTTCTTTTGTTGACCTGCGCGACGCGGGCGACCCGGTTGAATGCGCCGCGGCGTACGACCGTCAGGGCGCAGATGAACTTGTACTGCTGGATATTACTGCCACGCACGAGGGGCGCGGCACAATGATCGATATTGTTGAGCGGGTGGCCAAAACCGTGTTTATTCCGTTCACGGTAGGCGGCGGAATAAGAACGGCGGAAGATTTCAAAGAACTTCTGCGGGCGGGGGCGGACAAAATATCCGTTAATTCCGCGGCGGTGAGAAACCCGGAGCTTATAAACGAGGCAGCGGAAAAATTCGGCAGCCAGTGCGTTGTGTGCGCGATTGACGCAAAACGCAGGGAAAACGACGGCTGGGAAGTTTACCTGAACGGCGGCAGAATACCGACGGGAATAGACGCCGTTGAATGGGCAAAAGAGGCTTATTCGCGCGGCGCAGGAGAAATACTTTTAACTTCTATGGACTGCGACGGTCAGAAAAACGGCTATGATCTTGAACTGACGCACACAGTTTCAACTTCAGTGGGAATACCGGTTATAGCCAGCGGCGGAGCGGGGAAAAAAGAGCATTTTTATGACGCTTTTACAAAAGGCGCGGCAGACGCCGTGCTTGCAGCAAGCCTCTTCCATTTTAACGAGCTGCCCATACCGGAACTGAAAAAATATCTGCGTGAAGAAGGCATTTCCGTTAGAATGTAACGCAGAAACCGAGGCTAAGGCAATTATGAGGATAGAGAGCAAAAGGCTTATACTTCGCGAATTGACGGCGGACGACTTACCCGGGCTGCGCAAAATATTGCAGGACAAGGAAGTTATGTACGCCTATGAACACGCCTTTTCTGATGAAGAAGTAACCGGATGGTTTGAAAATCAGCTTCGCAGATATAGGGAAGACGGATTCGGATTATGGGCGGCGGTGCTGAAAGAAAGCGGAAAAATGATAGGTCAGTGCGGTATAACCTATCAGGATTTCGGCAAAAAACAAGTTCCGGAAATAGGATATTTGTTTCAAAAAGAATTTTGGCATCACGGCTTTGCATCCGAGGCTGCGCAGGCGTGCAAACGATATGCGTTTGACGTGCTTGGTTTTACCGAAGTGTATTCCATAATAAGGGAAAACAACTTCGCGTCCCAAAAAGTTGCCAAGAGGAACGGAATGAGAATATGCGGCAAGTTAATAAAACACTATTACGGTATGGATATGCCGCACCTTGTTTACCGCGTTTGTACGGACAAAATGTAAAACAAACAAAAATTAAATTTTTTTATTGATTTTCAGAGCAAAATATAGTAGAATGGTTACACGATTTGCTTTGGGGCATTAGCGCAGTTGGGAGCGCGCCACACTGGCAGTGTGGAGGTCAGGGGTTCGAATCCCCTATGCTCCACCAAAAAAGAGCAGCACCCATTTGGGTGTCTGCTCTTTTTTATCTACAAATATAAGGGGATTCGAACCCGAGAAGGTCTGAGCGTAACACAATATTGACCTGAAACGCGATTTCTGATATTGTAAAAGACATAAATACTAATGTTTTAAAATAAGGAAGTGACGGAAAAAGGAATGAAAACGCTTTATGTTTCTGATCTGGACGGCACTTTGCTGAATTCACAATGCGCGATCTCCCGCTTTACGGCGGACACGATAAACAGCCTTGTTAACAGCGGATTTTTATTTTCATTCGCAACCGCCAGATCGCGCAGTACAGCTTTAAAAGTAACAAAGGGCATTAACTGCCGCCTGCCCATGATAATTTACAACGGCGCGTTTATTGCAGAGCGAAAAAGCGGCAAAGCACTGCTTTCAAACTATTTTTGCGGCGGGGAAAAAGAGATATTGCGCGCTTTGCTGAGCGACGGTATCAGCCCGATAGTATATTCTGTGCAGGACTGCGAGGAAAGATTTTCATATGTTTTTGACAATCTGACGCCGGCGGCGGCGGAATTTGTTAAAAGCCGCCACGGCGACAGCAGAGATAACCCCGTTTTAAGCGAAAACGAACTTCAAAATGGCAGGATATTTTACTTCACCTGCATAGACAGTGAAGAAAAACTGCGGCCGCTTTATGAAAAATTCAGCAAAAAATACAGGTGCGTTTATTCCAGGGATATTTACACCGGCGCGCAGTGGCTGGAGATAATGCCAAAAGGTGCAACAAAGGCGAGCTCCGCTCTTAAATTAAAGAAAATGCTTGGCTGCGGCAGACTTGTTGCTTTTGGGGACAGTGAAAACGATCTTGACCTTTTTGCCGTGGCGGACGAATGCTACGCCGTTGAAAACGCCGTGCCCGAATTAAAAGAACGAGCAACGGCTGTTATAGGCTCAAACAACGAGGACGCCGTTGCAAAATTCCTTTTAAAAAGATTTAACGCATAACTTTCTGGATTTATCAGAGCATATTTTACAAACAAAAACAGACGGTTCGTTTTGAACCGTCTGTTTTATTTATCGTTTGAACTTGTAACATAATACCACTCAACAGAATCGCCGTTTTTTAAAGTATATTTTGCCGCGGCTTTCATGGGATTTATACCGTTTACGCGGTACATCCAGCCGCTTGCGCCGCCGCAGTCCTTTTCATTAAGCCCGCCGATACCCGTTATATAACTTTTGCTTTGGTATTTAAGCGAAACGCCGTTTTGGCTGCACGCCGCTTCAAGCGCGTCAAAAACGGTTTGCCCCTCTTTAAGGGTAATATTCTTTTGCGTGATAATATATCCGCCGGAAGGCAGAGTAATATCAAGCGGATATTCCTTGCCCTGAGAAACAATTTCCCCGCAGTAGCGAACAGCGTTTTTACAGTTTACGGCAACGGATACCGTTATTGTTTTATTTTGCTGCGCGCTTGTATTACGCTCGGCAGACGCCGCAGTTTGCGCCGAAGTTTCCCGCGCGGTATCTGTTTTTGTATTTTTTTCACCCGGCTCGGCGGTGCTTTTCTCTTCAGCAGAGCCGTTTGCCTGAGGTTCGTCAGTTTCGGCGGGTTGGGATGCGGAAAAAGCAGCGCCGCCGCTTTGGGCCGTCTGCTCCGAGGAAGTTTCAGACACATCTGACACAGCGGTTAATTCTTCATTATTTTTATCACTTGCGGAGGAACCTTTCACTGCGCAAATAACAAACACTGCAACAAGAACGCACAGCACGGCAGCCGAAATAATAATAAGTTGTTTCTTTTTCATGCCTACATTTTAGCAGAATTAACCGTAATTGACAACACGGTAATTTAAGGTTATAATTTTCTTGCGCCGAGGAAAAGAGCCGTCTTTTCCACGGGGAACGCGGTGAGAATCCGCGGCAGCTCACTCTACCGTAAACAATACGAAATCCAAAAGCCACTCTTCGCGCAGGAATACTTCCTGCCAAAGGGGAAGGCGGAAAGTAGGTTTATGTGCAAGCCGGGATATCCGTTTGAGGCGCAAAATTATATAACGGTGAGGTTATCATTATGAAAAAAATTACGGCGGCGCTTTTATGTGTAATGCTTGTTATTTGCACATCTGTAACGGCATTCGGCGCAACAAAAAACGATGTGAAAGAAAAAACACAAACCGCTGTTTCCTTTGCCTTTGACGGCAATTACAGCAAAAACGGATATGAGGTTTCCGCAACCAAAAATCTGTATATTCTTGCCCGCAGCGGCGCGGATATAAGCAATTTTACGGACGGCTATTTTAAATCCGTATCGGCGGCGGCCCAGGCGGGAACGCTTACCGACCCGGGCGTTATAGGTATGGCGGTCAGCATTGCTCAACAGGCGGGTATTGACCCTGAAAACGCAGGCGGCACAAATTTGATTGAGGCGCTGAAAAACGCAGAAATTTCCGCAGTTTCAACACCGTACAATTATTTTTACGCTATTGAGGCTGCCGAAAACAATGGGCTTGACGATAAAACGGCGGCACTTTCCGAAGCGCTTGCGCAGTATTACACCCCCGGTGAGGGCACTGATTTTTGGAGCGGATACGGCACTTCGCCCGACGACCTTGCAATGTTTATTTTGGCTATGGAAACTGCCGGAGAATACGAGGAATACACGCAGGACGCTTTTGAAATTCTTGAAACCTTTGCAACGGAGCAGGGATATTCCAACTACGGCGCTAATGCGGACTCAACGGCGCTTGCGCTTGCGGCATACTCCGCGGCGGGAAACGCTGAAAAAGCCGATGGGATTTATGATATTCTTATAGAAAATTTTTATGACGCCGAAACAGGCGGATTTAAGGCGGATTATGACGAGTATTATGCCACGGCGGACGCTGTTTTTGCCCTTGGTTTTTATCTGCCGCTGGCGGAAGATGACGAACCGCAGGAAAGCACTACCGCGGCTGATGAAACGACTACGGTTTCTCAGCAGGCAGCAACTGCCGTGCAGAATAAAGACACCGGCAAAACTTCGCCATATACAGGCGTTCAGACCGCTCCTGCGCTCTGCGCTGCTGCTTTTGCGGTTATACTCGGCTCTGTTTTGATAAAAAGAAAAACCGGCGCATCTAAATAAACATATAAAGAATATATAATATCCCGCTTGCCGAAACAAGCGGGATATTTATATACATAGCCTATTTCTTTTTGGGTCTTTTGGCACCGAGCGTGCCGCCGAGCAGGATCTTTGAATCGCCGAATTTATTTCTGATCGCATCCACTGCCGCATCCACTTTTTTCAGTTTCTCGCTTCCGGCGGTGTTTTCCTGTTCAAACAGGCTGATCTGTTCACCGCCGTCTCTGGTAAGATCGGAAAGCGTAACGCCCAAAAGCCTCAGCGGCTCGCCGTGCCATATCTCTGCGAAGAGGCTCTTTACAACAGCGTATATATCCTGCGTAACATCCGTGGGCGAGTTCAGCGCCCGCTGATGGGATCTGTTTTTAAACGAACTGTCCCTTATATTAACGGAAATATTATACGCCTTGCAGCCGCCTGCCCTCATACGCGACGCGGCGGCGTCCGTTAGCGAAAGTAAAAGGCTTCGCGCGGTCTTGAGATCCGTAACATCTTCCTCAACGGTAATGGAATGGCCGTAACTTTTAACTTCCCGCGGCGAATCGTCAACAGGTGAATCGTCAATTCCATTTGCGTAATCATGCAGTTGTTCGCCCGCTTTGCCGCCCACCGTCACTTTCAGTGTTTTAATATCCGCAACGGCAAGTTCGCCTATCGTTTTTATGCTTATCTTTTCAAGTTTCTGCGCCGTTGCCCTGCCCAAAAACAACAGATCCGAAACGGGCAGAGGCCACATCTTGGTCTCTATTTCTTCCGAAAACAGAGTATGCACCTTATCCGGCTTTTCAAAATCGCTTGCCATTTTAGCAAGCAGTTTGTTTGAGCCCACGCCGACGTTTACGGTAAATCCGAGCTCGTTTTTTATCCTGTTTTTTATTTCATGCGCAACGGACAGTATATCCGGATAAATATTTTCCGTGCCGCTCATATCAAGAAAACATTCGTCGATTGAAAATTTTTCAAGGCACGGTGTGTAATCGCGGCAGATATTCATAAGATCCGCCGAATATTTTGAGTAAAGTCTAAAATCAGGAGGAGCGGTAACAAGACCCGGGCATTTTCTTAGCGCCGCGGAGACCGGTTCGCCCGTTTTTATCCCGTATTTTTTTGCGGGCACGGATTTTGCCAGTACAACGCTGGTGCGCTTATCCGGATCGCCGCTGATTACGGACGGCACCGTCCTGAGATCGCTTTTACCGATTTTTAGGCGCGCAACGGAGGTCCAGGAAAGAAACGCGCTGTTTACGTCTATATGAAAAATTACACGTTCTGCCATTTCCGGCCCTCCCTAACGGCTTAGTTTTTCCTTTTCATTATACCGCACAGGAATCTTTTTTACAATGTTATGATCATGCCGCGGAAAAAATCAGCAAGCTGAAATACAAAAGGCTGCCAAAGCAAAAAATTTATTGTATATTCAATCCTTGTATGATATTATAATAATGTATTAATATAATCGCTAAGGAGAACATAGAATGAAAAACACGGAAAAATCACTTGACGCGCTTGTTGCGCTCTGCAAGGGCAGAGGTTTTGTATACCCGGGTTCCGAAATTTACGGCGGCCTTGCCAACACATGGGATTTCGGCCCGCTTGGCGTTGAACTTAAAAACAACATCAAAAACGCCTGGCGCAAAAAGTTTATTCAGGAAAACAAATATAACGTTGGCCTTGATTCCGCTATTCTCATGAATCCGCAGACCTGGGTGGCAAGCGGCCATCTGGGCGGATTTTCAGACCCGCTTATGGACTGCTGCGAGTGCAAGACCCGCCACAGAGCGGACGATCTGATTGAGAATTTTGACGGCACGAACGTTGCGGGCTGGAGCAACGAGGAAATGAGCAATTATATCAAAGAGCACAATATTCCCTGCCCCAACTGCGGCGCGCACAATTTTACGGATATACGCCAGTTCAACCTTATGTTCAAAACTTTTCAGGGCGTAACGGAAGATACGAAAGACGAGATCTATCTTCGCCCCGAGACTGCGCAGGGCATATTCGTAAACTTTGCCAACATTCAGAGAACAACAAGAAAGAAAGTGCCTTTCGGCGTTGCGCAGGTTGGCAAATCTTTCAGAAACGAGATCACCCCCGGCAAATTCATATTCCGAGTAAGGGAATTTGAGCAGATGGAACTTGAATTCTTCTGCAAGCCGGGAACGGACCTTGAATGGTTTGACTACTGGCGCTCCTATTGCCGTGATTTTCTGTATTCCCTTAATATCAGCAAGGAAAACCTGCGCCTCAGAGACCACGAAAAAGAAGAACTTTCTTTCTATTCAAAAGCAACAACGGACTTTGAATATCTCTTCCCCTTCGGCTGGGGCGAGCTCTGGGGCATTGCGGACAGAACGGATTATGACCTTACGCAGCACATCAAAACAAGCGGCAAGAACCTTGAGTACTTTGACCAGGAAACAAATGAAAAATATGTGCCCTACGTTATTGAGCCTTCGCTCGGTGTTGAAAGGCTTTTTCTTGCCGTGCTGACCGAGGCTTACGACGAAGAGATGATCGACGAGGCTAAGAACGACAAGCGCGTGGTTATGCGCTTTCACCCTGCGCTGGCTCCGTTTAAATGCGCAGTGCTTCCGCTTTCAAAAAAGCTGGGAGAGCAGGCGGGAGAAGTGTTTGAGAACCTCTCCAAAAAATACAGCGTGGATTATGACGACGCCGGCTCTATCGGCAAGCGTTACCGCAGGCAGGATGAAATCGGAACACCGTTTTGCATTACCTATGATTTTGATTCGGTTGAGGACGGCTGCGTAACCGTGCGTGACAGGGATACCATGCAGCAGGTAAGGATCCCGATAGCGAAACTTGAACAATATATTGATGAAAAAATTAAATTCTGATGTTTCAGAATCTGAAAGTTGAGTGATTTTATGTGGCTTGACAGAAGCCTGATCAAACAGCAGGCAAAAGAACTTATCAGAAACCGCGTGTTAAAGCTTTTTGCGATTGCTTTTATCATTTCGCTGATCTCCGGCGCAGGCGGCGCGGTTTACAACATAGTATACACTTTTAATTCCTATAACGAATTTTCGGATTCGGGCGGATACAGCAGTTACGAGGATTATTTTAACGACAATTTCGGCGTGGATTCTTATGCCGATGATTTCAACAATTTTGACGGCACGGGCGGAAATTCTTATGAGGACGAATTCAACAACTTCGGGAATCCCTCTTCAGATCAGTATGCCGATAACTTCAACAGCTTCGGTTCGGGAAAAATAACCCTGCCATCTGCCTATAACGCGCAGGCGTCTTCTGCAAAATGGCCCGGCGCGGGATATCTTTTGTGGTTCATATGCGCGGCATGTATAATTCTATCCATGCTGCTTTTACCGCTTTCTGTTGCACTGCCGTATTTTTTCGTTGAGTATGTAACGGGAAAGGAATTTGAGTTTGACAGCGGTTTGAAATCCGTTTTTAAAAACGCGTTTTCAGTTACTTATCTGAAAAAACTTGCCGCGGCAGTCCTTGTTATACTTATAACCGCTTTTTTGAGCATACTGTTTATCGTGCCGGGTATCATATTCTCTTACAGTTCGTATTTTACATTTGAGATCATGAGCGAATACCCGGAGCTTTCACCGTGGGACGCTGTAAAGCTGAGCAAAAAAATGATAAAAGGCTACCGCACGGAGCTGTTTGTGCTTGATTTAAGCTTTATTCCGTGGATACTGCTTTGCGTTTTTATCTTTCCGGCAATCTATGTTTGGCCGTATATGTACACGACCCGGGCCCTCTATTATGAAAACTTTAAAATGAGGGCGCTCGCAACCGGTGTTGTAACGGAGGATGATTTTCTTTCTGACGCTCAAAAATACCAAAAGTACATGGGCGACAGCTATCAGAATACCCCGGGCGGCAATGCCGGACCGAATTACCGGCAGGAAAGTAATTTTCAGCAGCAGGCGCCGTATCAGTCTCAGCAGCAAAATCCGCAGGGCTCTTCCTATCCGCCTCAGCAGGGCAGCACACCTTACGCAAACAAGGATTCTCAGACCGCTCCGGGCGCACCGATTTATCAGCAGCAGGGCGGTTACAGTTCATATGCGCAGGTCTATGCCGCCACTCACAAGCCGGTCTACTTTATTCCCGTTATGCCGGCGCAGCGCGAGGCAAACGGGCTGAGGGATCTGTACGGTGAATTCAGCGACTCCGCGGCTCCGCCGCAGTCCGATGCACAGGAGCAGCCAGGCAAACAGGATATGCAATCCGGTCAGACGCAGAAAAACACAGATGAAGCTCCAAAAATAACGGTATCAGAACCGGAAGACCCTCAGGAACCGGAATTCATACAGCCGGCTGAACCGCAGGATGATCTTATCAAACCGGAGGATCCTGTTGATGAAAATGAGTAAACACAGATCCTTATTCCGATTCATAAATTGCTGTTGACAAATCTGACAGCACGGAATATAATACATATACAAAATATTTTCAGGGCGGGGCGAAATTCCCCACCGGCAGTAAAGTCTGCGAACCGCGGAAGCGGCCGAATCGGTGAGATTCCGATACCGACGGTTAAAGTCCGGATGAGAGAAAATGTTTACATAATATATATCTAATTATATATTGCACAACATTGCGCCCCGATATGTCTTTATATCGGGGCTTTTCTCTTGCTTTAATGCCCAAAAGGAGAGAAATGGAATGAAACAAACATCAAAAACACTTACAAGAAAGATTGCGATTTCCGCTATGCTTGCAGCACTGGGTGTGATCCTTCAGCTTTTTGAGATCCCCCTGCCTTTTATTCCAAGCTTTATAAAGCTTGATTTTTCCGATCTGCCGGGATTTATAGGCGCATTCGTGTGCGGCCCCTGGGCCGGCGTACTGATTACGCTCATAAGAAATGTTATCCACATTTTTACCGGCTCCAGCGCGGGAATAGGCGAGCTTTCTAATTTTATCTTGAGCTCATCCTTTGTGCTTACCGCTGGGCTGATCTATAAAAAAATGCCTTCCTTAAAAGGTGTGGTTATCGGCGGTATCGCCGGTGCGGTCATTATGGGTATAGTGTCTTTTCCGGTGAATAATTTTATAATCTATCCGCTGTATTATTCTGTTATGGGGCTTCCTAAGGAAGCGATCCTGCAGATGTATCAGGCTATCCGCCCGTCAACGGATTCCATAGCGGAAGCGCTTGTTGTTTTCAATGTTCCTTTCACGATTGTTAAAGGTCTGTTTTCTGTTGTTTTTTCAACAATAATCTACAAGCCGCTTGAAAAACTGATTAAAAAAATGTAACATTAAAAGCCGCCGTTACCGGCGGTTTTTTGCTTTTAGGCATTTAGGCCGGCTGCCTGTAATTTTAGCCGGAGTTTCAAAGGGCTTTATTACAAATCTGTTGACTTTTACTTTATTATATTTTAAAATCAATAATAAATTAAAATATAATTGTTTATTAAATAAAACAAACAAAAAGGTAGGCGCTGTGAAAATGCAAAAAAAATTTAAAGACGATATTGCTAAAAACAAAATTTTATTTTCTGTTTTATTTATACTTTCGATAGTATTTTTTATTGTTTTCGCATATTGTTCGCCTTATTCTGGTGATGACTGGGCGTGGGGCTCACAAGAGGGACTTGAACGCCTTGCCTCTTTTTTTCAGGGGTATAACGGCCGATATGCCGGAAATCTGCTGATAATGCTTTTATCACGCAGCAAGGCGGCGGATATTATAATTAAAGCCATATTTTTTGCATCAGTGTGCATTCTGCCGCTCGGCTGGGTAAAAAAGAAAAGGATTTCTGTTTTTCTGCTTTCTTTTTTGCTTGTTGTTTTTATGCCGACACAACTTTTGTGCCAAAGTTTTATCTGGAGCGCCGGATTTGCAAATTATGTGCCGAGCGCCGTTATATTTATTTTGCTTATAAATATTTTGTCTGATCCGTTTTTCGGCAAAGAACCTAAAACATCGCCGTTGTTTTACATCTGCCTTTGTCTGTTGGCGTTTATTGGCAGCCTTTTCATTGAAAATCTTACAGTGTGCCTTGTTCTGTCAGCAGTACTGTTTTTGATAGCAAGTAAAATAAAATTTAAAAAAGTAAAAGCCCCGTATGTGTGCTTTTTTATTTCTTCTTGCGCAGGTGCTGCGTTTATGTTTTTAAATTCCGCTTACCTTTCCATTTTAAAAGGTAATGACGGTTACAGATCTGTAGGCGGCTTTATCAAAGATATAGTTATAACCTGCATTCAACATCTTAAAGAGATGATAGACCTTATAATTCTTGACAGACCTGTAATAACGGCTGCAATTACTGTTTTGCTGTTAACGATATGCGCGCGGGCGCTGAAAAGAACCGGCATAAATATTTTTATTGCTGCCATTCACGCTCTTTCTTGTGCTCTGATAGTGGCTTACAGTATTGCGCAAGCCGCCGGTGTGCTGCCGCAAAATAAACTTATTGCGTTAATTTCCGTTTGCATTGCAGGCATATGGGCGCTGTCAACGCTTATACTTGTTTTCAAAACAGCGGCCAAAAACTCTGCAATTAAGAAATTCTTGCTTCTTCTTGCAAGCGCTGTTATAGTAAGTGCGCCATTGCTGCCTGTGAACCCGTTTGGCCCAAGATGTATGTTTTGCACATATGCAATTTTGATTTGTCTGTGCGGTGTTTTACTTGATGAAGCGCTGAGTTTTTACGACGGTAAAAAACTTTTCAGCGCCATTGCGTGTGCGGCTCTTGTGCTCATTTGCGCTGCCGGGGCTTTAAGGCTTGGCATTATAATGAGCGATATTCACACTGTTTACGCCCAGAGAACCGATTTTGCAAAGAAACAGTCTGACAATGGCAGCGAAATTATTTACATTTGTGAACTGCCATATGAAAATTACATATGGATGGATGTTCCAGAAAACGAACTTTATACAGAAAGATTTAAAAAATATTATTCACTTAACGAAAACACAGAACTTAAAATAATTGATTATGATGAGTTACTTGAAAAAATGAAAAATTTTGGATAAATTTATCTAAAAAGAAGGTTAAAAATAATTAATTTTTTTAATACAATGCTAAAAGTACCTTTAAATAATTGCTATTTTTTTAACATTGCAGTATAATACTGATGAATGAATTTCTGTTGAAATTCAAATAAATAACAGGAGATAATAAATATGCCATTAGTTACAACAAAAGAAATGTTTAAAAAAGCATATGAGGGCGGCTACGCAATTGGCGCTTTCAATGTAAACAATATGGAAATCGTGCAGGGCATTACTCGCGCGGCAAAAGAACTTAACGCGCCTGTTATTCTTCAGTGCTCCGCAAGCGCTCGCAAATATGCAAGCCACGGTTATCTTGTTGCCATGGTAAAAGCGGCTGCTGAGGAAACCGGTCTTCCGATTGCTCTTCACCTTGACCACGGTCCGGATTTTGAGACCTGCAAGGACTGCATTGACGGCGGTTTCACCTCTGTTATGATCGACGGATCTTCCCTGCCTTATGAGGAGAACGTTGCCCTTACCAAAAAAGTTGTTGAATATGCTCATGCGCACGGTGTTGTTGTTGAGGGAGAGCTCGGAACGCTTGCCGGCGTTGAAGACGACGTTCAGGTTGACGCGGAAGACGCTTCCTATACAAAACCCTCAGAGGTGTATGATTTTGTTACAAGAACCGGCGTTGATTCGCTGGCAATCGCAATAGGCACAAGCCACGGCGCATACAAGTTTAAGCCCGGCCAAAAGCCGCAGCTCAGATTTGATATTCTTAAAGAGGTTGGCGAAAAGCTGCCCGGATTCCCGATCGTACTTCACGGCGCTTCCTCAGTAAATCAGGAGCATATCAAAATGATAAACCAGTACGGCGGCGAGATGCCGGACGCTATCGGCATTCCTGAGGATATGCTCAGAGAGGCAGCATCCATGGCGGTCTGCAAAATCAATGTTGATTCTGATATCAGAATTGCAATGACAGCTGCTATCAGAAAGCATTTTGCTGAAAATCCGACTCATTTTGACCCGCGCCAGTATCTTACCCCTGCAAGAGATCTTATCGAAGAGGTCGTTGCACACAAGATAGAGGTTGTTTTCGGTTCAAACGGAAAGGCTTGATCATAAAATTTCAAAAAAATTCCAGGATCCCGCTTATTTTTGAGCGGGATCTTTTTTTATTTGTTTTTCTAAAAAAATCATGGATTAACAGTATTTTAAAATGAAACTAAAATCTTAGAATGCAAATAATATTATTGCGCGAAAAGCGCAAAAAAATTTTTTGAGGAGATAGAAAATATGAAAAAGAAAACACAGAATATCATGAAAGGTTTGGGCGTGGCAATGGCGGTCGGTTCCGTAATAGCAGGCGCAAGCGCAACGATGGGTTCAAACAGCCGGAAAGCAAAAAAAACGATGCAGAAAGCAGTAAATTCAGTTTCTAATTTTGTTGATACCGTTTCAGGCATGATGTAAGCGGCAAAAGTAAATACTTTTATCTGTTTTAGATGAAAATACTTTATTCAGGTATTAAAATGCGCATAAAAAACGGCGGTTTCCCGCCGTTTTTATCTACATATTTTCAATCAAGAGTAAATTTTGTTTTTCTGATCTGCTGATCTTTTATGTTTCCTATTGAAGACGCGTATTCAAAACCGAATGCACTGCCGTTTTCAAAAAGATCAAGCAGCGGTAAAAGCACAAAAAGCCGCTCCTTCATATGAGGGTGCGGAACGATAAGATTAGGTGTTCTTATGATCTTATCCTCCGCCAGAAGCAGATCTATATCTATTATACGCGGACCGTTTTTAAAATTGCGCACTCTGCCCATTGAACATTCTATACCAAGGCAGATTCCCAGCATCTCATGCGGATTCATATTGCTTTCGCAAAGAACTGCGCAATTATAAAAATCCTGCTGTTTGGCGTAACCTACAGGTGACGTTTCATATACAGCCGATTTTTTTATGACCGCCGTTTTCGGCGCTAACTCAAGCGCAGCGGCGCCCTCCCTTAAATTGTGAAGCCGGTCTCCGATATTGGTGCCGAGCCCTAAAACGTATTTCATAAGCCTAATCCCTGTTTCTGATCACATTTACCGCCATGTATTCAAAATCCGCTTTTACCGGAGCGTGCGGCTTTTTAAGCGTAAGATCAACAGAAAAGACGGCCGGATATTCTTCCAATATCGCTTTTGCGGTTATATCCGCGCATTTTTCAATCAGATCATATTTTTCAGCTGTGAAAACACGGCGCACTGTTTTAACGACTTTTGCATAGGAAACCGTATCCTCCACGTTATCGCTGCTGCATGCACGGTTCATATTCACGCTCAAAACAATATCAAAAACAAAATCCTGCCCCTGTTCCTTTTCCTCCTGATTAACACCGTGATAGGCAAAAAGACGCAGACCTTTTATGATTATTTTATCCATTATTCCTTATTCTTTACAACGACTGCGGTGCCGGAGGCCGAAACCATAAGCATACCGGCGTTTCCGAACGTTTCATAATCAATATCCACGCCTACAACGGCATTTGCCCCAAGCTGCTGGGCGCGCATCTCCATTTCACGGATAGCATTATCCCTTGCCTGTGTAAGCTCTTTTTCGTAGCCTTCGCTTCTGCCGCCTACGATATTTCTGATAGACGCACCGAAATCCTTTAAAAAGTTTACGCCGGCAACGACCTCTCCTACCACGATTCCCTTATACTCCACGATCACTCCGTTTTCAAGAGTTGGGGTTGTAACACTGATCATAAATATTCTCCTTTCAATTATTAAATGATTTATCAACACGGTATTTCAAGGCATCTGCCATTAAAATACCTTGTTTTTCCGATTTTACGTCATGCAGTCTTATAATATTGACCCCGCCCAGAATTGCCGCGGTATCAGCCGCTATATTGCCGAAAACGCGTTTTTTGGGGTCTGGCTGACCGCTGCCCTCTCCTATAACTCTTTTTCTGCTTGTACCCAGAAGAAGCGGATATTCCGGCAGCCGGTAATCTCTGATATTCGCTATCAGGCGAAAATCCTGTTCCCTGCTCTTTGAAAAGCCTATGCCCATATCAAAACAAAGATTTTCTTTTTTTACACCGAGCTCATATGCCTGCCGCGCGCTCCGTTCAAAAAAATCGCGCGCTTCTTTTTCCGCACCTTTTCCGGAAAACGTTATGATCCAGCCGCAGCCGTAATTTTTTACTATCTCTGCCATTTCAGGATTTACAACGCCTGAAACATCGTTAATGATATGCGCGCCCAGCTGAATGGCTCTTTGCGCAACAAAAGGATAAAACGTATCGACGGATACGGGAACTTTTATTTTTTCTTTTATCTGTTTTAAAACGGGTTCAAGCCTTTTCCATTCTTCTTTTTCACTTATTTTTTTATATCCCGGCCGGGTAGACTGCGCCCCGAAATCAATAATATCCGCGCCGTTTTCCTGTGCTTTAAACGCATGATCCGCCGCTGTCCCGGGATCAAGATTTATACCTCCGTCGGAAAAAGAATCCGGAGTAACGTTTATAATAGACATGATCAGAGTCCTGCCCGAACAATCCACGTTTTTATTTCTGCATTTCCATATCATATTACTTGTCAAGCAGGGCAAGCGCCTCGGCCCTTGTGCGCGCGTCTGATCTTATTACTCCCCTTAAAGCAGAAGTCTGCGTTATGCTGCCGGAGGCTTTTGCGCCTCTTATGGACATACACATATGTTCCGCTTCCATAATAACGGCAACGCCCTTTGCGTTCATTTTTTTATATAGAAAATCCGCAATATCATGCGTCAGCCTTTCCTGCACCTGCGGTCTTTTTGCAAAATTATCAACGATTCTTGCAATTTTTGAAAGCCCGATTATCTTGTTTTCACTGGGTATATATGCAATATGCGCCTTGCCTACAAACGGAAGCAGATGATGTTCGCACATGGAAGCAAAGGGTATATCGCGAACGATCACCATTTCATCGTTTGATTTTTCCTCAAAAAATTTAAGATGCTGTTCAGGGTCTTCGGACAGGCCGCAGAACATTTCCTCATACATATTCGCAACGCGGCGCGGAGTCTCCTTAAGTCCCGGTCTGTCCGGATCTTCTCCCACCGCTTCAAGTATTTCTTTTACTGCTTTTTCTATTTTTTTCTTATCCATACATTTTTCCTTTTCTATTTTGAAAAATAACCGAGCGCATCGCTTACCGAATCCGATATAACGTTATTTCCTTCATATATAAGCGGCACACTGTAAACATTAACTCCGGTAGTATCGCTGGAAAGTACCGTTAAATTATCCTGCTGGGCAGTAAAATCGCGGACCGTTATATTTGTTTCTGCATATTCGATGAACCGGCTGAATATTCTTTCCCTGTTTTCATAATTTTCTGCATTCATATGCTGTGAAACGGCAGCCAGTATCATATCGTTTACCGCGGAATAATTGTTTTCCTGCGATATATAATACCGCATAAGTTTAACGGCGTTATCACCGTCCAGAGTCTGATTTCCGGCGCTTATTCTTATATTATAACCGTAACGAGAAGTATCTTTGTACCGCACATCATTTAAAACGGTATAGTTTACGCTTCCAAGATAATCATACATCTCCTCATAATCCGTATAATTAAAATCTGCATAATAATCGATATCTACTCCGAACAGCCTTGAAATACTTTTTGATACGCCGGCAGCGCCCAGCGAAGAATAGGTCTGTGAAACGGACTTTCCGTTTTCCAGAGTCTGAGGAGATATCGTACAGGCTTTATAGGATATTGTATCCATATCCGTCTGAAAAAGGGCACAGAAATAAAGTTCCTGTGTGTTTTCGTTACTGAGTAAAAACAAATAATTTGTTTTTCCCTGAACAACGGGCAGTTGTTCCTCCTCAACCACCTCTTCTTCTTTAAGATCATCAGGAGTTACGAACGCTTTAAAAGAAAAATCATATCTTATTCCGAATATGATAAGGAAAACAGCTGTAAAAACAATAATAAACGCCAGGACCGCAAGCAGTATCTTTTGTTCCAGATCGGATTTTACGCGTGAGGAAGATATATAAATATCTCCGCGGTTTTTAAAAATCCTCATTTCTGTCCTCCTCTCTTATTTAAGAATTATTATACATGAACCGAAAATATAAAACAAGTGACAAATGATGAATTCATTCAGATATTAAATATTACCATCAAATAAAAACCGACTTCTTATATTTAAAATATTATATATCTTATAATATATATTAATTTTAAGTATTGTATATTATTAAATAAAGTGTTATAATAACTTATATTTTGGTTTTCAACATAATTTCAAATATATATTAAAAATCATGATCAAGGAGCATGAAATGGATACATATAACGATATATGGCTTGCCGTTTTGGAAGCCGTAAGACCAAATGTTTCACAGACCGGTTTTTCCGCATGGCTCAGCGGCGAAAAAAACGGATATCTTAAATTTACGGAATTTGAAAATAACACAGTTTATCTTCACTGCCCAAACGAAATGAAAATAAATATAATCAAGAGCCAATATATAGAAACGCTTAAAAATGCTTTTGAAGACATCATGGGGTTTCCGGTAAAAATTGAACTTGTGCTTGATGAAAAATCACCGCTTGACATTACTTCGGATCCCGAGCCGGAAAAGGAAAAAAATCAATATCCTGTGCCGGAAGATAAACAGGAGCAGTTTACCTTTGAAACTTTTGTTGAAGGCCCTTCAAACAAATTTGCGTACAGGGCGGCAATCGCCGTTGCCAAGGATCCCGGCGGTCATATAAGAAGGGACCGCTCTTACGGAAATTATAATCCATTATTCATCTATGGCAAATCCGGACTTGGAAAAACGCACATTTTAAACGCCATCTGCTATGAGATAAGAAAAAATTTTCCCGATATGAAGATCCTCTATCTTCGTTCGGAAGATTTTGTAAATGAATTTGTAAACGCGTTAAGGCAAAAAACCGTTGATGATTTTCATCTTAAATTCCGAAATATTGATGTTCTTCTGATTGATGATATCCAGTTTATAGGCGGAAAGGAAAGAATGGAAGAGGAATTCTTTCACACATTTAATTCCCTGATAGAAAACGGAAAGCAGATCGTGCTTTCCTCAGACCGCCCCCCAAAAGAGATCCAGAGTCTGACCGAAAGGCTATGCACCCGTTTTGAAAGCGGTATTCTTGCTGATATTCAAAGCCCTGAATATGAAACGCGCTGCGCTATAATAAAAAACAAAGCTGTTCTTCTGAATTTAAACATTTCAAATGAAGTTGTTGAATATATTGCGGAGAAGATAAAAACAAATATCCGCCAGCTTGAGGGAACCGTAAAGAAACTTTCAGCCTTAAAAGACCTTACCAACCGGGAACCGACCGTTGGAATTGCGCAAAAGGTAATAAAGGACGTTATAGACGATGATATTCCTCCTATTCCGGTAACGGTTGAACGAATCGTTGAAGAAGTTTCAAGAATGCAGGGGGTTCCCGTTGAAGATATAAAATCCACAAGGCAGAAGGCAAATATCTCGCTTGCGCGCAAAATGTGTATGTATATAATGCGGGAAGTTACCACTCTTACGCTTGAACAGATAGGAGAAGAATTCGGTAAAAACTATTCCACCGTTATTTATAGCCTGAAAGAAATCTCTAAAAAAATGGAAGAGGATTCAAAAATAGAAAGAAAAATCAACGATATTATCAATAATGTTAAAACAAATGTTTAAACTTTTTCAACAAGTTATTATCCTTTAAACAGAAAAATTTTAAACACTGCTGTTAAAAAAAATTTTTTTCAACAAAGAAAACATTTTTTCAATAAAAAAATCAACAGTAAAAAAATGTATAAAAGGCTTTATTATCGGATAAAATAAAGTTTTAAACATTTTTAACAACCCCTAATACTACTACTAAAATTATCTTAATGATAATAAAAAAATGATATTTTATCATTTTTCCACATCTAAAACATTATGAATATATTTTCATTGAAAAGAACGGAGGATTACCATGAAATTTTCCTGCAACGCAAAAAATCTGAACGACGCCTGCAATAACGTTATGAGAGCCGTGAGCACAAAAGTGACTATTCCTACCATAGAGGGAATACTTGTTGAATGCGGTTCTGATACACTCAGCCTTACCGGGTATGATTTTGAATTCGGGATCAATACGATTATGCAGGCAACAGTAAGCGAGCCGGGAGCAATCGTAATCAATGCAAAAGTACTTTGCGATATTATAAGAAAGGCTTCAAGTGAAATGGTTACCGTTGAAACAAACGGTACTTCTGTTTCTATCATAGCCGGCGCAGCTCAGTACAATATAATGGGAATAGAGGCGGATGAATACCCGGAACTTCCAAGTGTTTCAGGGGGAGTGCCTCTTTTTATCAATCAACATATTTTACAGCAGATGGTTATGCAGACTTTATTTGCGGTTGCAGATAATGAAAATTCCAAGCAGGTTCATACAGGACTTAAATTTGAAATGAGTCTTAATCAGCTGCGTCTTATTGGTGTTGACGGATACAGGCTTGCGATCAGAACGGAAACGATCAAATATGACGGAGAAGACATAAGCTTTATAGTGCCTAAAAAAACGATCAGAGAGCTTATTAAAATAATAGGAACGGATAATGAAAAAGATATTCAGATCAGCGTTGGAAAAAGACATATCATTTTTGAAGTTGAGAATTACAGTATTATAAGCAGACTCCTTGAAGGGGATTTTCTGGATTATGAAGCGGCTTTGCCGAAATCTTCAACAACGGCTGTTCTTATTAATACGAATGACGCGATAGACTGCATTGAAAGAACCATTCCGGTAATTGAAAACAATGCAAAAAATCCTATAAGATGTCTTTTTGATAATGATGAGATGAGGGTATCTACCGTGTCTTCTCTCGGAAGAGTGGTTGATTATACGCACGCAAATATAAGCGGTGCAAGGGTAGAAATAGGTTTTAACTCAAAATTCTTGCTTGACGCTCTTTCCGCGGCTGATACGGATCAGGTAAAGATAGAGCTTGGAGGGCCTGTAAGTCCGGTAAAGATATTGCCTGTTAATGACGAACATTTTCTTTTTCTTGTATTGCCGATGAGACTGAAAAACACAGAAAATTAAAACTGATTTTAAACATTTGTTTATAAGAATATGAAAAGACTGAATGTAAAGATAGCCGCAAGAAAAAAAATAAAAATTGAAATTTCAACGCCTTATATTAAGCTGGACAGTCTGCTGAAATTCGCCGGCGCCGCAGAGACCGGAGCAATGGCAAAACAGATTGTACAGGAAGGGCGTGTTAAAGTGAACGGAGAAATATGTTCTGCCCGAGGAAGAAAAATAAAAAACGGCGATATCGTATCATATTTAAATATGGATTATGAGATAATCAATGAGAATTAAAAGATTAGAAGCCGAAAATTTCAGAAATCTTAAAAAGATACAAACTGATTTTGAAGACGTAAATATCATTTACGGAAAAAATGCGCAGGGAAAAACGAATTTGATTGAAGCTATTTATCTTTTCACGGGTGCGCGTTCTTTCAGAGGTGCAAAAGATTCCGAAATGATAGCATTCGGCAGTGAAAAGGCAAAGCTTAAAATTGAATTTGAAGGAAACGGAAGAATACAGACGGCAGAAATAGAAACAGACGGCAAAAAAAAGGTAAAATTAAACGGAATAATAAAAAAATCCGTTTCTCAGCTCGGTGAAGAGATAAAGGCCGTAGTATTTTCGCCGGCTCATCTTATGCTTGTCAAAGGCGGTCCTGCTGAAAGAAGAAAGTTTGTTGACGATGCGCTTTGTCAGATAAAAAATAATTATGCGTCCGTATTAAAAGCATATAACAGGGCTTTGATCCAGCGGAATATAGTGATTAAAGATATTTCAATAAGCGCGGATCTGAGAAGCATGCTCTATGTTTGGGACGCGGCACTTGCAAAAGAAGGAGCAAAAATAATATTTCAAAGGCAGAAATATATTGAAGCGCTGACTCCGTTCGTAAAAGATATTTTCAGCGGTATATCAGGCGGAAAAGAAAATATAACGCTGAAATGCGCCGGAGATTTTGAATATGAAGGTCTTGATCAGGAAGAGATAGAAAAAAGTCTGATCCGTATATTAGGAGAGAATCAAAATACGGATATTCTGAATAAGATCACAAAATCAGGCCCACACCGCGATGATATAGAGATACTGATAAACGGCAGATCTGCAAGAATATACGGCAGCCAGGGGCAGCAGAGAAGCTGCGTTCTTGCTCTTAAGCTTGCCGAGGCAAGTTTGCTTTATGAAAAAACGGGAATCAAACCGGCGGCTCTGCTTGACGACGTTATGAGTGAACTTGACGAAAAACGCCAGGATTATATTTTAAATCATTTAAGAGACTGGCAGGTATTTATTACCTGCTGCGACGCGCAGAATATACTTCGCCTGAAAAAAGGAAAAACGATCAGAATAGAAAACGGCGCGGTTTTGGAGGACAAATAGCTTATGTATATAAATATAGGCGAAGATTTTGTGCTTAAAACAGAATATATTACCGGCATTTTTGAT
The DNA here is from genome assembly GCA_958422185.1 of uncultured Clostridium sp. GTDB lineage: Bacteria > Bacillota > Clostridia > Oscillospirales > Acutalibacteraceae > Eubacterium_R. Next base: position 50,917 of record CATZNW010000002.1, read on the forward strand.
ATGGATAAAACAACTGTTAATAAAGCCACGCGCGATTTTCTTGCAAAGGCTCAGAAGGAAAACAGAGTCATTTTAACAAGTTATGATCTGCCTAAAAGCTTTATTGTTTCAGAAAATAAAATTTATTTGAGCCCGCTTAATACAAGCACGCTTTTAAAGCGGGCAGGTTGGGAGAAATAGGAATGAGCGAAGAAAGCAAAATTGTTCTTGAGGAAGAGGATATGGACACTTCCGTAAAAGAGGAATATTCCGCAAAGGATATTCAGGTTCTTGAGGGACTTGAAGCCGTCCGCAAAAGGCCGGGCATGTATATAGGATCAACCGGACCGCGCGGTCTGCATCACCTTGTTTATGAGATAGTTGACAATTCTATTGATGAGGCGCTGGCCGGAGTATGTACCCATATTGAATGTGAGATTCTGCCGGATAATATAATAGGAGTGCGTGATAACGGACGCGGAATTCCAACGGGAATAAACGATAAAACTGGATTGCCTGCGGTTACTGTTGTACTGACTGTTCTGCATGCGGGCGGTAAATTCGGCGGCAGCGGATATAAGGTATCCGGCGGTCTGCACGGAGTCGGTTCTTCCGTAGTAAATGCCCTTTCGGAATGGCTTGAAGTAGAAGTAACACAGAACGGACATATCTATTCACAGCGTTTTGAGCGCGGAAATCCGGTAAACGACCTTCATATAATCGGCGATTCTGAAGGTCACGGCACATACATTAAATTTAAACCGGACGGAGAAATATTTACCGAAACGCTTGTATATGATTTTGAAGTGCTTTCAAGAAGACTACGCGAGCAGGCATTTTTGAACGCGGGGCTTTCAATAACCCTGTCTGATTTAAGGAGCAGCGATCCGGAAGAACAGAAAAAAGAAGTTTATTGTTACGAGGGCGGTATAAGATCTTTTGTTGAATATATAAACAAAAGCAGAGGATTAAATCCGATTCAGAACGAAGTTATCCATATATCCACTACAAAAGAGGACAGAAGCGCAGAGGTAGCGCTTTGCTATACGGATTCATACAACGAGATTCTTCTTTCTTTTGCTAATAATATCAACACGATTGACGGCGGTACGCACGAAACAGGATTTAAGACCGCGTTGACCCGAGTATTTAATGATTACGGAAAAAAATTTAATATTCTGAAAGACAGCGATAAAAAACTTTCCGGCGATGATGTGCGCGAGGGACTTACGGCTATAGTAAGCGTAAAGCTTACAGAGGCGCAGTTTGAAGGGCAGACCAAAGGAAAGCTCGGCAACACGGATATTACCGGACTGGTTTCCTCCATGGTATACGAAAAGCTGATGACCTATTTTGAGGAAAATCCGCAGACAGCAAAAACGATACTCAACAAAGCGCTTGACGCTTCCAGAGCGAGGGAGGCGGCAAGAAGAGCCAGGGACAACGCCAGAAGCAAATCCGGTCTTGAAAACACAAAACTGCCCGGAAAACTGGCGGACTGTTCGTCAAACGAGCCCGAACTGTGCGAAATATATATAGTAGAGGGCGACTCTGCCGGCGGCTCCGCAAAAGAGGGACGCGACAGAGTTCACCAGGCCATACTACCGCTTTGGGGTAAAATGCTTAATGTTGAAAAAGCACGTCTTGACAAGGTCTACGGCAATGAAAAGCTCATGCCCATAGTTACGGCACTGGGTACGGGTATTGGCGAGGATTTTGATATATCAAAGCTGCGCTATCACAAGATTGTTATCATGGCGGATGCCGATGTGGACGGCGCGCATATCAGAACTCTGCTTCTTACCTTCTTTTTCAGATATATGAAACCGCTTGTTGAGGGCGGATATGTTTATCTTGCCCAGCCGCCTCTTTTTAAGGTAACAAAGGGCAAAAAGAACGCTTATGCCTTCAGCGATGAGGAGAGAGACAGCCTGATTCAGGAAATGGGCGGCCAGTGTGACGTTCAGCGATATAAAGGTCTTGGTGAGATGGATCCGGAACAGCTTTGGGAAACTACGATGGATCCGGAATTCAGAACAATGCTGCGGGTCACGGTTGAAGACGCGCAGCAGGCGGACGAAACATTCAGCATTTTAATGGGCGACAATGTTGAACCGCGCCGTGATTTCATAGAGAAAAACGCCAAATACGTTCAGAATCTTGACGTTTGATCATATTTATATTTTCTATCTTTATTAAACAGTTGATTGTATTTTTTCGGAGGTTCAAATGGCAGACGATATAGTGCGTTATGACAATCAAAAGATTGTTGACGTTGAAATAAATAAGGAAGTCCGCAAAGCGTTTTTGGATTATTCCATGAGCGTTATTGTGCAGCGCGCCCTGCCGGACGTAAGAGACGGCCTGAAGCCGGTTCACAGACGTATACTTTATACCATGTTTGAAAATAATCTTTATCCGGAAAAGCCATACCGTAAATGCGCGGACACGGTAGGCGCCGTTCTGGGCCGCTATCATCCGCACGGAGACGCGTCCGTTTATGACGCTATGGTCAGACTTGCGCAGAGCTTTTCAATGAGATATATGCTTGTTGACGGACACGGCAACTTCGGTACGGTTGACGGAGATCCGCCTGCGGCGTACAGATATACCGAATCCCGCATGAGCAAAATCAGCATGCGCATGCTGCAGGATATTGATAAAGACACTGTTGATTTTGAGCCGAACTATGACGACAGGCTGAAAGAACCCGCTGTTTTGCCAACAAGATTTCCGAATCTTCTTGTAAACGGTTCTTCGGGTATTGCCGTTGGTATGGCAACGAATATCCCGCCTCACAATATGAAAGAGGTTGTTGACGGTGTAAATTATCTTATTGACCATCCGGATTGCGAGCCGCTTGATCTTATGCAGTTTATCAAAGGCCCTGATTTTCCGACCGCGGGTATCATTATGGGAACTAAGGGCATAAAAGAAGCATATGCAACGGGCAGAGGCAAGATCTATATCCGCGCGCGCGCAGAGATCGTTGAAGACAAGAGCGATCATTACAAGATCATAATCACTGAACTCCCCTACCAGGTCCGCAAAGCGGAGCTTATAGCCAAGATTGCGGAGCTGGTCAAGGACAAGCGCCTTGAGGGCATATCCGGTATCAAAGATTTTACGAACAGAAAAGGCATGCATGTTGAGATCTCATTAAAGAGAGACGCAAACGCGCAGGTCGTGCTTAATAATCTTTATAAAATGACGCAGATGCAGGTAACGTTCGGTGTTATCATGCTTGCTCTTGTGGACGGCGTGCCAAAGATACTGAATCTTAAGCAAATGCTTCAGAACTATGTCAGATTCAGGCAAGAGGTTATTACACGCCGGGTAAAATTTGATCTTAAAAAGGCAGAAACAAGGGCGCATATCCTTGAAGGTCTAAAAAAAGCGATTGATATTGTAGATGAGATCATAGCCGCCATCAGAGCCTGCAGGGGCGGAAAAGCAGAAGCTAAACTTGCCATTATGGAAAAGTTTGATTTTGACGATCCGCAGGCAACGGCTATCGTTAATTTCCAGCTGGGTCAGCTGGCGGGGCTTGAAATAGAAAAAATCGTGAACGAATTGGACGAGCTTGACAAAAAGATTGCTGATTACAGGGATATCCTTGAACACGAGGAAAGGGTATTCGGTATTATCAAGGAAGAGTCCGCGGAGATCGTTGAAAAATTCGGTGATGAAAGAAAAACAGAGATCAGCGCCGTTATCGGCTCTGTTGACGACGAGGATCTGATTCCTGTTGAAGACTGTATTCTTACCCTTACAAATATGGGCTACATGAAGAGAATGACGGTCGATACTTATAAAGCGCAGAACAGAGGCGGCAGAGGCATTATGGGCATGAGCCGCCGCGAGGAGGACGTTGCGAAAACGATGTTCAGCTGCTCCTCCCACGATGTTGTATTCCTGTTTACGAATACGGGCAAGGTGTTCCGAAAGAAGGCGTATGAAATCCCCGCGTCCTCCAGAACCGGCAAAGGCATGAATGTAGTAAACCTTTTGCCGCTCGAAAAGGGAGAGACCGTTTCCGCAATGGTAAAGATACCCCAGGATAAAAACCGCCGCTACCTCTGCATGGTAACGAAAAAAGGCGTTATCAAGCGCACGGATATTGATGAATACCGCCATATACGCCAGAGCGGTATTATTGCCGTTAATCTTGACGAGGGCGATGAGCTTGCCTATGTTGAGATCACGGACGGAACAAGAAAGCTTGTTGTTGCAACGCACAACGGAATGAGTATATGCTTCAATGAAACAGACGCGCGTCTTATAGGACGAACGGCAAGAGGCGTGCGCGCGATCACTCTTGAAGACGATGATTATGTAGTAGGTTTTGCCGCTTCGCTGGACGGATATACACTGCTGACCGTTTCAGAAACCGGATTCGGCAGAAAGAGTTCGTTTGACGATTACCGGGTTCAGAGCCGCGGCGGCAAAGGTCTTATCAATTACCGCACCGCCCAGTACGGCAAGGTTGCAATGATCGCTCCCGTTAAAGAAGACGATGACGTTATCATGATAACGAGTGACGGAATCGTTATCCGTACACATGCGGATCAGATATCCACATTCCTGCGCCCCAGCAAAGGCGTTAAGGTTATGCGCGTAAACGACGGCGAGAAGATTGCCACGATCTCTGTTGTAGACAGATTTGACGAGGAAACGGCAGATCCGTCAGAACCGCCAGACGAGCAGAACGACGGTGACGGTCAAAGCTCAGTATCGGAAAAGACCGAATAACAGCAGATAAAAAAACAGAAGCGCCGGAAAAACGTTCCGGCGCTTTTTCCGACTTTATCGGCAGTCTGAGACGGCGGATTTTCCGCCGTTTTATTTTACTTTCTTTATTATAACTGGAAGAAATTTGATTTTATTAAAATTATGCGTAATAATAAAAATACAAAATCTGCTTATTCTATTAATAATGTGTAAAAAAATCATTTTTTGTTGAAATCGGGATTTAAATGTTATATAATGTTTTCTGTGTTATATCAAATCGAGGCGCGCAGCGGCGTGTCAAAGGGGTGAGTGCCAATGAGCGATTCTTCTTTTGATGTGGACGAGATTCTTAAAGAAGTTAGAAAAAGAAGAGAAGAAAACGAACAGCGTATAAAAGCTCAGGATCCGCCGCATTCAGCAGCAGGCGGAAGAGCTTCCGGTGCGCAGACGAAAAACGCGGAATATGCAGGGTTCGCAAAAACACCGGATAAGGAAAGTAAGCTAAACGCGGCTCCGGCAAAAAAAGCAGAGCCGGATGCGATAAAAAATAAAGTGCAAAACCAGGTGCCGCAGCCGGAAAAGGCACAGAAAAAAACAGAAGAGGACACCACGGATCAGAAAGATACCGTGACAGCAAAGGCAGAATCCGACCATGCGGATCCTGCCCTGTATCCCGAAACTAAGGTGAAGGCTGAAAACAATAGAGAAAACACGGCGAAAAAAGAGAATATTGACGGTTTTCAGAATCCGCCAGAAAATGCGCCTACGGTGCATTATGATGTTGATGAAAACGGAAACGTAAATATTATGAATTATGCCGAAGTGCCTCAGAATACGGCTAAAAAAGGAAAAAAGAAAAAAGCGTCAAAGCTTACAAAAATTTTAAGAGCGGTAATCGCAATTCTTTTAGTTCTTATTATTGCAGGCGGCGCCGGCATATATTTATATATAAACAAAAGCCTTAACAATGCCACCAAAACTCCGGAAAAGACCGAGACTATTGACGAATGGTCCGGAATGGATGTTTTAAGGGAAGATTTTTCGCCGATCTATGAAGACGAGGATGTTTATTCCTACCGCGATATGCTTAAAACATGGTATTATAACGGAACTCCCGCGTCCTCAACGCATGTGCTTAACGTGCTGCTTATAGGCGAGGACACAAGGGACGAAAATATTACCGATGAGGAAACGAGAGCGGATTCCGCTATCATAGCAAGCGTTAATATCGATACCCAGGCGATCACGCTTACCTCCGTATTGCGCGATTCCTATTGTTATTATGAGGTTACGGAGGGAGACGAGGAAAGCGGCCGGTTCGGAAAAATCAATGAGGCGATGTTCTACGGCGGCGTTGACTGTTACATCAGAGCGATCGAAAATAATTTCAAGATAAATATAGACAATTACGTTATCGTTAATTTTGACAGCTTTGAGAGCATCGTTGATACCCTGGGCGGAATTACCGTTGAAATGACGCAGGCGGAGATTAATGAGATCAATAATCATCAGTCAAGATACGGCAACGTTACGATAGACGCTCAGCCCGGGCTTGTTGATCTTAACGGCAAACAGGCGCTTGCATTTTGCAGGATACGCAAGATTGATTCTGACAACGCAAGGGCGGACCGTCAGAAAACCGTGCTTCTTCAGATATTTGAAAAGATGAGCGGAGCCTCTACGGTTAAATCGCTGGAGGTAGTTAACAATCTGCTGCCCTATGTGAAAATGGGCTTTACAAAATCTGAAGTGCTTGAAATAGGCTCTTATGCGCTGAGCCACGGCTGGCTTGGTTACACAACGTATACACAGACCGTGCCGGAAAATTCAACCGATGAAAGCGGAGAAGTAATAACGACCTGCCGCGGCGGCACGTTTTTCGGAGTATGGTGCTGGAAGGTGGATATGCCGCTTACGGCACAGCTTTTACAGCAGAGTATTTACGGAAAAACCAATATAACCCTCGCGGAGGACAGACCGGATTTTGACGATCTGCCCCTGCAATAATCATATCGGAAAAGGAGCAGATCAGAGATGCCTGCAATTACCACGGCTCTGGGATTTACAATAAGACTTCTTATTGCGGTGGGACTCGGAATACTTATTGGCGCCGAGCGGCAGCTGACGAAACACCGCACCGGCATTGTTACAAATGTAATCGTTTGCGTTGGTTCATTTGCATTCACGGCGTTTTCCTACCTGGCAAATGACGGCAATACGGACGTTACCCGTGTTGCGGCGCAGATCGTTTCAGGCATAGGTTTTCTGGGCGCCGGCGTTATCATAAGCGACGGCACAAAGATAAAAGGCATCAATACTGCCGCCTCCATATGGTCTTCCGCTTCAGTAGGTATTCTTTGCTGCCTTGATAAATGGTGGTTTGCGGCGCTTGTTGCAGGCACCATTGTGCTGGCACATCTGCTCATTCACCCGATTGCGGAATTTATCACCAAAAAACAGGAGTATAATAAAGAGAGATCGGATAAGCAGGAGACCTTTTACCGCATATCCATAGTGTGTTCGGAGGAAAATGCGGACGATATCAAGAAAAACATTATTGAATATTTCCGTGAGTTGGACGATGTTTTGCTGAGAAATCTTGAGATGAGCGATGTGGACGGCGGTAATGTCAAAGTCAGGGCGGAAATATCAACAAAGCGCAAAAACAACGAACTGGTTGAGCATATCATAACCCATGTGGGAAAGCATGAAGATATTATTTCAACCGGCTGGAAACATATAAATTAATACATATTAAATCAGAATAGTATAATTAAAGGCAGTTCACCTGAACTGCCTTCAGCGTGTAGAAAAAGGCGCAAATTCAGAAAAAAGTGCAGTCCTACACGCTGAGGAGACTTCGAGAAATCGAGCTGAATTTCGTTTTCTTGCGAGTGGGTGCCGTACAACGGTACTGCCTCCGAGCAAAAAACGGAAAGTGCAAACGCCGCATGAACACTGGTTTCATGCGGCGTTTATCTGTTTGTCTTGCCGTATTTAATTTTTAAAGAGTAAAGTTTTTGGTCGTTGCAACAATCCCTCCGTTGACAAACGCCTCCGCCGCCACAGCTGTCCTTTTGTCGCTGCGCGACATTTCCCCGGCAGGGGAACTCCTTTTCAAAAGGGAGGCTTTTCGTTTCAAAAGCGCTGCTGCATATGAAATGCGGCGCGGCGGAAAAATCAATCGTTTTCATGCGTTGGTACAGGAGCAGTATCCGCAACTTCAAGTTTGTTTGCCTGCATCCAGAGCGAAGGCGTTATGCGAAGCCTGAATCCGTAGCCGGGATCCATCTGCCAGTGCGCCATAGGAGCTTCCGGCAGACCGTAGCATGCCAGGATCGTCATAAGAACTCCGGCATGGCCTACTATTGCGGAGGTCTCGGTCTGTGTTTTTATAAGCCCATCCACAACCTTTTCAAATGCGGCGCAGACGCGGTGTGTGAATTCGGCGTTGCTTTCGCCGTACGGCGGACGGGCGTGCATATCTCCGCGGATCCATTTGATAAAATCCTCATTGTTCTCCAGTTCCTTAGCGGTGCGTTCCTCAAATTCACCAAAACTGTATTCAACAAAGTCATTTATTACAATTGGGTTATTTTTTGGAAACATGATATCAGCTGATTCGGTGCACCTTTTCAGCGGAGAGGTAAATACGGCCTGAACCTCAGGATAATGGTACTTTGCCTTTATGCTTCTTAAAGAAGATATACTATCCATAGTAAGCGGATAATCCGTACGCCCAATATACTGTGCGTTTAGATTACCTTTGGTAATACCGTGACGGAAAAGATAAATGGTAAAGGATTTCATTTTTAACACCTCTTATTATTGGTATTTGTAAGAATATTTTGTAGTAAACGAGCGAATTATTACAAAATGTTTACAAATTGATTTTGCTATTTACAAACGCGATTACAAGGGGTATAATTACTGTCGGTATAACGCGCGGGATGTTAATTCTATATATACGCGCAAAATTTGTAAAAACAGGAATCAGGGGAAAATTTATGGCGGACAGTAAGAAAACGTTTTCCGGAAAAAAATCCAAATTTGCCGCAGTTCTTTCTCAGCTTAGAAAAGAACGCGGTTCAAGTCAGAAAAAAGCGGCGGCGGATCTTGGGATAAGCCAGGCGCTTTTAAGTCATTATGAAAAAGGAATACGCGAATGCGGGCTTGATTTTGTTATCAAATGCAGTGAATATTACGGTGTTACAACGGATTATCTGCTCGGGATCTCAAAAAGCAGATACGGTCTGGACGAGGATTATCTTGCCCGTATAGCGGGTGATGACGGGGATGATTCCGAACTGGCGACCCTTACCCAGTCTACCAAAATACTGATCGATATGGCGGTAGCTTCTTCAACGGACAATTCCTTTGTAAAATATCTTCACGATTATTATATGCTTTGCATATACCGCGGCGCGCTTACGCTTGCAAAGGCAGGCGCGCTCCCAAGCGATATGTTCAGGCTTGATTATAATCTTGGCCATGAACTTGCAAGCGCGGCCATTGCCGTGCTTGATTCGAGATTTGCTTTTATTGAAGACAAATCCAGAACAGGGATAGACTCAATGGACGGAAACGTGCTTCACAAGCTGATTGAGGAAGCTGAAGAATATATAATGAACAGCTTTATCACCGAGTAAATTCAAGCTGCGTTTTTTCCCCTTCAAGATATTTCAGGATGATGGCCGTGGATTTTTCCGCGGCTGTTTTTTTAAATGTAGGATAATCCATGGCGGCACCGGAATCTCCTCCGTCGCTCACAGATCTTAATACGGCAAAAGGAATGTTGTTTGCAGCCGCGGTCTGCGCCACCGCGCCTCCCTCCATTTCACCGCATAGAGCTCCGAATTCAGCGGAGATGCGTGCCTTGAGGTCTTCGCTTGCAATAAAGGTATCCCCGCTTGCAACCGTGCCGCGGTGGATCCTTTCCCCGGAATTTATGGATATCCTTGCCAGCCTGTCCGATATTTCCCGATCCGTACGGATCTTTATCATATTCAGTCCGTTTATGTAGCCGCGCGGTTCACCGAGAGCCGTGATATCTATATCATACTGGCATACATCGCTTGCTATAACTATATTTTTTATTGCTACGTCCGCACACAGCGAACAGCCGACTCCTATATTGATGATCTTATCGGCGTGAAAACGGTCTATCATGATCTGTGTGCATATTGCCGCGTTCACCTTGCCCGGGTTGCAGCGCGCCGCGCACACCATAACAGAGTTTATATGTCCGCAGACGAACACACATCCGGCGATTTCTTCCGTTACCGGATCTTCAATGCGCCTCTGCACGGCTTCGATCTCTATATCCATTGCGCCTATAATGCCGATCATAGCGTTTGACCACCTTTTTAAACTGGTTTTTGTTTGAACGCGGATCTTCTTGGTGAGACTACCGTTTCAAACCACAAAATATAGTGTTATTATAATATATAATTTTAATAATTACAAGATTTATTATTTTTAGGTTGACAACGCTGATATTTTTAATATATAATATTGTTCGCTAATGTGCAAAATTGTTTTTGCCTGCGCTATGCCGCGCAGAGTATATAAGGATTAAGACAAGTTTAGTCTGTGAAAGGTAGTGAATTTAATGAAAAGAACATTTCAGCCTAAGAAGAGGCACGCCAAGATGGAGCACGGCTTCAGAAAGAGAATGTCCACAAGAAACGGCAGAAAGGTGCTTGCGCGCCGCCGCGCCAAGGGCAGAAAACAGCTTTCTTACTGATTTCATGCAAATGGCCGTATGGCAAAAGCTGTTTTTTAAGGGAATGGTATAGTGAAAATCATAGCCTTAAATCAAAACAAGGATTTCCGCCGCCTGTATTACAGGGGAAAGAGCAGTGCCTGTAAAAACCTTGTAACCTATGTTATGAAAAACAGGCAGAAAGTAACAAGAGTGGGGATCACAAGCAGCAAAAAGATAGGCAAGGCTTATCAGAGAAACAGAGCGCGCCGCGTTATCAGAGCGGCATACGCCGAACTTGCCGGGAGAATAGCCGGAAATTATGATATTGTTTTTGTTGCCCGCGCCGCCACCTGCAATGTAAAGATGCAGGAGGTAAAAAAAGATATGGAAAAACAGCTGCTTTCGCTTGGAGTTATAAAATGAAGGGCTTAATAAAAAAAGCGCTGATCTTTTTGATTAGAACGTATCAGCTTACGATCAGTCCGCGGTTTTCACACGGTTCGTGCAGGTATTATCCAACCTGTTCGCAGTATGCGATCGAGGCGATCGAGATCCACGGCCTTTTCAAAGGATCGCTTCTTGCTGCAAGGCGGATATTAAGGTGCAATCCGTTTTTTAAGGGCGGCTATGACCCCGTTCCCCCAAAAAAGAATAAAAATGAGGAAAAATAATGTTTGATTTTACAGCTAATTCCGTTTTGATGGCGATGCAGGCGGACGGATCAGGTATTTTTAAACCGCTCTACTGGCTGTTCGGGCGCTGTATGGACTTTTTGCTGTCCGCGCTGAGCAACGAATACTTTATAGCGATCATCCTGTTTACTGTAGCGACCCGCCTTATCCTGCTGCCGGTGAATCTGCACCAGCAGAAGGCTACTGCCAAAACGGCAAGGCTTCAGCCAAAAATCCAAAAGATCCAAAAGAAATATCCGGATCCCAAAGACAGAAACAAGATGAATCAGGAAATGCAGGACCTTTATGCACGCGAGGGGCATAACCCGATGCAGATGGGCTGCGGACCGATGATCTTTCAGCTTGTATTCCTTATGGGTATCGTGGGGATCATTTATTATCCGCTTTCCTATATCATAGGAATCAGCAATATAGGCGATTACGCCGATCAGCTTACTGCGTTTCTAGAAAGCGCGGGCTATACGGGAAATTACCTGCAGCTTGGCATTCTTGAAAACTGGGCCGCTTATAAAGATCAGCTTATAGCCCAGATGCCGGAGCTGTTTACAGCCGAGCGTGTTGCGGATATAGACGCGTTCAGAAGCGGCATGTATCTCGGAGGACTGGATATGACGGCTCTTCCTCACTGGAAGGACGGGCTTATCGTTTTGATCCCGATCTTCTCGCTTCTGACATCGCTTGCTTCAACGGGAATTTCCATGCTTATTCAGAAGAAAACAAATCCCGCCGCGGCTCAGCAGACCGCCAGTATGGTAGTCATGCTGCTGATGATGCCGTTCTTCTCCTTTTACATTGCGTTTAAGGTGCCGGCAGCGGTAGGTTTTTACTGGATCATCTCAAACGTTGTTTCCATTTTGCAGCAGCTGTTTATTGCAAAATTCTTCCCGCCCAGAAAGAGCCAGGCAAAGCTTATGGTAGAAAACACGATCTACCGCCGCTCAAGGGAAGAAAATTTAAAGAAAACAAAGGCGTAAAAACGTATTTTATACGTTTGACGGAGGATTTATGAAATACGAGTATATAGGTAAAGGCAAAACCAGGGAGGACGCCGCCAGAGCTGCCGTTCAGGGCCTGATGGCGGAGCTTGCCAAGGCCGGCGTGAAGAATCCGAATACGGCGGAATTTCACGAAGAGGTCATTGCCCTTCCGAAAAAGAAACTGTTCGGACTTTTAGGGTCGAGCGACGCGGAGGTAAAGGTTTCCTTCGACGACGGCAGAAAGGAAAGAAGACCCCAGCCGAAAAAGACTGCTAAACCTCAGCCCAAAAAGGCTGAAAAGGCTCCGAAAAAAGAAGAAGTCAAAGCTGAGCCGAAATCATTTGAGAAGTCACGGGCGCAGGAGCGCAGGGACGAACCCGTATTAACGGAAAAAGATATTGATATGGACGCCGCCGCTGCCTATCTTAAGGCTATGATCGACGGGCTTAAGGTAGAAAACGCGCAGATTACCGGCGAAGTCAAGGACGGAGTGCTTGAGCTGACCGTTAACTGTGACGATTACGGAATCATAATCGGCAGGCGCGGCGAAACGCTTGATTCACTTCAGTACCTTACCGGTCTTGCGGTAAAGAAGGCAAGCGGCAAATACATAAGAGTTGCCATCAACGTGGGCGATTACCGCGAAAAGAGAATGGAAACGCTTAAAAATCTTGCGCGCAGACATGCGGAATATGTTGCAAGGACAGGCAGAAGATATACTTTTGAGCCTATGAATCCTTATGAGAGGCGCATTATTCACACCACTGTTCAGGAGATAGAAGGCGTTGAATCCATGTCTGTAGGAGCCGGGCAGGACAGAAAAGTTGTTCTTCAGCCGGAGGGCGGAGTAAGATACCGCTCAGGCGGCGGCAGAAGAGGTTATTCAAACGGCAGACCCGCCGCTAAAAAATCAGCTTCTCTGCCTAAGGATTTTACCAAGTTCGGCAAGATCGAAGTGGATACGGACGGCAATGAATAATAAAACGGCGTAAGGACAAAGGCGGGAATCATCCCGCCTTTTGTGTTTTGAGTAGTATATCCGGAGATGAGAATATGGCAAAAACGATTGCCGCCGTTTCAACCGGAAACGCGGCGGGCGGTATAGGTGTGATCAGAATAAGCGGTGACAGCGCGATCGAAACCGCTGCAAAAGTCTTTTCCTCGGCAGACGGAAAACCGCTTACAGGTGTTGAGGGATACCGCGCTAAATTCGGTAAGATCCTTTTCGGCGGTGAGCCCATCGATGAGGCGGTTGCACTTGTTTTTCGCGCGCCGAAGAGCTATACCGGTGAGGATGTGGTTGAGCTTTCTGTCCACGGAGGCCTTTTTATAGTGCAGAAAACGCTGGAGGCGGTATTCAACGCGGGAGCAGTTCCCGCCGAACCGGGCGAATTTACAAAAAGAGCGTTCCTCAACGGCAAAATAGACCTTGCTCAGGCTGAGGGCGTAGCCAATATGATCTCTGCCGGAGGTGAAGCCGCGGCAAAAGCCTCTATGAATCTTATTGACGGCGCGCTCAGCCGCAGGATCGGCAGAGTGCTTCAGGATCTTCTGGATTCGTCCGCACTTATGGGAGCATGGGTAGACTACCCTGATGAAGAGATCCCTGAGCTTGAGTATGACGAACTGGAAAAAACGTTGTCACACGCTGAAGCCGAGCTTCAGAGCCTTATCCGTGAGTACGACAACGGCCTTGTCATGACGGAAGGGATCGAGACTGCCATAGTGGGCAAGCCGAATGCAGGCAAATCCACTCTGATGAATCTGCTTTCCGGCCGTGAAAAAAGCATAGTTACCGATATTGAGGGCACAACAAGAGATATTGTTGAGGGCAGCGTCCGCCTGGGAGATATCGTGCTTCATCTGAACGATACTGCCGGACTGCGTGAAGGAGCGGACGAGGTAGAGAAGATAGGAATAGAACGAACGCTTGAAAAAATAGATTCGGCGGGATTTATAATAGCGGTCTTTGACGTCAGCCGCCCCCTTGATGAAAACGATATCAGGCTGATCGAAAAGTGCCGCGGAAAAAAAGCGCTTGCCGTTGTGAACAAGGTTGATCTTTCGGCGGATACGCGGATCGGCCCGGTCGACAGGGCATTTGAGAAAACGATCTACATTTCCGCTAAAGATGAAAACTACCTGAACGCAGTTCGGGATGCCGTCTATGAGCTTCTCGGAGCCGAAAAATTTAACTCAAATGCACCCATGCTTGCAAACGCCAGGCAAAAGGAATGCTGCAAATCGGCTGCGCGCTACGTTGGCGAAGCGCTTTCGGCGTTGCAGATCGGCATGACTTTTGACGCCGTTAATGTGATGATAGACAGCGCCGCGGACGAGCTTTTGGCACTGACCGGAAAAAAAGCTTCCGTAGAGGTCGTAAATACTATATTCAGTAAATTCTGTGTGGGAAAATAAAGTATGGAATATTTTGCCGATAATTATGATGTAGCGGTCATTGGCGCCGGGCATGCCGGTATTGAGGCGGGACTTGCCGCCGCGCGGCTCGGTTGCAGGACGGCTGTTTTTACAATAAATTTAGACTGGATCGGAAACATGCCCTGTAATCCGTCTATAGGCGGAACCTCCAAAGGTCACCTTGTGCGCGAAATAGATGCGCTTGGCGGCGAAATGGGAAGAGCCGCAGACAGATATACCTTGCAGAGCAGGATGCTTAATCTGGGGAAGGGACCGGCAGTCCATTCCCTGCGCGCGCAGATCGACAGGCGCGAATATTCAAAGGGCATGAAGCATACTCTTGAATTGCAGGAGAATCTTGACGTACGCCAGGCAGAGATTGTTGATCTTACTCAGCAGACTGACGGCATATGGCGGCTGGTTACAAAGCTTGAAGCCGTTTATACGGCTAAGTGCGTTATTATTGCTACCGGAACGTTTCTGGGCGGGCGTGTTTATATAGGCGACGTTTCCTATTCCAGCGGACCGGACGGAATGTTTCCCGCAAACGAGCTTTCGCAGGCGCTCTATAAGCTTAATATCCCCTTGCGCCGATTCAAAACGGGTACGCCGAGCCGCGTCAACAGACGAAGCGTTGATTTTTCCAAAACTCAGGTGCAGGAGGGAGATCCTCAAACCGTGCCTTTCAGCTTTGAAACAAAAACGCCGCCGAAAAACACAATATCATGTTATATTACATATACAAACGAAGAAACAAAGAAGGTCATTCTTCAAAATCTTGACCGCTCCCCTCTTTACAGCGGCAAGATAGAGGGAAAAGGCCCAAGATACTGTCCCAGCTTTGAGGACAAGGTGGTGCGTTTTTCGGATAAGGAGCGCCACCAGCTTTTTATTGAACCTTGCGGGCTTGAAACGGAGGAGATGTATCTTCAGGGGCTTTCGTCTTCTCTGCCCGAGGATGTTCAGCTTGCCTTCATTCATACGATTCCCGGTCTGGAACACGCGCAGGTGATGCGGACGGCATATGCGATCGAATATGATTGCGTTGATCCGACCGCACTGAAAGCGAGCCTTGAGTTCAACGGCTTTCTGGGTCTTTTCGGTGCAGGGCAGTTCAACGGATCAAGCGGATATGAGGAGGCGGCGGCCCAGGGTCTTGTTGCAGGGATAAACGCGGCAAGGAAAGTTCAGGGCAAAGAGCCGATCGTGCTTGACCGCGGCGGTTCGTATATCGGAACGCTGATTGACGATCTTGTTACAAAGGGCTGTACCGACCCTTACCGCATGATGACAAGCCGAAGCGAATACCGTCTTGTGCTGAGACAGGATAACGCTGATCTTCGTCTGACGCCGCTGGGACATGAGCTGGGCCTTATCAGCGACGAGCGATATGCCGCTTTTTTGACGAAAAAAGAGCGGATCGCTGCCGAAATGAAACGAATAGAAGAAACTTCCGTACATGTATCGGAAAAACTCCAAGATATTTTAAAAAAATGTAACACGACCCCTTTAAAAAAGGGTTGTAAAATGATAGAATTATTAAAGAGGCCTCAGGTTACATATAAAGATTTGGAAAGTATTGACACGGAAAGGCCGGATTATCCGCCCGAAGTGTTTGAGCAGGTTGAGATCTCAGTTAAGTATGAGGGATATATAGCCCGCCAGGAACAGCAGATCCGGGAGATGCGGCGCATTGAGCGAAAGAAGATACCTGCGGATCTTGATTATTCGTCGCTGAAGGGTCTGAGGCTGGAGGCAATAGAGAAACTTTCCAAAATAAGGCCTGAAAATCTTGGGCAGGCAAGTCGCATAAGCGGTGTGAACCCTGCGGATATTGCTGCGCTCAATATTATTTTGGAGGCGTTATGAACAGGGAAAAAGTAATCGGGTATGCGAAGGACCTGGGTATCGAGCTCGATTCCATGGCGCTTGAGCGTTTTGAACTGCTTGAGCAAAGACTGCTGCGATGGAACACGCATGTGAATCTTACCGCAATCACCGAAGAGGACGAGATCGCCGTTAAGCATTTTACGGACTCCCTTACGGTTTTGGGAGCGGCGCAGATCCCGGAGGGCGCCAGGGTTATTGATGTCGGCTGCGGCGCAGGCTTTCCGGGGCTGCCCATGCTTATAGCAAGGCCCGATCTTGATGTTACATTTCTGGATTCGGTAGGAAAAAAGCTTGGATTTATAAAAGATGTGCTTAATGTAACGGGCCTTTTGGGGCAGACTCTTCATGCCAGAGCAGAAGACGTTTCCCGTGATCCGCAGTACAGGGAGCAGTTTGATCTTGCTGTCAGCCGTGCGGTTGCCCCGCTCAATATTCTTGCGGAATATGCTATGCCGCTTGTCCGTCCCGGGGGAACGTTTATCGCCATGAAGGGCGCGCAGGATGAAGCGGAGCTTGGGTCGAACGCAGTAAAAGTCCTCGGGGGACGGTATAAGCGTGTTGTTTATCTTGAACTTCCCAACAAAGACGCGAGAAATCTTGTTGTGGTTAATAAAATATCGCAAACTCCGGCAAAATATCCCAGAAAAACTAAAAAAATCACTTCAAAACCGCTTTAAAACCAAGAAAACGGAAGAAATAAAAAGGATTTCAACGATGAGAAATCCTTTTATTTTTTTGCTTTTTGTGATATAGTGTTTATCAGAGAGAGATAAACGCTCTCTTTTCGAGGAGATATAAGGAGTGTGGCAAATGCCGGAGGAAGTTCAAAGAATAGCGACGGAAAAGCTGCTGCCAAACCCGTATCAGCCCCGAAAGCAGTTTAAAAGCGAGGAGCTTTTAAGCCTTGCGGAATCCATAAAGGAAAATGGGATCCTGCAGCCCCTGCTTGCAAGGCGTATCAATAACAGCGATTATTATGAGATCATTGCCGGCGAGCGACGGCTCAGGGCGGCGATACTTGCAAATCTGGCAACGGTCCCCTGCCTCATCGTTGACTGCGACTATGAGGAATCCGCAGTGTACTCCATTATTGAAAACATTCAGCGTTCTGACCTGAGCTTTTTTGAAGAGGCGCAGGCAATAAATCAGATGCAGAATCATTTTGGCATGACGCAGGAGCAGATCGCGAAGAGACTGGGAAAGAGCCAAAGCGCGCTTTCAAACAAACTAAGGCTTTTAAAACTGCCTGCTGATGTACGCTATTTTATTGAGAAAGAAGGTCTTACGGAGCGCCATGCCCGTGCCTTGCTTAAACTCGAAAGTGAAAAGCAGATGTGGACAGCCTTAAATCTGATAAAAGAAAAAGGCTTGAACGTCCAGCAGACGGAGGAATATATAAATTCCGTCACGAACAAGGTGGTCAAGCCCCATAAAAACAATATAGTAAAAATTTTTAAGGATGTTCGCATATTTGTAAACACAGTGAATAAAGCGATCAACACAATGAAAGAAGCGGGTATTCCCGCCGAATCAAATAAAACAGAAACGGACGAATATATTGAATTTTTTGTCCGCATCCCCAAAAATCCACAGAAGAACACCACTAAAAAAAATTCTGCGGATATTCATACCGCTTAAAACGGGAAACCGTTTTAACATATTCTCCTCTTTTCATCACGTGGAATGGCCTGCCGGTAACGGCGGGCCATTCTGCGTTTTATTATAACCCTGGAGTAAATTACAAGCCGAAGACAAAATGAATTGAGACAGCTCTGTTTTACTATATTCGCAGTGCTGACCCAACAATATTACTCTTGTGTTTCATGTGAAACATTAATACTACATGTTGTTTTTCATTTAAACATAGTTTTAAATCATTTTCTGTTGAAAACTATGTTTAATATGTTAAAGGTATAGTCTTGTTAAACTTATTTAGCAATCAAAAATATTTAAATTAAAACATTTCTACGTTATAATGCGCAAAGGGACAAAGCGGTATTGTCTGATATAAACATACACACACGGCTATGGTATAGCCTATATCAACATCATTGCCGCGTTTTGTTTTGAAAATATTGTTATTCTGATGTTTCACATGAAACATCTATATCTTGTATAAAGCGATTTGGCAAACACAATTTTCAAAAAATAATCGAATTGTTTCACATGAAACTTTGCAGGTTGATATTGATTGAATCGTCCGGTTATAGTATAATATGGCTATAGAATCCGATCCGGGATCATACCCGTGCAGAAAGGCGTAATCATATGGGTAAAACGATTGCAATATTTAATCAAAAGGGCGGAGTCGGTAAAACCACCACATGTGTAAATCTTGCTGCCGCTTTGGGCGCAAAAGGAAAAAAAACACTGCTTGTTGATGTTGATCCTCAGGGGAACAGTACAAGCGGCGTCGGAATCGATAAAACAGAGATCGAATATTCAACATATGACATTCTGATCAATAAAGTTCCTGCGCGTGCAATCATGATTGAAACAGAATTTAAAAATTTATTCCTTTTGCCGGCAAATATGAACCTTGCCGGTGCAGAGCTTGAGCTTGCGGAAAGCGATGAAAGATTTTATGCTTTAAAAAAGGCTATTTCCCCCCTCAGCGTGGATTTTGACTTTATTATCATCGACTGCCCGCCAAGCCTTGGCCTTTTAAGCCTTAATGCCCTTACGGCTTCTGACACGCTGATCGTTCCGCTGCAGTGTGAGTATTATGCGCTTGAGGGGCTGAGTCAGCTTTTAAGTACCGTGAGAACAGTAAAGCAGCATTATAACGAGCACCTGGAGCTTGAAGGCGTTATATATACGATGTATGATAACAGATTAAAGCTGAATCAGCAGGTCACGGAGGAAGTAAACAGGTATTTCCCGAACAAAGCATATAAAACAATGATTCCAAGAAGCGTCAAACTTGCCGAGGCGCCGAGCTACGGTAAGCCTGTTATATATTATGAGAAATACTGCAAGGCTTCATTTGCATACAAACGTCTTGCGGAGGAAATCATCAAAAAGCAGTCATTTCAGTAATAAAGGATTAAAGGAGGGGCATTATGGCAAAAAAAATGAGCGGTCTTGGCAAAGGACTGAGCGCTCTGATGCTTGAAAACTCAACGGATGAAATGCTTGCGGAAAGCGAACTGCCGATAAACGAGATCATTCCTAACCGGGATCAGCCTCGTAAAACCTTTGATGAAGCTGCGCTGGAAGAGCTGGCGCAGAGCATCAGGCAGCACGGTGTGCTGCAGCCGCTTCTGGTGCGCCCCATTCCGTCCGGGGGGTATCAGCTTGTCGCCGGTGAGCGAAGATGGCGTGCCAGCCGCATGGCCGGTTTAAAAAAGGTTCCGGTTGTAATAAAGGAACTTACCGATACGGAAACGATGGAGATCGCCATTATAGAAAATCTGCAGCGCGAGGATCTGAATCCCATAGAAGAGGCGGAAGGCCTTCAGGCGCTGATAGATAAATGCGGATATACGCAGGAAGAAGTTGCCGCAAGCGTGGGAAAATCAAGACCTGCAATAGCAAACAGTCTTCGTCTGTTAAGGCTGCCGCAGGAGGTGCGCGATATGACCCAAAGCGGCGAGATCTCGGCGGGCCATGCAAGGGCGCTGCTCGCCTTTGATAACGACGCCATGATGATAGAGGCCGCCAGAAACATCGTTTCAAAGAAAATGACGGTGCGTGATGTGGAGCGCCTGGCAAAGATCAGGGAAACGACAGAGCCGCGCCGGCGAAGAGCCCGCAGGAGGGACAGTTTTTATGACGAAGTGGAGCTTTCGCTGAGCGAAACGCTCGGCAGAAAAGTTAAGGTCTATACGGGCAGAGGCAGCGGTACGCTGGAAATCGAATTCTACACGCAGGAAGACCTTAAAGAGCTTGCGAACAAGCTTGGGGAATAGCGTGAAGGCCAACACAGCCCCTGTAATATTCTCTCATGATCCGCTTTGAGCGATCATTGGGGGCAATATCTTTATTAGCGTTTTGCCGTGCCGCGGCAGGCGTTAATCATCATGATAAGTATAACAAAATATTTGCGGCATGAAAGGCTATGGTGATAGAAAATGCTGGATATAAGATTTGTACGGGAAAATCCCGAACTGGTCAAGGAAAACATAAAAAAGAAATTTCAGGATGAAAAATTACCTCTGGTAGACGAGGTGATAGCTCTAGATGAGGAAAAACGAACGGTTCAGAAAAAAGCGGACGAGCTGCGCGCAAACAGAAACAAGCTGTCCAAGGAAATCGGCAATCTCATGGCGCAGGGTAAAAAGGAAGAAGGAATGGCGCTGCGCGAGCAGGTAAAGGCGCAGGCGGACGAGCTTGAGGAACTTTCAAAAAGAGAAACAGAACTTTCTGAGAAAGTTACCAAAATCATGATGGTCATACCTAATATTATAGACCCGTCCGTTCCCATTGGAAAGAATGACAGCGAAAACGTTGAGATCGAAAAATTCGGAGAACCCGTTGTTCCGGATTATGAGATCCCGTATCATACACAGATCATGGAAAGTTTTAACGGCATAGATCTGGACGCCGCCGGCAGAGTCGCCGGTAACGGTTTTTACTATCTTATGGGCGATATCGCGCGCCTGCATTCCGCGGTGCTTTCCTATGCACGTGATTTTATGATAAACAAGGGCTTTACCTATTGCATCCCGCCGTATATGATCCGCTCTGCGGTTGTAAACGGTGTAATGAGCTTTGCGGAAATGGACGCCATGATGTATAAGATAGAGGGCGAGGATCTTTATCTGATAGGCACTTCCGAGCATTCCATGATAGGAAAATTCATAGATACAATTACACCGGAAAGCGAGATGCCGCAGACCCTTACCTCTTATTCGCCCTGTTTCAGAAAGGAAAAGGGCGCGCACGGTATTGAAGAGCGCGGCGTTTACAGGATCCATCAGTTCGAAAAGCAGGAAATGATCGTGGTCTGCAAGCCGGAGGAATCAAAAATGTGGTTCGACAGGCTATGGTCGTACACGGTGGAGCTTTTTCGCTCTCTTGACGTGCCGGTGCGCACTCTTGAATGCTGCTCCGGAGATCTGGCCGATCTGAAGGTAAAATCCATTGACGTAGAGGCATGGTCTCCCAGACAGAAAAGATATTTTGAGGTCGGCTCCTGTTCAAATCTGACAGACGCTCAGGCACGCCGCCTGAAGATCAGGATAAAGGGCGAGAACGGCACCTATCTTGCCCATACTTTAAATAACACGGTAGTTGCCCCGCCGAGAATGCTGATCGCGTTTTTGGAAAATAATCTGCAGGCGGACGGCAGCGTGCTGATTCCCAAGGCGCTTCAGCCGTATATGGGGGGCGCCGAAAAGCTTGTGCCGAAAAAATAACAGCGCCGGCTGAATCATAAAGTTTAGAGATCCGGATATGCGCTTCCAAACGTGTGTGACTTTTGGAAGTGCATTTTTTTGGAAGAATCTTTAAAATTTAGAAAAGATCTACAATAAAAATTACCTGGATTATCCTTTGCCGGCGCAATCTTCCTGCTCAATGTCAAAAATAAGAAAAATATTCAGAAAAGGTATTGACAAATCTACGGCAAAGCGTTATAACTGCATTAATATAATGATATACGGCGGTTTGGAATAGATCTTCTTTTAAACCACCTGCCGAATTTAATCAATCCACGGGGTAGATTAAGTGAGCAACGATATACCAAAACAGAGAAAGTTTCATCTTTCAACATTTCAGATCATCATTTTGGGCTTCGCAGGCGTTATTTTGCTGGGAAGCCTTTTGCTTTGCCTGCCGATCTCAACCCGAAGCGGCGAATGGGCGTCTTATCTTGACGCGCTCTTTACGGCAACGACTTCGGTTTGCGTTACCGGTCTGATCACACAGGATACGGGTACTTACTGGTCCCTCTTCGGGCAGATCGTGATTCTTATACTTATCCAGATCGGCGGAATGGGTGTTATGACTGTTGCCATAATGCTTGGGCTTATGGCCCGCCGCAGGCGTTTCAGCCTTATACAGCGCAATACCATGCAGGAGGCCATAGGCGGCCCCAGTCTTGGAAATATCATAAAACTGACCAAATTTATTATTTGCGTAACGGCAGCAACAGAGATAGCCGGCGCAGTCTGTATGTTTCCTGTTTTTAACAGGGAATTCGGAGTGCTCAAGAGTATCTGGTATTCCGTGTTCCATTCCGTTTCTGCATTTTGTAACGCGGGTATAGACCTGATGGGTTCAAAGGAACAGTTTTCTTCGCTTACTTCGTATTATGACAATCCGGTAATCAACCTGGTCATCTCTTTCCTGATCGTTTTCGGAGGTATCGGGTTCCTGACCTGGGATGATATGCATAAATACGGCATTAAATTTAAAAAGTACCGTCTTCAGAGCAAGATCGCGCTTGTTACAACCGCGTTTCTTATCCTTGTTCCCGCCGTATTCTTTTATTGCTTTGAGTTTTCGCGCCCGGTATGGAATGATTTTTCGGCGGGAGACAAAATACTGGCGTCTGTTTTTCAGTCCGTAACACCGAGAACAGCCGGTTTTAATACGGTTGACCTGAACGCCATGACGGAAGTCAGCCAGACGATCATGATCATTCTGATGCTTATAGGCGGTTCACCCGGTTCAACTGCCGGCGGTATGAAAACAACAACGTTTGCCGTTGTTATTTCTTCCATGCTTTCCGTATTTAAAAGAAAGAGCGACGCGGAGGCTTTCCGCAGGCGTATCAGTCTTGACAGTGTGCGGAACGCATCTGCTGTAATGGCGATGTATCTTGTGCTGTTTTTACTGGGCGGTATGGCGATATCCCAGATAGAAGGGCTGCCGATGCTGGATTGCTTTTATGAAACAGCTTCCGCGATAGGCACGGTAGGACTTACTTTAGGTATTACGCCTGATCTGGCGGCTGCGTCTAAGATCATACTGATCCTGCTTATGTATTTCGGCAGAGTAGGCGGTCTTACACTTATATTTGCGGCAGTTAACAACAACTCAAAGAAATACGTCAAATTCCCGCAGGAAAATGTTAATGTGGGTTAAAATAAAAGCTGAAGAGGATTTTTGCTATGAAAACAATTTTACTTATAGGCGCGGGCCAGTTCGGAGTTCATCTTGCAAAAAAGCTTAATGAACTCGGGCACGAGATCATGGCGGTTGATTCCCAGGAAGAGAGGATCGATCATATTCTTCCGTACTGCACAAGTGCACAGATCGGCGACGCGTCTTCATCCGAATTCCTTGAAACACTCGGCATTGAGGATTACGACGTCTGCTTTGTTACAATAGGCGATAATTTTCAGGATTCGCTTGAAACGACTTCGCTCGTAAAGGAAATGGGAGGAAAAATAGTTGTTGCCAGAGCGTCAAACGACGTTCATGCAAAATTCCTTCTCAGAAACGGAGCGGATCAGATATTTTATCCTGAAAAGCAGGTGGCAGATTGGGCGGCGATCAAATGCAGCTCAGAGCACATACTTGACTTTATGGAACTTGGCGGAGATTTTGCGCTGTTTGAGGTTGATGTGCCGGATATGTGGGTAGGCAGAACGATAGGCGAGCTTGACGTGCGCCGCCGTCATCACATTAATATTATCGGCAAGAAGCAGAACGGCATGCTGGATATTACGCTTTCGCCAGACACGGTATTCAACGCAGGCGAAACGATCCTTGTGCTTGGCACCAAAAAGGATTTTTATAAAACGTTTAAAGTGTGATTCATTAAAAAACAGGCTGGCTCAGAAAAATACTGAGCCAGCCTGTTTTACTTTAGTTATTTAAACAGTTTTTCGTACTGATCAAATTCCTTTTTATTATAGAAGTAATCGCGCGGTTTACCCTGAACGCCAAGATCTTTCCACCATTCGTTCTTTAGCTTGTCAAAAAGCTTTTGATGGGTTGGTTCGGCAAGCGTGTTCAGGTTCCAGAGGGCAAAATGCAGAGCATAGTTGATATAATCTTTTTCAACTTCGTCATAGATGCCCTCCTTTTTCAGCCGCTCTCTCAGCGCGGTTAACGCGTTATAAAAACAATCCCACGATTTTTCCCGCGTGTTTGAAAGAGAGGACTGGTTATTGCGGCGCTGATGGGCCAGGATCTTGCCTTTTTCAACATATGCAATGCGCTTTGCAACGGCAACCGCTGAAAAAACAAACAGCATATCGTTGCTTGTTCTCTGCTCCTGAAACCATAAATCGTTTTCCAGAACCCATTTGCGGTTAAAGAGCTTATCCCATGCCCAGCCTACGAAGACTTTGAAAATATTATCTGTCATAGAGCGCCGGTTAAAAGGTTCATACGGCGGCAGTTCGGCATATCTGACTACCCATGGCACCTGTTTAAAATTTTTATTATCTTCGTAATACTGGTCCGAATTAAAAACAACGAAATCGGCCTTGGTTTCCTCTGCTTTTTCATAGGCCGCTTCCAGCATATCGGGTTCAAAAAAATCATCCGAATCAAGAAAAGAAAGGTATTTTCCTTTTGCCCTGCGAAGGCCGTTGTTTCTGGCGGCGCCGGCGCCGCCGTTTTTCTGCTGAACGGCAACAAAGCGCGGATCTTTGGCTGCAAATTCCCTGATGATTTCATACGATGAATCTGTTGAACCGTCGTCCACGCAAATGATCTCAATTTCCTTTAAGGTCTGGTTTGCAACGCTTTGCAGATTCTGCCTTAAATACTTTTCAACGTTGTATACAGGGATGATCACGGACACCTTTATTTCATTTTCCGTCATTTCTGGTATCCCTTCCTCATTTTGTTAATTTTTTTGTATACCCGTTTTGCAAGGCGCTTTAATCTTACGGGTATATACATGATCGCTCTGCCTATCCGGTAGGACTTGGAACGCTTTATTTTATCAAGCTCTGTTTTGACCTGTTTAAAGTTGTTGTCAAAATTGGAATATCCGTTGTTCATCGGCATGGCTTTCAGCTTGCAGTAAACGGCGGGCTGGCTCATAAGAAGGTGCAGATTGTCCCTTTCAGCCGCGGTGAACAGCTCCTCATTCATTTCTCCAAGCTGCTTTGCGCGCTTCATTTCCTTTGAAAATCTTTCAACATAATCGCGCTTGAACTCGTTTGATATGCGCCTCAGCGTTGCAACGCTGTTGTGAAAGCGCTTAAGAGTATAGTATGTTTTGAACCGTTCCCATGTTTCCGGATGCTCCATCAGCACATCCCGTATATGGTCGTATTCCGCGTTTATGCAATAGATCTTCTGTACATTTTTAACCGAGCTGTTCGGATTGTCACGCCTGTTCATATAATAAGGCTTGTCTATGATCATTGCGCGTGTTGCAAACGCAAAGGTCTGAAACCAGAAGCCGTTGTCCTGAAAAGAGGCGCCCGGTGTTTCATTGTGGCGGATATTGAATTTGTCCAGAAAAGCTTTTCTGTAAATTCCGCTCCATGTGTTCATCACAAAGCGTATGGCCTCCGGCGTATGGCTCGGGTCAAATACCCGGTTGTAGTGCCTGTTCTTTTGATCCAGATGATTATAGGTAAGATACATATCGCCGTTTGAGGCGCGTTCGAATCTGTAAAAGTCTGCCTTAACAAAATCCAGGTCGTTTTTCTTTGCGATCTCATAGAGATCGCCGAACATATTTACCGGCACAAAATCATCCGGTTCAACAATGCCGATATATTCTCCGGTGGCAACTTCCATACCCATATTCATTCCTATGCCGTAGCCGCCGTTTTCCTTATCTATAAGCACAATACGCGGGTCCTTTTCCGCGTATCGGTTAAGGATCTTTAAGGTCCCGTCAGTAGAGCCGTCATTTATGCATATGATTTCTATATCCTCAAGAGTCTGCCTGGTTATGCTCTCCATGCACTCCACAACATACGGCTCCACATTATATGCCGGCACGATTATTGATACTTTCGCCATTTTTCTCCGCCTTTCAAACGTGTATTTATCAAAGAGTCAGTGGATTATTGCGCAAATTCATCTTTAACTGTCTGCAAAGCGGCGGCAATAACCTTGTCCATATCATAATATTTGTATTTACCGAGCCTGCCGCCGAAGATGACGTTCTCCTCTTTGTCTGCAAGCGCTTCGTATTTTTTATAGAGTGCGTTGTTTTCCTCATTGTTGATGGGGTAATACGGCTCTATACCCACTTCCCATTCAGAGGAATATTCCCTTGAAACTACCGTGCCCTTTCCGGTGCCGAATTCAAAGTGCTTGTGTTCTATTACCCGCGTATAAGGCACTTCGCGCTCGGTGTAGTTGATTACGGCGTTGCCCTGGTAATTATCCACATCCGGCATGTATTCCGTTTCAAAACGAACGGTCCTGTATTGCAGCGCGCCGAAACGGTAGCCGAAATATTCGTCCACATTTCCGGTGTAAACAATCTTAACTCCGGAAAGATCATGCTCTTTTTTGTAATCCTCAAAGGAAGTATTCAGCAGCACGTCCGCCCCGGAAAGCATTTTTTCGCATATCCCGGTGTAACCGCCTATCGGTATGCCCTGAAAGCGGTCGTTAAAATAATTGTTGTCATAGGTGTATCTCACCGGCAGGCGTTTTATGATAAAAGCCGGCAGCTGTGTGCAGCTTCTTCCCCACTGCTTTTCCGTGTAGCCCTTCACAAGCTTTTCATAAACGTCTTTGCCTACAAGGGAAAGCGCCTGCTCTTCAAGGTTTTTCGGATTTTCTATATGGTATTCTGCCTTTTGCTTTTCAATGATCTCCTTTGCTTCTGCCGGAGTTCTGATCCCCCACATTTTTGAAAAGGTGTTCATATTGAACGGCAGATTATAAAGCTCGTCTTTGTAAACAGCAACCGGGGAATTGATATAATTGTTGAATTCCGCAAACTGGTTTATATAATCCCATATCTCCCTGCTGCTGGTATGAAAAATATGCGCGCCGTATTTGTGAACATTTATTCCGTGCACGTTTTCACAGTAAATATTGCCTGCAATATGGTTCCTGCGTTCAAGTACAAGGCATTTTTTACCTCTTTTTGCCGCTTCATAGGCAAAAACACTGCCGAAAAGGCCGCTGCCAACTATTAAATAATCATATTTTTTTTCCATATTCATTTCTCCGAATCTTATAATCTGAACAGAAGTCTTATTACGCGAACTGCCGTGTTGCCGCTCAGCAGCCTGTAGTTGCGCTCATACTGCCTGAACTTATAAAGCAGAAACTGAAAGGCGTCATATTGCTCCATGCGTGTTAGATCCTCTTCCTGCTTTTTGTTATAAAAATAGCCTTTTTCCCTGCCGCTTATGCCAAACATAGGCAGCGCCTCATTTTTGTATTTATTGTAAAGCAGTTCATAGGCGTCTGCGCTGCGCTGTGTTTTCAGTGAATATAATATCGTATCAAGCGCTTTGTTCGCAAAGCTTTGCCTGATGTCTTCATTAAATCCCGGATCTGCGCTAAGCCGCGTATAGGTTTTTTTGAATGCCTCAAACACGCAAAAACTGTTTTTAGAAACTTTGCCGGTAATGCTTTCGGGATTATCTTCACGGTATGTGATAAGCGGCGTGCTTACTGTTGTTATTTTTTTTGCGAAAAACAAAGCAGTCATAACAAAATATGCGTCGTTCGCCTGCGGGATCTCCTGATATTTCAAATCATTTTCAGCCACAAATGAGCGCAGAAACATTTTGTTCCACGGCACGTTGGTTGTAAAATTAAAAATGCGTCCGCCGTTGCTGTTTTTGCTGAACGGCACACCGCAGCGAATATTCTTTTTGTTAAGATATATTCTGGTTCGGAATACCCTGCCGCTTTTATTGTCCATCCGCTTGCCGGCGCAAACGCAGATATCCGCATGGTGCTTTTCACAGCTTTTATACATTTTTTTCAGCGCGTTTTTGCTGAAAATGTCATCCGCGTCCCAAAAAACCAGGTATTTGCCGCGCGCGCTTTTCATACCGTTGTTTCGGGCAGTGCCGGCAAATGAATTTTCCTGCGTTATTATTATTATCCTTTCGTCGCGGTTTTTATATTGTTCAAGAATTTGCGGTGAGGAATCGGAAGAGCCGTCATCAACGCAGATTATCTCTATCTCTTTCAGCGTTTGTGAGATCACGCTGTTCAGGCACTCTTCAAGATGTTTCTCAGCGTTGTATACGGGTATTATAACCGAAACTTTAATATCCTTCATTATAAAATCCTTTGCGGCATAAAGATGCATTATTATATTATTTACATTATATATTATTACAAAATTACTGTCAATCTTTAAGCAAGAGATAAAAAACGGTTTTGGATTTTATATCTCGGTTCGGTTGCCGCCAACTAAGTTGGCGGCAATCAAACATAATATGGTTTTAAACGGCATATTTCAGCCCGGCGGCATCATGCGCCGGCAAAGGTAAGTTCCTGTTGCCAAGAGCTCTCCTTTATGCTACAATAAAAATGTTAATTTTTGATAAATAAAATATAACTTTTTTACTGAGCGGTGGAACTATGGAAGCAGAAATTTTATTCAAACAAAGGTTTAACACCACGGAAAATCCGTTAAAAGTATACTGTCCGTATCGTATTGCGCCTGTAGGAGCGCATTCTGATTATCAGCACGGTCTGATCTCCGGCTTTGCGATAGACGAAGGGGTAACACTTGCCTTTCTGCCCACTAATGACGGCACGGTTAAGCTTTACAGCGCTAATTTTGACGGGGCCGTGGAGTTTTCGGCATATGAGCTTGCGCAAAGGTCTTATGACTGGGGCGACTTTGCCAAGGCGGCATACGTTTCGGTCAAACGCAAGCACCGTGTAGAGA
Organism: uncultured Clostridium sp.; assembly: GCA_958422185.1. GTDB lineage: Bacteria > Bacillota > Clostridia > Oscillospirales > Acutalibacteraceae > Eubacterium_R. Next base: position 80,053 of record CATZNW010000002.1, read on the forward strand.
TGGGTATGATAGGCGTGATCTACGGAAGCCTTCCCGTGGGCGGCCTTTCGTCCTCCGCCGCCGTGCTTATCTCGTATATAACCGCTATATGTAAAATCAACGGCATAACCATTACGAAGCCGGAGCTTATTGATTTTGCGCTCTACGCCGAGCACGATTATCTTGAAATGAATGTCGGCAAGATGGATCAGAGCTGCGAGGTCTATTCCAAAAAGAATCATTTGCTGTTTCTGGATACACTCACGGATGAATATAAACTGATTCCGCAAAGCGATAAGATGCCGCCTTATGAATTCGCCGTGATCTTTTCCGGCAAGGAAAGGAAACTCGCAAACACGGCTTTCAATTCCAGGGTCGATGAGGCCAAGGCCGCCTCTTTTGCGCTCAGGGCCTTTGCCGGGATCCCGTACGGCAGTTTTAAGGACAGTTATATGCGCGATGTGCCCAAGGAGATATTTGACGAGTATAAAAGCAAGATCCCGCCGGCATGGCGCAGGCGCGCTGAGCATTTTTACGGCGAGTTTTCGCGTGTTCAGCGCGGTGCTAAAGCATGGGAAAGCGGCGATATTGCCGAATTCGGCAGAATCATGTTTGAATCGGGGCATTCTTCTATCTATAACTGGGAGACCGGTTCGCCGGAGCTCAAGACGCTTTATGAGATCATGCTGAAGTGTGACGGCGTCTACGGAGGCCGCTTCAGCGGAGCAGGCTTTAACGGCTCGTCCGTTGCGCTTGTTGACCCGTCTAAAAAAGAGAGCGTTGCAGAATTTCTCAGAGAGCAGTATCTTGCCGTTTATCCTCAGTATAAAGATGATTTTTCCGTGCGTTTCGTTCACACGGCGGACGGCGTGAAGATCTGATTCGGCAAAACGGTATACCCGGTATGATTATTATTTTATGTCTTTCTGAATATATAAGAGAATTTAACCATGAAACTTTATGAAATGCAGCAGGAGATCCTGCGCCTGAAAAAAGAAAAAGATATATGCATACTTGCGCACTCATACGAACCGCGGGAGATCTGTGAGATCGCGGATTTTACCGGGGATTCATACGCCCTTTCCGTTAAGGCGAAAAGTGTTCCAAACAAGACCGTACTCATGTGCGGCGTGCGCTTTATGGCGGAAACGGTAAAGATCCTCTCTCCCGAAAAGCGCGTTATTCTTTCCCACCCCCAGGCGGGATGCCCCATGGCGGAGCAGTTTACACCCGAGGATATTCTTGCGCTGAAAGAAAAGCACCCGGGAGCGGCGGTAGCGGCCTATGTAAATACAACGGCCCGGCTGAAAGCCGTGTGCGATGTGTGCGTAACCTCTTCCTGCGCGGTAAAAGTAGTTGCCGCAATGCCGCAAAAGGACATTATTTTTGTGCCGGATATCAATCTGGGATCGTTTGTTGCGGCAAACTGCCCGGATAAAAACATGATTTTAATGCAGGGCGGGTGCCCGGAGCATGCAAAGATCACAAAAGAGGACGCTTTAGCGGCAAAAGCCGCTCACCCCGGCGCGCTTTTCCTTGTTCACCCGGAATGTAAACCGGAGGTCACATCGCTTGCGGATTATGTTGGCTCCACGGCGGGCATTATGGAATACGCAAAAAAAAGCGCCGCCAAGGAATTTATAATCGGCACGGAAAACAGCATCGTTTCCCATCTGCAGTTTGACTGCCCGGGCAAACGTTTTTACCCCGTTTCAAAAGAGCTTATCTGTTCGAATATGCGCCTGACCACGCTGCCGGAGGTCTACCGCTGCTGCGCGGGGGACGGCGGGGAAGAGATACTGCTTGACCCGGAGATCATGAGCAAAGCAAAGCGCTGTATTGAAAAAATGATGGAATTCGGCGGCTGAGAGGTTAAATATAATGAGCAAAAAAGCACTTGTTGCAATGAGCGGCGGCGTGGACAGCAGCGTCGCCGCCCTTTTGATGAAGAACGCGGGATATGAATGCGTGGGCGCAATGATGCGCCTGTGGGGCGGAGCGAATGTGCAGGATGAAAAAGACGCCGCCGCTGTTGCCGCGCGCCTTGGCATTCCGTTTTATATTTTTGACCTGCAGCGGCAGTTTAGGGAAAAAGTAATAAACAAATTCATAAAAACATATGAAGCGGGCGCAACGCCCAATCCGTGTCTGGACTGTAACCGGTTTCTTAAATTCGGCGCGCTTTACGAAAAGGCGCGCGAACTCGGCTGCGAATATATCGCAACCGGCCATTACGTTATATCCGCCGAAGATAAGAATTCGGGCAGATATGTGCTGAAAAAAGCAGCGGATCCGGGAAAGGACCAGAGCTATGTGCTCTATTCGCTCTCGCAGGAAATTCTTTCACACTGCGTGTTTCCGCTCGGCAACCGCACAAAAAGCGAGATCAGAGAGATCGCTGAGCAGAACGGCTTTGTAAATTCCGGAAAAAAGGAGAGCCAGGATATCTGCTTTGTTCCGGACGGCGACTATGCCGCATTTATTGAGCGGGAAACAGGCCGTGTCTGTCCGCCAGGAGATTTTGTAACGGTTTCCGGCGAAAAAGTAGGCACACACAGCGGCATTATCCGTTACACGATAGGGCAGAGGAAAGGTCTGGGCGTGTCATACCGTGTTCCGCTCTATGTATGCGCAAAGGATATACAGAATAACCGTGTTATACTGACCGAGGGCGAAGATCTGTTTTCCCGGGAGGTAACGGCAACCGATATAAATCTGATCGCCGTGCCCAGGATAGAGGGAGAACTGCGCGTTTCCGCCCGAACAAGATACAATATGAAAGAACAGCCGGCAACCGCTTATCAGCTGGATGAAAACACGATAAAAGTTGTGTTTGACAAACCGCAGAGGGCAGCCGCGCCGGGGCAGGCGCTGGTGCTTTACAGCGGCAAAACCGTTGTGGGCGGCGGTACGATCCGATGATTTCGGAAAATACCCCGAGGATCGAGACGGCGGATCTGATCCTGCGCAGATTTACGGAAAATGACCTGCACGCCGTGCTCCGTATCTTCGGCGACGTTGAAACAAATACCTTTCTGCCCTGGTTTCCCGTTGAGGATATCGGTGCGGCGCAGGCTTTTTATAACAGGCGCTATGCCGCAAAATACCGAGAAAAACAGGCTTACGCCTACGCCGTCTGCCTGAAAAAAGAAAATATCCCCATAGGATATGTTAACCTTGGCACCTCCGGCGCGTTTGACCTCGGCTACGGTCTGCTGCCGCAGTTCAGAGGCAGGGGAATCATCACGTCCGCCTGCTCCGCGGTGATACAAAGGGCAAAACGAAACGGAGCGGCGTTTATAACCGCCACGCACGATATCAGCAATCCCCGGAGCGGTGAAGTCATGCGCAGGCTGGGTATGCGATACTGCTATTCTTACCGGGAACAGTGGCAGCCGAAAAACAGATCCGTGATCTTCAGAATGTATCAGCTTGACCTGCAAAAGGACTGCCCTGTTTACGAGGAATACAAAAAGACTTCACCCGAATGGTTTGTTGAAAAAATATAAGAATACAGGTGTTTTGCATATGAGAATGAGAAGAAAGAAAAATCTGGAATCACGCCTTCAGGAATGCAGCCGTTACCTGCTGCCGTGCGATACGGCGGATCTGAATTTTGAGAATGACCGGGAAAATACGGCCCTTTATGATTTAGATAAGATCTTTGGCAGGCGCGCGCCGCTCGTGCTGGAGATCGGCTGCGGCAAAGGCGCGTTTGCCTGCGAATATGCAAAGCGAAATCCGGATAAGAATATAATAGCCGTTGAGAAAGTGGGCAACGTTATCGTTGCCGCCGCGGAGCGCGCAATGCAGGAACATATACCCAACCTGCGGTTTATGAAATGCGCCGCCGAATACCTGCCCAGATTTATTCCGGCAGGCAGCGTGAGCGGGATATACCTTAATTTCAGCTGCCCGTTTCCGAAAGCGAAATACGCAAAACACCGCCTGACCCATCCTCGCTTTTTGGATATCTATAAACAGCTTATGGCTGAAAACGCAGTCATCTGCCAGAAAACGGATAATCCGCGCTTTTTTGAGTTTTCAATAGAAAATCTTTCGCAGGCAGGCTTCTTTCTTTCCAATATAAGCCTGGATCTGCATGCAAGCGGTTATGAGGGCAATATCGTAACGGAATATGAAGAGCGCTTTGCTGCTCAGGGGCTGCCTATATACCGCTTGGAGGCACGGCTGAAAGGATAGAAAGGTTTATATGACCAGAAATTTGAAATTCTTTTTCGGTGTGATATCTGCGTTTTATGTGCTGGCGCTGATCTATATACTGTTCTTCAGAGGGCGCGGAAATGTTTATATGCAGCAAATGCCGCTTTCCGAGTATATGACATATGCTGTAAATCTTGTGCCGTTTGAGACCATTAAGGGATTTTGGAATGCCCTGAAAAACCATACGATAAACACGGATATCGCAGTATTCAATATCTTTGGAAATATTGCGCTGTTTGTGCCGTTCGGTTTTCTTCTGCCCGTTGCTGCAAAACGGCTGCGCGCGCTCTGGAAATGTGCCGCCGTCACGTTTTTTGCCGTTCTTACGGCGGAAATACTGCAGCTGTTGCTCAAAGTGGGCAGCTTTGATATTGACGATATTATCCTGAATATGCTGGGCGCCGTAACGGGCTATGCCGTTTTCAGAATCGCTTTTATAGTTTATAAAAAAACGCTGAAACCGCGTAATGTAAAGTAAAAACTGCAAGATGTAAACCGCTGTGTAAAGCTGAGTTTATGGAACAGCGGGCCTCTTTCGTGTTAAATATAGCTGTAGGTAAAACACGAAAGGAGAAGAGGTATGAAATATATAAAAGCCCTTGCGGTGCTGATCTTTTACCCGTATTATGCAAAGAAATAAAAAAGATAAAAAAGACTCCCGCCAAGGAGTCTTTTTATTATGCATATTTAATACTTAAATAGATATATAAATGAAATAATTTAATTTTTAAAAGAGGTATTTACATAGAATATTATTAATGATATAATAAAAACAAGGATCATGGATGAAAGGAGGCGTTTAAAATGCAAAATCAGGATAATCTTAAAAAGGGTACTGCCGAAATGCTTATTCTGCACATGCTCCATAAAGAGGATCTGTATGGTTATCAGATAACCCAGGCGTTCAAAGAAAAAAGTGACGGCAAATATTTCATTCTTGAAGGCTCGCTGTATAATATCCTGTTCCGCCTCAGCGAAAACGGATATATCAGCGGTTATATCAAACAGGTTGGAGTTAAGCGCAAAAGAAGATATTATCATCTGGAAGAAAAGGGCAGACTCTATTATCTGCAGCTTTTAAACGACTATGATAAAGTGTGTGAAACGGTAAGCAGGATCCTGGACAGGGATAGTGACGCTGATATGTATGCGCAAAGGCTTAAAGAAAGAAATCAGGATATATCTTAGCGATATAAAATACCTGATGCCGGGAGACAGCGGCACAAAAAGAAAATATCTCAGCGGCTTAAAGGAAGAAATACTGGATTTCGCCTCTGAGAACGAAGATGCGTCCATTGCCGATATAACAGAGCACTTTGGCGAAAAGGAAACGGTTGCCAGGTTATATATGGACACTCTGGACGTAAAAACGGTTAAAAGGAAGCTCAATATCAAAAGAGCTGTCACTGCGGGTTTACTTATTGCTATTATTATTTGGGGTGTTTTGGCGTCAATCGGCGCTGCAGTTTCAAGAACAGAAGAAAAGAATTGGTATGTTGTTTTACAACAATCCGGAGAGGAAGTACAAAGTGAAATTTATTAAAACATTTTCAGTAATATTTTTGTCCTTAATTCTTTGCGCTTTTGCTCCCTTTAATGCTCTTGCGCAAAACATCGACACAACTGATACGGACATTCAGTATTTTGATGATGGTAGTTATCTTATAACAGAGAGTGAAAACAGTATAAATCTTTTTAGTTCTGGTACCAAAAGACATACAAAAACCGCCACATATTATAACGGAAATGATGAAAGACAATGGAGTGCCACTCTGACAGCGGTATTTTCATACACTGGTAGTTCAGTAACATGTACAAGCGCCTCTACTTCATATACGATTTATGATAGTGCATGGAAAATGAAAGAGGCGACTGCCTCGAAATCTGGAGGGACTGCTACGGGCGAATTTATAGCAAAAAAATACTGGCTGGGAATCATTACAAAAACTATTCCAATGAAGATAATTACTATTTGTGATAATAACGGCAATATAACCTGAGTGCCGGAAAATGCTTATGTTTCACACCAAAGGCTCCCGAAAGGGAGCCTTTCAGCGTGTAGAAAAAGGCATGATTCAAGAAAAGATCGCAATCCTACACGCTGGGCAGACTGCGAGAAATCGAGATAAATTTTGTTTTCTTGCGAGCGGGAGCCGTACAAAGGTACTGCCTCCGAGCAAAAAACAAAAAGCGCAAATGCCGCTCAAACCTTTGGTTTAAGCGGCATTTAATCTTTATGAAACATTTTTTGGCACAGACCATGCGAACATCGGTCTCAACAAAAGTTTTTTGATAATCTTAAAATAAATTTATGTTTTTATATCCATTTTTATCAATGCGCGTTTTATCCGACATTATCGACAGTCTGAAAGGCTCCCTTTAGGGAGCCTTTTTTATATCGCCTCAGCCGAAAATCCCCGTTGAAAGGTAACGGTCGCCGGTATCCGGCAGCAGAACGATTATATTTTTGCCTGAAAATTCCGCGCGCTTTGAGATCTCAACAGCAGCCCACGCCGCGCAGCCGCTTGAAATGCCTACCAGTATTCCCTGCGTTTTGGCGATCTTGTTTGCAAAATCATATGCCGCCTCGTTCGTGCAGGTAAGCACTTCGTCGATAATGCCGGTGTTCAGCGTTTTCGGAACGAAACCGGCGCCGATGCCCTGTATCTTATGCGCTCCGCCGTGTCCTTCCGTCAAAACCGGCGAGGACGCCGGCTCCACGCCGATAATCTTTATATCCGGATTCTGCTCTTTCAGGTATTTTCCAACGCCGCTTATCGTGCCGCCGGTTCCGATTCCGGCAACAAAGGCGTCGATCCCGCCGTTTGTGTCGCGCCAGATCTCCGGCCCCGTTGTTTCATAATGCGCCTGCGGATTTGCCGGATTTTCAAACTGGCCGGGAATAACCGCGCCGTAAATGCTTTTTTTCAGTTCGTTTGCCTTTTCAATGGCGCCGCTCATGCCCTTTGCGCCGTCAGTCAGCACCACCTCGGCGCCGAAAGCCGCAACAAGCTGCCTACGCTCAACGCTCATGGTCTCCGGCATCGTAAGGATAACTTTGTATCCGCGCGCCGTACCCACCGCCGCAAGACCTATGCCGGTGTTGCCGGACGTAGGCTCAATAATGGTTGCGCCGGGTTTTAAAGCGCCGCTTTTTTCCATTTCAGTTATCATCTTATAAGCAACTCTGTCTTTTACCGAGCCGGCAGGATTGAAATATTCCAGTTTCGCAAGGATATTTGCTCCTGCGCCCGTTTCCTTTGCCAGTGCTTCCAGGCGTATCATGGGCGTGCCGCCTATCAGTTCGGTCATATCTTGATATACCATTTATATTACCACCGTTTCGTTTAAAAGTATTATGCCCGCTGCCAGCGGTGTGCTTTAATATATTTTAACCTGAATTGCCGCTTTTATTGCGTATCATTGTTTCGGCACTGCCGTGAAAAGCACAAGATCTTCATTTCCCGTATTTATGATACTGTGGCTGCTGCCCTTGGGGCAGTAGTGGCATACGCCGGGCGTGAGGATCTCCTCTTCGCCGTTGCAGACCGCCTTGCCGCTGCCGCTTAAAACATAGTTTATATCGCTGCCCTCTGTATGGGCGTGCGTGCCTATGGACGAGCCTTTCGGAAGGCGGCTTATCATTATCCTGTTATTGCCGTCAAAAAACATTTTTGATATAACTTCTCCGGCACCGCCGTTAAGGTTTTGTATGGCAACATCTTTCGTTTTTTCAAAATCTATAAGCATAAGCTTTACTCCTGTTTTTGATTTAAATATCCATGTTATTCAAGATTGCCGGTCAGCAGCATTATTGCGGTCAGCGCCGCAACCGGCGCGGTCTGCGTTCTTAAGATACGCTTGCCCAGTGTTGCCTGAACTGCTCCGTTTTCTTTTAAAAATTCAACCTCGTCTTTTTCAAATCCACCCTCCGGGCCTATAAATATCGCGGCGCTTTTGGCGCCTTTTTTTATTATATGCGTAAGCGGCAGGCCGCCGCCCTCGTAAAATACGATCTTTAAATCGGCGCGGCATTCATTAACGGCAGTTTTAAGATCTGTCATTTTTTTTACTTCGGGCACAATCCCGCGCCCACTCTGCTGCGCCGCCTCAAGCGCGATCTTGTTGTATCTCTGCCGCTTTTTCTCCGCCTGCTTTTCCTGCGGGCGGCTGACGCACCTCTTGGTCAGAACAGGAATGATCTCGCAAACGCCAAGCTCGGTGCATTTCTGAATAACGTCCTCCAGCTTATCGCCTTTAGGCACAGCCTGATAGACCGAAACTTTAATGTCCGGCTCGCTGTCCGACGCCTGCTTGTAACAGACGGAAAGCACAACGCCGTCTTTGGAAATATCGTCTATCATACAGCCGTAATCATTGCCGTCGCCCGTGCAGACGGTGATCATATCGCCCTTTTTCATTCTCAGGCTGCGAGCAAGGTGACGGCTCTGCTCTTCATCAAGATAGATCTTATCCGAACGGCCGTCATAATCAGTAAAAAGTTTCTGCATGGATTCACCGCCTTATAAATGGTTGCGCGCCCAGTGAAAAAGATACTGCTGCGCTATGCCCTCATAGCCGTTAAAGCATTCGGGCAGTCCGTCCGGGTAGTATGGAAGCACCCGTTTCATCCAAACGTCAACGGGGAAACAGCGTATAAACTGAAAGCCGAAAAGCAGCGCGCAGTTTGCTACTTTCTCTCCGACGCCGTAGATAGAAAGCAGCGCCTTTTTCGCACCGTCAAGATCCATTGCCTTTATCGCGGCCAGATCTGTCTTTCCGCTTTCAATATCGTCCGCAAGCTTTTTAACGTATTTGGCGCGGTAACCCATGCCCACCGCCTCAAGATCCGCAACGGAAATCGCATGCAGCGTTTTACTACTCGGAAACGCATGCCACCCGGGGCGGATCTCGTCTCCGTATGTATTGCAAAGCCGCTTTATTATGCCTTTTATGCGCTTAATGTTGTTCTGCTGGCTTATAACAAAGGAAACAAGCGCCTCCCACGGTTCCTGATTCAGTATTCTTATGCCGTAATATTCGTCAATCGTTTCCCGCACAAGCGGATCCTCTTTCAGCTTTTCGCATATGGCGGCATAATCCCGGTCAAGGTCAAAATAATTGCGCCACACGTTTTGAAAGTCTTCCGCAGAGGCGCCTTTTAAGATGAACATTCCGTTATCCTCTTTGATGTTAAGATATTTTCCGTATGCTACGCCGCTCCAAGAGCCGTCTTCCTGTTTTTCCCAGCGAAAGGCTTCGCCGCAGTCAAGGGTAAGCGGCAGATTCAGACATTTAATATCTTTTAAAATGATACCGTTTTTGCTCTCCTCAATTATCATGATCTGTATAATTTCTCCCTGCTTTGTTCACCAGAATTATATCATATTATACATGTTTTAGGAATATCAAAATCAGCAAATTCACTAAAAAATTCTGTAATAATTTGTAACTTTACAAAATGTTGAAAACTCTGTGTAAACTATTGAAAACTGCCCTTATTTTGCTTAAATTTAACTTTTCAACAGCAAAATAACACCTAAACAAGCCGTTTTTGGCCATACTTTTTAACATTTTCAACATCGTTTTAAACATTTTTATCATGTAAAACCGTGTATACTTCTTGTTATCAAAAAGCCTTGTCAAGCATTATTTTATTGCATTTTTAACCAAAAATCAATATTCGCAAAATTGTATAAATTCAGGTAAAAGATCCAACACTATCTGTATAAAAAATGAAAGGACAAGAATGATGATTAAAGGCGTTAATAAACAGGTGCTGGAAGTTACAAACACCGAAAATCCTTACTTTGAAAAGATCGTTTTTTTTGTTAAGCCGGAATATGTAAACGGCGACGGGGAAAAATTAAAAAAAGAAGCGCGCCTTTTGGCAAAAACAGCCGGGAAACCTCCGCGCGCAAGAAAAACAAAGCGCGAGATCCGCTATATCTGTATTCAGAGCGCGCTTTGCGTGGGCGCTGGAATAGCGATCACGTTTCTTTTAAATTACTTTACCTGACAGGCGATCTGATCTCCCCGAAAAGGCGGAATATAGCTTAGAATGAAAGGAAATGTTTTAAAATGACGGTATATAAGGCTTTCAGAAACTTTTATATCTTTCTTATTTCTGTTGCCGTTGCGCTCGGCGCCGTGGGCGGCGGTTATCTTGCATATGAACTGTGCTATCCGAACGGCGGCGACGCGGCTTATGTTTTATCCAAATACGGGTCAACGGGAAACGAGGTAAAAACGCTTCAGCAAAAGCTTAAGGATCTTGGCTTTTATAACGGCAGTGTGGACGGTGTTTTCGGTTCGCAGACCCAGTCGGCCGTCCGCAGCTTTCAGCGCAGCGTCGGAATCACGGCGGACGGTATTGCGGGCCCTACCACGCTGCTCTATCTTGGGCTGGATACCGGCTCAAGCAGCCCCTCTACCCAGTATTCAAGCTCTGATGTTCAGCTGCTTGCAAAAGTTATCTCGGCTGAGGCAAGGGGAGAGAGCTATGAAGGTCAGGTGGCAGTCGGCGCCGTAGTGCTGAACCGTGTTGCGCACCCTTCTTTTCCGGACAGCATCAGCGGTGTGGTCTATCAGGCAGGCGCGTTCTCATGCGTTTATGACAGCAACTGGAACGAGCCGGTTGCCGAGTCGTCAAAGCGCGCGGCTATCGACGCCATAAACGGCTGGGATCCTACGGGCGGCGCGGTGTTCTATTTCAATCCAGATAAAACAAATGATCAGTTTATGCACTCGCGTCCCGTTATCACGATCATAGGCAATCACAGGTTCTGCAGCTGACGCAGAATGTATAAAATAGTTTGAAATAAAGCGGGAACTTGCAAAATGCGGTTCCCGTTTAATTGCTTTTTTTCCACAGAGCGCAAAAATCCTTTATCGCGGGGGATAAGAATTTGCTTTTATGGCGGATGATATTAAGGCTCCTATTTATAACAGGACTCAATGGTATCTCACGGAGGGTGCCGTTTTTAATACGCTCCCCGGCAAGCATATAGGGCAGTATAGAGATTCCTATCCCTTTTTCCGCCGCATTTAAAAGCGCCTGTGTGCCGGTGCTTTCCACAACGGGCGATATGCTCAGCCCCGCAACGGCAAAATAAGCGTCTGTAATCTCACGCACAGCGCTGCCTTTTTCACGGGTCAAAAAAGGTTCTTCGGCAAGTTCGCCCGGTGTTACGCTCGGCGCTGACGTAAGCGGATGATCCGGCGCGGCAACCGCGCAAAGTCTGTCCGCCCCGAAAGGCTCGGCGATGATTTCCGGGCTCAGCGGCTGCTTCTCCGTAAATCCAAGATCAATTTCATTCGCCAGCACTTTTCTCTCTATCTCGTCTGAATTTCCTATGATCGCTTTAACGGTGATTTCCGGTCTGATTTTTTTATATCTGTTTATAATGTCCGGCAAAAGCTTGGTCCCCGTGGTTATGCTTGCGCCTATTCTGATCTCGCCGAGCGCGTCCGGATTTTTAACGCTTCTGTTCGCCTCGTCAAACAGGCCGCATATCTTAAGCGCGTAATCGTAAAGCCGTTTGCCGTTTTGAGTGGGGCAGATCTTTCTGCCGATCCTGTCAAACAGCTTTGTTCCGTAAAAATCCTCCAGTTCCTTTACGGCAAGGCTTACGGACGGCTGCGCTATCCTCAGTTCCTGCGCGGCCTTTGTTATTCCTCCGTTCTGAAATACGCTTACAAATATCTTTATGTGCCGGAGCGTCATCTTCATCACCTTTATATAATAAAATCATTATGTAAATTATATAATAATACTATTTTACTTATATTTCAAGAGGGCGTATAATATATCCGCAAAGAAAGGAAGTGTCCTCTTGAACGAAAAAGATACGAATAATGGAAAAAGGAATTTGCGAGCCGTTTTGCCTAAGCTGTTTTTTTCCACGCTTTACATAAGTGCGTTTACCTTTGGCGGCGGATATGTTATCGTTACTCTTTTTAAGAAGAAATTTGTTGACGAATATAAGTGGATAGATGAAAAGGAAATGCTGGATCTTGTGGCGATCGCTCAGTCCGCGCCGGGCGCGATAGCGGTAAACGGCGCAATCGTAACGGGCTATAAACTCGCCGGGCTGGTCGGCGCGGCGGTGGCGGCGTTCGCAACGATCATTCCTCCGTTTGTTGTTATATCCGTTATTTCTGTTTTTTATGAGGCGTTTAAGAGCAATATCGTCGTTGCAGCCATGCTTGCCGGTATGCAGGCAGGCGTCGGCGCTGTCATAGCAAGCGTGGTCTACGATATGGCGCTTGATATTTTTAAACAGAAAAGTGCGGGCTCGGTAATCATTATGGCGTGCGCTTTTGCCGCGTCCTGCATCTTCAATGTAAATGTGGTGTATATCATTCTTGCATGCGCCGCCCTCGGCGTCATTAAAGCTCTTATCAACCGCAAAAAGGGGAGGGCGCAGAAATGATCTATCTTGAATTGTTTTTCAGTTTTCTGCAGATCGGTCTTTTGAGTTTCGGCGGCGGTTATGCCTCTCTGCCTCTTATTCAGGAGCAGGTCGTTTCAAAAAATCAATGGCTCACAATGAGCGAGTTTACCGATCTTATTACGATCTCCCAAATGACGCCCGGGCCTATCGCCGTAAATTCCGCCACTTTCGTCGGCACCAAGATAGCCGGAATAGGCGGCGCGCTCTGCGCAACTGCCGGATGTATCCTGCCAAGCTGCATTATCGTAGCGATTCTTGCGAAACTCTATTTTAAGTACAGGGATCTGACGGTGATGAGCGATGTGCTTTCCGCTCTGCGCCCGGCCGTGGTGGCAATGATTGCTGCGGCCGGCGTTTCCGTACTTGTTTCCGCCTTCTGGGGCGAAGGCGCCGTCAGCCTTGCCTCCACAAAATGGGTGCTTGTTGCCGCTTTTGCCGTGTGCTTTGTCCTGCTGCGCAAAACAAAGCTCAATCCCGTACGGGTTATGGTCATAGCCGGCGTTATTAATACGGCGTATACCCTTATCTCAAATGCTGTTTTGCAATGATTATAATTGATTATCAAAAAAAGAGCCTCTCTTTTTCAGGAAAGAGAGGCTCGCTTTCATTTTATAACGTTATTTTGTAAAGAAAGTCAGGAACGCTTTGTATGCCATATAAACATCTATCTTGCTGACCACCTCATACGGCGCATGCATGGAAAGCACAGGGACGCCGATATCGATCGTGTCAACGTCAAGATTTGCAACGTACATCGCAACGGTGCCGCCGCCGCCGGCGTCTACCTTGCCGAGTTCGCCGCTCTGCCATAAAACGCCGGTGTTTTCAAGCAGCGCCTTTACCCAGCTGACAAATTCCGCAGAAGCGTCATTCGTTTCGCTTTTGCCGCGGCTGCCGGTAAACTTGGTTACGCAAACGCCGTTGTTGATAAGGCTTGAATTGTTCTTTTCATAAGCGGACGCCCATGTGGGATCAAACGCAGCGTTTACATCCGCTGACAGGCATTTGCTGTGGCGCAGCACATCCCTGCCCTCACAGCCCTCAAGGCGGGCAAGATCCTCAATAAAGTATTTAAGATAACTTGAATTCAGGCCGGTGTTGCCAACGCTGCCGATCTCTTCTTTATCCGTAAGCACGGTAATGGCGGTATATTCGGGAGCTTTGTCGATCTCCGTGACAGCTTCAAAAGCGGGGTATGCGCACACCCTGTCGTCATGGCCGTAGCCGCCGATCATGCTTCTGTCAAACCCAATGTCGTCAACGGTGAACGCGGGCACGAGCTCCAGTTCGGCGGAAAGGAAATCACGCTCAACAATGCCGTATTTTTCATAGAGAATGTTCAGAATGTTGAGCTTTATCTTTTCGCTTTCCTCATCGTCTTTAAACGGACGCGAACCGATAAGCACGTTCATTTCCTCGCCCTTGATAAGTTCGTTCGGCTTCCTGGTGTACTGCTCAACAGCAAGGTGCGGCAGAATATCGGTTATGCAGAATTTCGGTTCGCCGGGGATCTCTCCCAGCTTTATATCAACATAGGAGCCGTCGTTCTTGCATATCCTTCCGTGCAGAGAAAGCGGAATGGCGCTCCACTGGTATTTTTTTATGCCGCCGTAATAATGCGTTTTGAAGAAAGCCAGAGAGCCGTCCTCATAAACCGGGCACTGTTTCAGATCAACTCTTGGCGAATCGATGTGCGCCGCAACGATACGAACGCCCTCTTTTACAGGCCTTTTGCCTTTTACGCAAAGAATGATTGCTTTGCCTCTGTTTGAAACGTAGACTTTCTGACCGGGAGCGAGCGGCGCGCCAAATTCATCAAACTTTGAAAATCCAGCGGCGTTTGCAGCTTCCTCCGCCCATGCGGCAACCTCGCGCTCCGTTTTGTTGTGAAAAAGGAAACCCTTGTAGCCTTCGCAGAATGTGTCGCAAAGACGGATCTCTTCTTCACTCATAACGTCAATTCCGTTTTGCTTGTTGTTAAAAAGCAGCTTTTTCAGTTCTTTTGCACTTTTTTCACTCATAATGATTCCTCCCTGAATAAATTGAGCTGTGAAATGATATCTCTGCCGTCATTTATAACGGTAAAATCCGAATTTTCCTTAAAAAATTCCTCGCTGCGCTGGGACTTCATCCTTTGCAGCGCCTGCTCTTCCGTTATGCCGTCGCGTTTCATTATTCTTTTCAGGCGTATATCTTCCGGTGCGGTCACGCTGAGCACCCTGGCGCAAAGTCTTTCCCCACCGCTCTCAAATAACTGCGGCGCGTCCAGCACGCAAGGGAATTTTGAATTGCTCTCGCACATTTCAAGTATTCTCGGGTGCATAATTTTATTCAGCTTTTCAAGCAGTTCTTTGTTTCCGAAAACTCTGTTCGCAAGCAGCTTTCTGTTCAGTATGCCGTCCTTAACGGTATCTTCCCCGAAATGTTCCGCAATAAGCGGCAGTATCGGTGATCCGTTTTGGGTTAATCTGCGTGAATAATGATCCGCGTCAACAATATTATATCCCATATCGCTCAGTTTTTTTGCTACGTAGCTTTTTCCGGCTCCCGTCTGCCCCGTCAGGCCTATAAGAAACGGCCTTTCAAGGTCTATAACACAGAATGCCGCCGCGCGGATAAGGCGGTTGTAAACCGCAAGCCCAACGCCGGAAAGTCGGGGGTTTCGGGCGTATACCTTTTTTGCTCCCAGTTCGTCAAGCTTTCGCAACGCGTCAAACAGTGCGTGGGACTGGCTCAGGTCATCGCCCTCCCTGCCGAATGTAACTTTCGGTATCGTGATTTGATCGCCCTCATAGCAAAGGGCAAAGGCGCCGTCCTGCGCGTTTACGAAACTTTCGTATTTTTCCTTTTGCGCGTTTACTATTATTATTTTCGCTTTGGGAGCGTAATGCTTGTATTTCATACCCGGGGACGCCGCTGTTTCGCCGTCTGCCATGCCTTCTGTAACAGCGCGCGCAATATCCACACGGCCTATTACCTCGCTCAGCATTTCCCGCGTAATCGCTCCGGGACGCAGGATAGTCGGGATCTCGCCAGCAAGGGTCAATACGGTGGATTCGATTCCGAACTCGCTGCTGCCGCCGTCTATAACGGCGTCTATCCTGCCGCGCAGGTCTTCAATAACGTATTTTGCGTTCGTAGGGCTCGGCAGTCCGCTTGTGTTGGCGCTCGGCGCCGCTACCGGCACGCCTGCCGCTTTGATAAACGCCCTCGCAACAGGATTCTGCGGCATTCTTATGCCAACCGTATCCAGGCCGCCGCTCACAACTTTGCCTATCTTGCCGCTCTTCGGCAGGATTATGGTAAGCGGGCCGGGGAAGAACGCATCCATAAGTGCCCTTGCCGTCGGCGTAACTTCTTTCACGAGCGGCAGAATGTCCTCTTTCTCCGCAATGTGAACAATCAGCGGGTTATCGCTCGGTCTGCCCTTTGCCTCATATA
The DNA here is from genome assembly GCA_958422185.1 of uncultured Clostridium sp. GTDB lineage: Bacteria > Bacillota > Clostridia > Oscillospirales > Acutalibacteraceae > Eubacterium_R. The sequence continues at coordinate 96,153 of CATZNW010000002.1, forward strand.
TCTTAGAAACGGCTTCGTCGCTCAGCGCATTCGCGCCCAGTCCGTACACCGTTTCGGTAGGAAAGGCAACAAGTCCGCCGCGGCGTATGATCCCGCCCGCAGCCGCAATGTTTTCACTTGTAGGTTTAAAGATCTTCGTTTCCATTTATATGCCCTCAGTTTTTATTGTTCCGGGCTGAATCAGATCTCCTCGGCACCGGCTTTCAGTTTTTCGGCGGTGTCCGCCGTAATAAGCGCGTCTATCAGTTCGTCAAGGTCGCCGTTTAAGATCTGCTCAAGCTTGTAGAGCGTAAGCCCTATGCGGTGGTCCGTTACCCTGCCCTGTGGATAGTTGTATGTTCTGATCCTTTCTGACCGGTCTCCGGTTCCTACCTGTGCTTTCCGCTCACCGGCTATCTCCGCGTCGTGCTTTGCCTTTTCCATATCATAAAGGCGGGAACGTAAAACTTTAAGCGCTTTTTCCTTGTTCTTGTGCTGGCTTCGTTCGTCCTGGCACTCAACCACTGTGCCGGTGGGAATATGTGTTATCCTGATAGCGGAAGAGGTCTTGTTTATGTGCTGGCCGCCCGCGCCGCTGGAGCGGAAGGTGTCTATCTGCAGATCTTTTTCGTTCAGCTCAAAATCCACTTCTTCCGCCTCCGGCAAAACGGCAACGGTAACGGTTGAGGTGTGTATGCGTCCCTGGCTCTCTGTTTCGGGCACGCGCTGCACTCTGTGCACGCCGCTCTCAAACTTAAAGCGGCTGTATGCCCCGTCTCCGTCTATTGAAAAGCTTATCTCCTTGTAGCCGCCGAGCCCTGTTTCATTTGCGTTCATGATCTCGGTTTTAAAGCCCTTTGTTTCCGCATACATGGAATACATCCTGAAGAGGACACCGGCAAAAAGCGCGCTCTCCTCGCCGCCGGCGCCGCCGCGTATCTCAATAATAACGTTTTTATCGTCGTTAGGGTCGCGCGGCAGCAGTAAAACTTTTAATTCTTCTTTTATCTTTTCTTCCTTTTTTTTGCTCTCCTCAAGTTCTTCCTTTGCCATTGCGGCAAGCTCTTCGTCCGCCTCCGGATCATCCAGCATCTCGCGGCTGTCCTCGCAGCTTTTAAGCACTTTTTTGTATTCCCTGAATTTTTCAACAACGGGCGTAAGGTGCTTCAATTCCTTCATAAGCGCTGTGTATTTCTGCATATCGGAAACAACTTCCGGCGTGCAGACAAGTTTGTTTATTTCGTCAAATCTTTTCTCGACTTCCGTCAGCTTTTCAAACATAAATTACCTCTGATTATCTTTTTAATAGACTGTAAAACCGGGCGGTCTTTTCTTTTCTTATCTCTTCGTTTTCTGCTGAATCAATAAATTCTATGTTTCCTGCCGTGCCGCCGTCGTTTAAAATATCGTTTTTTTGCAGCAGGTATTTGAGCCGCTTTGCTATTCCCGGCGCGCCGTCAAAAAAATGAACATCGCCCAGAACCGCCGTTATCTCATTTTTAGCAAGAGGATAATGCGTGCAGCCAAGCACAACATTCTGCACCTTGCCCCTGTATGGCGCAAGGGCCTTTTTCAGATGATCAAGCACCTCTTCTTCATTGCCCTTTTCAATCAGATCCGCAAGGCCGGGGCAGGAATGAATACTTGTTTTGTGATCGTAATAAGAATAATAAAGGCGGCGGAATTTTTCGCTCTTGATCGTGCCTTTCGTTGCCATGATCAGCGTTGCGCCTTTTGGATTTTCATCGTGAACCACTTTGTATGCAGGTTCTATGGCAGCGACGGGAATCCCGGGAAACCGGGCGCGCAGGCTCTTTGCCGCCTTTGCGGAGGCGGTGTTGCAGGCTATAACGATCGCCTTGCAGTGCTTTTCCTTTATCAGAAAACGGGTGATCTCCGCCGAGCGCGCGATTATTTCGCCGTCGCTCTTATCGCCGTAGGGATTGTTTTTTGAATCACTGAAAAAAACATAATTTTCACTGGGCAAAAGGCGCAGTGCTTCTTTAAGAACCGTAACGCCTCCGATGCCGGAATCAAAAAATCCAACCGGGTCATATGAACTCAAAGCGTTTCATCCTTTTTCTTTTTTATGCTTTTAAGCGCCTTTATGCGCGGCACCATTACCTCTCGTCCGCATCCGGCGCATTTCAGTTTAAAATCAACGCCTACCCTTACGATCTCAAACTCCCGGCTGCCGCAGGGGTGCGGCTTTTTCATTATAACTGTATCGCCAACATTGTAATCCAAAAAATCACCCGCAACGCGCTTTTTTGCGCTTCTGAACTTTATTAATAAAGTATTTTAGCACATATTTATTCTATTTACAACATAATCGCCGTTAAATTTGCATACATTTAAAACAGACAATATTAAGGCGCATTAAATCAAGATCCGCCCTGCGAACAGCATATGAAAACACGGAGAATAGCGGAGCAGGCAGTAAAAACGCGCCGTTTAAAGAGAGTGAATGTTATGAAATTCTATCCGGAAGGGCAAAATACGCAGCTTATGCGCACTTTTGATACGCTGGAGGACGTTAAGATCGCTATGATGAACGGAAACGTAATCGAATCCAGGGTCCTTATGTGCGACAGCGAACATAACCTGCATGTTGATCTTGGTATAATAAAGGGAGTGATCCCCCGGGAGGAGGGCGCCATCGGGATAGATGACGGCTCTACCCGCGATATTGCCCTCATCTCAAAGGTAAACAAACCGGTGTGCTTTATCATTTTAGGCTTTCAGCGTGACGACCGCGGCAATATAAGCGCCATATTGTCACGTAAGGCCGTGCAGCTCGGCTGCAAAAAGAATTTTATAGATCATCTTGTGGAGGGCGATATTATAGACGCGCGCGTTACCCATCTTGAAAAATTCGGTGCGTTTATTGATATCGGCGCCGGCATAAATGCGCTGATCCCTATTGACATGCTTTCCGTTTCACGCATAAATCATCCGCGGGAAAGAGTGTATGAGGGAGAGTGCATAAAGGTGGTTCTTCGCAAGCGCGAGCCGCACAAGCTTACGTTCTCGCTTAAAGAGCTGCTGGGCACCTGGAGCGAAAACGCAATGATGTTTGAGCCGGGAGAGACTGTAACGGGCACTGTACGAAGCATAGAAACATACGGTGTTTTCGTTGAGCTGATGCCGAATCTGGCAGGGCTGGCAGAGCCGTGTGATTACCTTTTTGAGGGGCAGCGCGTGGCGGTCTATATAAAATCCGTTCTGCCGGATAAAATGAAGATCAAACTCGTTATAGTGGAGGCGTTTGAGGAGGCGGATATGGCACAGGAACTTACATATTTTGTGAATTCGGAACATATAGACCGCTTTGATTACTCGCCGCCCGGCGCGCCAAAGGTCATCTCCACTGTGTTTGATTAAACGCCGGTCTTTTACGCTTAAAACTCCATTTTTTATTTGCTGAAACGCGGCTGCAGAAAACCCGCCTGACCGTTATGACTGTCAGGCGGGCTTTTTTGCGGATTTATTTATTTTTGCAGATCTTTCTCTTTTTTGAGTTTCCTTTGAGTCAACACGACTACCGCGGCAAAAACGGCTGCGCCTGCAATACTTACCGGCAGCGAATACAGCAGGATCCTGTTTTCATATTTAAGTTCAATGCTGTGCTCGCCTTCCGAAAGCGCAACGGCGCAGAAAGCGCTGTCCGCTCTGTGTATCTCCGCCTCTTCTCCGTCAACATAGGCTTTCCAGTTTTCGCTGTACGGAATGGAAAGATAAAGCCATTTGCTGCCGCTTACCGTTATGGTGCCGCTGATGCTGTCGCAGCCGGTTTCCACGTTTTGCAGGGTCTCTCCGCCAAGGCGGTCCGTAAGGCTGTCATACTCGTTCATAGGTACGCTCAGAACGCTCAGCGAGTCAAATTCATAAACGCCCTTTTTGAAGGATATTTTCAGTTCCTCAGGCGCATTTTGGCAGTAGCCCAGATTTAGGATATGATCAAATATACCGGTGAAATAATCGTTGAATGCCGTGTAGATCTGAAACGATTCCCTGCGTGAATCTGCGCTTACGCTTACGCCAACGCTGCTTTCGGGGGCAAAGATCTTTCTTAACGTGTCGCTTTCTGCGCCGTGAACGGATTCCCCTCTCTGCGCTTTTTCGTAATCATCCGTACTCAGCGGTGAATAGCGGATATTCTGAGCGTAGAAATACAGCTGGCTGTTTGGGGCTATCTTTCCGTTTACTGTAAGACCGATCTCCGTATTGTCCTCTGCAACGTAAATCTTGTTTCCGTCAAGAACAACTCCCGGCGTGTCTTCAAGCGAAACGGCGATCTCGCCGCATTTGTCCTGATAGTCCGCTGCAGACGCCGTGCCCTGTGTGTCCGTATCGTTCAAAACAAGGGAATCAAGCAGCGCAAGGCGCTTTTCAGCGGGATTCAGTTTATCGTATTCAGATTTGGAAAGCGTTTTTTCATATGTAAAGCCGAACGGAACATACGCTTCATTTTCATAAACGCCGTATTCATCCGCATTGGTGTAAATAACGCTTGCAACCGGCTTGTTATCTGCGGCATAATAAGTGCTGTTTGTGTTTTTGGAAACCATATAGCGTGCGTTTAACACAACATTCAGAAACGGATCCCACCGGGTGTCGTTTATTCTTGAAAGGTTACCGTTGATCAGCCCCATATCCTGCTGAAATTCAACAATATTTGCATCTATCATGCTGAGATACGCGCTTGTGGAATACGCCCCGTTTATCATGGATTCGTTGTAATCGCTCATGGGGATGCCGAGCGGAACGTATCTGCTTATTCCTGCGTCTCCGCTCTGGATACCGGCTATCTGAGCCGTGCGTTTTCCGTTTGAGTATTCGCGCGCTTCCTTAAAGGTCATGAACGAGTCTACATATTTTGTTTCGCTCGGGCTGAAAAAGTAAAATCCGTTTACAAAAACAGCCGCCGCCGCAAGCACGCAAAGCGCTCCTTTAAATACCGCGCCGATCGCTTTTCTGTTTATGTTTTTGATGATGAGCGGTGCGGCGGAATAAGCAAGGCACAGCAGCGCAAAGGCAAAGAATACAGCGCAGGAAATCAGGTTTTCCGTACTGTTAAGGGTCTTCAGATAAGCCATGATACCGGTTGAAACCGCGGCTGAAACAACAAGAAGGACAGATTTTTTTACGGTGATATTTTTCAGATCTCCGGCACACTTTGCAAAAGTGTATGCGCAAAGCAGGCCATAGACCCAGCTCCATCTGTTTACAACATATGAAAATCCGTTAATGACCATTCCAAAGGCCGGGAGCATAACCATAACGGTAACGACAACAAATGCTGCTTTAAGAAAGCCGTTTTTCTTTCTTCCCGCAAACAGCAGCACCGCGCCGCCGGCGGAAAGCGCCGTAAAGCCGAAATATGTGTTGTTGCCTATCATCTGGGTGTTAAAAAACGCGCTCAGAAAGTTTTTGTAAAAATCCTTGTTGAACAGGATGCCGAGCCCGTAATCGACCTGCCCCCTTGAAGCGGAAAAGAAAGCTCCCACAAGCGGGAAGAATATGACCGCCGCCATAAGAACGCCCAGGATATAGGAGCCGCCGAACTTCCACAGGCTTTCAAAAAAGCCTTTGAAAAATCTTTTGCCGTACACAAAAAAGATTCTCAGGAAGATATAAAGCACGGTGAAGATGGAGATAACATAAAAATAATAAAAACAGCTTACTGCCGAAAGGAATATGCTCAGGATAAAAACATATGGCTGTTTTTTATCAAATATCATTTCCGCGCCCAGTATGATGAGCGGAAAATATATCATCGGATTCAGAAACGACGGATGTCTTATCGCCATATACATGGAATATGCGGTAAATACATACATGACCGCGCCGGCAGCAGAGGTAAGCCGGGGCAGCTTTTTGTACTTTGCAAGCGCCATAAAGGCAAGTCCGGCAAGATAATATCTGAGCGCCATTATGAGCGTGTATGCATATGACGCGTATTCTTTCGGAACAAGCGCGGAAAGCAGGTTGAGCGGATCGCCTATCGTGTAATACTGAAGAGACTGAAGAATGTCCGAGCCGAGCCCGATTGAAAAATCAAACTGCGGTATTGCCGGGTTCCCGGAAAAAATGCTCTGAAGGATCCCTCTTATGTATTCGCCGTAGTATACGAAAGCTGTGAAATGCTGCGCAGTGCCGTCCGGTTCCCAGATAAAAGACGTTCTGTTTTGCAGAAACGGCAAAAATACGGCGACCGCGGTAACAAAGATCAAAACAGTATAAATGAAAAACCCTGATGAAAAGAAGTTTTTTGCCCTTGCGGCTGCAGAAGTTTTTTTCATTTTCAGCTACCACTCCTCTATTGAAATCCTGTATATTAAAAAGAAAAGCCATTCATTAACTCAATGAATGGCTCATGGAGCGGATTACGAGACTCGAACTCGCTACCTCCACCTTGGCAAGGTGGCGCTCTACCGGATGAGCTAAATCCGCAAACAACAATAGCAGTATACAAAAAGAATTAAGATTTGTCAAGTAGATCTATTAAATTTTTAATATTGCGGTATAAAAATAGCCGCCTGCATACGGGGTTTTTCTTCAGAAATAAATTTCTATTTACTTTGCCCGCCCTTTTTGCTAAAATTATTATGTGTAACTATGCAAAAATGAATTCAGGGGAATTTTATGGATTATCATATAGACCCCGCGGGCAAAATATGGAAAGAGGGAATGTTTTTCGTTCCCGCCGCGCTCGCGGAAAAATACATAAAGCTTGCAAGCGAATATCAGATAAAAGCGCTGCTGTATATCCTAAGTAGAAACGGAGTGGCAACTTCCGCGGAGATCTCAAAAAAACTCGGAATACCGCAGTCGGATGCGGAGAATATGATGGATTTCTGGATCGAAGAAGGCGTTTTGAACACCGGCGGGGAGAGCAGCTCAAATTATGTTCCCGCCGCGGGGATCGCCGCTTCTTCGGACGTGCGCAAAAGACCAAATCCGGATGTTGCGGCTTCAGGCGAAAAGGCGCCGGACGGCCAAACGAGCAAGGCTGAAAAAAAGCCCTCCGGGTCCGCAGGCGTAAACGCTCCTGTGCTTTCGCCCAAAGAGATCGTTGCGATCTGCTCTGAAAAACCGCAGATTGCGCAGCTTTTGAATGAGGCGCAGTCTGTTTACGGGCGCACCATCAGCCATTCGGAGCAGGAGATGATCGTGAATCTCACGGAATTTTACGGCATGCCGCCGGAGGTCGTTATGATGCTGCTTGCCTACTGTGAAAATTTAAGGGCAAACGGCAGGGCTGTCAGCGCGGGATATTTTTATAAAACGGCGCAGAACTGGCTGGAGGACGGTATCGATACCCCCGCTCTTGCCGAGAACCGGATATGCGAGCTTGAAAAGACGGATTCCTTCTGGAAAAGCTTAAAGGACGCAGCCGGGTTTACAAGAAAATCCCCGACGGACAGACAGCTGGAGATGCTAACGCGCTGGAGAAGTGATTTTTCAGATGAACTGATTTTCCGCGCGGCTGAGATCATGAATGAAAATATAGACAAGCCCGACCTGAGATATATGGACAAGATCCTTAAAAACTGGAAAAAGGCGGGCATCGAGACGCCGGAGGACGCCAAACGCGAGAACGAGCATTTTGAACGTCAGAAAGCGCAGAAAGAAAAGAGCCGCCGCGGCGAGATCAGCCGTCCGCCATCCTATGATCTGGATAAGATCAAAAAGGATGCCCACAAGAATACAAAGATCAAATATTAAGGAGCAGCTATGCCTTACAGAAGCAATGTTTACCAAAAAGCGCTCAATATTTTGGAGCGCAGGCGCAGCAATGCAGAACTTGATCTGCAGCGGCGCACAGATGAAGCAATGAAAAAGATCCCGGAACTCGGGCAGATCCAGCAGGAACTGGCAAGAACGGGGCTTTCCGTTTCTACCCTGCTCTTTAGGGGGGAGAATGTTAAGGGCGAGATAGAAAAGTTAAAAGAAAAGAGTCTTGCTCTGCAAAAGCACAAGAAAGAGCTTCTTGTAAAAGCCGGGTTTGACGAGGACGCGCTGACCATTAAATATGTTTGCCCGGTCTGCTCGGACACAGGCTTTACTCAGAATCGTATGTGCGCCTGCCACAGAGAACTTCTAAAGGAGATAGAACGGGATTCCATCCGCAAGAATGCACCGATAGATGAATGTACTTTTGAAACGTTCAATATCGGGTATTATCCGGACACGGCTGACGGTGGATTTTCGCCGCGTAAAAAAGCTGCGGAGATTCTTGAGGAGTGCCGCATGTACGCGCAGAGATTCACTCCGCATTCGCCGAATCTGATGTTCATGGGCTCAACCGGTCTCGGCAAAACACACCTCAGCCTTGCGATCGCCAATGTTGTGCTTAATAAAGGCTATTCCGTTATTTACGGCACCAGCCAGAATATTTTTTCCGATCTTCAGGATGAAAATTTCGGCAGAACGGATAATATAAATTATAATGAGCATGATATTTTAGATGCGGATCTGCTTATTCTTGATGATCTCGGAACGGAATTCAGAAGCCTGTTTTCAGAGGCGTGCCTTTATAATATCGTAAACACGCGTATTTTGAAGAAGAAGGCAACTATAATAAGTACGAATTTCAGCTTTGATGATCTTGAAAGAGATTATAATCAAAGGGTAACGAGCCGCCTTGCCGGCGAATATTCCGTGCTGGAGCTGGAAGGCAACGATATAAGATATATTAAATAGTTTCTTATTCAAAAAGACGGATACATAATGATCTGCAAAGGGGGGCAGAGCGCTGAAGAAATATACCTATTTTGACGAGGAGTGGGACGATTATATCGCTTCTGCTAACTCCCGCCGTTTTGCCGTACCGGAGATCGATATAAGCTTTATAAAAGCACAGGCAAAGGATATTTTGGAGGAATTAAGACGGCTTACCCCCGCCAAAGCAAAGGCAGTATTAAAAAAAGTTTTTGTTAAAATAAGAAATGCCGCCGGCGGCGTCTCAATCGGCTTCAGAGCGGGGATCACTTTGCTGCTGGCTGCGGCTTTGGTCATTACTCCCGTTGTTTTTTATCTTGATCTGAGCGGGGATAACAGAAATGAGGACCGGTTTGACGGCGATGCCGCCGAGGTCTGCGCCAACATTATAGGCGAATACGGTTCCGCAAAAACAGAGCAGACAGATACTTCCGGCGAGATCTACCGCATGGCCGGGCTTTCGTTTGCCCGCGAGGTGGATTTTGATTCAAACGGAATATCCGAACTGCTTATTGCTTTCAGAAGCGGCAGCGCTTATCAGGTTGAAGTGTGGGGTTACGACGGCGGCGATTTTATCCGTATGTATTCGCACGCCGCAAACGCGGCGGCTGACCGTCCGGATATAGGGAACTGGATCTCGCTTTACCGCCGCAGCGGCAGATTCTATATAGGGGAGCTGTCTGCGGAAGACGGAAAATCCATGGAGCTTTTTGGTCTGAGCGGTTCGGAATTTAAAAGTTCCCGTGCCTGCGAGTATGATCCGGTCAACGATATCTATGCGGTGGGCGGCAAAATGAACACATCGGATTTTGAAACGATCAGACTTTCAAATATCAGTGCGTCCAGGGCAGAGGATCTGCTGGATTCGATCTCCGCCGCCATAGACAGCTTCGGCGGAACGCAGGAGGGCGCGCTGCCCGTTTCGGCAAAATCCGGCGAGCAGCTTATGGCCGAGGCCTATTCAAATATAGTGCAGGATTATATTTCCAAATTCGGTGAACCTAAGTATGATTCGGATTCACGTATCTGCTTTGCGGACGGACTCTGCGTTGCCGATCTCATGGATTTTGACGGGGACGGTGTAGATGAGCTGCTAACAGTATACAGGTTCAATAAAAAAGTCTCCGCCTCTGATGAAGACGGCAATCATGTGCTGGAGACGGAGCCGGAATACAAAATGGAAGCGTTTAGGTGGAACGGTCATTCTGCCGTGAAAGTGTATGACAATGAAGGCGTTTCCCGAATGCAGGATCCCGATGATCCGGAATGCTTTTATATCCTGCGTAAAAACGGGTCAAAAACAGATATCTGCCGCAATACATATACTTATAACGAGCGGACGAAGCGTATCTGGAAAGGTACCAGCCGAATAAGCGAGATGGATGAAAACGGCAGCTTTTGCGCTTCGTTTTTGGCAGAGATCAACAGTAATTACGGCTACAATACCTATCAGTTCAACGGTGAGCGGGTATACCGCCGTGAGTTCAACGAAAGCGGCTATACCGTGCCTTATTTCTGCAACGAGGATGATTATGACGAGGATCAGTTTACCGTAATCTATCTTCAGGGGTTCTCGGACCGAGGCGCCGATATTCAAAAACGCCTTTCGCAGACGGAAAAGAATGTGGAAGAGATCCGCTCCGCCGTTAATGTTTAAACGGACACACAATAGAATATTTGTCAAAAAGCAAGGGCTTTCCAAACGGAAAGCCCTTGCTCGTTTTTGATTATAATTATTCTATGGTTTACAGCAAAGACGCAACAAGATCGCCCATTTCGGAGGTGGTAACTTTTTTAAAACCGTCCTCATAGATATCGGGCGTTCTTGCCTGGGTCAGGGCCGTGTCTACCGCCTTTTCTATGGCGTCCGCCGCCTCGCTCTCGCCGAACGTGTAGCGCAGCATCATTGCGCCTGAGAGGATGGTAGCAAGCGGATTTGCCTTTTGCTGACCGGCGATATCCGGGGCAGAGCCGTGGATCGGTTCGTAAAGCCCAAATGTGCCTTTGGCAAGGGACGCGGATGCAAGCATGCCGATAGAACCGCTTATCATGGAAGCCTCGTCGGAAAGAATGTCTCCGAACATATTTGATGTTACGATCGTATCAAACTGGCCCGGATTGCGCACAAGCTGCATTGCGCAGTTGTCTACATACATATAGGAAAGTTCAACTTCCGGGTAATCCGCCTTGACTCTCTCGGCAACTTTGCGCCAGAGCCTGGAGGAATCAAGCACGTTTGCCTTGTCTACACAGGTGAGTTTCCTGTTTCTCTTCATGGCGTATTCAAATCCCGCGCGCAGGATCCTCTCGATTTCGGGAACAGTGTAGCGCTCCGTATCATAAGCGCCCTCAACACCGTCTTTTTCATAAGTGCCGCGGTCGCCGAAATAGATTCCGCCGGTCAGTTCACGGACGATCAGGATATCCAGCCCGTCGCCGATGATCTCTTCTTTAATGGGAGACGCGTCCTTTAGCGGAGCAAAGATCTTCGCCGGGCGCAGATTCGCAAAAAGCCCCAGCGATTCCCTGATTGCAAGCAGACCGGCCTCCGGGCGGTTATTGCCGGGCTGAGAGTCCCATTTCGGTCCGCCGACAGCGCCTAAAAGCACCGCGTCGGAAGCCTTGCAGGCCACTTCTGTTTCCGTTGGGTACGGCACACCGGTCGCGTCTATCGCGCAGCCGCCGAGCAGCTGATAATTATAGTCAAATTTAAATCCGAATTTTTCGCCTGCCGCGTCAAGCACTTTAATGCATTCGTCAACTATTTCCGGGCCGATACCGTCGCCCTTCAGAACCGTGATCTTGTAATTGCTCATTTTATTTTCTCCTTATTTTTCAAAAATGCCGGGCATTGTATCGTCGCGCACACAGTCCGGCTGGTCCCTGTTTATGGCGCAGATGATACCTTTAAGAGACGCATAGCCTATGTTGTGTGATACGCCTATTCCGAAAACGTCCTTGCCCTGCGGATTCTTTAAATGGATATAAGAAATAGCCTTTGAATCTTCGCCGACGGAGATTGCGTGTTCGCTGTAATCAACAAACTGATAACCGGTGATACCCACCTGGCCGAGCGCGTTGAAGAACGCTTCAATGGGTCCGCTTCCTTTGCCGTCTATCTTAACAAGTTTGCCGTCTCTTACTTTGATCTCACCCTCAAAATGAACGCGGGTAAGATACTCGTTTTCCTCTTTTTCCTCAGATGTCTTGTGGTTCATTATCCTGTAAGGGCCAACAACGTTTCTGTATTCTTTCTGGAACAGGTCAAAAACTTCGCCCGGTTTAAGCTCCTTGCCCTTGATATCGCATGCGTGCTTAACGATCGCGCCGAATTCGGTATGCATCGCCTTGGGCATTTTTATGCCGTAATCCGTGGAAAGAATAAATGCCGCGCCGCCTTTTCCGCTCTGTGAGTTGATCCTGATTACCGGTTCATATTCTCTGCCGACGTCAGCCGGATCTATCGGAAGATAAGGCACTTCCCAATAATCGGAATTCGTTTCTTCCATATAGATCTTTCCCTTATTGATAGCGTCCTGATGAGAACCGGAAAATGCCGTGAAAACAAGTTCGCCCGCATACGGCTGGCGCGGCGGCACTTTCATCTTCGTTGTGCGCTCATAAACGTCTTTGATCTTATTTATGTCGTGAAAATCAAGTTGCGGGTCAACGCCCTGCGTCCACATGTTAAGAGCAAGGGTAACAAGGTCTACGTTGCCCGTTCTCTCGCCGTTGCCGAAAAGCGTGCCCTCAACCCTGTCTGCTCCCGCCATGAGCGCAAGCTCTGTTGCCGCAACGCCTTCTCCGCGGTCATTGTGGGGGTGAAGCGAAATGATGCACGCGTCCCTGTTGCTGATATGGCGGCAGAAGTATTCTATCTGATCGGCATAGCCGTTGGGCGTTGAACACTCAACCGTGGACGGCAGATTAAGAATGATCGGGTTTTCAGGTGTTGCGCCCATGACCTTCATTACTTCCTCGCAGATCCGGACGGAATTGTCAATCTCCGTTCCCGTAAAGGATTCGGGTGAATATTCGTAGCGGATATTCATGTCCGGATATTTTTTTAGTTCCTCGTCAGTAAGCTCTTTTATGAGTTTAGCGCCCTCAACCGCTATGTCTATAACGCCCTGCATATCCGTTTTGAAAACTACCTTGCGCTGCAGGGTAGAGGTTGAATTGTAAAAATGAACGATAACGTTTTTTGCTCCGTCTATAGCCTCAAAAGTTTTTTTGATAAGGTGCGGACGCGCCTGAACGAGTACCTGGATCGTAACATCGTCAGGAATATAGTTGCCCTCAATAAGAGTCCTGAGGATCTCGTATTCCGTTTCCGAGGCGGACGGGAAACCCACTTCGATCTCTTTAATTCCAATATCGATAAGCGTTTTGAAAAGCTCAAGCTTTTCTTCAAGATTCATCGGGTCAACAAGCGCTTGATTACCGTCCCTCAGATCTACCGAACACCAGACGGGCGCCTTTGTAATGGTCTTATCCGGCCATGTTCTGTCCGGAATGTTGATTGGCTTGAAGGGAATATACTTTTTGTATCCTTTAAGCATAATAAAAACTCCTTTCTTTATGAAGGGCATAAAAAATACGCCCCCATTTGATATAGGGGCGTAGAAGATTCTACACGGTACCACCCTACTTCAGCGGAAAATTCCGCCCTTCAGCATCAACAAATGCCTTAACGAATAACGCCGTTACGCGTCCGCCCCTATCCTGAGTTTTCAGGGCGGCAACTCCGCGGAGAGCTATGCACCGTAATTCCTGTACCGGCTTTCACCGCCCGCCGGCTCTCTGAACCTCAAATTACAGTCTTTTTCCGCATCGCAGTCTTTTTTGGGTAATATTACATTTACCAAACCATTCGGTTAAAATCATTATAGCACATAGATCTTAAAAGTCAAGCGCCATATTTTGCCGTGAGCGGAGCTTGTGAGTGAAAATGAACCGTCAGGCGAATGCGCAGCACAGGCCCCGGTTTTAATATTGCGGCAGCCGTTTTATTTATATTATTCCGCCCTTCTGGAAAATGTTATAGTGTAGTTTTTTGAGACCGGCCTGTATACCATGGAAAGAAAATGATTTACGGCGGATGAAAGCGTTTTGCATTCGTATTCTGTTGTTCCATTTTTTGGGTCCTGATTTGTAATTATAAACATAATTTCACCTCTGAATGTATTTGTCCTCTAAAGATTATACCCCAAAATTGTACTGTTGTCAATACCCCAAAATCGTACTGTGATAAAATGGCTTCAGAGGTGTTTTCAATGATTTATAAAAGATTAAAAGACCTGCGTGAGGATCATGATCTGCTGCAAAAAGATATCGCTAAAGTTCTTGGAACTACGCAAAAGCAGTACAGCAGATGGGAAACCGGCGAATCCGAAATACCGTTTCATAACGTTATTAGATTAGCAAAATATTATAATGTTACGATTGATTTTATAGCGGGAATTACCGATTCGCCGCATCCTCTGCCGAGAAGATAATACAATATGTTAAATGAAGAGCACGCCTGCCCCGGCGCGCCTCAGACTGCCGATAAAGCCGGCTGAACCGCGCAGTATACACTCAATATTTAAATCACAGTGTAATAATGAACAGCAAGAAAATTACGTTAGCAGAAATGCAATGAACATATCCGGACCAGATAAACGCCGCATGAACCACGTGTTCATGCGGCGTTTGCGCTTTCCCTTTTTTGCTTGGGGCAGTATCTTTGTACGGCTCCCGCTCGCAAGAAAACGGAGTTCATCTCGATTTCTCGCGGTCTGATCTGCGCGCGGTAAATTGTATTTGCGGTTATGTTCGTATAGCTTTTAAGGCAGGGTGGAATAGCCGTGGCCGTTTGCAATGCCTTTAACCGGCACGCCCTGCTTGCAGAGCGGGCATTCGTGCTTGCCGTAAACGCGGTAACCCGGCAGATCGTTTTGAGTAAAAATGGAATTTACCTCTATTCCCGCAATGCTTTTGGTTGCGCTGAAAGCTGCTGTCACGCCAACGGCAGTGCCTCCGTAGTAATTTACGCTTTCTATTGCGCGCTGTACGGTCTTGCCGCTCGTTATGCAGGAGATAAGCACAAGCACTTTTTTGCCGTGTATCATTCTTTTCAGGTTATCACGGAAGATCATATTCCCCGCCGCGTCATATTCAGGCCCGAGCACATATATTTCGCCCTGCGGATTCGGCTGAAGCATGCTCGGACGTGACAGCTCATGGGCAATATACGCTCCCAGCGCCTGCGTTTCATAGAGGCACAGCACGGTGTCGATCTTAATGTCGCGCTCAATATAATACTGCGCCATCAGCATTGCCGCGTCAACGGAAACGGAATGGTTGTGCTTTATATCTGAGGTGCCTACATAGTAGTTAATGTGTGCGTTTTCCGTTATAAAATGCCCTTCGGTAACACGGATAAACACTTTCTGGTCGCGTTCGGAAGTGATAATAATATTGTTTTCCGTAAGATCAGCCCCTTTTATTGTGATGATGTTTTGCTGTTATTGTCCGTTTGGCAAGTCAGCATATCGCTTTCTGTATTTTTAGTTTACTATATTATTATGCGTGATTTCAATATAACCTAAGCCAAAAAAAATCAACTTAATTTGTGCATTTTAAACAAAGCGCAGTTATGTATTTCCTGCAAAACAAGACCCCTTCTCGTTTGAGAAGGGGCAGTCTTATTTATAAAGCTTTAAGCCTCAATGCCTGAAAGAAGCTGTGTGTAAACCGGGTTGGAAACGGTTGTGGTGTTGTCAACATACCATGTGTTTCCTATCTGAACAACATAAACATCCAGCGTTGCAATAACCGTGCCGTTGGCAAGTGCAGCCTGGGTCGTTACGGTCTGTGCGGCGGAAATGTCGTCAGCAGTAATTTCATATGTTTCAAGTACGTCCGCCGGCAATGCCGTCTTGTATGCGTCCAGATCCTCAACGGGTGCCGCGCTTACAACGGAGGTCGTGATCTCATAGTCTTCACCGTACAGCTCCTGATAAAGTCCTGTTGACTTTTCCTGGATTACGGTCTTTTCATCCTCGCCAAGTACCTCTTCCGTTCCCGTTACGGCGTTGCCGTATGTGGAAACGTTGGATTCAAAAGCCGTGAACATACTTTCGTCATCAAGGTATTCATCGCCGAAGACTTCCTGGCGAACTTCAACAAAGCGGGCAAAGTAGTTTTTATAAATGGCGTCATAATCATCCCAGCCGTACGTTTTGATAAGCTCAACATAATAGGGATACATTCTGTCCGCAACCTGACCGGCAAGCGTGCCGTCGTCGTTTATTGTGGCGTCGGACTGATATTTTTCATTGTTGTAGCCGTTGTCTTTTATTGCGTCAAACTCATCATCGCTCATGCCGGCTTCATATCCGGGGTAGATCAGCGGATACATATAATATATGCGGATGAAATCGCCGTATTTTTCACTTTTTGCGGAGATCGTGTAGGCGTATGCGTTATAGCCGTCTCCGCGCTGAAAGACCGTGTCTGAATAATTAAGCGCAGTCTTTTCGGGGTCAAACTGGATATATTTGTTTTTAAACGCGTATCCGGTTACAACCGCAAGGACCGCCGCAACCAGCAAAACGGCAATCACGGCGTAGAACTTGTAGTTAAAGCCTTTTTTATTTTCATTTTTAGCCATATCGCGCACCTCCTTATTCAGCCTGAGCCTCGGGCTGTGCGCCGTCTTCGGC
This sequence comes from uncultured Clostridium sp., assembly GCA_958422185.1. GTDB lineage: Bacteria > Bacillota > Clostridia > Oscillospirales > Acutalibacteraceae > Eubacterium_R. The sequence goes on from CATZNW010000002.1 coordinate 112,568, forward strand.
GCTTTCGCCTTTTGCTGCGGCTGCCGCTGCGCGGCGCTCTCTCAGTGCCTCTGTAATCATTTCCTTCTTCTTGCCAACGTTATCGTAGAAGAAGATGGGCACCATTTGAAGGACAACGAATATTGCCGGAATGATCGTGTAGATCATAAGCATACGGTTAAGCGTTGTGTCGCTCTGAGCAGCGTAAGCAACGTTCGGGTCGGTAGAAAGCGTGTAACGGCTCCAGGTGTAAAGAAGCCACGGGCCGAAGCCTTTTGTGCATGCGGACGCGACTTTGGAAAAAAGTCCGTAGCCGGCGTAAGCAATGCCGTCCTGCCTTTTTCCTGTTTTGTATTCTATTTCATCAACGCAGTCCGCAATCATGATATTCGGTGTTGTGTTTGTATTGCCGTGCTGGATCCCGCAGAAGAAGTTGATGATCAGGAACGGAATGATCAGCGCGCTGTTAAAACCGACGGAGCTTGAAACGATATAAAGTATCGCAAGCGAAGAGGCGCCGTATACGCAGAAAAGAATATATGTTGTTTTTGTAGAGAATTTTTTAAGCACAAAGTTTACAAGCAGCGTGCCTACTGCCGTGCCTATGCCCATGGGCAGCAAAAGCGCAAGCTTCAAATCCTTTGATCCAAGCAGGTAAACGGCTATGTAAAGGGATACCGTGCCGTAAACGCCGCGGCCGAATCCCGTAAATTTTGTGAGCGAAACCATAAGCAGGTTCTTGTTGCCGAAAACAACTTTTAAAGAATCTTTGATGCTTACCTTTTCCTGAGTAAAGGGTACGCGCTCCTTGTTGTTTGCAAAGAAGATCATAACAAAAAGGATGATGCCAAGGCAGCATACCGCAGTGGAAATGATAAGGTCTATGCCCTGACCCTCCGCGTTTTTAAACTGCTGCTGGCCCATAATGGCTTTCATGAGCGCGCCGACAACTATGATTACGACCATGCCGCCGCTCTGGCCCACTGAGCGCAGGAAAGAAGATATAGAGATCGCCGTTGAACGCTCGCTCGGATTGGGGGAGCAGAGCGAACCAAAGCAGTTTGCCGGGCTTTCGACCGCGCAGGAAACTGCCGTGTAAAGGCTGTAGATTATAAACATCCACGCGATTGCAACTGTCTGTGAATTTGTGTTTGGCGCCACGAAAACAAGCAGCGCAACGACAGCAAGCGGCACAACGCCGAAGCCTACCCAGGGCTTTACCTTGCCGAATTTTGTTCTTGTTCTGTCTACCAGATAACCGATTACAAGTTCGCAGACCGCGCCTACGATACCTGCAACGAAAAATACGTTTGAAATCGCTCCGCTCATTACATCGCTGTCAAACCCCTTGCCTTTGAAAGCGAAATCCGCAAAGAAGGTTGCGGTATAATCCGGCATCCAGCCCGTGAGCAGCGCTACGCCGAAAAGGCCTATGCCGTATGTAATGATCTCGGAGAACTTCATAAATTTTTTGCCGCCGTTTTTCTCGTCAGCCATTTAAAAAGACTCCCTTCCGAATGAATATTTCACCCAATTTTAACAAAAATTTGACAAACATGCAATATCTTTAACGCATTTTTTACATAGATATATAATTTTTTTTGTTAAACTTAGACAAAAAGCGTAAATATATCAACATACATATCAGTATATGATTTCCGCGTGCGGATCATATCCGTAATTGTGCAAAACAGGCACATTATTTTAATATATATGTAATTCCACAGAAAAAAGAAGAAAGGCAGTGTGTAACACACTGCCTTTCCCTCTCTGTCTTTAACAAACTATAGGAGGACAAGATACTTAAAACGGTTGCGGCACCGTTTCAAGGTAATTTATATTATACACAGTATTGCATAAATTGTCAACTGAAATATTAAAAATTTTTGCGCAATATAGCCAACGTCGCAAAAACAAAAGCTAATTTATTCCTTCTTATAACAATTAATTTTTCAAAACCGTCTAAAAAATTGTACTTTTATTTCAATTTTATTTGAATCATGCATAAGTATGCCGGTTTTATATTGACTTGGAACAAATGTTCGTATAATATAAAGGGCGTAAAGCGGAACTCCGCCCCTGCAACGCTTTATATGCTTTAGGGAAACAGCGTGGGAATTCTATTGCCGGGCTGTATTCCGGACCGGATCTGCCTGTGAACGATTCCGTTTTGGCAGAACGGACATCACGCCCTGTCCGGCTGCAACAGGGATACCGTGATTAAAATATTATTGCGGCCGGAAAGGCTGTGTGGATTATTATGACCGTTACTCAGCTGGCAGAGGAGTATGAAAATCAGTACCGCGTGCTCAATGCAAAGATCAAAGGGCTACGCCCGCTTCTGTGCGTTTATACAGGCGAGGATCTGATACTGTTGAGGCGAAAGATAAAAATATATTACGATATGGCAAGCCAGTGCAAGGTCATATCAGCAATGCTTTCGGATTATTATCCGGAGGAGGACGGGCAATGAAAAACAAAGGGATTTATGATCATTTATTTAATTGTTTTGAAAGGGAAGAGGATTTTAACAGCAGTAAGGTAACCGTAAACGCGCTTAAGGCAGTGCTGCCTCAGGTCGTTCAGAGCGAACTTACAGATCGGCAGCGCATGTGCCTGCAGCTTCGTTTCGAAGCGCTTATGTCCCAGCAGGAGATCGCGCAAAGGCTTGGCTTTTCTCAGCCGACGGTAAGCCGCCACCTGAAAAAGGCGGTCCATACGGTTTCAAACCGGCTGCGTTACTGTAAAAGTGCGCTGGGCAGGGCAAACGCCGAATGGCTCAGGTATCTGGAGCTGGATTAACGCTGCTGCCCCGCCCGTTATATGATCAACCGAATACAGCAAGGCTGTTTTAAAGGGATATCCCACCTTGCCAAACAGTTGTTGAGCACACCTTTTCTATTTTATGAAAGGTGTGCTTTTTGCGTGTATGAATATGCCAAAATTAAAATTTTAATATTTTATCACATATGCATGGCTCCTGTCCTTATATGCGTTTTCAGCCTATGCTGTTTTACTGCAGTTCAGAAAATTTAAAAAAGGTGTTGACAAACTTTGAATATGGCAATATAATGAACATATGAACAGGCGTTCATATAAAATCCTGAAAGGGGGTCTTCTGATGCTTGATGAGGAAATGGTGTATGACCTTGCGGATCTGTTCAAGATCTTTTCCGATTCAACAAGGCTTAAAATCATGTGCTCTCTGTTTGATAAGGAATTAAATGTAACGGAGATCACTTCCGCCACAGGCGTATCGCAGACGGCGGTCTCACACCAGCTGCGTATTTTAAAGCAGAATCATCTTGTTAAGTATAAAAGGGACGGTAAACAGATGGTCTATTCCCTTTCTGACGACCATGTAAAAACAATTATCAACTGCGGTATTGAACATATCGAGGAATAGGAGGAAATTATGGCTGATAAACATAATCACGCTCATGGGCAGGAACACGGTCACTCAAACGGCAGGGCATGCTCCTGCGGCCACGATGACGGATGCGGCTGCGGTCATGATCACGAGCACGGCGGCGAGATAAATAAAAAAGCGTTCGCCCTTAAAATGGGGTTCGGAATTGCGTTTTTCATTGCAGGATATCTCATCAACGAGTTTGCCGAACTGCCGTTTTATGTGCCGCTGATTATTTTTGCGGTATCTTATATCATCGTAGGCTTCAACATTATTAAAGAGGCTGTTGAAGGTGTGTTCCGCGGCAATATCTTTAACGAGAATTTCCTGATGGCCATTGCGTCTGTAGGCGCGTTCATAATCGGCGAGTATGCGGAGGGCTGCGCTGTTGTTATCCTTTATACGATAGGCGAGTTCCTGCAGGATCTTGCGGTCGGCAAAAGCCGCAAATCCATTGCGGATATGATCCAGTCCGCGCCCCAGAAAGTGCATGTTGAACGGAACGGAAAACTTGTTGATGAAGACCCGGAAAAAATAAGGCCGGGCGAGGTCTTTGTTGTTAATCCCGGTGAAAAGATCGAACTGGACGGTGTGATAGAATCCGGCAGCGCAGAGGTGGATATGGCAGCACTGACGGGGGAGAGCATTCCGGTTTCTCTGAGCGCCGGGGACGAGATTCTTTCAGGCTCCATAAATATAGACGGTATGCTGAAAGTAAAGGCATCAAAAGAATATAAGGACTCAACTGTTTCGCGCATCCTTTCTATGATAGAGGACGCGGATTCCAAAAAGAGCCACGCGGAAAAATTCATAAGCAGATTTGCCAAGGTCTATACCCCCATAGTCTGCCTTGTTGCTCTGCTTATCATAGTGGTTCCGCCGCTGTTTTTCGGCGGCGAATGGAAAGACTGGGCTTACAGAGGACTTTCCGCGCTCGTTGTATCCTGCCCGTGTGCGATCGTTATATCCATACCGCTTGGGTTTTTCAGCGGTCTCGGCGCGTGCTCAAAGCAGGGCGTTCTGATAAAGGGCAGCAACTATCTGGAAATGCTGTCTAAATTTGACGTAGCCGTGTTTGATAAAACAGGAACGATCACAAGCGGCAAGTTTGAATATGTTAACTGCGAATGTGTAAACTGCCACTGCGAAAATAAAAAAGAGCACCGTGAACTGCTGGGGCTTATAGCGGCGTGTGAAAAATATTCCACGCACCCGATAGCAAAATCCGTAAGCCTTGCATTCGGTCAGTTCGCCGACGGGCTGGAGGTTACAGACGCAAAGAATTATGCCGGAATGGGCGTTTCCGCCGTTATCAACGGCAAAAGGTATTACGCCGGAAATGAAAAGCTTATGAAAAAAGCCGGTGTGGAGTTCAGGGAAACAAAACTGATCGGCACCGCGATCTATCTTTGCAGCGATGACGAGTTTCTGGGCGATATCGTATTTGCTGACGTTATCAAGTCGGACAGCAGGGACGCGATCTCGGAGCTGTATGACCTGGGCGTTAAAAAGACCGTTATGCTTACGGGCGACAAGGCAGAGATCGCCGCGGATATAGCGAAAAAGGCCGGTATAAACGAATATTGCTCAAAGCTTTTGCCTGATGAAAAGGTTGACAGGGTCAGAAAAATCAAAGAGGGCAGCGAGGATATCGTTCTCTATACGGGCGACGGTATCAATGACGCGCCTGTGCTTGCCCAGGCGGATATAGGCGTTGCAATGGGCGGAATCGGCTCTGATGTTGCGATTGAGGCCGCGGACGTTGTAATTATGGGTGACAGTCTTTCAAAAATACCGGCAGCGCGCAGGATCGCTAAAAAAACAATGGGCATAGTTAAGGAAAACATTATTTTCAGCATAGGTATCAAAGTGCTTATCATTATCGGCAGCGCGCTCGGCGTTTTCGGAGAAAGCGCAATGTGGCTGGCTGTTTTCGGCGATGTCGGCGTATGTCTGATAGCCGTTGCAAATTCCCTGAGAGCCATGCATTATAAAGACAGAAAGAAACGCACAAAATAGATACAAAAGGAAATTTGTTTAATCCAGTGATAAGGGGACTGCCGCGGCAGTCCCTTTTTTGCTGTTCGCAGCGCATATTTTACAAACAACAAACAAAAATAAGTTGTAAATTTGACAAAAACATTTATAATAGAATAGGAGGTGTATTGCCTTGTTAAGGTTTTATCAGATAACCGACCTGCATTACTATCCTGCAAGGGAACTGAACGTGCGCGGCAAAGCGTGGGAAAAACGCGCTTTGTACGACCAGCGCTGCGTTGCGGAAAGCGAGGCCATAATCGACGCCGTGTTTGCAAAGCTCGCGGGGGACCGTGAAACGGAGATCGTGCTTGTTACGGGCGATGTGGTGTGTGACGGCGAACTTGCCGGGCATATTTCCCTTGCCGAAAAACTGAAAAAACTCAAGGATGCTGGCAAAAGGATATTTCTTATAACCGCGTCCCACGATATAAGACCGGATCCGAAAGGTTACAGCGAGGAAAAGGGCGAATATGTGGTTGACTGCGCAACAAAAGAGCAGTTGTTTGATATTTATTATGACTTCGGGCCAAGCAATGCCCTAAGCATACATAAGCCAACAAGCTCCTATTGCGCGCGGCTCGATAAGGGATACCGCCTGCTTATGCTCAATGACGACCGCGAAGGCTGGGGCGCGGACAGTTACGGATTTTCCGCAGAGCAGCTTGCATGGGCAAGGCAGCAGATTGAAGACGCGAAAACGGCGGGTGATGAAATGCTTGCCGTGTGCCACCACCCTCTGCTGTCGCCGGTTAAATTTTACCGCCTGTTCAGCCCGCATGAAATGATAGATGACTGCGATGAGGTGGCCGGCTTTCTTGCGGACAGCGGTATTCGCTTTCTGTTTACCGGGCACACGCATATGCAGAATATAAATTATTATGACAGCCCGCGCGGAAACAGGCTTTATGAGATAAATACCGGCTGCCTGACGGCTTATCCGAGCCCCATACGAAAAATGGCGCTGAACGGCGATACGCTGGATGTTAAGACCCTGCATATTGAGGCAATGGATTTTGATACGCAGTGCAAACCGTATATGACTTATCTGAAAGAGCATTTTGATTATATGCTGCACGATATTTTTGATTCCGCCGCCAATGATATAGACCGTTTCTGCGAACTCGGCGAAAGCTTCAGCCTAAAAAAAGAGCAGTCTGAAAAATTAAAACTTCCCATAAACATTGCCGGAAAGGCGCTTGAAAAACTTACATTTAGAAAAGCGGGAAGAATGCTTGGCGTGCTCCGTAAGATCGCGCCAAGAATGTATGACGTGCGCCTTTGCGATTTCCTCATAACTCTTGTAAACAACGTTTACGGCGGCACGCGTGATTTTGCCCCGGGCGGTGCGGAATATGATTCGTTTATGGCGATTGCGGATAAGGCGGCGAGTCTGATTCCGTCCAAGGATATAAAGGCAAAGTACACACGGCAGATCCGTCCGGTGCTTTCCGATATTCTGTTTAACGCAAACGGAATAGACAGCAATAATACGGTAATTACCTATTAAGTTTAAAACTGATTTTAAGGGAGAAGATCTATGAAGAATTATGTGCCCACAAAAGAATGGATGGCGTACGCTGTAGGCGCGCTCGGGCAGGGCATGGTCTATGCCATAATGAGTTCGTACATATCGGATTTTTACCTGAATGTACTTAAACTTACGCCCGTATTTGTTTTGCTGCTGGTCCTGCTTGCCAGAATATGGGATGCCGCTATTGATCCCATACTCGGTTATTATATGGACCGCGCAAATCCAAAACACGGCAAGCTGAAAAGCTATATCATTTATACGCCTATTCCTATAGCGGTCCTGACCGTGCTGCTGTTTTATTCGCCGGATCTTTCAGGCGGAGCGCTCATGGCTTATGCCGTTATTACTTATCTGCTGTGGTCAACGGTCTATTCGGTAAGCGACGTGCCCTTCTGGAGCCTGCCGAATCTGATGACCCCGAATCCTGATGAGCGCGGCGCTATTGTCAGCAAGGCGCGAACTTCAAACGGAGTGGGTTCTGCAATCCCCATGGCATTTTTTATGCTGCTCGGTTTCATTCTGCCGGGTTTCGGCCTCAGCGGAACGCAGCTGGAAGAAACAAAATATATGACCATTACGCTGTTTTGCGCAATAGTAGGCAATATTCTGTTTGTGCCGGTCTATTTCAAAACGAAAGAACGGGTCAGGATACCTCCCCCGCCAAAGAAAAAGAAGGGTGAAAAGGGCGTTCTTAAAATCATATTAAGCTGCAAGCCGCTTATTCTGACCGCGCTTATGGGTATACTTTCCGCAGCGCGTTATCTTTATCAGGCGGGCGCCGTGCACGTTGCGCGCTATGCTTTTTATATAGGCGAAGATCCCTCCGGTCTTGTCGGAGAGGCACGCGAAGCTGCGCTTCAGTCAAATATCAGCCTTGTTTCCACTGTGTTTCAGGTTGCCGCGGCGGCAGGTATGTTCGTTACAATGCTTGTAATGCCGCTTGCATTTAAAAAATTCAGCTATAAACAGATCATTATAAGCACTTCGGTCTTGGGCTCCGTTTCCAGTTTTATCATTTATTTTCTGGGTTATGATCATTTCTGGGCGTGCGTGCCGTTCTTTGTTATTTCGTGCATACCGCTCGGCGCCATAAACGTTTGCGCCTTCGCTATGATCGGCGACTGCCTTGACTATATGGAATGGAAAACAGGCGTTCGCCTTGCCGGAACGGGGCAGGCAATCCAGAGCTTTGTTACCTCGTTCAGCAACGCGCTCGCAACGGGCTTTATCGTAGTTATGTATATGATAGTAAATCTTGACGTCGCGTCCATAAATGCGGACGTAACGGCAAATCCGCTGGAGATGACCCATGCCGTGCGCCAGGGCATGTTCAGCCTGATTTCGATCGTGCCGGCGATCAGTCTGCTGCTTTGCACCGTCCCTATGTTTTTCTATGATCTTGTGGGCGAAAAGAAAGAGCGCATCACCCGCGAACTGGAGGAAAGAAGAAAGGCAGCAGGCACTCTCAGCGAGTGATTGTATTTTCATCTTTATGGTAATTATAAAACCGCCGCCGTTTCAGCCGAAACGGCGGCGGTTGTCTTTGAAATCTTTTTTAGGCGCTTATTTAATAAGCAAACCGATGTTCTTCTCAAGCAGATCAAAGAAATGCTCAACGGTTTCACGATCCTTATCATTACCGCGCACGCACATGGAAAAAGTGATCTCCTTTCTCAGTGTGGTAACGGAAAGCAGCGCGTAAGGCTTGTATTTTACCGCGCCGCTCATGAAGCCGTCTGTAGGCTCGTGACCGTTAAGGGCAAGTTT
>CATZNW010000003.1 GCA_958422185.1 uncultured Clostridium sp.
CTTTTTTTATCTTTTCGGAATCATACTGCGGATTTTGCTTTACCTTTTCATAAAAAGCGGCAAAGCCGTCGTCAAAATCACTCAATATTCATTCTTCCTTTCAGGTGTTTTATAGTTTTGGTGCGGGTCAGATCTGCCTTGCCTGTCGTTTCATTCATTTTAATCGAACCGTCATCATATGAAATGAGCGAGCATTCATAAAACGCTTTAAGGGCAAACATCATCTGCCCGTATGTCACGCCGGAAAGTGAAAAATAAAGGCTGTCAGCATCCGTATAAACATTTTTCCTTTTGCGTATGGCTTTATACACTGCAGCGCATGTATCATGATCCGGATAAACGCTTTTTGAATTATTTTTTCCTGCGCAGAAAAGTTCATACTCCTCTTTTTCCGCAAAATAAGTATCCTCGTCCATACCGCTCTTTCTGATATCCACCGCCTGAACCGAAAGATACTCGCGCCCGTTATACGGATTCACCCCTATCTTTACGGCAGCGTCTATCTTTTCCCCGGGAATATACGGAAATTTTTCCGCCGCAGTGCCGAATTTAACGATTCTGATCTTTCTGCCCTTTTTTTCGCATTCCAGTCTGATATGCCTGCCGTTTCCCAAAGATCTGATTTGAGTTACAGTTAAATTCATCAGTGCAAAGACAGCACGCTTATTGCCCTCTCCGTAAGGCTCAAGCACAGCCAGCTCCTTTGCCAGATCCACACTAAGATAAAACGGTGATATTTTAAAATCTATATCTACGGTCTGCACGGGCATTGCCGGGTATTTTTCAGCCGCAAACTCATTTATCCTGTTTCGGAAATCATCTATATCTACTGCGCTAAGGCTGAGCCCGGCCGCACCCGGATGGCCGCCGAAATGGCCAAGTATATCCGAACAGTACGACACGGCCTCAAATATATTAAAGCCCTGTATACTTCTTGCAGAGCCGTGTGCCGTGCCGTCATCCTCAATACTGATAACAACAGCCGGCTTTTCATATTTTTCAGAGAGTTTTGATGCCACTATACCTACAACGCCCTGATGATATCCTTTCCCGCTTACAACGATCACCCGTTTTCTTGCGAGCGACGGATCATCAGAAAGCTGTTTTACCGCGTCTTCATATATGCTTTGCTCAAGTTCCTGACGGTGGGTATTATTGATATTAAGCTGCTCCGCAATAAAGTCCGCCTTGCGGGGATCGGAACACATAAGAAGCTCAACAGCTTTTGAAGCATGCTCTATCCTGCCCGTAGCGTTGATTCTGGGGCATACGGAAAAAGCTATGTCAGAAGACGTTATCTCTTTGCCGGCAATGCCCGAGACTTTCAGAAGCGAGGCGATGCCGGGGCGCGGCGCATCGTTTATAAGCCTGATACCAGTTTTTACGATTCCCCTGTTTTCATGGCAAAGCGGCATGATATCAGCTATGGTGCCTATTGCGGCCAGATCCGAATAACGATAAAGAATATCATCTACATCACCGTAAAGCGCGCAGGCAAGCATAAATGCCACGCCGACTCCTGCAAGATCAGTAAACGGCAGTTGCCCGTCCTGCAGATGCGGATTTACAACAGCTTCCGCCCGCGGAAGCCGTTCCGGAATCTGATGGTGATCTGTGATAACGAGTTCGAGCCCCAGCGAATAGGCATATTCCGCCTCTTCAACGGCGCTGATACCGTTATCCACCGTTACAATAAGGCGCGTGCCGCTTTGAGCGATTTTTTTGACTGCGTCTCTATTAAGTCCGTATCCTTCCGTTTCTCTTGACGGAATATAGTAATCCACTTCGGCTCCCATATCACTGAAAAGCGAATACAAAAGCGCCGTTGCAGTGACGCCGTCACAGTCATAATCGCCGTAAACGGTGATCTTTTCACCAAGCGATATCGCCTGTTCTATGCGTTCAACCGCCGTTTCCATGCCCGAAAGCTCAAAGGGATCCGAAATACGAACGGAAGAGGAAATGAATTCAGAAACCTTAAGTTCATCGTCAAATCCTCTTGCGGCAAGCAGATACGCTACAAAAGCGTCCATATTAAATTTTTCGCTGATCTCGGAAGCTTTTTCCTTATCCACGTTTGCGATCAACCATTTTTTATGCGCCATTATGAATTTTTATCCACCACATGAAATTTCTTTAAATTAGAGCGTTTTTCCGCCCTTTTTTGAAGTTCTTTCTCAACATCCTCAGGTGTAATGCCCTGATATGCCATCATAACAAGAACATGATAGATAAGATCGGAGATCTCATAAACCGTTTCGTCTTTATCGTTATTTTTGGCCGCAATAACGGTCTCCGTACACTCCTCGCCTACTTTTTTCAGAATCTTGTCTATACCCTGCTCAAAGAGATAGGCAGTGTATGAGCCGTCTGCTTTCTCATTTTTTCTGTCTATAATAACCTGATATTCGTTTTTGATATAATCCATCTTTTATCACCGTTTTTCCGATATATAATTTATATGCTTATTTATTCAAATTCCTTTATCTTATTAAAAAAGCAGCTATGACTCCCAGTGTGGCACGCAGCGCCGGTCTGAATAACGTTTATAAGAAGGGTATCATCATCACAGTCGCCGTAAATAGAAACGATCTTTTGAAGATGGCCGCTTGTTGCCCCTTTATTCCAAAGTTCCTGCCTGCTTCTGGACCAAAACCAGGTATAACCTGTTTCAAGCGTTTTCCTGAACGATTCCCGGTTCATATAAGCAAGCATAAGGACTTCTCCTGTGCCGTATTCCTGAATCACAGCAGGGATCAGGTCTGATTTTTTAAAAAACTTTTCTACATCAATTTCCATTTTCTGCCACCTCCAGAGCCTGCTTTAGATCGAGGCTGCCGCTGTATATGCTTTTGCCGCAGACAGCGCCGTAAAGTCCGAGTGACTTAAGCGCTTTTATATCTTCTATATTGGTAATGCCGCCGGATGCAATGATATCGCACGAAACGGCATTATTGATTTCTGATAACTGTTTAAGATTAGGGCCGGATAAAGTGCCGTCCCTTGAAATATCCGTAAAAATGATCGTTTTCACACCGCACTGTTCCATTTCCTTTGCAAGATCGGTGAAATAGACATCTGAAGTCTGCGTCCATCCCTCCGCTGCGGCATAACCGTTTTTAGCGTCAATACCCACGGCTATTTTATCGCCAAAAGCAGAAACGGCCTCTTTAACGAGCCCGGGGTCCTTAAGCGCGGCCGAACCGAGAATGACCCTGGAAATGCCGGAATCAAGATAGAATTCCATATCCCGCATACTTCTGATTCCGCCGCCGAGTTCAACTTTAAGCGAAGTGTTTTCAGCAACATCCATAAAAACGTCCGCATTTACACGTTTTTTTTCAAGCGAACCATCAAGATCCACCATATGTATCCACCCGGCGCCCGCCTTTTCAAAATCAAGCGCAGTGCTGAGAGCGCCTTCCGCCACCTGATGGGCGGTTGAAAAATCACCTTTGTAAAGCCTGACCGGCTTGCCGCCCATTATATCCACAGCAGGTAATATTATCATTATAAAACTCCTTTTGTAGAAAGAACTCCGGAGCGGTTTTCAGCAGCGGCAATGCTGAGCGCATGACCGAAAGCTTTGAAAAGCGCCTCTATAATATGATGTGAATTGCTGCCGTAGATCTCGTTTAAATGAAGCGTTATTCCCGCATTTACCGCAACGGCGCGGAAAAATTCAACAGTGCAGCATGTTTCATAATCGCCGCACTTTTCTTCTGCTAAATCTGCGTTGAAAACAAGATACGGCCTGTTCGAAATGTCAAGAGCGCAATGGGCGAGTGCCTCATCCATTGGAATATAAAACGATCCGTATCGGTTTATACCGCTCATATCGCCGAGCGACTGCCTGATAGCAGAGCCGAGGGCAATGCCCGTGTCCTCAACGGTATGATGGGTGTCAACATCAAGATCGCCTTTTACATCAAGCACCAGACCGAATCCGCCGTGAACGGCAAAAGCGGTGAGCATATGGTCAAAAAAGCCTATGCCCGTACTTATTTTCACTTCTCCGCCATCCGGTGAAAAAGAGAGTTTTATATCCGTTTCTTTCGTTTTTCTGTTTACCTGTGCCGTTCTCATTGCAGTCCTCCGAAAAGTTATTTTGTTCTGTCTAAAAATCTTTTTAGTTTAGCAGCGTTTTTACCTTAAGTGCCGCATTTTTTATCGGCAATTATATTGAACACCGTTTCTTCCGCCGCGTTCTCAACAAGACACAGCGGAGCGTTTACCGTTTTGCCGTTATCAAGTTCAATAACGGCAACATTTTTTCAATTCTGTTCATTATGACCTTCATTTTTACTCCGGGTCGCATATTGAGCATGGCACGTAGCCTTCGCTTTCAAGCTCCTGCAAAGATCTTTGAGTATACTCCTTATTGCTTTGAGACATTGACGAGACCGCAGAGCAATCCGGCGTATGAATCTTTTTGGAGGAAGTGTTCAGAACATAAGTGTACTCACTGCCGCTTTGCGTGTTGCTGACCGTTTCCTGCAGCTGCGAAGCGGACTGAGCGGAACCCGAATTCTGCCTGAGCTGATCTGAATCGTTTTCAGAATTCACCGTAAGATCACCGCCGTCAGACACGATCACGATACTGCCGAGCTGATCGGTACGCAAAATTTCCGCACCGGCATTTTGCCAGCGTTCAACGATTTGCTCGTTCGGGTGACCGTAAGAGTTCCCTTCGCCCACCTCTATAACGGCATACTGAGGCGAAACGCGGCCAATAAAATTCTGTGATGACGAGGTATCCGAGCCGTGATGCCCGACTTTTACAACATCTGCCGAGGGATCTGCATGTATCTCTTCTTCCGATACTTCTTCCGCGTCGCCCATAAAAAGGAAAGAGGTATCCTCAAAAGTAAGTTTCAGCACCGCGGAATAGTTATTCAAATCATCATAACCAGAGGAACACGGCGCCAGAAAGCGGGCAGAAAGATTCTCACTTTCTATAACGCTGACTGACTCAGACGCCTGTATAACGGGGCATCCTTCCGAATCCGCCTTATTGAGGAATTCACTGTAAACGGAAGAAGACGATTCGGCATCCGGCATATAGATATTTAAAACTTCAAAATGATCAAGCACATCCGGCAGTCCGCCGATATGATCCGAATGAGGATGGGTTGCAACAAGATAAGTGATTTCACTGTAGCCGAGAGAAGAAATATAACCGGACACAGTCTCACCGTACTCGCTTTCACCGCCGTCTATCAGCATCGTTTCTCCGTTCGGGAGCTCAATAAATTCGCTGTCCCCCTGACCCACGTCAATAAAATGAACTGCAAGTTCTCCGCTTTCTGCATGTGCGGGTACAAATACAGAATGATTTGAACTGACAGGTGCAGAGCATGCACACAGCAGAAGGGTAAGCAGCACGGCGAATATTGCCGTCGTTCTTTTAAAACCTCTGTGCACTAGAATCTTACCTTAATACTGTTGGCATGGGCGGTCAGGCCTTCGGTTTCAGCAAGAGTGATAATATCTTCCTTTGCCCTTGCAAGTTCCTGCTGCGTATAATAAATAAAAGAGGATTTTTTAATAAAGCTATCCACAGAAAGCGGGCTGAAAAATCTTGCTGTACCGCTTGTGGGAAGAACATGGTTGGGACCTGCATAGTAATCGCCGAGAGGCTCCGGCGACCAGTTGCCGAGAAATACCGAACCTGCGTTATCTATCATTCCGATATATTTAAGAGGTTCTTCAACGCACATTTCAAGGTGTTCCGGCGCAAGTTCATTTGCGAATCTGACCGCCTGATCCATATTCTCACAAACAATAATCTCGCCGTAATCCTCAAGAGAACGCTCAATGATCTCCTGTCTTTCAAGGAATTTGATCTGCCTTTCGATCTCCTTTACCGTTGCGCGGGCAACTGTTTCAGAAGTTGTGAGCAGAATGGCGGACGCCATTTTATCATGCTCTGCCTGACTCATGAGATCCGCCGCAAGAAACGATGGCTTTGCCGTTTTATCCGCCACTATAAGTATTTCGGACGGGCCGGCAACCATATCGATATCCACAACTCCGTAAAGTAGCCTTTTAGCAGTGGCAACAAAAATATTTCCCGGACCTACAATCTTATCCACCTTTGGAATTTTTTCGGTGCCGTATGCCAGCGCCGCGACAGCCTGGGCTCCTCCGCAAAGGAACACTCTGTCTACTCCTGCAACCGCTGCAGCCGCCATAATGTAGGGATTGGGGTTGCCTTCGTTTCCCGGAGGGGTCACCATAATGATCTCTTTTACTCCCGCAATCTTTGCCGGAACGGCGTTCATAAGAACGGAGCTGGGATAAGCCGCCGTGCCGCCGGGCACATAGATTCCCACTCTGTTCAAACCTCTTATGCGCTGGCCCATAATAACGCCGTTTTCCTCCGTGGTAAGCCAGCTTTGCTGTGCCTGCTTCTGATGAAATCTGTAAATATTGTCCTTGGCGCGTGTAACAGCGTCTATAAATTCATCCTCAACAACATCTATATACTGCTGAAGTTCTTCTTTTTCAATAACGGTTTTTTTGGGAACGCTGCCGTCAAAACGCGAGGTGTATTCGCGCACTGCCGCGTCTCCACCCTCTTTAACTCCGTTTATAATTGAAGTTACGATCTCAACGATCTTCGGATCAGTCTCTCCGCTCCGCTTCTTCAGGTTCTCAATCAGAGCATATTCGGCTTTTCCGTTTGCTTTAGTGATTTTCATTTAAAAACCTCTTTCACACTTTACTTGCAAGTTCCAGGTCAGAAAGGAAGGATTCAATCTCCTGCTTTCTGAGTTTCATGGAAGCCATATTTACGATTACTCTTGCGGAGATCGGCTGTATTTCCTCCACTACCTCAAGTCCGTTTTCCTTAAGGGTAGATCCGGTCTCAACAATATCCACGATCCCGTCCGCAAGGCCCAGCAGCGGAGCAAGCTCAACACTGCCCTCGATTTTTATAACGTCCACATCCATACCCTTTGAAAGGAAAAATTCCTTTGCAACTTTAGGGTACTTGGACGCAACGGTCTTTCTTGCGTATCCGCTGAAGAAATCCGTACCCTTGGGGCATGCGAGGGCAAAACGGCATTTGCCTATATTGAGATCCAGCACCTCGTAAAACGAACTTCCGTGCTCAACAATCGTATCTTTACCCACTATACCAATATCGCACACCCCGTGTTCAACGTAGGTTATAACATCCGGCGCTTTTGAAAGCACTGCTTCATATCCGTCTACGGGGAGGATCAGACGCCTGCCCTTGTTTTCCAGCTGGGAGGTATCGAGTCCCATTTTCTGAAAAAGCTTAACAGACGATTTTTCGAGTCTGCCCTTTGTCAGCGCTATTCTGATCGGCCGTTCAACATTGATTACTTCGTGCATAACGTCAAACAGCGCATTAATATCCACGGCGAAGCCGATCGCAGGCGCGTCGATCCCGAATTTGCCTATAAGATTATCATAACGGCCGCCGGAAAGGACCGAAACGCCGGAGCCTTCCGCATAGCCCCTGAAAATAACGCCTGTATAATAATTGGTGCGGTTCACAAGGCCCAGATCTATCATAATATTACCGCCGTGGCCGAGTTCGCAGAGCTTTCTGTATATATTTCCCAGGTAATCAAGTGCGGCGTCTGACTTTTCGGAAGAATACAACTGCTTTGCTTCTTTAAGCACTTCCGCTCCGCCGAAAAGGCGCGGCAGCATACGCAGCACTCTTGTTTGAACCGTATCGCCTATTGTGGAGAGAAGATCGCTTAAAGCAGCGAAATTTTTACTTTCGGTCAGCGAGCATATTTCGTTTTTTTGCGAAAGATCTATATCCATATCGTCAAGTATGGCGTTGAAGAATCCCGCATGACCTATTTCCAGAGAATATGAATTGAGTTCTGAACGGCCAAGAGCTTCCAGCGCCATGGTCAGCACTTCCATATCCGCGTCAACAGAGCCGTCTCCTATGAGTTCAATACCGCTCTGCGGAATCTCGTCCGTTCTGCCGGCATATGCCTTGTTACGGGTAAAAACATTTTGATTGTAGTAGAGCCTGACGGGAAAATCCGATCGGCTGAGCCTGGTTGCAACAAGACGTGCAATGGGCATTGTATTATCCGGACGCAAGACCGTGGTGCGGCCGTAAGCGTCCGTCAGCTTATACATGATATCCGATTCCATACCCGTATCGTTTTCAAAAACATCTATATATTCTATTGCCGGAGTTATTACCTTGCGGTAATTCTTTTCCTTAAAAAGCTGAGAAAGCGTTGTTTCTATTTTTTTTCTGTCGTCGCACTCCTCAAAAAGCAGATCTCTGCTGCCCTGTGGAGTAACTTTTGCGTATTTGTTCATCTGTGCACTCCATATATCAACTTTAGCGTATTAACGCTTTAATATGCTACCATATTAAATTGTGCTTGTCAACTAAAACCCGAAGAGAGAGATCTGATTGCTGTCCGGGAGGTCGCCCAGAGCGCCGCATTTTCTGAGTGAGTCAACAACGCTCTGACCAATACCGGCACGCGCCATAAGATCATCGCAGGATATGAAATCGCCGTTGCCGTCGTTCACAGCTGCGGCAATCTGTTTTGCGGCGTTATCGCCTATGCCGTCTATCGCCGTAAACGGAAGACGTATCTTGCCGTTTTCAATTTTATAAACACGCCAGTCTGACTTATATAGGTCAACGGGAAGAAATTCGATCCCGCGGCACAGCATTTCAATAACGATCTGCAGGACGACATACGTATCGCTCTCCTTAGCGGTGATCGTGCCGTTATTCTTATGAAGCTTTATCTCTTCCATTCTTGCTTTTACTGCACTTTTTCCGGCAACGGCGGCAACAGCGTCAAGATCGCCGCCGCGAACCGTGAAAAACGCGCTGTAATATTCAACCGGATAATAGATCTTATACCACCCCAGACGAAGTGCGGCAATAACATATGCCGCGGCGTGCGCCTTGGGGAACATGTATTTTATTTTATAGCAGGAATCTATATACCACTGCTCAACGCCTATCTCACGCATCTTTTCCTCATACGGCGGCAGTTCCTTGGGCGCCTTTCCCTTTCTGGTATATTCCATGATCTGGAAGCAGTCCTTCTTGGTAAGAGGAGACGGCTTTCCCGTTCTTGCCTCATAATCTTCAGCCTTATGTATCAAATAGGTCATAATGCCGTCGCGGCATCCGATAACTTCAGAGATCGTACAGGTTCCTTTATGGATAAGCTCCTGTGCGTTCCCGAGCCACACGTCTGTGCCGTGGGACAGGCCGGAGATCTGAAGCAGATCAGAAAAGGTTTTGGGCTTTGCTTCAACAAGCATGCCTATAACAAACGGCGTTCCCATTTCAGGGATGGAAAGCGTACTTGTCGGGCAGTCTATATCCTCGGGTGAAACGCCGATAGGTTCGGTCGAAGTGATCATTTGATAAAGTTTGGGATCACATATGTCAACGTCCATAACGGGTATACCCGTTGCATCCTCAATAAACTTATAAAGCGTTGGAACATCGTGACCGAGCTCGTCGAGCTTAAGCAGAGTGTCATGAAGCGCGTTTTTGAAATCAAAATGCGTTGTAAGAGTGCCCTTTGACGCATCATCGGACGGATACTGAACGGGTGTAAAATCCTCCACCTCATATTCCTCGGGAACAACGACCATTCCTCCGGGGTGCTGACCGGTCGTACGTTTTATACCGGTACATCCCGCGGTAAGCCTGTCCTCTTCCGCTTTGGACACCTTCAGCCCGCGCTCTTCAAGGTATTTCTTGACATAGCCGTACGCGGTCTTATCCGCAACGGTGGACATAGTACCTGCCTTGAAAACGTGGGTCTTTCCGAAAAGTTCCTCCGTAAAGCGGTGGGACTGCGACTGGAAATCGCCGCTGAAATTAAGATCTATATCCGGCTCTTTATCACCGTCAAACCCAAGGAAAGTCTCAAACGGGATCTCGTGTCCGTCCCTGTTCATGGGCTCGCCGCAGACGGGGCAGTTTTTAGGGGGCAGATCAAATCCCGAACCGACCGAGCCGTCCGTAACGAACTCGCTGTGCTTGCATTTTGGACACACATAATGCGGCGGAAGCGGATTGACCTCTGAAATACCGCCGAGGTGCGCCACAAGAGAGGATCCCACAGAACCTCTTGAGCCAACAAGATAGCCATGCTCCTCAGAATTTTTAACAAGCCTTTTTGCAATTACATAAAGTACCGCATAACCGTGCTTGATGATAGAATCAAGCTCTTTCTGAAGTCTTGGACCTACTTCTTCCGGAACCGGATCGCCGTATTTTTCCTTAGCGTTTTTCCAGCAGGTGTCCGTAAGTTCTTCTTCAGCGCCGTCAATATGCGGCTGGAAAGTTCCCGGCGGTATCGGAACGACGTCATCGTCTATCATATCAGCAATCTTATTGGGGTTATAAATGACGAATTCCTTTGCTCTGTCTCCTGCCCAGGCGAAATCCTCAAGCATCTCCTCCGTAGTTTTAAAATACAGCGGCGCCTGCTGATCCGCGTCATCAAAACCTTTTGAAGCCATGATTATCGCTCTGAATTTGGCGTCATGCTCATCAAGGAAATGCACGTCACCCGTTGCCACGGTCATTTTGCCCAGACGGTCGGCACAAGCGACGATTGTCTTATTTATATCGATCAGGTCATCCTCTGTTCTGACGCGCCAGTAAATATTTTTACGTTCTTCGCCTTTTTTTGTCAGAACATACTCCTCATTGCTTGTTCTGAGCATAAATTCGTTATTGCCGTTAGGCTGTATCTCAAGATAATCATAAAACGAGGCGATCTTGTCAAGTTCCTCATCCGTTGCGCCGTTAAGGATCGCCTGGTACACCTCGCCCTGCTCACAGGCAGATCCGACGATGATACCGTTTCTGTGCTCCCTTAAAGCGGACTTGGGTATCAGCGGACGATTTTTATAATACCTGATGTTGCTGGCGGAAATGTGTTTATAAAGGACTTTTCTGCCCTCAAGATTTTTGATGAGAAAAATGATATGATTGCGTTTAAACTCCCGCGTTTTCATATTCATAAAGTCGGGGTATTTTTCATCGTCAACAAGATACCCTTCCATACCGCAGATAAGCTTGATCCCTGCGCTCTTAGCGGCCTTACTTGCCTCCGGAAGTGCCTGAACGACTCCGTGATCCGTTACTGCGATCGCTTTGTGCCCCCACTTTGCCGCCCTTTTTACAAGCGCGGTCGGGGAAGAGATTCCGTCCATTGCAGAAAGCGAGGTGTGAAGGTGAAGCTCCACCCTTTTTTCCGGGGCATTGTCCTCTTTCTCCGCCTTTAAAACGGACGCTATGCCGTCCGGCAGGATCACATACTCATTTGTATATTTATCCAACTGGTAACGCCCTGTTACCATAACGGTCTTTGCCGCTGAAAGTCTGCTTACAATAGCGTCGATTACGTTGTTTGAATCAAACATTTTGCATGTTGCTGACGATGTATAGTCTGTGATATCAAAAGTGAATATTTTATTGCCGCCGCGTTTTGTTTCCCTTTCCTCAAACTTCAGAACATCGCCCCAAACGGTAACCACGCCGTCGTCTATAGTTATATCGGCAATATTTTTCGGGGCCTCTTTAATATTTTTACCGTAAATATTTTTCTTGGTATCTATGTAAACGGGCAGATCGCCGAGTCTTTTGTGCTGAACGTTTTTTTCCTTTTCTTCTTTTTCAAGCGCTTTATCGGAGCGCAGTTTTTCGTATGCCTTTTTAACTTCTTTTTCTATATCGTAATTTTCCGTTTCAGCGAAACTGATCTTCAGATCCAGACCGAACAGATCAAATATTACGCTTTCAAGTTCCTCGTTTACTTTTTGAGCCAGCAGTATCTCCCTGCCGCCTTTTTTGAGGTTGACTTTTAATCTGTTCCCGTCATATTCGGTTCCGGCGCCGTCAAAAAATCCGTTTGCCGCGGGATTTCCGCGCTTTACGAATTCAACAATACTTGGCAGGTATGACGGCTCAAAAAGGGCGCTTACATAACGTGGTTTGATGGAGACTTTCTCCAGCCCCATATTCTTTTTGATGCTCTCCTCCGCGGCTTTAAAGACAGAATAATCAACAAGCTCGCTGAGAGAGAGAACGACTGTAAGTTCTCTTTTTGCTCGGTTAACGGCAAAGCGTTTTATAACTCCCCCGCCAAGTGAAGAGAGCTGAAAATTATCAACATATTCCGAAAAATAATCCTGAAACAAATTCATTATAGTTTATCTATCTCTTTCATCAGTTCATCTAAAAGTTCATTTTCGGGGACCTTTCTTAATATCTCCCCTTTTTTAAAGATAAGGCCGCAGCCGTCCCCTCCTGCAATGCCTATGTCTGCCTCGCGCGCCTCGCCAGGTCCGTTTACAATGCAGCCCATAACGGCAACTTTGATCGGTTTTTTACAATCGCGAAGACGTTCTTCCACCTGTTTTGCAAGGCCGATCAGGTCTATTTTCGTTCTGCCGCAGGTGGGGCAGGAGATCAGGTACGGACAATCCTTTTTAAGGCCGATAGCCTTTAAAATATCAAATGCGGCGAACACTTCCTTAACAGGCGTGTCCGAAAGGCTTACCCTTATTGTATCGCCTATTCCGCGGGTAAGCAGAGAGCCTATGCCGATTGCGGATTTGATTATGCCCATGCGTTCCGTGCCGGCCTCAGTCACGCCGAGGTGGAGCGGATAATCACACTGCTCTGCCGCGAGTTCATAAGCGGTGATCATTGTATTAACGTCGGATGATTTAATGGAAATGACTATATCCGTAAAATCAAACTTTTCAAGCAAAGACGCATGATAGAGCGCGGATTCAACCATTGCCTGCGGTGTAGGCGCGCCGTGTTTTGCAAGGATATGCTTTTCAAGAGAACCGCTGTTTACTCCTATGCGAATAGGGATCTGCTTTTCACGGCAGATATCGGCAACGGCTTTCACTCTTGATTCATCGCCGATATTTCCGGGGTTTATCCTTATCTTGTCAATCCCTCTCTCCGCGGCGCCTATCGCAAGTTTATAGTCAAAATGAATATCCGCAACAAGCGGAACATCAACGGCCTTTTTAATAGGCTCAATAAGATTCAACGCGTCCTCGTTCGGGATGGCAAAACGTATGACCTGGCAGCCTGCCGCGGCAAGTTCCTTTGCCTGGTTTACCGAGCCGTCTATATCACTTGCGGGAATATTGAGCATGGACTGAACAAGAACAGGCGCATCGCCGCCTATATATGTATCCTTTAATCTGATTTTTTTTGATCTTCTGCGATTGATCATACTGACCTGCCTTTCCGCGCCTATCCCGAAGGATCATGAATGCGCGAGCCGCCGAAACGGCGGAACTGTAAATTTGAATATACTGTAATTTATAATGTTCTAATGATGCCTTTAAAAAAGTTTTGTAACGTCTGAAAAAGTTACGATCACCATAATCCCCAGCAGCAGTACAAGTCCCGCGGCGTTTATGGCATACTCCCACTTAGCCGGAAGTTTCTTTTTAAAAATACCCTCTCCGATCAGTATAAAGAAACGCCAGCCGTCCAGCGCGGGAATAGGAAACAGATTGAAAAGCCCTACATTGATCGTCAGCAGCGCCATAATGCGCAGCATTGAGGCGATACTGGTCTTCACAGCAGTGGAAACTACAGAAACAGCGCCGACGGGCCCGCTCAGATCAGAAATTCCGTATCTTCCCGAAAGCAGATCCGCAACTGAAAGAAAGATCATGCGTATATACGAAACGAACATACCGCAGCTGCTTTTCAAAACGCCGCCGACCGTTTTTTCCTCGCCGAGCAGCCAGAAATCCATATTGATGAACTGCTGACCCTCGTATTCCTGCATATCAAAAGAAACATCCAAAGAAACGTTCTTTCCGTCCCTTTCAACAACCATCTGCACATTGCCGTCCGGTGAACGGCTCAGGCCCGTTTCTACATCCGTAGCCGTAAAAACGCGCATACCGTCTATGCTCTTAATCGTGTCGCCCACCTGAAGTCCGCTTGACGCGCTGACAGCGCTGTCGTCAAATTTTGCCACCGTAGGCGTACCGATAAGATCGCCGCCGGAAACGATGCACACAACGATTAGAAAACCGAGTATCAGATTCATGACCGCGCCGGCAGCAACAACAAACATCCTTGCGCCAACGCTTTTTTCGGAAAAAGAGCCGTTTTCGTCTGAATCCTCATCTTCACCCTCCATAGCGCAGTAACCGCCGAAGAGTATCCATCTGAGGGAATATTTTGTTTCACCTTTGGTAAACGAAAAAATTTTAGGACCCATGCCTATTGAAAACTCGTTCACCCTGATCTTCATAAGCCTGGCAGCAGCAAAATGGCCGCCCTCATGGATTATGATTATAAGTTCAAAAAACAGAACAGCAATAAGTATAGGGTAAACGGTGTTCCAAACTGAACTAAAGCTCACTCAATCGCCTCATTGATAATTATGGATTACGAATTCGCGGGCAATCCTGTCCGCCTCCAGGACATCGCTTAACGTAAAATCGGTTTGATCCGCCGCGTTAAGCATTGCCTCTTCATTAAGATATGCAATATCCGTGAATTTAATTTTACCGTTAAGGAAAAGTTTTACGCTTTCTTCATTTGCGCCGTTTGCCGCCGCGGGATGAAGTCCGCCCATATCAATTGCTTTTTTACACACGTCTATACATTTAAACGTTTTGTAATCCGGCTCAAAGAAGGTCAGTTTGCCGTAGTCCGCAAGGGAAAGTTCCTTTACAGGACTTTCCTCACGTTCCGGATAAGTAAGAGCATACTGAATAGGTATTCGCATATCCGGCACACCAAGCTGGGCGATAACGGAATTATCTTTATAAACGATTGCGGAATGGACGACCGATTCGCGGTGAACCACGATATCAATCGCATCATTCGGCATATCGAAAAGCCACTTTGCCTCAATAAATTCAAGACCTTTATTCATCATAGTGGCAGAATCTATCGTTATTTTAGCGCCCATATTCCAGTTCGGGTGCTTTAAAGCATCCTTCGGAGTGACGTTTTCCAGTTCGGAAAGCGTTTTGCCGAAAAACGGCCCGCCGGAAGCTGTAAGTATTATTTTTTTGACGGCGCCCTTTGACGGACTGCCCTGGAGCGCCTGGAAGATTGCGGAATGCTCGCTGTCCACAGGGAGAATGGAAACGCCGTTTTCCTTTGCAAGGCTCGTTACAAGACTGCCGCCTGCCACAAGCGTTTCCTTATTGGCGAGCGCTATTGTTTTTTTTGCCTTTATTGCCTCAAGCGTAGGCATAAGGCCTATCATTCCGACAACGGAATTGAGGACCGTATCCGCGCCCCGGTAAGTTGCGCATTCAATAAGCCCCGGCATGCCGCAGGTAACCTTTACAGGAGTATCGGCAACTCTTGTTTTAAGATCATTCGCTGCATCCTCATCCATCATACAAACGAGCTCCGGCTTAAACTCGCGCACCTGCTCTTCCATCTTTTTAACATCCGTATTTGCAGTCAGACATTTAACGCTGTAGGAATGCATACGGCACACATCGAGGGATTGAGTTCCTATTGAGCCTGTTGACCCGAGAATTGAAAGATTTTTCATTTGCAGATCCCTTTCCGCGCTCAGCAAAAGGCAACGAGCGCCATAACATATGTAAGCAGAAGTGTGAATAAAGAGGAATCAAATCTGTCCATAACGCCGCCGTGGCCCGGAAAGATCTTTCCGAAATCCTTGACGCCGAAATTCCGTTTAAGAACCGATGCGGTAAGATCGCCCATCATGCCCATGAACGACACGGGTACGCAGCACACCAGAATGACTGTTGCGCCGAACGCGTCTAGCGGGGCATCCGCCAGTCGGTTATAGATAACAAAAGCAACCGCATTCAGGATAATGGAAACGATGATGCCGCATGCCGCACCCTCAATCGTTTTTTTCGGACTTATATTCGGGCTCATCTTGTGCTTTCCGAACGCCATTCCGCCGAGCTGGGCTCCCACATCCGTGCCCAGAGCGCAGATCAGAGCAAAAAAGATCAGATAAATACCGAACTGCTCGTTAACGAACATATCCCTTAGTTTTACAAAAACAGAGAACGCGAACGGCACACATATACTTGCAAAGAAAGCAATCGCCACATCCTCAAATTTGGTGTGTGAATAACCTTTCAGCATTGCAAGGCACAGGATAAGCGCTGCCGCAATAACGTATACGACGGACGGCACTGCTGAGATGACCCGCCCCCATACCTGAGTTGAAACAAGCGGCTCAAGCACTTTCGGGCTTGCAAAAAGCGGAAACGCCGCAGCCACGGCAGTGCCGAATATCAAAATGAATTTGTTTGAGATCCTGGCACAGCGCATGATCTCGTTTGCAGCAACGCCGCTTAAAAATGCTATGACTAGCACGAAAAGCGGAGTGTTTACCTGCCACACCACAAGCGCCAGAACAAGAAGCAAGACGATAGCAGTGATAACTCTTTGTTTCATATTGATCACCATAGCCTTTCAGGCAACAATTATTCTAATATCATTAACGCCCTTGTCACAGGCTTGATCAGGCGCCAATCGTTATCCGGACATATCAAAATCATGCCGGAAGCCGTTTTTAATACTGCATAATCAGTTTCAGTACAGCTCTTCAAACTATCCGCCGAATCTGCGGTTTCGTTTTTCAAAAGCAGAAAGCGCAAGGTGCAGATCTTTTTCCGTAAAATCCGGCCACAGCACATCGCTGTACCAAAACTCGCTGTAAGCCGACTGCCACAGCAGGAAATTAGAAAGCCTTTCTTCACCGCTCGGCCGAATAATAAGATCGCAATCGGCAGAGGTATAAAGATTATCGCTTATATCCTGCTCCGTTATACTGCTTTTGCCTTGTGCGATCAGGCGGTTGACCGCACTGACGATCTCCTGCCTGCCGCCGTAATTGACGGCAACATTAATAAGCGTGCCGTTTCTGGAAGCAGTCTCTTTTTCTGCGTCCCTCATAAGCTCAAGGAGCTTGGGATGCATGCCCTCTGATTCTCCAATAAACTTTACGCGCAGATTTCCGCTTGCCTGCAGATCATTTTTGGCCTCAATAAGATAATCGTAAAACAGGCGCATCAGGGTTTCGACTTCCTCTTGGGGCCTTTTCCAGTTCTCGGTGGAAAAAGCATAAAACGTTACTTCCTCTATGCCTATCCTCCCGCATTCTTTTGATATTTTTTTAAAAACATCAGCGCCTACTTTATGCCCGGCCGTTCGGGGCAGCGCTCTTTTTTTTGCCCATCTGCCGTTACCGTCCATAATGATGCCCAGATGGCGCGGAAGAACGGAAAACTCCGCCGAAGCGGTTTCTTTTTTACTGAAAATTGCCATAAAGCCCCACTCTGCCTTTCTGTTTAAGCGGCTGAAAGCTTAACTTAAGATTTCTTAAATAAACGCAGAACGGCGGAGAAAGTTCCCCGCCTTTGCTGCCGTTTTCCGCGTTCATGCGGATCCAGTTTAGATTGAAAGGATTTCCTTTTCCTTCAGCTTTTCCATATCATCTATCTCTTTAATGAATTTATCCGTAATATTCTGAAGTTCCTTTTCGCCGTCTTTTAAATCATCTTCCGTGATCTCGTTATTTTTCTTAAGTTTTTTAATATCGTCCATAGCGTCGCGGCGTATATTCCTTACGGCAACCTTCGCCTCCTCCGCGCGCTTGGAAATATCCTTAACCAGTTCCTTGCGGCGTTCTTCGGTGAGCGGCGGAAAGACAAGACGGATGACCTTTCCGTCATTATTGGGGTTGATGCCGATCTCCGCTGTATTTATAGCCTTTTCTATCTCCTTGATGATGGAAGCATCCCACGGCTGGATCATAAGCATTCTCGGCTCAGGAACACTGATGGCAGCCACCTGATTAATAGGAGTAGCGGTGCCGTAATAATCGACGGTGACTCTGTCCAGAACAGCGGGATTGGCCCTGCCCGCACGGACAGCCTTATAATCTCTTTCCAGAGCGTCAAGACACTTATTCATTTTTTCATTTGTTTTATTAAATACAGTTTCCATATCATTCACCTTTCTCGGGTTTATATTGATTTAACATCTGTCAGTTGGTAACCGTTGTACCTATATTCTTTCCGGTAACAACATCTACAAGATTATTGGGATCATCAAGGTTGAAAACGATAATCGTCATATCGTTATCCTTACAGAGTGAAAACGCGGTAGAATCCATAACTTTGAGATCTCTGTTGATGACCTCTCTGAAAGTTACGGAATCATATTTAACAGCATCCGGATATTTATTGGGATCCATATCAAACACGCCGTCCACATTCGTTGCTTTGAGAAGCGCGTCCGCGTTCATTTCAACGCTTCTGAGCGCAGCCGCCGTATCCGTTGAGAAAAACGGCGAGCCGGTTCCGCAGCCGAATATAACGATTCTGCCTTTTTCAAGATGGCGGATCGCGCGGTTTCTGATATAAGGTTCTGCTATCTGCCTCATTTCAATAGCGGTCTGCACGCGCACATCGGCATCAAGCTGTTCAAGCGCGTCACACAGCGCAAGCGAATTCATAGCCGTTGCGAGCATACCTATATGATCAGCCCTGGCTCTGTCCATTCCGTCGCTTGATCTGCCGCGCCAGAAATTTCCTCCGCCTACAACGATACCCACCTGCACGCCGAGATCCGCAACAGCCTTGATCGATTTGCAGATCTTCACAACGGTATCGTTATCAATGCCCGTTGTTTTGGGGCCGGCAAGCACCTCGCCCGAAAGTTTAAGAAGAATTCTTTCATAAACAGCGCCCATAAATCAACCTCCGTTATTTTATAAATCCATTATTAATATATTAATATATTTTAAAAATAAAGTAAATAGATAAAACAAAAAAGGCGGTAAAAATTTACCGCCTTTTAATAATTTGTCATTTTAGCTTCACATATTCTTCTATGATCATATGATCCCGGGAATTTATATAGCCGTCATAATTAACGTCATAAAGATAACCGTCTGTAACATCAGTCCGTTTATCGTTATAGTAAAGCCTGAATCCAAGCTGAACGCTCGTTTTCAGTTCGTCGTGTTCAGCGCCGCACGTCGTGCAAAAGTAAGCCAGATACGTTCCCACCGTTCCAACATAATGGTGGGAATAACGGTAATTATGACCGGTTGCCGGAATTGACGTTTCCTGCTGAGCGCCGCATACCGTGCAGGTCTCCGCAGCGGTACCCTCTTCCTCACAGGTCGGCTCCTTCGTTATAACAGCGTTTTCGGAATCAAAAACATGGCCTCCCGCAGGGATATCCACCTCAACATATTCTGCACAGTTAGCGCATGTGCCGGCAGCCTTTCCCGGCTCTATACACGAAGGCTCTTCTATCACATTGTAATCGGCAGCGTCTGAAATATTATGGCCGAGCGCAGGTATCTCATATGTTGCTAAAAGCTCGCCACATCTGGAACATTCCCTCTTCCCGGTACCGGACTGCGTACAGGTAGGCTCCTGTAAAACGGATTCCACACTGTCATCATGACCGAGCGCCAGCGGAAACGGCAAGACCATTTTATCTCCGCAGTTTATACAGGTGCGTGTTGTTTCGCCGTTTTCAGTGCATGTCGGTTCTTTTGTTACAACGCCTTCATCGCGCACATGGCCGGTAGGCATAATATTTGTAGTTTCGGTCTTACCGCAGATAGTGCATTTCTTTTCAGAGCTGCCCATATATGTGCATGATGGCTCTGACACTACGCTTTCCGTATAATATCCCTCTATCCATTCGTTGTGGATACATTCAGGGCGGTCGTTGCCGCATACAGAGCAGTGGTATTCGTTATAAGTATGGCCGTCCTCAGTTGTTCTTGTGCTTACAAGTTCTTCAGTATGCCCCGTTGCAGGCAACGTTACGGTAACCGTCTCCCCGCAATTGGTGCACACACCTGTTTCATGACCTTCTTCCGTGCAGGTAGGCGGCGTCTGCTGCGTATAATTCTCAATATTATGGCCGAGCGCAGGTATGATCACAGCATAGTTGACCTGCGTGCATATGGTGCATCTTCTTACCGCCGTGCCGCCTCTTGTGCAGGTCGGGGCAATCGTATAATCATCAGTGTAATAGCCTTCCACCCAGTCCTGATGAGTATATACCGTATTTTTCTCACCGCATCTTGAACAGGTCTGATACTCGTAAATATGACCGTCCTCGGCAGTTTTATCCTCAGTTGAATCGGTAACGAAATCATGGCCGAGCGCGTCTATGGTTTCCGTGCGGACAGTAATACCGCAATCGGAGCATATAATATCTTTTGAGCCGGGTTCGGTGCAGGTTGGCTCAAGGGTAATATCTTCATACATATTACTGTGAGCGCAGTTATCTATTGAAACGAATGCATATGCATTTTCTTCCGCAAAAGTCTGGGTAGTTGACTGCGAATGGCCGTGGAGCGTTACGCTTTGCTGGCTGCCGTCAAAGGGGTCCGGAGCAACTCTGGTTCCGAATGCACATTCCGAATTATAAATATAAACATGTGTAAGATGCTGGGTATTTGCAAAAGCCCTCATGCCTATTGATGTTATATTTTCAGGGATCTCAATGGTTGTTATATCTGTTTCAAAAAAGGAATATTCTGAAATCTCAGTGATCGTACTGCCGAAATCAACATATCTGACTCCGGACATATAAAATGTTGACATTCCGGTAGAAGTTAAGCCGGATCCGAACTTTACGCTTTCCAGATTAGGACAATTTGCAAATACGAAACCTTCAAGCGGATCTAAAAATCCGGATTTCTCACCAAGATTTGTAAGGCTGTCAGGCAGATCCACACTTGTTATTCCGCTTGCAGTATAAGCATACGGCCCTATTGTTGTCAAGCCTTCCGGGAAGTCGACATCTTCAAGGCTTGTACAATTCTGAAAAGCATATCTTTCAATGATCTGCAGATTATTAGGCAATTTACAATCCTGCAAAGCTGCGCAATCTGAAAATGCGTTTTCTCCTATCTCCTTAAGTGTAGAGGGAAGGGTAACGCTTTTAAGCGCTGTCATCAGAATAAAAGAATAATCTCCTATTCTTGTTACGCCTTCGCCGATAATTACATACTCGCACTCTTCTCTGTAATCTTCCCACGGTGCGTGACCCGATGAAAAAATGGAATCCACATCACTGTAATCCTTGATCGCACCGGTGCCGGTTATGGTAAGCGTTTTTGTTCCGCTGTCATATGAAAACTTTACACTGCTGCCCGTTGCGCCGCAATCATCATCCGCTGCAAGGGCAGAGGTGGAAAACAGGCTGAAAAAGGACATAAAGCATAGAACCAACGATAAAAAAACGGATAGCAATCTTTTCCCACGGGTCATAAAATATTACCTTCTTTACAAGTTTTACTATATAATTTACGACAAATTTATACAAAATTATTATACCACAATTAAGAATTTATGTAAATATCACACAAGAATTTTCGTTAAAAAGAATACTATAAAAATTTGTCTATATACTCGCGGCATGAATCAAGCAAAAAGGCAACTGCTTTTTTACTGACTTTCGCATAAGGCGCCATCATATCAAAGGCATGATACGCGCCTTTTGCCACAAACAGCCTTACTTCCGCTCCGGCACATCTGATATGATTAAAAAAAGATATATCCTCAGCATAAAAGGGGTCCGCGGTCCCTACTGCGGAGATCACAGACGGAAGACCGGAAAAATCCGTTTCCCTTGCCGGGGCGGCATAGACGGGAACATTCTGGTTCATCACGTTATCTTGCAGATAAATACGCCAGGCGGATCTGTTTTCTGCCGTGCTCCAGACCGGGGAATCATTGTGAGAAGAGGTATTCGTTACACGGTCATCCAGCATAGGATACAGCGGAATCTGAAAAGCAAAACAGTTTTTGCCGGTATTTCTTGCATAAATAGCAATGGCGGCAGCAAGACCTCCGCCTGCGCTCTCTCCGCCTACTACGATCTTTTCTCCTTCTATGCCAAGCTGCTTTTTATGTTTAAGCATCCATTCAAGAGCCGTGCATGCATCCCTAAACGCTGCCGGATACGGCTCTTTTGCGGAAAGCGTATAGTCCGGAGAAACCACAACGCAATTTATATTTTGAATCAGCGCCTTCGGGAAAGAGATAGCAGCCATTTCCGGCGCACCCAGAGAATAGCCGCCGCCGTGAAACCAGAGAACACCTGTCTTTTTACCTGCTTTAACATTACTGTTCATAACGCAGATGCGCATGTTCGTACCGTTTTCCCGGGTAATACAGACCTTTTTACAGTTTAGACTTTTAAGGGGAAAAAGGGACAAAAATCCGTTTGACACAGGCAAAAGAACACGCTGGACTTTTTCATTTCCGAGAGGACTTAAAGCCCTAAGAGCCGCACCCTCCAAACGCATATCCTTGTCCATTTCATTCAGTTTCAACATTCTTCATCTCCTCTGACATTAAATCCAATGAAGCGATTTCATAACGCTGCTCTGCGGCTATATATTCTTAATAAAATGAACGAGTCTTGCACTTTCAGAGAATTTGTTTTTTAAATGCAATGAAATACTTTCCGAATTTGTGATATCGCAATCGCTTGCAAACTGTTTACAGCCCTTTGATCTTGCCCAGTTTTCACAATGCTTTATTAAATGACTTGCGATTCCCAAATGCCTGTAATTCTCTTCAACATAAATTGCTTCCAAATAACCCACGTTATCAGAATCCGCGCCTTCAACATATTCATTTCTTACCGAGCAATGAGCAAAAGCAATCAAGTCTTTCCGATAGTAAGCGGTAAAGATGATATTATTTTCTGATTGCGCTGTTTTTTCAAAATCATCTTTCAACCCGTCATAATCAGCATCATTCCATAGTTTTAATGCAAGTTTTGCAACATTATAGGCATCCTGCTTTCTGCAACAGTAAAAATCAATACAGTTACAAATCACCCAATCGCACGCGCTGATGCAGTTTATAGAAATAAAATATATTTTATCCCAAATGTCTTTCATTGAACGTCCGTCAAAAACTTTGGCGTTTAACATTTCCTCAGCGCATTTAAAATCATAGCTGTTCTTTCCGTCCGGCGTCAGTCCGAACCAATACGGCTCACTGAAATCTTGATTAAATCCCATCCAGCAATCGCAATACTTATCACTGTTTTCAACATAAAAACTGTTTTCAAAGAAGTTTTTACCATCGCTCAGCTTTTGGCTGAAAATTGCATAGGGTATTCTTTCTCCAAACATATAATCACCTGTACAAAGCATACCATAAGGAGAAAAAAAGCGCAAGAAAAAGAGCAGGCTGCTGACCTGCTCCCAATTTCTCAGTTTTGCAGAAAAGAAAACAGCTCCTGCACACTGGGAAACTAAAATGGTTGGATTTGTTCAAATGTTGACTTATATATCAAAGTCAAGACATTACAATCGCTGGATATACCCTGTTTTTTCAACACTGTTATAACCGTTTTTACGGTAAAATCTATGTGTAGAGCGCTTTTTAGATCCGGTCATCAGCATGATCTTATAACAATTTTGTTGCCGTGCGATCTGCCTTGCATAGGAAAGACATTGCGAAGCGAATCCCCTTTTTCTGTAAGCTTTATCCGTTACCACATTCTCTATCAAAGCGTAGGGCTGCTGATTATGCGTAAGATTAGGAACGATAACGCATACGCAGGAGGAAACGATTTTTCCATCCTCCTGAGCAACAATAATATGATGATTTTCATCCGCCAAAATCGCATTCCAGATACTTTCGTTCTTTTCATTTCGTGTTATGGGCTTATTGCCGTGCAAATGCGTATATAGATCGCTCAAGCCCCGAAAATCATCTTTGTTCACTTCTCTTATCATACTACCACCCATATGAAGCATAACATATAATATTCAAAAACACAAGAAAAAGAGCAGGCTGCTGACCTGCTCTTAAAAATTGATTATTTTAGCCGTTGATCTGCTTTGCGATCTCCTCAGCAAAGTTTTCCTGGCGCTTTTCAAGGCCTTCGCCTCTTGTCATACGGATAAAGCCGGTGATTTTGATCTCTGTGCCGAGAGTTTTGGCTACCGAATCCACATAACCTTTTACATTGCCGTCAAAAAGGTCGCTGCGGACAAATTCCTGATCAACAAGGCAGTTTTCTTTATAGTACTTGCTCATTTTGCCCTCTGCGATCTTAGCAAGAACAGCTTCCGGCTTTGAAGCCATTTTCGGATCCTCTTTCATCTGAGAAGCAAGGATACTCTTTTCGTGATCAACAATCTCCTGAGGTACCGAAGCCTCGTCAAGATATGCAGGGCTCATAGCGGCGATCTGCATAGCGACATTTTTACCCATGTCTTTGAAGTCATCCGTACCGGCCTTGGACTCATCAGCGATGTCAAATCCTACCATAACGCCTACTGAACCGCCAGCATGAACATAAGTTGCAAGTACGCCGTCCATAACCTCAAAACGGCGGATCTTCATATTTTCGCCGATAGCAAGAATAAGGTCATTAAGGGTTTCCGAAACGGTTCTTCCGGTTCCCATATATTCCGCATTCGTAAGTTCCTCAACTGTATTTACGCCCGTAGCGATTATAGTTTTGGCACAGTCTGTAACAAAATCAACAAACTTTTCGTTCTTAGCAACGAAGTCTGTTTCTGAGTTCACTTCGATTACAACGCCCTTTTTAGCCGCCTCGTCGGCATAGGAAAGTACGATGCCCTCTGCTGCGATCCTTGCAGCCTTTTTCTGCGCTGCGGCAAGGCCTCTCTCTCTGAGATAGTCCACTGCCTTATCCATATCTCCGTCAGCTTCTGTAAGAGCTTTTTTGCACTCCATCATGCCTACGCCCGTTTTTTCACGAAGGGCTTTAACATCCTGAGCAGTAAAATTCATTGCAATTCCTCCAAACTATTAGATTAAAAATACGATTATTCAGCGGCGGTTTCCTCTGCCGGTTCTTCAGCCGGAGCAGCGTCCTCAGCAGGAGCCTCTGCATCTTCAGCGGCAACGTCACTGCCGTCCCTTCCCTCAATAACAGCGGAAGCCATAGCGCCTGCGATAAGTTTTACAGCGCGGATAGCATCGTCATTTCCCGGGATAACGTAATCGATCTCATCTGGATCGCAGTTCGTATCAACGATAGCAACGATAGGAAGTCCGAGTTTCATAGCCTCTGACACCGCGATCCTTTCCTTGCGCGGATCTACGATAAACATGGCGTCCGGAACCTTCTTCATCTCTGCGATACCGCCAAGATATTTCTCAAGCTTTTCGATCTGAAGTTCAAGGCCTGCCGCTTCTTTCTTAGTAAGAAGATCAAAGGTGCCGTCCTCTCTCATTTTCTTGAGCTGAGCAAGACGGGCAACACGGCCGCGTATAGTTTTGAAGTTTGTAAGCATACCGCCGAGCCAGCGTGCATTAACATAAGGCATAGAGCAGCGTTCAGCCTCTTCCTTAATGGATTCCTGAGCCTGCTTTTTTGTGCCGACGAAAATGATGGAGCCGCCCTCTGCAGCAAGATCGCGAACGAACATATAGGCTTCATCAAGCTTCTTTACTGTTTTCTGAAGGTCGATGATATAGATGCCATTACGCTCTGTGAAAATGTACTGCGCCATTTTGGGGTTCCATCTTCTTGTCTGGTGGCCGAAGTGAACACCGGCCTCCAAAAGCTGTTTCATAGAAACTACATTTGCCATTATAAAATTCCTCCTTTAGGTTATTCCTCCGCCGCGTCTATGGCAAAGCGCCCCGAATCGTCACCAGGGAACGCAGACGCTGCGTGTGGATTGCACGTCATTATCTTCCGTGCTGAAACATTTTACCATATGAGCCGCCCAAAATCAAGAAAAATTTTGAATTAATCCTAATTCATTCTATTATTATATATAAAGATCGCGGATCTGGCGCCGGGCAAGTATTTCCGCGGAACAGTCAAGCGGCGCCAGATCTACATTACCGTATTTTTTTGACAATGAGATTCTGATAAGCATATCGGCAAAATCCGGATTTTTCGGCAGCATGGGGCCGTGGCAATAGGTGCAGAATGTGTTTTTATATCTTGCGCCTTCCGATTTATCCGCGCCGTTATTTCCGAATCCTTTTATGATCTTCCCGAGCGGCATTACGCCGTCGCCGAGGAAAGTGCGCCCGGAATGGTTTTCAAAACCGATGATCCTGATCTTTTCCGCTGTTTTAAATTCATAATTGCCTATAAGGCGTTTATCCCCCGCGCAGGTATAAAGATCCAGAATGCCTGTAAAATCAAGGCGCTCTCCGGAGGCGGTCTCATAAAATTTTCCGAGCAGCTGATAACCGCCGCAGATCGCCAGAATGACAGTGCCGTTTTCCACAGCGTTATGCAGTGAATCCCGCTTTTTATGTGTCAGATCATTTAATACAAGTTTCTGCTCCCTATCCTGTCCTCCGCCGATAAAGATGGTATCGAATTGTGAAAGATCAAAGTCGCGCCCCGAAACAAGCGGCGTTACGGAGCATTCTATATCTCTCCATTCGCAGCGTTTTTTCAGGCAGAGTATATTGCCTGAATCGCCGTAAAGATTCAGCAGATCAGGATAAAGGTGAGCGATCTTCAGTTTCACTGCCAAAACTCCTTTTTGCCGTTTTTGCGCGCAAAATACGGCCGCAGAGCCATCATTGCCGTATAAGTTGGTATGATGACCGTATCCGGCTCTTCGGTTATTTTTTTGAATTCCTCGTAATTTTTGATTATCCGGGCGTCTTTGCCGGCATATTTGAGCCGCAGCGCCATATCACCCGAACGTATTCCGAAAGCGTAGATATGATCCACATTTTCGCCGATATTCATTTCAGCGTCCCAGATCCAGGAAACGTCTTTTCCGTCTGCATCGTTATCATTCAGCACAAAAATGAGGTTATTTATTCTAAGCGGTTTCAGGTAATTCACCGTTTGCGTAAACCCGGCCGGATTTTTAACGAGCAGCATACGAACGTTGCCGAACGTTTCCATTCTGCCGAACGCACCGCCGAAAGAAGAAAGCGTGTTTTCCACCGTATCATACGAAATGCCGCATTCGCTAAGCGCCGCCGCGGCAGCGAGAGTATTGTAAATATTATAGATACCGCCCAGATTTATTGATAAAAGTGCCGATTTCCCCCGAAGATCGGCGAAGACCGTCGAACTGTCCGGAGTCTGCGCAGTGATCTCATCCGCCGAATAGTCAGGCGGTTCGCGCGAGTAGCCGCATGCCGGGCAGGAAAATCCTCCGAGCTGGCTGTAGGTTCTGAACGAATAGACGTACGGCGTGCCGCAGAACGCGCAGAACTCGCTTTCTCCCCTGCCGCCGAGGGACAGAGATTTATTCATACCGAAAGATACATATCTGTTTTCAAGGCGGGACAGACTGAAAGAAAGCGGATCGTCCGCATTTAAAACGAGCAGGGCGTTTTGCATATTTTCCGCACCGGTTCTGATAGCCGAAAGCGTTGAAGAGACTTCACCGTACCTGTCCAGCTGATCGCGGAAAATATTTGTTACAACAAGAATATCGGCGTCAACATAAAGGCTGATTTTTTTCAGGGCGTTTTCATCGCATTCCAAAACGGCATATTCATAGCGGCATCTGCCGAACACATCTGAATTTGAGATAAAAGCGGCTGTTACGCCGGTGATCAGATTTGCCCCCGAGCGGTTTAAAAAGCAGGATCTGCCGGCTTTTTTCAATCCCGATTCTATTATTCTTGCAGTAGTTGTTTTGCCGTTTGTGCCGGTTACGGCAATGATCTTTACGCCGCGCGACAGACTGTGGAGAATATCCTTTTTGAGTGCAAGCGCTAATTTCCCGGGAAAAGTAGTTGCTCCCCTTCCGAAAAAGCGCAGAATTTTTTCACACAGTTTTGCTGCGGCAATAATAATTGTAATAATCATAATAAATTATATTGAATATAAATTTTATTATGATAAAATATTTATGAATCAAAAGAAAGGCGGGATCTTATGCTGAGCAAAATGATTGAGGCGGTGCGCGGCGCGCAAAAGATCTACAGCAGCGCTCACGGCGATCTTGAAATAAAAGAAAAGTCCTCCGGCGTTGACCTTGTTACACAATTTGACGGAAGAATTCAGGAATATTTATTTAACGAACTGAAAAGGATCGCGCCCGGCTGTTCGTTTTTAGGAGAGGAAGGCGCCGGCAACAAGGAGCTTACGGACGGTTACTGCTTTATAATCGACCCTATAGACGGAACAACGAATTTTATAAAAGGCTATCAGCACAGTGCAATATCCGTTGGACTGGCTAAAGACCGCGAGCTGATCGCCGGCGTGGTGCTGGACCCTGATCTGAACAATCTGTTTTATGCGGAAAAAGGAAAAGGCGCGTATCTGAACGGCGAAAGAATCCATGTTTCAGACTGCGCCTTAAAGGAAAGCCTTGTGCTTTTCGGCACCTGCCCTTATGAGCATGAACTGGCGCAAAAAACTTTTAGACTGACCGAACAGATCTTTTACAACTGCCTTGAAGTGCGCCGCTCAGGTTCCGCCGCGCTTGATATATGCTATGTTGCCGCCGGAAAGGCGGACCTGTATTATGAACTGATCCTGAGACCATGGGATCTTGCAGGGGCGACTGTTATTTTGCGCGAAGCAGGCGGAATATGCCAAACTGCTGACGGCAAAGAAATAGACCTGACGAAGATCCAGTCCTATGTCTGCTCCGGCGGAAAAAATCTTGACGAGTTTTACAAAATAGCTGATGGAATACTATAGCTTTAACAGATACCTGCGCGAAAGATTCGGATATAAAGTCTACAAGATATGCATAAACGGCGGATTTACCTGCCCTAACAGGGACGGCACACTCGGCACTCGCGGCTGCATATTCTGCTCCGCCGGCGGCAGCGGCGATTTTGCGGAAAGTCCAGAGCTTTCGATAACCCAACAGATAGAAAAAGGCAAGGAGCGTGTGAAAAACAAAATAAAGGACGGAAAATATATAGCATATTTTCAGGCGTTTACAAACACATATGCTCCTGTTGAAGTTCTGAGGGATAAATTTACCGAGGCCATGGAACACCCCGATATTGTGATGCTTTCCGTGGCCACACGGCCGGACTGTCTGCCCGATGAAGTGATTGAGCTGCTTGGAGAACTGAACGAAATAAAGCCTGTTTCCGTTGAGCTCGGACTTCAGACGATCCATGAAAAAAGCGCCGAATATATACGGCGCGGATACAAGCTTGAATGTTATGACAACGCAGTGCGGCGGCTAAAAACGGCAGGAATGGAAATTGTGTGCCACATAATTTTAGGGCTGCCCGGTGAAAGTAAAAGCGACATGCTTGAAAGCGTTGACTACGCCTGCAAAAGCGGCATAGACGGCATAAAATTACAACTTTTGCACGTTTTGAAAGGAACCGATCTTGAAAAAGATTACAGGGCAGGAAAATTCGAAACGCTGACCTTTGAGGAATACCTTGACATCATCAAAGATTGCGTTAAGATCATACCGAAAAACATTGTGATTCACCGGCTGACGGGAGACGGAGCGAAAAAAGATCTGATCGCGCCGCTGTGGAGCGCAGACAAAAAGAAAGTATTAAACGCGGTTTCCAGACTGTAAAAAGTCTGAAAACCGCGTTGTATTTTTGTCGGATAGAAAATATTATACCTCTTTATTTTTACTGTATACACGCACATAATCTATGCGAAAGGAATACTTTATGGATCTGCTGTTTTTATCCGGATTACCGTTCCAGCACCTCACGAGCTTTCCCTTTTTATTGTATTCACGCCCCGGTATGACTATATCGTTTCTGTCAGATCCTGCCGTTTCACAGGAAAGAAGCAAATATCCCGGAGTATGTGAAACATTATTATACTTTTTGCCTTTGAAGACGGTTTCGCTTGTATGCCAGCTTTCCGTACCGTCAATATAAAAAGTATATCCGTTTTCATCCCACAGAACGCCATAAGTATGATACGCATCATAAAGGTCCTTAAAAAAGAAGTTTGGGGAGCCGATACTTTTAAGTCCTGCGCCGTAACCACCGATATGCACGGCATGGGTAACGCTGTTTTTTATAGGATAAAACGGCGAAAAAGCATACATTGACTCGAAAACATCTATTTCACTGCCATCCTTACCGCTGCTTTCATCACAATTTTTAAAATTCCCCACAGGCATAAGCCAAAATGCGGCCCAAGCGCCTTTTATTCTTGGTACGCGGCACCTGCATTCAAAATAGCCGTACTTTTGCTGAAAGCCCTTTTTAATACCTGGCTCAGATCTTACAGCGCCGGTATACCAGCCGGCTCCCTTAGCGCCTTTTTCCCTGTAAACAATATCAATAACCAGGTCTGAATCTTCCACGCTTACACAGGAATCATCCCAGTAACCTCCGCGGCGCGGCGCAATCCGGCCTTCACCGGACCATATCTCCGTATCCAGACTGCCGCCGTCAAAATCATCTTCAAACACCAACTCAAAAGACGAAAGATCCAATTTATTTCTTCTTTTATCGGCAGGATCAAACGGAACACATTTTCTGCATAGGATCCATACAACCATGCCAGCAGCCGCAAGAACGGCCGCTGCAACTGAAAAACAAATAGACATAACAGGTCACTCGTAAAATCCGATCTCGGAAAGCACTGGAGTGCTTCTGCTCTGGCGGATGATAACTCTTGCGCCTGTGCACTTTTTGCCTTTAAGCACGGCTATTTTACATGATCCGATCACAGTGCCGGAATATACATGCTCGTAATTGCCGTTTTCTTTTTTGAGGAAAACATCAAACGCCTCAACGCGCTGCGAATATCGTATATCCTCTTTAAGAACAACATATTTTATCTTCTTTTCACTGTCAAACGTGAAATCTATCATTCCGTCCGTTTCTTTGAGCATACCGAACTTTTCAACTATGACAGGCTTGGAATACAGCTCCTCTATTTTATTGCCGAGACCGCGCAGAGCCACAGCATCTCTAATGTGGATCACGCCCTTATCGCTTGGCGGCACATTCAAAAGCAGGGTGCAGTTATTACCCACGGAATTAAGATAAATATTGAAGAGTTTATTTACACTTTTAACGGTCAAATTACTCTTTTTGGAATAAAACCATCCCTTGCGGATAGAAACATCAACCTCTGCCGGATACCAGCAAAGATCCGGGCAGTTTTTAAGCAGTTCACGGCTTCCAAGATCCTCATCTGTTGAAGTGCGCTTTTTCATTCCGCCAGCGTCAGATTCCGAATGCTGGCTTTTTTCGGCAACGGTCTCCGCCATTCTGAGGTAAGCGGGCACAACGGAAAATTCAGATCTTCTGGTCTTGCCGCCTTCGTTGCCGACCCATCTTATATCCGGTCCGCAGACGGCGATATTGGCGTCCGGCTGAAGCTCCCTGATCAGTTTATAATACCTTTGCCAGTCGTACTCAAAGGCTTTTGCGTCCGCCCCTTTGGCGCCGTCAAACCACACCTCGGAAACGGGGCCGTAATTCGTTAACAATTCCGTAAGCTGATTACAGAAATAATCGTTATAATCCGGCGTTCCGTAAGTCGGCTCGTGCATATCCCACGGAGAAAGATAAACGCCGAAATCAAGCCCTGCTCTTCTGCATTCATCCGAGACCATTTTAACAATATCACCCTCAAAATCCGAATATTTCACGGAAAAGGAGGTATAGTCGCTTGGCCAAAGGCAAAATCCGTCGTGGTGCTTACAGGTCAATATGATTCCTGTTGCGCCGGACGAAACAGCGCATTTTACCCACTGAGCGGCATTTATCTTTTTGATGGTAAAGTCAGAGGCCTTTTCAATTCCGACTCCCCATTCCCTGCCCGTGGCGGTATTCATACCGAAATGCATAAAAAGATAAAACGGCTTTTGGGCAAGACGCTGCTGATTTTTTGACGGAACAACGGAAATCAGCCTTTCCACTTCCGACGAATCAAGCGGCGCCCCGTTATTGTTATTCGTCCAATTATTTTCAAACGGACTTTTCATTTCTTTCTTCCTCTGTTGATCGCAGTGATAAATTCATCCTTGTCATTTAAATTCCAAACGCATTTATACCAGCAGTAGCGGATAAATTCGCCGAAAGTCATATAAAAAGTCTGTTCACGGTCTTCATCGACCTCGTCAAAAGTTTTTGAAACGATCTTTCCGCTCTTGTTTTTGACCTCTGCGGCGGAGATCACGGCCACATCCTTATCAACAGGCAGTATAACAGAGTCTTTACCTTTAACGTCTATTTCAATTATATAGAAACAAAGGCCTTTGACTATATTGTCCCTGCCGTTCGTATGGCTGTGGGTAGCCTCAAAACCGAGTTTGCCGTGCTTAACGAATGCAACGTCGCCGAGATCCGGAAGATCCCAGCCGGCAAAAGGCTCCGTTGCGCTTAACACCTTACGCTGTACGGTCTCGCCGTCCACATCGAACTGAACTTCTTTATCGCCGCCGAAAGACGCGCACAAAAGGCAGAGCTTATCTGTTCCCTCTGAGATCTTAACGGTCTGCCCTTTCATAACACAGGCGTTTTTATCTGTTTCTGATATTTCAAAATCCACGCCGTTTGCCGTGATAACATCCGGTATGAGCTCGCGCGGGATATTCTTTTCAAAATCGCCTGTATCTTCTCCGTTGGAGGTCATGATATTTTTATCAAATTCAAGCCCTGCACGCCGTGATACAGACTTCTGCGCCCTAACGCTGCTCTTTTTCAGCGTCAGCGCGAAACTGCGTATCTGATACGGAGCAAAAGGAGTTACGAGTTTTCCGCCCTCAACAACAGCCTCGCCGAGCGGTTCCTCGCTCGCGTAGATCTCCCTTGCGCTTTCTATACCCTCGCCGAGGGAAAGGGTAAATCTATCCAGAGATGACCCGGTGCCCTCGTTTAAACGCACAACTATCTCATCACTGTCCTCCGCCTTTTTAACGGCGCGGATGATTACATGATTTGACGAAACACAACCGAAACTGTAATCCGTTCCGAGAACGCCGGAGTGCTTTGAACATTCATAGGCAGTAAGCGGCTGAACGAATTTTCGCGCCTCAAGTTGCGTGGCAGAAAGGTCTTCCCCCGCATGGCTGAATATCGCGAAAGAATACCTGTTTAAACCTATATCCATCATGGACTGCATAGAATCTATTCTGTAATTTTTAAGCGGTGTGTGAAGGACGGTCAGGCGCAAGGTATCGTCCTTAAATTTATCCCAGCCGTACTTGCACTCGCTGATTACAGAAACGCCGTATTCGCCGCTTTCATCGGTTATATCGGCCCATTTCTGCGCAGGCACTTCAAAAAGTTTTTCGCTCATATTTCCACGCTTGATCGCGCCGAGACCGAGATCAAACGTTGCCTGCCTGTTTGAGCAGGTAAACGAAAATCTGTGCTTCGCCATTGTGCAAAGATTCTGCCACTCTATTTCAGAATAGACCTCAACACATTTTCCGCC
This sequence comes from uncultured Clostridium sp., assembly GCA_958422185.1. Taxonomy (GTDB): domain Bacteria; phylum Bacillota; class Clostridia; order Oscillospirales; family Acutalibacteraceae; genus Eubacterium_R. Next base: position 33,371 of record CATZNW010000003.1, read on the forward strand.
GCTTGTGAGGGCGATATAATACGTAAAGCGGGAGCGGTTCTTATCCTGCTGAACAACTTTGAAAGCCGCCCTTGCCGGACCTGTTTCCTCTATTGAAACACTAACAGGGCGCGGGATCCTGTCCGCCTCTTTGTTTGCCTCCCTGAAATTCATTTCCCAGGCAGGCCATTCTTTTGAGCCGGTATACTTGAAAAGCCCGAGAATGACCGGCTCTTTAAGAAGCTCCTTTTCGCCGAGGGACTTATCCAAGATAGAGGTAATATTGCCCATTTTATTGAGCGTTACTATATATTTTTCGTTTTCAAGAATATTTTCCGTATTGATTTTAAGATCCGATTCAAGGCGGCAGGGAATGTCGCTTGGGCGAACGTCATAAACACGGTAGCCGAGGCTTTTGACATCCGCGATAAACAGTATCTCCTTAACGCCGTTTTTATCTGAATTGACCTGACTTTTTACCTCTTTGCCGGAATCATCAAACACACGCACATACTGCGTTTTTACGCCTTCAAGGAAGATCGTTACAGCACTGTTCACATCTGCCTCAACAGGGTTTGAGACCATAACCGGAATACCCTCGCAGAAATCCGTTTTCATCAGAGCTGATATACCGCAGGCGGCGTTTTCAAGTTCTGAAGTGAACTGATTTGCGGAAAGCGCAAGATCGTTCCAGCTGCGGCGGTAAACTCTCTGAACACTTGTACCCGGCATATCATCGTGGAACTGATGCGCTATGGCGCGTTTCCACGCTCTGTTAAGCACTGTTCGGTTATAATCCGCTGCTCCGAAATATTCAGCCGCCACGCTGTTTACTTCCGCTATATTGCCGAGTTCCTCACAGCGTCTGTTCCATCTTTTGCCCACCGCTCTTGATGTATATCCGCCGACGCCGTGATTTTGCATAACGAGTTCCGTTTTCCACTCAGGAAGTTTATCTTTCTGCTCGGCGGTGAGTTTATTTTCCATATCGCGGAAGATCTCATCCGCCTCAGCAACATAAACTTCAACATCGCTGTTCTGATTACCTGCGACTTCGCTTTCAACAAAGGCGACTGATTTTTCTTTCGGCGCGCCGCCGCGATCGCCTATGCCGTGGAAAATATAAGTCCAGTCAAGATCATATTTCGCGTTGACTTTAAGTTTATTTTGCACGAAATCCCAGTTGCGAAGTTTGGTAAGCGTAAAATAATAATCATGCGGATTGGTGCTGGCGTAGATAAAATTGCCGTCCACGCCATACCACTTGCCTATATCAAACGGCACGCCGTACGCGCTGCCCCAGGCAAGTTTCTGCGTTGTGAAACCAAGCAGATTCGCATGGTGCGCTATAGACGGCAGCGCCCAGCCGAATCCGAAGCAATCCGGCAGGAAAATGTCCTTGCTGCGCTTACCGAAAGTTTTATCAAAATAAGAATTTCCTATAAGAATATTTCTAAAAAGCGCCTCGGGCGAAGGAATATTCGTGTCCCCGTTTTCAAAAGCGGAACCGCAGACGTTCCATCTGCCGCTCTCAACATATTTTTTCATTTCCTCGAACAGTTCCGGGTAATATTCCTGCATAAGTTCATAGCGGTATGAACCTTCGAAATTAAATTTATAGGTTTTATACTTTTTTAAAAGCTTAAAATTATCCACAAGAGTATTGTATATGTATTCGGAAACAGTCTTTTCAAAATCCCAGCTCCACACAGTGTCAAGATGGGCGGTAGCAACGGTGTAGATCTTCTTTTTATCACTCATATCGGTACCTCATAAAAAGGCGCGGCGGATCATACTGCCGCGCCGGTCTTTAAACAGCAACTATATTAACCAGTTTGTTGGGAACGTAAATCTCTTTTTTTATGGTTTTGCCCTCTATTGCAGCGGCGATCTTTTCGTCTTTTTTAGCAAGGGCGATCACCTCGTCTTTGGGCATATCGACCGGAACCGTCATGCGGGAGCGTACTTTGCCCATGATCTGCAAAACGATCTCCACGCTGTCTTCAACGGTTTTTGATTCGTCATACTCCGGCCATTGTGCCTCGTGAACGAATCCGCCGAAGTTCATTCTTTCCCAAAGCTCCTCCGTTACATGCGGTGCAAACGGGTTAAGAAGTATCGCAAGCGTGCGCAGTTCACCTTTTGTTATGCTCTTTTTGTCATAAATCTTGTTGATAAGAGTCATCATTGCGGCGATAGCCGTATTGCACTTAAGGTTATCAATATCCTCCGTGACTTTTTTAATCGTTTTGTGCATAAGCGGTTCAAAATCACTGCTGTATCCGTCACCGTCCGTAACGATCTCCTGAAGATTCCAGAAACGCTCAACAAATCTTTTGCAGCCCTTGATAGAATCAGAATTCCACGGAGCGGCCTTTTCAAAATCGCCTATGAACATCTCATAAAGGCGCATGGTATCCGCGCCGTAACGGTCTACGATCTCATCGGGATTCACTACGTTGCCTCTTGACTTGCTCATTTTTTCGCCGTTTTCGCCGAGGATCATACCGTGAGAAGTACGTTTCATATACGGCTCTGAAGTTGGAACAACGCCTATATCATACAGGAACTTATGCCAGAAACGGCTGTAAAGCAGATGCAGCGTTGTGTGCTCCATACCGCCGTTGTACCAGTCTACCGGAGTCCAGTAATCGAGCGCTTCCTTGGAAGCAAGCGCCTTATCGTTGTGCGGATCCGTATATCTTAAGAAATACCAGGAAGAACCCGCCCACTGGGGCATGGTATCCGTTTCTCTTTTTGCCGGCCCTCCGCAGCACGGGCAGGTAGTATTTACCCAATCCGTGATCTTGGCAAGCGGTGATTCACCGGTATCGGTAGGTTCATATGACTCAACATTCGGCAGTTTCAGCGGAAGTTCGCTTTCGGGAAGCGGAACATAACCGCACTTTTCGCATTTGACGATCGGTATAGGCTCTCCCCAGTAACGCTGACGGCTGAACACCCAGTCGCGCAGTTTGAAGTTGACCTTTTCGCGGCCTTTGCCTTCTTTCTCAAGCCATTCGGTCATTGCCTTTTTAGCGTCCTCAACGTTCATGCCGGTAATAAATCCGCTGTTCACAAGCTTTCCGGTAGCGCAGTCCGTAAACGCCTCTTTCTGAACATCCTCCCCGCCTGCAACCACCTCAATGATCGGCAGATCGAATTTCTTTGCAAATTCCCAGTCGCGCGTATCATGAGCCGGAACCGCCATGATTGCGCCGGTGCCGTAAGAAGTTAAAACATAATCCGAGATAAAAATCGGTATCTCTTTATTGTTCACGGGATTGATGCCCATAACGCCGTCAAGCTTTACGCCGGTCTTATCCTTGTTGATCTCCGTGCGCTCAAAATCGCTCTTTTTGGCGGCCTCCTGCTGATAAGCGCGCACTTCCTCCATATTTTTAATATGAGGCGCCCATTTATCAATATAAGGATGTTCCGGTGAGATAACCATATATGTTGCGCCGAAAAGCGTATCGCACCTAGTGGTGTATACGGTTAATGTATCGCCGAGAGTAGTTTTGAAATCGACCTCGGCTCCGTGGCTCTTACCTATCCAGTTTCTTTGCTGCACCTTAACGCGGTCTATAAAATCAACTTTGTCAAGGTCTTGAACAAGCCGGTCCGCATAGTCCGTGATCTTAAGCATCCACTGGCTCTGCTCTTTTCTTATAACCTGTGAACCGCAGCGTTCGCAAACGCCGTTTACCACCTCTTCGTTCGCAAGCACGCATTTGCAGGAGGTGCACCAGTTTACAGCCATCTTCTTTTTGTAAGCAAGCCCCTTTTTGAAAAGCTGAATAAAGATCCACTGCGTCCACTTATAATACTCCGGATCAGTCGTATTGATCTCGCGGGTCCAGTCGAACGAAAATCCGAGAGACTGAAGCTGGCTCTTAAAATGCGCTATGTTCTTCTTTGTTACCTCCGCCGGATGAACATGGTTCTTTATAGCATAGTTTTCGGTAGGAAGTCCGAAAGCATCCCACCCCATGGGATAAAGAACATTATAGCCCTGAAGCCTCTTCTTTCTTGCCACAATATCAAGCGCGGTATAGGAACGCGGATGACCTACATGAAGCCCCTGCCCGCTGGGGTAGGGAAATTCAACCAGGCAATAAAACTTGGGAAGCGAATAATCGCTTTTGGCAGCAAAGGTGTTTTGTGAATACCAAATATCCTGCCACTTTTTTTCCACCTGTTTAAAATTATATTCCATATATATCCTCCTTTAGTTTTCAAGCAGAGTTGCCGGGTCTATCTCCTCGCCGTCCTCCCAAAGGCGCTCCAGCTGAAAATACTGCCTTTGCTCTTTATGGAAGACATGAACTACAACAGAACCGTAATCAAGGCAGATCCAGCCGGACTGCCTTCCCTCTATATGGTGCGGCTCCTCGCCCGATTCGCTGAGTTTGAATTCTATTTCCTCTGCAATAGCGCGGGTTTGCGTATTTGAATCGCCGCTTACAAATACAAAATAGTCTGCAAGGACTGAAATATCCCTAATTTTTATTACACGGATCTCATGGCCCTTTTTACTGTCCGCCGCCCGGGCGGCAATCTTAACGATTTCAAATGAAGTCATATCTAATCCTTTATTCTTTCCTCCAGTAAATAATTATAACATTCAAGCGTATCCGGATGAATAAGAGAGGTCTCGCCGGCCAGCTTGCTGATCGTATATTTTAACGAGTATATCATCGCGTCCTCAAGGCTTATTTCAGCAAGGCGGCGCATTTCGGCAACATCCGGGTAATTTCTGTCCGCCGATATGAAATCGGCTGTATAAACCACCTTTTCAAGCAGCGTCATACCGCGCCTGCCGGTTGTGTGATATCTTATCGCGCCAAGAATCTCAGGATCCTTTATCCCAAGCTGAAGACGGCAATAGGCCTCTCCTGATCTCTGATGAATAACAGATGAATTGTTACGTTCCAATTTGGTCAGGAAACCTCCGCCTTTAATAATATACCCATACTGCTCTGAAAGCGGCGTTTCTTTTGTTATATCGTGCAATATTCCTGCAATGCGGGCCTTGTTTTTATCTGCTCCGTACTTTTCAGCAAGGTGCACAGCCGAATCGGCAACGTTTAAGGAATGCCTTGATCTTTGCGGCGAAAGGCGGCGGTCGATCATCTCCGTAATTTTTTCAAAATCAATCAACATAAAGCCCCTTTTCCTTAATATAATCCAAAACGCATGCCGGCACAAGTCCCGAAATATCATAATGATTTTTTAATTTATCCCTTATTTCACTGCTTGAGACGACAACAGGATCAAAATCCGCAATAAAGACACGGGAAGCACCGAAATGATCTCCGGCAAACTCAATAAGCCTTTTGCGCGGATTTTCCCCTCGGGCAGCAGTACAGAGAGTTACATCGTTTAAAATTTCCGCATACCTATACCACTCTTCAAATTTTAAAAACTGATCTTCACCCACAAGCAGATACAAATCCGAACCCGGGTATTCGCTTTTTAAGGTCTGAACGGTGTCATAAGTATAACTTTTGCCGCTGCGTTTGAATTCCAAATCGGAAACCAACGTTTTGGGAACATCTGAAAACGCGGCTTTTAGCATATCATAACGGGCCTTTTCGGGCGCGAAATCATTGCACGCCCTGTGCGGCGGATTGCCTGTTGGGATAATATAAAGAAGGTCAAGACTTAAAATATCTATATATTTTTCCGCAAAATTTATATGACCGTTATGGACGGGGTTGAACGCCCCGCCGAAAACGCCTATCTTCAATGTTTTTCCCCTCTGCTGCGCGCGCCGCCCCTGTATGTTTTTCTGTTTTCTTCCTGAGCATACCGGCTGCGCATGCCTCTGATTTTTACATGCTTTCTGACCGGCTTTTTGTTTTTCACGGCAGCGGCTTTTTTGGCTTTTATCTTTTCCTCGTCTGCTTTTCTGTAAAGCACTATGACGCCGCCTATCACCTGAATGACCTCTGCGCCGAGTGCCGCCTGAAGTTCATCTGCAAGCTCACGCGGCCTTTTGGGCGATGTTTCAAGGTGAACCCTTACCTTAAGAAGTTCACGGGCGTCAAGCGCGTCGTCAAGCTGTGTTATCAGATTTTCCGACACGCCGTCCTTGCCTATCTGAAATATGGGCTCCAGCGGATTTGCCGCCGCCCTGAGCGCTGCTCTTTCCTTTGAATTCATAAAATTTTCTCCAGTTCCTGTTTCAGAAGCCTGAGGGCATTGCCCCTGTGGCTGATCTTGTCCTTTTCCTCAGCAGGATATCTGCCGAAAGATTTTCCGTTTATGATAAACAGCGGATCATAGCCGAACCCGGCGTTTCCGTCCCGCTCAAAACCTATATATCCGCTGCATTCCCCGCGCACGGATATCTCACGCCCGTCGGGAAAAATGCAGCATACGGCGCACACATAATGAGCCGTGCGTTTTTCCATGGGAACTCCGCTTAATTTTTCAAGCAGCAGATCATTATTTTTTTCATCATTTCCGTGCTCACCGGCAAACCTTGCGGAATAAATTCCCGGAGCGCCACCCAAATGATCTACACACAGGCCGCTGTCATCCGCTATGGAAGGAAGATGCGTAATATCGCACGCGGACTTTGCTTTGATATGAGCGTTTTCCTCAAACGTTGATCCGTTTTCCTCCACTTCAGGAAGAGTGACGCCCAAACTGCTCGCGGTGATCACATTAATACCAAGCGGCGAAAGTATCCTTTGGAGCTCCTCAAGCTTTTTCATATTATTGGTTGCTAATATAAAATCCATTATTTTTCCTCATCATCAAAAAGTCCCGCGGCAAAAGCGTCCGCGTCAAAAGGCTGCAGGTCGTCTATCTGTTCACCTACACCAACGAATTTCACCGGCACGTCCAGCTCATTGTTTATGGCAAGCACAACGCCGCCTCTTGCAGTACCGTCAAGCTTGGTCAGCACGATACCGGTAATCCCGGCAGCATCCTTAAAATCCTTTGCCTGATTTACTGCGTTCTGGCCGGTAGTGGCATCAAGCACCAGCAAAACCTCCTTTGACGCATCAGGCAGTTCACGGTCTATGACCCTGCTTATCTTATTTAATTCATCCATAAGGTTTTTCTTATTGTGAAGCCTGCCGGCCGTATCGATTATAATAACGTCCGCATTTCTCGCCTTGCCTGCCTGAACGGTATCAAACACGACCGAAGCCGGATCCGAACCCTCAGCGGATTTGATAAGATCCACGCCTGCTCTGTCCGCCCAGACCTGAAGCTGCTCTATCGCCGCTGCCCGGAATGTATCCGCAGCGCCGAGAATAACTTTTCTGCCCTGATCCTTAAGGCGCAGCGCAAGCTTGCCTATGGTAGTCGTCTTACCCACTCCGTTTACTCCTATAACAAGAACGACGGAAGGCTTGGTTCTGAGCTTTAAGTAGCTGCCGCCCCAGACGATACCGGAAACGATGTCCTTTAAGGTTTCACGCACCTTTTTAACATCTCCGATCCGATCGTTCTCCACTTTTTCACGAAGGCTTTTAATGATCTTTTCCGCCGTTGGAAAACCAACGTCTCCCATGATCAGAATTTCTTCAAGCTCATCATAAAGCTCGTCCGTTATCTGCTCATAATTTTCAACTACCTCGTTTATCTGGGCGGTCATACCCTGCTCTCTTGTTTTTCTGAGACCTTTTCTGAATTTATCAAATAATCCCATATTGAATACACCTCTTTTTTGCGGTATGTAATTACGCGTCAAGCCCCATTTTAGCGGCAAGCTCGGCGGATTGAAGCTCAAGCAGTTTTGACACGCCCTTTTCCTGCATCGTTACACCGTAAAGGACGTCTGCCTCCTCCATTGTACCGCGCCTGTGGGTTATTGAAATAAACTGTGTTTTATCCGTCATCTTACGCATGTATTTTGCAAAGCGCTCCACATTCACATCATCAAGCGCCGCCTCAACCTCATCGTAAATGCAAAACGGAGACGGCGTTACGCGTAGTACGCTGAAAAGAAGCGCAAGCGCTGCAAGCGATTTTTCGCCCCCGGAAAACAGATTTATATTCTGAACCGATTTTCCCGGCGGCTGGATCTTGATCTCAATAGGACTTTCAAGACAGTTATCCGGTTCGTCGAGTATGATCTCGCCTTTACCGCCGCCGAAGAAATCCGCAAAGCACTTCTTGAACTCATCGTTAATACGGCTGAACTGCGTCATGAATTTTTCACTCATGGAAGCGGTCAGGTCATCTATGATCTTACCCAGCTCAGACTTTGATTTTTCAATATCGTCTATCTGCTCTTTGAGGAACTCGTATCTTTCGGAAACCTCTTTATATTCCTCTATAGCTCCAACATTTATTGAGCCGAGTTTTTTTATTGCCACCTTGATCTCGTGAAGCCGCTTTTTTGCCTCTTCCATATTCTCTATCTGAATATTGAGTGCCTCAGCCTCGCGCCTTGTGAGTTCGTACTGCTCAAAAAGCATATCGTTGAGTTCGTCATACTCTTTACGCATGGCAATCTTACGTTCGTCAAGGCGCACGATCTCTGACGAGAGCTTTTCTCTTTCCTGCCCTTTGTTTTTTTCAAGGACGCGGAGATCGGCCGCGCGTTTATCGAGGCCGTTTCTGCTTTCCACAAGAGAATCGATCTGTGCAGTAAGTCCGGCTGATCTTTTACGAAGATCCTGCGCCTGTCCTTTCATTTCAGCGATCTCGGCCTTCAGCGCCTCGCTTCTGCGCTCAATCTCGGCGATCTCTTTCTCTATCTCGCTTACACGGTCGGACTGGGTTGATCTTCTGAGTTTCAGTTCTTCTATTGAAAGGCTTGCAGCCTGAGAATCCTTGGCGACAGTTACAAGTTCAAGATTGATTTCCTCCGCTTTTTCACGGAGCTGTTCCCTTCTTTCCTGAGTGCCCTTGGCATTTCCAGATACGCGTGCAATCTCCGCTTCCGTTTCGTCTATTCTGGCCTGAACGTCGTCAGCGTTTTTCCGTGCGGAATCAAGATCCTTTTGGCACTGAGCGATCCTACCGCCCGCATTCTCTTTTTCAGCCTGCAGTCCGGCCATTCTGCTGTTTAAAGTATCCAGCTTTTCGCCGATCAGTTTATCTTCGCCCTCGGCTCTGATCAGATCCTCTTTAGCCGTCATCAGATCCGCCTGGGCGGCCTGCATCTGGGCGGCAAATCTGTTTGCCTCCTCAAAAGCTGTTTTGTACTCGGAAGAGAGCTTTTGCTCCTCCCCCTCAAGACTTTTTGCCTCTGCCAGCAATTCCTCTATCATATTGGCGCGCGAAAGTATTCCGGCTCCTTTTGCACGGCTGCCGCCCGTCATTGAACCGCCGGGATTTATGACCTGCCCGTCCAAAGTTACGATCTTAAATCGGTTTTTGTATTCTTTGGCGATACCGATAGCGCTGTCCATATCATCAGCTATAACAACGCGCGACAGAAGATTGCTTATGATCTGCTTATATTTTGCATCGCACTCAACGAGGTCGCTTGCAACGGCGACAAAACCAAGGTTATCGTCAAGCCCTTTTTCATCAAGCGTTCTGCCTTTGATATTTGAGATCGGCAGAAAGGTTGCCCTGCCAAGGTTATTGGATTTAAGATAATTTATTGCTCTTTTCGCATCCGCCTCAGTAGAGGTAACGATATTCTGCATAGCAGCACCAAGAGCAACTTCAACCGCGGTAGAATACGCATTATCGACTTGAATAAGCTGGGACAGAACACCATGTATCCCTCCGAGCGCGCCGGACTGTGAGCGGCGCACTACTGCTTTTACCGCTCCGGAATAGCCCTCCATATTCTTTTCAAGATCGGAAAGCATCTTAGCGCGCGAACGCTTTTCGGAAAGCGAAGAAGATGTTTTTTCCAGCCGGTCTTTCAGTGTTTGCGCCTTATCTGTCTTGCCCTTCAGCTTAAGGGTAAACCCGTTTACGGCATTGGTATTTTCTTCGATCCTGCCTTTCAGTTCTTTTAGGATCTGCCCGCTTTTTTCTTTTTCCGCGTCTGCTTGCGCGATCTCGTTTTGAAGCTGGGCCATGGAAGAATCCACATCGCTTTTTCTTGACCCGATCTCTTCAATACTTGACTGTGCCTGCGTAAGTTTTACTCTGTGATCCGAAAGCTGCATCGTGAGCGACGCAAGGCGGCTGTTAAGTTCTGATGACAGTTTGGAAAATTCCTCATTGGAACTTAAAAGTTGCTGCGTTTCATCAGTTACCTCTTTAAGCTGCCGCTTTAAAGCCAGCGATTTTTCGGAACACTGCTCTATAAGAGCTTGCTTTTCGGCAATACTTGCGTCTATGGAATCGTTGCCTTTCGAAACGGTGTCTATATCGTTTTTTAATCTGCTTACGGTATCCTCATTATGCTGAAGAGTGGCCTCTATTACGGATGCCTCACCGTCTTTTTTTAAAGCCTCCTCGTCATAAGCAGAAGCGGTATCCCTGATCTCATCAATTTTTGCGTTGACCTTGACGGTTCCTTCCAGCGCCGCTTCTATATCGTTCTCGATTTCCCTAAGTTCGTTTTCACAGATATTATAGGATTCGTTGGCAGCGTCAATTTTGTGTTCCTGCTCGCGCAGTTCATTTGTGAATTTATTGATCTTGTTTATCCAAACGCCTATTTCAAGTGTTTTCTTTTCGTCTGAAAGCTTTATAAACTGTGCCGCTTTTTCGCTTTGCGCCTTTAAAGGGCCTACACGGCTTTCAAGCTCATTCAGGATATCCAGCAGGCGAACAAGATTTTCCTGCGCCTGATCAAGTCTGCGCTGCGCATCCGTTCTCTTGTGACGAAAGCGGGAAATGCCTGCCGCTTCCTCAAAAAGCTCGCGGCGGTCTTCGTTTTTTGCAGAAATAATGGAATCTATCTTGCCCTGACCGACTATGGAATAGCCGTCGGCACCCAGGCCTGTATCCATAAACAGCTCATGAACGTCGCGGCGCCTTACCAGTTCTCCGTCTATCTTATACTCGCTTTCGCCGCTTCTGTAATAACGGCGGGAAACAGTTACGGTATCCCCTTTATCCTTAAGCGTTTTATCGCTGTTATCCAGAGTTAGGCGCACCTGCGCAAATCCGACCGGTTTTCTTGTTGAAGTGCCGCCGAAGATAACGTCCTCCATTTTGGAACCCCTTAAATTTTTGGTTGAGGTTTCACCCAGGACCCAGCGCACAGCGTCGGAAATATTACTTTTTCCGGAGCCGTTCGGCCCCACAACGGCTGTTATACCTCTGCCGAAAGAGAGCTCCGTTTTATCCGGAAAGGACTTAAAGCCCTGCATTTCAAGTGTTTTTAATACCATTTATACTATCCTCAGCTCATTGGGCTTGAGCGCATTGTTATACTTAACCGTCATCTTATACCCCGCTTCTTCAAGCGCGGAAAGATTTGATTTTTTATTGCCCAGAAGTTTTGAAATCGATCTTTCGTTTATAAATACCTGATACTCTCCGGGAGGCATCGCCATGATACGGTTTAGCATCATTTTAGAGATGACCATCTCTCCCAGGCACTCATGATACCCGCCGGCAAGCATGTTGTTTTTTATATCATTGCTTGAATGAAGTCCCACCCTAATGACCTCAATATCGTGTTCCTCAAAGAATTCCACAAGATCGGCACACAGGGCAACGGTCTTTTTAAGAGGAGCGGGATTATATTTTCCGCTTTCATACAGCTTGGCAAGATATGTATCCTTCAGCACTACGGTTGGATATATTCTTACGGTCTTCGGTTTTAATTTGGCAAATTCCCTTGCCGTTGCGAAATCAAGCCCTCTTGTTGAAGTATAAAGATCCGTCATCATCTGAAGCCCGAGTTCAAAATCTCTTTTCTTTATGAGCGCAGCGGCGTTTCTGACATCCTCCGAAGTATGCCCGCGCATATTTGCGGCAAGTACTTTATCATTCATATTCTGAGCGCCCAGTTCTATTGAAGTGACGCCATACTTTTTAAGAAGGGTCAGAATCTCATCATCGATAAAATCGGGGCGCGTTGATATTCTGATACCGCTTACACTGCCGTTTTCAACATAGGGATAAGCCGCCTCAAGCAGAGAGATCATATAATTCCTGTCTATTGCGGTAAATGAACCGCCGAAGAACGCTATCTCGTAGCTGTACTTCTTTTCACTGTTTGATCTAAGCGCCGTTTCCACTGTGTCCGCTACATCCTGAGGTGTAGGCGCATTCGTCTGGCCGGTTATTGTATTCTGATTACAGAAAGAACATTTCTGCGGACAGCCGATGTGCGGCACAAATATTGAAATATTACTTTTTCTCATAATCCCATTAATTGCAAAGCTTGCTTTGCAGCCTCCTGTTCCGCTTGTTTTTTACTTTTTCCGGCACCTTTGCCAATAACGTTTGAATTGAGATGGACCTCCGCCTCATATCGTTTGTCGTGGTCAGGGCCGCTGACATTTGTTATAACATAATTCAGCGTTTCCTCATGGCTTTGCTGAACGATTTCCTGAAGTTTTGTTTTATAATCCTTAAAACTTATATGATGCGTTTCAACCGCGTCATCAAGAAAGCGGAGAACAAAGCTTCTGGCGCATTCAACTCCTCCGTCCAGATAAACGGCGGCAATAACCGCCTCAAAGGCATTTTCCAGGTTGGAACTGCGCTCACGGCCGCCGTTCGCCTCCTCGCCCCTGCCGAGCCGGAGATAACTGCCAAGAGATATTTGCCTTGCATATTCAGAAAGAGATGCCGTACAGACAAGGCTTGAACGCAGCTTTGAAAGATCACCCTCCGCCATAGACGGAAATCTGTTGTAAAGAAAATCGGCCGATATGAGAGAAAGAACTGCGTCCCCCAGAAATTCAAGCCGTTCATTAAAAGGACCGGAACCCCTGTTTTCGTTTGAATAGCTGCTGTGCGTGACCGCCTGCATCAGAAGCGATTTCTTTTTAAAAGTGTAGCCTATTGCATTTTCCAGTGAAGATAGATTCTTATTCATTTTCCTTAAACGCCTTTTCAATTTCTTTTATAAGATCTTTTTCAAGGAACCATACCGCCTGCTTGACGGCGTTCTTAAAAGTACGCGCGTCCGAGCCGCCGTGCGCCTTTATAACAGGCTTTTTTACGCCCAGCAATACGGCGCCGCCGTACTCTTTATAATCAAACTGCTTTTTCATACTGCTGATTCCGCCAAGCACGCCTACCGCCGAAAGCATTGTAAAAATGTTCCGTTTGAAAACGGATCTGACACCGTTCATGAGCACCTTTGCAACGCCTTCGTACATCTTCAGGATCAAATTGCCGGAAAACCCGTCTGCCACAACAACATCCGCATCTCCGAAAGGGATCTGCCGCGCCTCTATATTACCTATAAAATTATAATCCGCGTTTTTCATGAGTGCGTATGCTTCCTTAACAGTTGGCGTGCCCTTTGTTTCTTCAGTTCCGTTATTTGCAAGGGCCACACGCGGATCCTGGAATCCGAGTATATGCTTCATATAAAGACTGCCGAGCATTCCGAACTGATAAAGAAATTCGGGCCTGCATTCCGTGTTTGCACCGCAGTCCAGAAGCAGGATCGGCTTTTTTGCGCTTGGCATAACGGAAGCTATACACGGCCGTTTCACACCTTTTATCCTTTTGGTAATAAGCGTTGATCCAACGGTTATGGCGCCGGTATTTCCGGCGGAAACAAAAGCGTCTCCTTCGCCGTTATTCAGAAGCGTAAATCCGGTGCCCATGCTTGAATCCGCCTTTTGCTTAAGTACGCTTTTTGCATCGTCAGTCATAAGGATATCTTCCCCGGACGAATGGAAGATCTCCGTTTTTCTAAGGCTGATATGATTTTCTTTAACGCATTGTCTGATCTTACTTTCGTTTCCCACAAGAAGTATATCCACACCGAATTCATCGACCGCCATTTGCGAGCCCTTAATGATCTCAAGCGGCGCGTTATCTCCTCCGAACGCGTCAACTATTATTTTCATCACAGATTATCCTTTCCAAAGCGCGAAGCGCTCTTTCAGCAAGTGCGGCATATCGCTGCTTTTTGTCCTTTATCTTAGGCTCCACAGGCGGCAGGACTCCGAAATTTGCGCCCATAGGCTGAAAATTTTTGACTGTTTCATCACTTATATAGGCACACAGGGCGCCCGTCATTGTAACGTCAGGCAATGAAAGCGCAGGCTTGCCGCAGGCAAGGCGCACGGCATTTTTTCCGGCGATAAGGCCGGATGCCGCAGATTCCATGTAACCTTCAACCCCGGTTATCTGCCCTGCAAAAAATACATTTGGCTGCTTTTTCAGCTGAAATGCAGAGTTCAGCAGGCGCGGCGAATCAAGAAAAGAATTCCTGTGCATAACTCCGTATCTGACAAACTCAGCATTTTCAAGCCCGGGGATCATTGAAAACACCCTGTTTTGTTCACCGAATTTAAGATTTGTCTGAAAGCCGACAAGATTGAACATCGTGCCTACCGCGTTCTCACGCCTTAGCTGTACCGCGGCCCAGGGTCTGTGACCGGTTTTAGGATCTGTCAGGCCGACAGGTTTCATAGGTCCAAAACGCGGAGCGTCAGATCCGCGCTTTGCCAGCTTTTCTATCGGCATACAGCCTTCGTAAACATCAAAATCATGCAGCACTGCGCCCTCTGCGTTTACAAGTTCTGATATAAAATTCTCATACTGTTCTTTATTAAAAGGGCAGTTCAGGTAATCACTGTCTCCGCCTCGTCCGTAGCGGGACGCACCGAAAACGATATTCATATCAATACTGTCTGCCGTTACAATGGGAGCGGCGGCATCATAAAAGGAAAGATAATCGCCGCACAGCGATCTTATGCTCTCACTCATTGCGCCGTCCGTCAGCGGGCCTGTTGCAATTATCGTTATAGCATCTTCGGCAAACGGAATCCGCCTGACCTCTTCATTTATAACCGTTATATTTGGATGCGATCTGATTTTGGCAGTAACTGCCGATGAAAAAGCATCTCTGTCCACAGCCAGAGCCCCTCCGGCAGCGACCGCGCATTTTCTTGCAACGGGAACAAGCAGAGAACCCAGGCGTGCCATTTCTTCTTTTAAAAGTCCGGCGGCAGAGTCCGTTCTTGCAGCCTTAAAGGAATTGGAGCAAACAAGCTCTGCAAAATCATCCGACTTATGAGCCGGAGATCTTTTCAGCGGCTTTTGCTCAAAAAGCGTTACCTTTTCACCCGCGTTAGCTATCTGCCACGCAGCTTCCGTACCGGCAAGGCCGGCGCCTATAACGTTAAACTTCATCATTATTCATCGCTTTTCTTTTTTCTGACAGCCGGTTTTGTAAAACCGCACCCTTCGGTATCAGGGCAATACAGGACATTGCCCTTTCTTTTGAAAAGTGATTTGCCGCAGCGGGGGCAGATCTCATCGCTCGGCAGATCCCAAGTCATAAAATTGCACTCGGGATAATTTGAGCAGCCGTAAAACGACGCGCCCTTTCTTGTTTTCTTTTCTATAACATCACCGCCGCAGCGGGGGCATTTTGCCTTTGTTCTCAGAACGAGAGGCTTTGTATTTTTACACTCAGGGTAGCCCGGGCAGGCAAGAAACTTGCCGAACCGGCCCACTTTAACTACCATGTGCCTGCCGCATTTTTCGCAGATCTCGTCCGTTTCCTCTTCCTTGAGTTTGATCTTAACGCCCTGCATTTCCTTTTTTGCTTTTTCGAGCGGCTTTTCAAAGTCTTCATAATAACGGCGGATCATGTCTATATAA
Organism: uncultured Clostridium sp.; assembly: GCA_958422185.1. Lineage (GTDB taxonomy): Bacteria > Bacillota > Clostridia > Oscillospirales > Acutalibacteraceae > Eubacterium_R. The sequence goes on from CATZNW010000003.1 coordinate 49,040, forward strand.
TCCTTTTCGCCGCTGTCTATCTTATCCAGATCCTCTTCCATTTTTGAGGTGTATTTCACGTTTACTATATTGGGCATTCTGTCCTTAAGCAGCTTGATGACCGCCTCTCCAAGTTCCGTAGGCACAAACTGCTTACCCTCGCGCTTCACATACTCGCGGGCAACAATAGTTGAAGTGATCGTAACGTAAGTTGACGGTCTGCCGACTCCGTTTTCCTCCAGTGCTTTCGTCAGGCTGGCCTCGGTATACCTTGCGGGCGGCTGAGTGAAATGCTGATTCCCAAGAAGGGATTTCAGACGAAGTTTATCACCGCTTTTTATCTCCGGTAGCGGTGCAGATGAATCATCAGAGGATTCATCTTTTGATTCCTCGTAAAGAGCGGTAAAACCATCAAATTTCACTGTATATCCGGAGGCGTTGAAAACATAATCCCCGGCAGTGATTTCAACACGCACGGTTTCCTGGAGGCAGTTTTCCATAAGAGAGGCTATAAAGCGCTCCCACACCAATTTATAAATCTTATACTGGTCGCTTGAAAGCGATGATTTGACCTGAGCCGGAGTAACGCCCGGCATAGACGGGCGGATCGCCTCATGGCCGTCCTGCACATTGCCCTTTGATTTAAAATATCTTGGCTTTTTAGGCAGATATTTTTCTCCGTAATTATCAAGAATAAACTGGTTGCCGGCAGCGCGTGCCTCTTCAGAGATACGCAGCGAATCTGTTCTCATATATGTTATCAGACCGACTGTGCCAAGGCCTTCCACATCAACGCCCTCATAAAGCTCCTGAGCGGCTTTCATAGTTCGCCTTGCCTGAAAGGAAAGCTTTCTTGACGCTTCCTGCTGGAGGGTCGAAGTAATGAACGGCGGAGTCGGGCTTTTTTTACGTGTCCCTTTTTTCACCGAGGTCACGATATATTCGGCTCCCTCAAGCTCTGCCAGTATTTGATCGCTTTCGTCTTTGCAGGTGATCTTTATCTTTTTGCCGCCTTTGCTGTTTAAAGCGGCGGAAAAAGTCTTTTTGCCGGGAGGATTTGTAAATTTGGCGTCTATTGACCAGTATTCTTCGGGCTTAAAGGCTCTTATCTCCTCTTCCCTGTCCACAACAAGGCGAAGTGCGACCGACTGAACCCTGCCTGCCGAGAGGCCGCGCCTGATCTTCTGGCTGATAAACGGGGAGAGCTTGTAACCGATAAGTCTGTCCAGGATACGCCTTGCCTGCTGCGCGTCAACAAGGTCTATGTCAATACTTCTGGGGTGCTCCATCCCCTGTTCAACGCCGTGCTTTGTGATTTCGTTAAACGTAACTCTGTTTTTATCTTTCAGATCAAGGCCGAGAATCGTTGCAAGATGCCAGCTGATCGCTTCTCCCTCTCTATCAGGGTCGGTGGCAAGGTAAACATAATCTGATTTTCCTGCTTTCTTCTGCAGCTCTTTAACAAAATTCTCCTTGCCTTTGATGATCGCGTATTTAGGAGCAAAATCATGCTCTATATCTACCGAGAGCCTTGCAGACGGAAGATCCCGCACATGGCCCATTGACGCTACAACTTCATAGCCTTTTCCGAGATAACCCTTTATATTTTTTGCCTTTGCAGGCGATTCAACTATTACAAGTTTTGACATATTATGATGAATTCCTTTCAGGATAATTTGTATCTTTTTCCGCCGGCGCTCTGGACGAGCCCGGAAATCTCCAGAGCCGTAAGTGCCGTCAACACACTGCCGGGATCAAGCGAAGCTTTTAACGCGATCTCATCAACATGCATATAATCCTCCGTAAGGACGCGGTAAACGGCAAGCGTATTTCCGCTGAGCTCTGCTGCCGCCTTCTGCCGCTCTTCACGTTTTGCTCTGCTTTTACTGAGATTTTCAAACGAAATACTGCCGGAAGAATCCGTTGCATTAACAGATTTGTGTGAGGTTTCCTTCATGATCGCGCCGACGTCCTTAGCCCTGCTTAGATCAAGACCGAAACGCTCTGCATACGGAAACACAAGGTCAAGAGGCTTTGTTGCAACCACGGCGCCTTCATCTATGAGTTTATTTGTGCCCGCGTATTCCGGTTCCAGGATCGAACACGGAACCGCATAAACGTCCCTGCCCTGCTCAAGAGCACAGTTTGCTGTAATAAGGCTCCCGCTTTTTATACCTGCCTCAACAACAAGCACGCCAAGGGAAAGCGCGCTTATTATCCGGTTTCTGATCGGAAAAGTATACCTTGACGCTTTGGTAAAGGGCGGAAACTCCGTAACAAGAGCTCCGTTCGCCGCAATCGCATCCCTTAAGGGTTTATTTTCCATCAGATAGTTTGTACCGAGACCGCAGCCGAGCACCGCGATGGTTTTGCCGCCGCTTAAAATGGCGGCGTTATGCGCGGCGGTATCGACTCCCAGCGCTCCGCCTGAAACAACTACCGCACCCAGCTGGGCGATTCCTCTGCTCATAACATCTGCTGCTTTTACTGCGTAATCGCTTGCTTTTCTTGTTCCTACTATGCCGATAACAACACTGGAATCAATATCGGGAAGAATCCCCGAAACATAAAGCGCCGCCGGCGGGTTATCTATTTCATAAAGGCGGCGCGGATAATTTTCATCATCCGGGGTAATTACCTGCCAGCTGTTGAGACGGCATGTGGTAAGAATATCTTTTGCCGTGCCGATCGAAGTGTTTTTAAGACGCTCTACCTGGCGCGGAACGAACACAGGACTCATTTTCCACTCTGTTTCACCTGCGTTATAAAGTTCCTTTGCGCCGCCAAAATATTCAATTATCTCTTTGACTCTTGCTCCTGCGCCGAGTGCGCTCTGAAGCCATACCCAATAGGGTGTATTCCTGTTCAACTGAGCATCTCCCACATTACGATGGCGGCTGCAACGGAGGCGTTAAGACTTTCCGCCCTGCCGAGCATATTTATGGTCAAAAGCCCTGAGCAGGCTTTTTTTACTTCTTCTGAGACGCCGTTTCCCTCGTTGCCGATAACGCAAATATCCGAGCCTTTAAACGTGATATTTTTTATATCGGTCGCCGAATGATCGGGAACCGCAGCATATACGCTGAAGCCGAGTGATCTAAATTTTTTGATTTCCCCGGCAAGGTCATCGCACAATAAAACAGGCAGACGAAGAGCACCGCCCATAGAAGCGCGCAGAACCTTGGGATTGTAAAGATCGCAGCAGCCGCTGAAAACCGCGCCGTCTATACCAAGCGCCTCCGCCGTTCTTATGACAGCGCCGAGGTTGGAAGGGTCCTGAATTTTATCAAGCGCTATATATTTTTTACCCGTTTGAAGATAGAAATTATTTTCGCGGCGGGAACATACGGCAAAAACGCCCTGCGGATTTTTTGTTTCGCTGAGATATGAGGCGAGTTCGCTGCTGATAAAATATGATCTTTCAAAACCGTTTATGAGCCGATCGCATTTATCCGAATACTTTTGAGCGGCATTTTCCGTCAAAAGCAGAATATCGGCGCCGCAATCGGAATCCAGCGCATCAAAACAAAGCCTTGCACCCTCCAGCGCGAACTGAGAAAAGAGGTCGCGGTCTTTATGAGAGGTGAAAAGCTTTTTAGTATGTTTTATTAAATTATTTGATTTGCTTGTGATTTTTTCCATACCGATTAACTCCACGGCTCATATAAAATTAAGTTTAAACAAAACCACTTCAAGCTATTAATAATTATATATTTTAATATTTAACTTTAAGTTATAAATTATAATACATTATTATGCAAAAAAGTGCAACACAAAAATGAAAAATACAAAGTTTTTTTATAAATTTGTTATATTGCACAAAATCAAGACAAACAAATGACCCCGCCGAAAAAAATTCGGCGGGGTTTGAATACTGTTTGTTAAAAATTAAAGAGCTGCCTTTGCAGATTCAACAAGAGCAGTAAAGGCTGCGGCATCCGAAACAGCGATCTCTGCAAGCATTTTTCTGTTGAGATCGATGCCGGCCTTTTTCAGTCCGTTCATAAATGTTGAATAATTGGTGCCGTTTGCCTTGCAGGCAGCGGAAATTCTGGCAATCCACATTCTGCGGAACTCTCTTTTCTTCTGCTTTCTTCCGATATATGCATACTGACCGCTTTTCATAACAGCCTGTTTAGCTGTTTTGAACAGACGATGTTTGCTTCCGTAATAGCCCTTTGCTGCTTTTAATACTTTCTTTCTTCTTTTACGAGTGGCCATAGCGCCTTTGATTCTTGCCATAACTTATTACCTCCGATACGATTAACGAATTATAATCTAATTTTAAATGCACTGCGCAAAAACGCGCGCGGCGGAATTTTATTTATAAGGAACGAGCCTTTTCATCTGCTTCTGGTTCGTTACGTCGCCGACAGTTGTTTTGCGAAGATTTCTTTTACGCTTTGTTGTTTTTTTTGTAAGAATGTGAGAGGTATAAGCATGAGCGCGCTTTACCTTGCCGCTCTTGGTTGTTTTGAAACGCTTTTTTGCGCCGCTGTGTGTTTTGATCTTTGGCATAATATGATTCCTCCAGTAATTTATTTTTAACTATTTGGACGGCTTTTGGGACAGGAACATAAGTATCTGCCTGCCTTCAAGCTTGGGGGCTTTATCAACATTGATCTCTTCTCCGAGAGCCTGGGCAAACCGTTCCATATTGGCAACGCCGAGATCAGAATGTGCCATTTCCCTGCCGCGAAGGCGCAGTGAAACCTTGAGCTTATCGCCTTTTTCAAGGAATTTTTTAGCCTGATTCACCTTTGTATTGAAATCGCCGATATCAATATTCAGCGAAAGGCGGATCTCCTTGGTATCAACCGTTTTTTGTTTTTTTCGGTTTTCCTTTTCACGCTTTGCCTGCTCATAGCGGAATTTGCTGTAATCCATGATCTTAACAACGGGCGGCTTTGCCTGCGGCGCGATCTTAACAAGATCCTGCCCTCTCAGTTCAGCCTCGTGAAGCGCATCTTTGGCGCTCATGATACCCAGCTGCTGACCGTCTGAAGTGATGACGCGCAATTCCTTGTCTCTGATTTCTCCGTTGAGCTGCGGGATCTCTCTGCTGATAAATAACACCTCTCTAAAATAATTAAAAGTGCGAACACAAATGCCCGCACTTCAGTAAATCCAATAAAAACAAAAGGATATTGCCCTTTTCGCCTACGCTTAAGGGGAGAACGGGATATATGTTCTTCTTTGATGTGGAAATATAGTAACACAATATAATAACATTGTCAACACAAAAATATTATTTTTTTGTATAGAGCACATGGGAAAACCTTATTCCGTTCTCTTCATTTTCACCGAGCACGGATCTGATATAGCTTGATCTGTCAAATTCAGGAAAGAAAGTATCCGCGTCCGGGCACTCCGCATCAATTTCAGTTAAATAGATCTTATCCGCAACGGGCAAAAACTGAGCGTAGATCTTCCCGCCGCCGATGATGAAAACATCGTCGTTTTCGGCTACTTCAAGCGCCTCTTCCATACTGTGAACGACCTCTGCGCCCTCGATCTTGAGACTTTTATCCGTTGAGATAACTATATTTCTTCTGTTGGGCAATACTTTTGGAAGCGATTCAAAAGTCTTTCTTCCCATGATCACGGTATTTCCCGTTGTAGTCTCGCGAAAAAATCTCATATCCGCATGGAAATGCCAGATAAGTTCGTTTTTCCTGCCTATCTCGTTGTTTTTTCCTACTGAAAGAATAAGTGAAATATGCATAAACACTCCGTTGTATTACTGTGATATCGGAAAAGAGATTTTTCCGAGATGCTTATAATCAACAAGCTTGATATCTTTAATATCACGGCTGTTGTCAAATTCAAAAAAGTCACTGACTTCCGGGTTGAGCCAAAGTTTGGGCGCAGGCAGGTCTCCTTCCTCTTCAAGGCGCCGCAGCTGCTCTTTAATGCCGTCGATCTGATTGACATAAATATGGGCGTCTTTGATACTCCAGTCGATCGTGCCCGGCTTAAGTCCCGAAACATGGGCAAGCATGGAGAGCAGCACGGCATACTGGGTAACATTGAACGGAAGCCCAAGGGGAACATCGCAGGAACGCTGGTGTACCCAACAATTGAGTTTTCCGTTTGTAACGTCCCATTCGCTGCTCCAGACGCAGCTTGGCAAAACCGCCGTATCAAGATAATCGTTTTGCCACAGAGTCATGACCATACGGCGGTCTTCCGGATGATTCCGGATCTTGTCCAGAAGATTCTGTGTCATTTTAAATTTATTAACGATATATCCGTAAGCCGTTCCGATCGTATGGGCAAATTCCCTGCCGAAAAATTTATGTACTTTTTGCTTGACGAGATCTCCGTTTTCATCAGGCAAAAGCTGGGTTGCGTTCCAGTAACCGTTTTCATCGATCTCCCACTCGTCCCAGATCCTGACATCGCGCTCCTGAAGCCATCTGACGTCATTTGACTGCACCTGATAGATCCACAGCATCTCAAGCACGGCCTGCCGGATAAACAGCTGCTTGGTGGTTAAAATCGGGAACTCCTTTTCAAGATTAAAGTGAAAATGATGAGCGGGTACTTTGATCGAATCCACACCGGTTCTGTTTACGACTTGTGTACCTTCCGTCAGTATTCTGCTGCAAAGTTCAAGATAATCTCTATCCCATTTAGACATAAAATCGCCTCCGAAATCCTCTTACTGCCAAGGATACTGTTCTTTCAGACTTTCAAATTCCTCTCCCGTCTTCGCAAAGTGGAATTCGCCGTTCAGATCGGAAAAGAAATACATATAATCCGTATCCGGGTGGTTTATAACCGCGTTGATGATGTTCATTCCCGAGTTTGAGATGGGTCCGCTTGGCAGCGCAGGACAGCGGTAAGTATAGTATGAATCATAAGTGTTTCGCGAAAAGCCGTAGTCAAGAAGTTTTTGCGCGTAAAAATAAGTTACGTCACACTGAAGGCGCGTGCCGCTGCTCAGCCTGTTGATCAAAACGGACGCGATATTCTGGGCGCTGCTGTCAGTCAAAGCCTCCTCCTGCACTATTGAGCAAAGCGTAATAAAGTCATACAGCGTCATATCATTCTTATCACAGTAATCCAGCATATCGTCTGACAGCCGATCATCAAATGCCGCAAGCATCTGATCAACAATGATCTTCGCATCCGTATTCATGCCGAAATCATATGTTGCAGGAAAAAGGAACCCCTCAAGGATAAAGCCTATATTCTCCCTGTCCTGAGGGAAACCGGAAAGCCAGTCATAATCATATCCGTCCGTTGTGGAAACGGCGGCATAAAAGTCCTCTTTAGGGCAGATACCGTTTTCCTCAAGCGTTTCGGCTATATCAAAAACGTTGTAACCCTCAGGAACAGCAACGGAAACAACCTGATGACTGATATCGGGATTCTGCAGTTTCTGAGCAATCTCCTCATAGCTCATATTTGAATTCAGATAGTATTCGCCGTTGAGATATGTGAAATCCGGATAATGGCTGTCCATCCACATAGACCATATAGAATCGTCAACAACAATATCGTTGTCGCTGAGCATTTTTGATATTTCATACTGAAAGTCCTGCGGTTCTATAACAAGCGTATAATCCTTGCCCTCTCCGTTTTCCGTGCCGTTTATATCTTTTGAAATGCGTGTATAAACGAAAGCTCCTGCAGCTATCAGCGCGATCACAATCACCGCTGATATGATAAGCTTAATGATCTTTTTATTCATGAATCAAACCCCGTTATTCAACAACATCCACCTTAAGCATATTCGTAGTGCCGCTCTGGCCAAGCGGTATACCGGCGGTAATGACCGCTATATCGTCTTTTTTGATATATCCCGTTTTCTTTGCCACCTCAACGGCATGCTCAAACAGCTCGTCCGTATTTGATTTTTCCTCGCACATAACGGGAAGCACTCCCCAAGAAAGATTATTTTGGCGACGCACCTTTTCACTTGTTGTAGCGGAAATGATCAGGCAATTCGGTCTGTATTTTGATATCTGCCTTGCTGTATTGCCGCTCTTTGTAACAGTAATGATAGCAGCCGCGTTAAGATCGTGAGCAGTGGTAACGGTTGCATGCGAAATAGCGGAAGTAATATCTCCGGACAGATGCTTCTGTGCCTCTTTTTCAAATCTTTCAATATAGTTTATATCCTGTTCTGTTGTGCGCGCGATCAAAGCCATGGTTTTTACGGCCTCAACAGGATGCGCGCCCATAGCCGTCTCGCCGGACAGCATAAGGGCTGAAGTGCCGTCATAAATAGCGTTTGCAACGTCCGTGATCTCTGCTCTGGTGGGGCGCGGATTTTTGATCATTGAATCCAGCATCTGCGTTGCGGTAACAACGATCTTTCCGGCGGCAAACACCTTTTCAATTATCATTTTCTGGAGTGAAGGGATCTTTTCAAACGGGATCTCAACGCCCATATCACCGCGGGCTACCATAATCCCGTCCGCTTCGCGTATAATATCATCTATATTTTCAACGCCTTCGCCGTTTTCTATTTTGGCAATGATCCTAACATCATTCCAGCCCAGAGCATGGCAGAAATTGCGGAGGTAGGCGATATCGGCACCTGTGCGGCAGAACGACGCGGCAATAAAATCAAACCCCATCTGAGCGCCGAAATTCAGATCCTGCATATCCTTATCAGATAGATACGGAAGAGACAGCGCAACATTAGGTACATTTACACCCTTATGATCCGTGACGACTCCGCCGTCAACCACCCTGCATATGATCTCATTATTTCTGATATCGGTAACTTCCATGGCGATAAGGCCGTCGTCTATAAGAATCGTAGTACCTTTTTTTACCTCTTTGGGCAACCCTTTAAATGATACGGAGCACCTTTCGTTATTTCCCTTTATCTCATCTGTTGTAAGTGTAAAAGTCTGCCCTCTTTTAAGGACTACGCCGGCTTCGTTTTCAAAAGCTCCGATCCTGATCTCCGGACCTTTGGTATCAAGCAGCGTAGCGACCGGAATACCAAGCTTGTTTCTGACCTCAACAATATTTGAAAACCATTTTTCAAAATTATCGTAATCTCCGTGAGAAAAATTGAATCTCGCAACGTCCATGCCCTCAAGCATAAGCTTTTCAAGCACGTCCTTATCGCACGAGGCAGGACCGATAGTACATATTATTTTAGTTTTTCTTCTGTATTTACTCATAATAAAAGCCTCTTGATCTATAGTTTGTTATTCAATGATATTATATCAGCAAATAAAATAAAATCAATATTATTAAGCGTTAAAAATATGTAAAAATCAATTTTCAAAAAGTACAATAATCCTTTATTTTCTCAGAAACTGTGATATAATGGAATCATGCCAAACCATATATTTCAAAACACGGAGGAAACAGAATTGATCATACGCCGTGAAAACCAGAAGGACTACGAAAAAGTGTATCAGCTGATAAAAAAAACATTTGAATCTGCCGAGCATAAGGACGGCAACGAGCAGGATCTGGCGGCGGCGCTCAGAAAGAGCAGCTCATTTGTGCCCGAATTAGCATTGGTTGCCGAAATAAACGAAAAAATTGCAGGTCATATTATGTACTCCAAAGCCGATATCGGCGGAAAGACCGTCCTTGTTCTGGCGCCGCTTTCCGTTGCACCCGAATATCAGCAGCAAGGAGTGGGATCAGGTCTTGTAAATGAATCTCTGAAAACGGCGAAAAAACTTGGCTGGGAATATGTATTCGTTTTGGGCAGTGAAAAATATTATCCGAAATTCGGGTTTATACCGGCCGAAAGATACGGTGCCGCCACTCCGGATGGTATTCCGGCCGAGAATTTTATGGCGGTCAAATTATATGAAGAAGCCGGACCTCTGAGTGGAGAACTTATATATGCAAGGGAATTCGGTATCTAATGCGTTTATCAAGGAACAAAATAAATAACGGGACTGAACGCTCGTTCAGTCCCGTTTCATTTTATATCAAAGTATTATCTTGCAAGATCGCCGACTACCATCATATAATCGCCGATCATTGCGCCGAATTCAGGTGCGCCCTCCATGATAAGCTGCTTATCCTTTACCATCTGAAGCATATCGCCGGTGCCCAGGAGGATCATGAGCGCATGCTGAGGAGTATCAAACTTCATGCAGAAAAACGGCTTTGAACGTTTATATTCGCCCCTGCCGGCGCGGGATTTACCTGCCTTTACACGCAGATAAGCCGTGCATTCCGGATGACCTTCGATCGCCCACTGATAAACTCTGTCCGGGCTTTTTGAAGTCCACTCATGGATCTCGGTGTGCCCCATTTTATTGAGCTGGCTTATTCCGCTTGAAAGCAGATAGAAATACAGCTTGCACAGAAGAAGGGCAAGTGCCTCATCCTCGGGCGGCTCTTTTATTCCGAGCAGACTGCTCATTTTGAGGAGCACTGCCATGAATTTAATAAATTTAGAAAACGATTTGATCTTCATCTTTGGAAGTTTGGACATATCGCCTTTCATGAAAGCATTCATCTTTTCCATTGATGAAAACTGAAGTTCGGCATCTATCTTCTTCTGGCCGAAATACTCGCCGAGCTTGCAGGACCATTCACCGTTTTCAACAATAAAGTGGACGGCTTCCTTATCCTGCGCGTTTGCCATTGCGGACACCTGATAGACGGCGTCAACGCCCTCAAACTTCTTTGCAAGTTCGGGCACATCCGTGGCAATCGTTTTCATCAGCGGGAGCGCAGCCGCCATAAATACCTTATTTGTATAACGGGTTACATCGCTTGCCATAATAACACATTCCTTTCAGATTAAGATTATAAAGAGAAAAATGATCTAGAACTCGTCGTCCCAGGCGTCGTCCTCTTCAAAATCCTGATGCATTACTTCGGCTATGGCTTCCGCAATACCGTTTGCGTCTATTTTAGCGATGGACATAAGATCCTCATGAAGACCGATAGTTGAAAAATCATCCTGATGGCCGAGCATTTTGAACGCGCATGCCTTGCCGCTCTTTGCAACAACATCTGCAACGGCGGAGCCGAGACCGCCCATAACGGTATGATCCTCAACGGTTATGATCCTTCTGGTATCCATAACGGCAGACAGGACTGCCTCTTCATCAATAGGCTTTATTGTGTGCATATTGAGAACGCGCACTTTTATACCCGCATCGGCGTTTGCCATCTGCGCCGCCTGCAAAGCCTGGTAAACACATGAACCGCAGGCGATAACGGTAATATCCGTACCTTCGTTCATGACCTTCGCCTTGCCTACTTCAAAATCACAATCCTCAATATTTTTATAAATGATCTGATCAAATCCGCGGTTAATCCTGATATAAACAGGGCCGGGATATTCATAGGCCTTTTTGACCGCGTGATAAGTCTCAACACCGTCGCACGGGCAGATGACCGTCATATGGGGAAGGCTTCTCATACAGGTCATATCAATGAGCGAGTGATGAGTGGAGCCCGCCTGACCGAAAGAAGTGCCGGCGTGGGTAGCAATGATCTTAACGGGAACGTTCTGATAGCAGATATCCGTATGTATCTGGTCAAGTGAACGTGCAGCGGTGAAGATAGCAAAGGTTGATGCAAACGGGATAAGGCCGTTTTTGGCCATACCGGCGGCAACGCCGAACATATTCTGCTCCGCAATACCAACATTGAAAAATCTGTCAGGAAATTTTTCACCGAACATACCGATCTTGGTTGATTTTGCAAGGTCGGCCGTAAGGGCAACAACATCCTTATGCTCCTCGCCGAGCTCGCAGAGTGCTCTTCCGTAATATTCAGCCGTGGAAAGCTGAGTGGTTTCCGTCATCGTATAAGTCATTCCGCTTGCCATAGCTTACGCCTCCTTTTCAGCGCGGGCAACACGAGCCGCGTAGTATTTATCAAGACTGTCATAGCACTGTTTTGCTTTTGCGTCGTCAAGCGCGCCGTAATGCCAGAGGTAATTATCCTCCATAAAATCAATACCGGCACCCTTGAACGTATCCATAATAATGGCATACGGCTTATCGCCGCCGTTTTTATGGTTATTAATAGCGTTTTCTATAGCTCCGTTAAGCTCCTTCATATTCTGGCCGTCAACGCGCTCAACAATAAATCCGAAAGCGTCAAATTTCTTATCGAGCGGCTCAACTTTCATTTCATCGTCCACCCTGCCGTCGATCATACACTTATTATTATCAACAAGCACAACGACATTAGAAAGCTTGAACTGAGCGGCAGTCATCGCAGCCTCCCAGTTGGAACCCTCGTTCAGTTCTCCGTCGCCCGTCAGAACATAGTTCATATAGTCTATTCCCTTTACCCTGCCGGCAAGAGCAAATCCGCAGGCAAGTGACAAACCGTGTCCGAGGGAGCCGCTGGAGCAGTCAACGCCCTTGATCTTATTGCAGTCAAGGTGCATGCCGAAGAGCGAACCTGTGAGGTTAAAGTTGTGCAGACCCTCAACATCCATAAAGCCGTAATCACAGATAACGGGGCCGTAGCCTACTGCGGCATGGCCTTTTGAAAGGACGAATCGGTCCCTGTCCTCCATATCAGGATTATTGACGTCAAGTTTCATAAAGCGGTGATAAAGGATCGTCATAGCGTCCATTGCGCTCATTGCACCGCCTATATGGCCGGAACCGCCCCAAACCGTTGTCTGAACGGTAAGGCGCCTGAGTTCATCCGCCTTTTTTTCGAGACGGAGCCATTCTTCCTTATCAAATGGCTTATAATTTGCTGGCATAAATTTTCCTCCTTAAATAAATAATCACGGATATATCAGCGATTATTTGAGTCCTTCGATTTCCGGATGTCTTCCGGCTACTACGCCGAAAGCATCTTCGGCGATATCAACAGCGAGCTTGATATCCTCTTCCGTTACCGCAGCGTTTATGAAATGGTTGTGGTGGGACGCAAGGAAAAGCCCTCTTGAAACGCATTCCGCGATCCATTCCTGATGCAGCATCAAGCTGTCGTCATTCGCGATCCTCAGATAGAACAGCGCCGGCTCACCGGACACAACGAGGTTGAATCCGTGCTCCTCGGCAGCTTTTGTAAATCCCTGGGTAAGTTCCGTGCCGAGCCTTCTGAAAAGATTGGGAACATCAAGCTTTTTCATTTTATCTATGCAGACAAGGCAAGCGGCAAAAGGCTCTGCACTCATCCAGTAAGACCCTGTATATGTGACTGAAGATGCGGTTGACTTCATATGCTCTCCCCCGCAGACGGCAGACATATTGTAACCGTTGGCAAGCGCCTTGCAGAAGCAAATGAGATCTGCCTTGATGCCGTAATAATGGTCTGAACCCGCAAGATCGAGTCTGAAGCCGGTGCGCACGTCATCAAAAATGAGAACCATGCCGTGCTCGTCACAGAACCTGCGCACTGCCTGCCAGTAATCCTTAGTGGCGCACTCATTGTCCTTAAAATTGCCGTGATCATAAGGCTGGGCGATAAGGCCGGCAACATCGCCGCCGCATTCGTCATAAGCCTGCTGAAGCGCGTCAAGATCAAACCACGGGATAGTTATGTTGTTGGCAACATCCTCCGGCAGGATACCGGGATAGTCTATCTTCTGTGCCCACTGAAAATCGCCGTGATAATAGCCCTTGAGAAAGATCATTTTCTTCTTGCCCGTATGCGCTCTTGCGCACATAACGGAAAAAGTGGTTGCATCGGAGCCATTTTTCATAAAAAACGCCCAGTCGGCACTAGCTACCGTATCTTTAAGAAGTTCCGCGCACTCTACCATTTTGTATGACGGCGAAGTTGTGCAGTTGCCGCGCCTTAACTGCTCTATCGCGGCGGCATCTACATCATCGTCGCAGTAACCCAGCACATTCGGGCCGTAAGCGCACATAAAATCAAGGTATTTATTGCCGTCCACATCCCAGAAATAGGTACCCTTTGCATGATCGCTCATAAGAGGCCATTTTGTAATGGGAAGAAATAATCCCTCGCTGGGACCGAGATGGCCGTATACGCCGGAGGGTATCGCCGCGAGCGCTCTTTTAAACCACTCCTGACTCTTTTCGTGTTTATATTCGGGAAATTTACTCATATCCGTAACATCCTCCTTATCAGCCGAGATAAACGGCAACTCTGTCCAAGATCCTGTTGAGATTATCAACCATTGAAATCATGCCTGCCATATAGATATTGCCCTCGCAGAGTTCGGCAATGGTTGAAGCCGTGCCGGTAAACAGCCCGTGCGCAAGCTCAATATCCGCAAATTCCATGACCGCTCTGGGATTCGACGGTTTTTCCTTAATGGTTGTAAAGTGGTGATTTTTCACCTGGATCGCCGCATAGCATTTATCCTTGATACCCATGGAAACGATTCCGTCCACCGTGCTTTTTGCCGTAAACATAGAAATCGAATCTGAATTTGCAAGTGCAGAGATCGCACCCGCAATAGTATAAAAAGTGAGGATAGTTGATTCTTCAAAGAAATCCTTATTTTTCATATCCTCTTCACTGGGCCTGAGAAGCTTTGTAAGCCTGTCGGTAAGTTTGGTAAATGTGCCGAGCAGGAAAGACAGAACCTGAACAACACCCTTGGTCGGAACACCCGGCTTAGCGCTGTCTATAAGCGCATTGAATTTCTCAGGGGAGGCGAAATTCATTTTGCAGGTGCATCCTGCAGAACCCTCCCTGAATTTACAGCCGCTCTTAGTAAAATGGAATGTGCCGCACGGGCCGTTCGCAACGTCAAAGCAGAGCGAAACCGGCGATTTCATAGAGGCAAGGATTTCCTTGGCCTCATCATCTATTTCGCAAAGGTTTTCAAGCGTTGCCAAAACACCGTACATATTGACATATGCCATTGCTTTTGCTTCAGTCAAAATAATTTCCTCCTTTAAAGCCAGCGAAGATAAATCCGAATCCGTTTTCTTGCCCGCTTATGCAAAATTACACAAAATAATTATACCACACTGCCCGCAATGCGGTCAATTACAAAGAGTTACAAATTTAAAACTATCTTTTAGTAATATTTGATAAAGTATAAAACAAATAGTATAAAATCATCTTTAAACTGCCCGGGTCTTAAACGCACCGTTTTTCAAACGGATATACCAGCCCGAGCTGGCGGCGGCATTCATCCATGATGAGCATACAGTTCCTTGTGGACTCAAGCGGGATATAAGCCGACTCTTTTCTGCCCGCCCTTATTTCCCGAGCCGCGCGGGTAAATTCCGTCAGATAATCCGTTTTGCCCTTAAATACCTGCCTGCCGTTTTCAGTTTTGAGAACGGCCTTGGACGCCATATGGAAGAATGCGGGAAGACTTACCGCCCCCTTTGAACCTTTAATAATGCAATTCTCTTTAAGCGTACAGAGAGACATATGCAGTTTGCAGTTAAACCCTTCATATTCAAGGGTTACGGTCTCGCTTATATCAATACCGTTTTTCAGTCTGCCGCGGCAGATTATATCTTTCGGATATCCGAAAACGTTATAGCAATACGTTATCGGATAAATTCCTATATCAAGCAGGGCGCCGCCCGCAGTTTCCGGCAGCAGAACGCGTGAATTTTTAGGCATCATGACTCCTGGGAAAGCATAGTTTATCACCACTTCCTTAACGCTGCCGATCTCACCGCTTTGCACCCACTTTTTAACAGTTAGGGCAACATCTGAAAACCAGGTCCACATTGCTTCGCAAAAATATACATTTTCTTCTTTTGCGGTATTGATAAGCGTATCCACATCGCTGATGCTTACGCCAACGGGCTTTTCACATAAAACCGGCTTTCCGGATTTCATTGCGCGCACGGCGTAATCCACATGTGAAGTATGCGGCGTTGCGATATACACACCGTCAACATCTGCTCTGTTAACAGCACTTTCAAAATCATTAAAACTCTTTGCGCCGTACCTGTCTGCAAACGCCGTAACTTTTTGGGCATTTCTGCCGAAGACGGAAACGATCTCATGACCGCCCCTCAGAATATCACGGGCGGTTGAATTTGCAATATTTCCGCTTCCGACATACGCCCATCTAAACTTATCCATAAATCCACCTCTTCAAAGCATACTCATCAAATCAATTATAGAGCAAAACAACCGCGGTATCAAGGAAAACAAAAAGGGAGCGGCAATAAAGCCTGCTCCCCATTGAGTAGCGCAAACAACTTTATGATAAACCGTATAATTTCCGGTCAGATCAAAAATCCTACTTTTTTCATGACTTTGCCAAGCGTGCGTGAAGAAACACGAAGGGCCTTTTCGGCACCTTTCTGCTGGCATTCCTTAAGATACTGCTTATCATTGAGAAACGCATTATATTTCTTCTGGATCGGTTCAAGCTCGGCAACAACAGCCTCGCCGACCGCCTTTTTGAAATCGCCGTATCCTTTGCCGGCAAAATCGGATTCGATCTTTTCAAGGCTGTCCCCGGTAACGGCGGAATAAATCGTCATAAGGTTATTAATACCGTCCTTGCCCTCGGCATAGCGCACGCACATATCGCTGTCCGTAACAGCGGACTTAAATTTTTTCATTATCGTTTCCGGCGCGTCGGTAAGATATACAGCGCCTTTCGGATTCGGATCCGACTTGCTCATTTTACGGCCGGGATCCTGAAGGCTCATGACTCTCGCGGCGCCGGTCTTTGGAATATACGCCTCGGGAACAGTGAACACATTGCCGTAGATACCGTTAAAACGCTCCGCAATATCGCGTGTTATTTCCAGATGCTGTTTCTGGTCCGCGCCGACAGGCACAATATCCGCCTGATAGAGCAGGATATCCGCCGCCATAAGGCACGGATATGTAAACAGACCTGCGTTGACATTATCCCTGTGCTGTGAGGCTTTATCTTTAAACTGAGTCATTCTTGAGAGCTCGCCGAACTGCGTGTAGCAGTTCAGTATCCAGCCGAGCTGAGCGTGGGTTGGCACCTGGGACTGAATAAAAACGATGCCGTTGTCCGGATCAAGACCGAGAGCAAGAAGCATGGCGAAAAGTTCATTTGTCTGCTTTCTGAGCTTCTGCGGGTCCTGCCTTACGGTAATAGAATGAAGATCCGCAACGCCGTAGACCGTATCAAACTCTTTCTGAAAGTCAGGCCAGCCGCGCATTGCGCCCAAATAATTTCCCAAAGTAGGAACTGATGTAGGCTGAATGAGCGACAGGCTTCTTTTTCTCTTTTCCGCAATTTGTTGTTCTGCCATAATGAAAATCCGTCCTTTATCCTATAATAAATATTATACAAACGTGTATTTTATTTCTTAAATTTTTTCGCAACTTCACCCATAATCTTAACGCCCTTAATAATATCATCATCGCTGGGAGTAGAGAAATTAAGGCGTATATAACTGCACGGTGCTGTGTCATCCGTCATAAACGCGCTGCCGGGAACAACAGCCACTTTTCTTTCAAGAAGCGCGTTTACATATTGGAGCATATCAACGTCATCCGGCAGTTTTGCCCAGATGAAAAGGCCACCTTCGGGGCGCACATAAGTTACAAATCCTGCGCAGTATTTATCCAGGCAGTCACACATCAGGTTTAACTTGCGCCTGTAAATTTTTCTTATATTTTCGATATGGGCGTCCACGTCATACTCATCAAACCAGCGTGAAACAATCATCTGGTTGAGAACGCCCGTATGCACGTCCGACACCTGCTTTCCTATGGTGAAAGCGCCCGCCGCTTTTCTTGGAACAACGGCATAGGCAACCCTTATGCCGGGGGCAAGGATCTTTGAGAAAGACCCGGCGTAAAATACGATACCCTCCGTATCAAGGCTTTTTATTGCCGGAACGTCCTCACCCGCCACACGGAGATTGCCGTATGGGTTATCCTCCAGAATGGCAAGATCATTTTCTAGCGCAAGTTCATACATTTTTTTGCGCTTTTCAAGGCTCATGGTTGTGCCACCCGGATTCTGGAAATTAGGTATGGTATAAATGAATTTGGCATTCGGATTTTCCCTAATCGCGCTTTCAAGAGCGTCCATATTCATACCGTCCGCATCAATGGGTACGCCTGCAAGCTTGCAGCCGTGGGAACGGAAGCAATTTAAAGAACCGATGAAAGACGGCTCTTCGCAGATCACGGTATCGCCTTCTGACGCAAGCACACGGGTGGTGATATCCATGACCTGCGTGCCGCCGGCGGTTATGACTACCACATCATCGTCCGTGCCTACGTTTTCACGCCTTTTCAGCCATTTTTTAACTGTTTCTCGCAGCGGTTCGTACCCTTCCGAAACGCCGTAAACAAGCGCCGAAACGGGATCTTCGCCCAGGATCCCCGCAGTTATTTTTTTTACTTCCTCACAAGGAAAAGCGGCAGTATCCGGCGAACCTCCAGCAAACGCGATCATGCCCGGTTCATTCGTGACTTTAAGTATCTCCCTTACCGCTGAAGGTTTTAAATCAGCAAATTTTGATGATAAACTGTAACTCATTTTTCCTCACTTCAGAATTTCATTCACAAATCTTTCACACGATCTTCCGTCACACAGCGAAACGAATCTTTTTTTGAAAGCCTCAAGTTTTTCATTACCTCGGTGAGCCCTTAAAACGGCGGGCGCAAGGCTGCCAAAATCAGACACGACCTCTCCGCACGAGTAATCGGAATAATCATAATAAAATCCCCTGCCGCCGTCATACTCGTTAAGATCGGGAGCGTAAAGCACGGCAGGATTGCCGATAACGGCATTTTCAAATATCACGGAGGAATAATCCGTAACGAGCACATCCGTAATAAGCAGAATATCGTTGATCTCCCTCTCGTCCGAAAGATCGAAAACACGGTCTTTTACCTGCGCCGGAATATAAATCTTTTCCTTTACAAACGGATGCATTTTGATTATGAGCGCCCATTCGGACGACAGTTCGTTTATAAATTTTTCCGCACTGAAATATTCAGCGGGATAATAGGCGTTATGCACATTTTCACCCCTGAAAGTAGGGGCAAAAAGGCAGATCTTTTTGCCTTTCAGGCGCGGTTCTTTTTCATACAGCCTTTTCTTTGCGGAAGAAACGTAAGAACTGTCAAAAAAGCAGTCTGTACGCGGAGTGCCCGTTGCCTTAACACGGCTTTCCTCGATTCCGAAAGCCTCGGCATAGACCGGCACGATCTCCGGCGAGGAAACGATTGCGTCCGTATAATTCTTATGAGTTATAGAATTCTTTTCCGCCGTTTTCCTGCCGTAGCCGAAACGCTTAAAAGCGCCCATTGCATGCCATACCTGAACGAGCCTTTGCCCCTGCCGCAGGCGCAAAACATATACAAGCGGCTCATAATCATCCACCAGAATAAACTTGCTTTGCGCCATTTCGGCGGCAAGTTCAGTTTGCGGCAGAGGATCAACAGAGGTTACGGCTTTTATTTCATAATTCAGGCCGTTATTTTCTATATAGTTTTTAATTGCAAGCAGGTTTCCGCCGAGTTTTCCCTTGGACGTTGAATACATAAGTATTTTTTTACCGTTCATGGGAAGTTTTTTTGCCTTATCAAATTCAGCGGCAAAGCCCGCGTATCTTGCCCTTTGCAGAACAGGGTATAAAAGCGACTTAATCTTGCTCATTATCAGTTTCTTCTTCGTTTACGGCAGTTTCCGTATTATCAGCAGTATCGTCAGGAGTCTCTTCCGCATGATTATCTTCCATAACGGTCTCAGGCTCCTTCTGAGGCTGAACGTCACCGGAAATAACGCCGTAATTGTAACGCCCGTCATATACGCCGCGGGCAAGTTCATCTATAAGTTTGCCGTACTGGGCAGTTATGGAATCAAAGCGTTTGTTTACATATGCCTTTTTAAACTTTTCTTCCTTATCTCTGTTTGCCCGCATGCCGGAGGCGATAAAATCACATATCCCTTTGGCGTTTTTTGAGTACAGGGCGGGCAGATCCGTCCAGAAATCAATATAAAAGCCGCGCTCGTCTATATACTTGTCACTGTCAAAGCAAAAGATATATATAGGCAGATCTTTTAAAAGCGCCTCGTAAATAACGGAACTGTAATCCGTTACAACATAATCCGCCGCGCACATAAAATCCATTGCGGTAAAGGTTTCACCCTCCGCCATATTCATACGCGAATCGGTATAGATCTGTTCCTTATTTGAATCCACAACGTGGTGTTTTACAATAAGGTTGAAATCCGAATAGTTGACTTTATTTACAAGTTCCTCGGTTGCGTTCACAAGAGCGGCTTTATCTTCATCAGTATCCCGAAAAGTGGGGGCATAAAGAATATTTTTACGCCCGTTATCAAGCTGTGGATATTTACGCAGGATATTGCCGCGCACTCTTGCGTTTTCTTCCTTATCCGTAAGATAATCCATACGGGGTATACCGATCGGGATAAACCTGCTTTGCGGCTGACCGAAGGCCTCCGAAAAGAACGGCACGCACTCATCTCCGCTGGCGGCGATCAAGCTGTAATTCTTATGCATTTTAAACGCCGCAGCAGTTTTTGAAGATTTGCCGCCCTCTTTATCCAGCACGGATCTTCCGAATTTTTTAAAAGCGCCGAGAGCGTGCCAGATCTGAATGATCTTAAGATCCTTTTTATGCTTTAGCATAGAGGCAAGGATACAATACCCGTCCAGCACAACCACCTTGGAAGTGGCAAACGCTTTCATCTGGCGGAACATCTCGCCCAGATACTTTACTTTTCCGCCAAAAGACGTCGGTATCATTTTGCACAGCACGGTAACCTTATACTGCGGGTAATTTGTTTTTATCTCATTGATAAGATAGCGGAAATCCGTTGACGGCGTTTCGCTCTGGCGCGATATAAACGCAATCTTATCTTCCGTTTTGCGGCGCTTGTAAAAGGCATAGAAGAAGCTCATCACCGCGCCGAAGATCTTTGCAAAAACACCTATCACGTTTACACTTCCCGAAATTAAAATTTATTTTTATTCATAAAGCGGATATTTCGCGCATATATCGGCAACGCCGCTTCTGATATCATCCTTTTTATTGTCAAAATCAGTTATCGCAAGATAGATATACTCGGCGATCTTTTCAAAATCTTCTTTCTGAAGGCCTCTTGTTGTTGCGGCGGGAGTGCCTATGCGCACGCCTGAGGTAACGAACGGTGAGAGCGGCTCATTGGGAACGGTATTCTTATTGAGCGTGATATGCACTTCATCCAGCCTTGCCTCAAGTTCCTTGCCCGTAACGCCCGTTCCGATAAGAGAGAGCAGAATAAGGTGATTGTCCGTGCCGCCGGAAACAAGATTGAGCCCTTTAGCGATAAGAGCGTCCGCCAGGGTCTTTGCATTGTCGATGATCTTTTGCTGATAATCCTTAAATTCGGGTTTGAGCGCCTCGCCGAAGCAGACAGCCTTGCCGGCGATAACATGCATGAGCGGGCCGCCCTGCGTACCCGGGAAAACAGCAGAATTGAGTTTTTTAATTAGATAAGGATTATTGCAGAGGATAAGGCCGCCTCTCGGCCCTCTTAAAGTCTTATGAGTAGTGGTTGTAACAACATCGGCATAAGGAACGGGGTTCTGGTGAAGCCCTGCGGCAACAAGACCTGCGATATGAGCCATATCCACCATAAACATGGCGCCGTTCGCATGGGCGATCTCACCCATTGTTTTAAAATCAATCGCTCTCGGATAAGCGGACGCGCCGGCAACTATAAGTTTGGGCTTAACTTTGTTTACCTGTTTGGCGAAAGCGTCAAGATCTATATAGCCCTCGTCATTTACGCCGTAAGGAACGAAATTAAAATATTTTCCGCTGATATTGGCAGGCGAGCCGTGGGTAAGATGACCGCCGTTGTCCAGGCTCATACCCATAACGGTGTCGCCGGGCTTAAGCAGGGCAAGATAAACGGCTGTGTTTGCCTGGGCGCCCGAATGCGCCTGAACGTTGGCGTAACCCGCGCCGAAAAGTTCGCACGCTCTTTTAATGGCGATATTTTCAACTATATCAACATACTGGCAGCCGCCGTAGTAACGCTTGCCAGGCAGGCCTTCCGCGTATTTATTCGTGAGCACGCTGCCCATTGCCGCCATTACCTGCGGTGAAACAAGATTTTCAGAGGCAATGAGTTCAATATTCTCCCTCTGGCGCTGAAGTTCAAGCTGCATGGCGTTTGCAACTTCAGAATCGGTCTCCGCCACCTTGGCTATTGAATCATAGTAATCGGAATACATAATTTAATTTCTCCTTTGGTAAAAATTATACACAGATATAATAACATAATAAGTATAAATATACAACAATGATTTGTTAAAAAAATTAACCGCATTCCGGGAAAGGCGGTCTGCGGTCAGTTGATGATATACTATATAGAAATCAGCCGGCTATGGCGAAATAGAGGATTACTGCCGCGCCGAGGACGATTCTGTACCATCCGAAGACGGTGAAATCATGCTTTTTGATATAGCTCATAAGGAATTTGATTGCAAGGACAGATACAACAAACGCGGAAACGAGGCCCACAAACAGGATAATAAGTTCCTGAGAAGTAAAATCAAAGCCGAATTTAACAAGTTTCAGCGCGCTTGCGCCGAACATAACCGGCACGGCGAGGAAGAAAGTATACTCGGCGGCAACAGACCTTGAAACGCCTATCAAAAGCGCGCCGACGATTGTTGCGCCGCTTCTTGAAGTGCCGGGGAAAACGGCGGCTATGAGCTGAAAGATTCCGATTATTATGGCCGTTTTATAAGATATATCATTTATGGAATTGATCTGAGGCTCCCTTCCCCGATTGCGTTTTTCGATCACTATAAAGAGAATACCGAAAATGATAAGGGCGGCGGAAACAGTCTGCCAGTTATAAAAGACTGCCTCCAGTTTATCGTCAAAGAACACACCCACAATCGCGGCAGGAATGCAGGAGACGATGATCTTGAGCCACATTACAAGGGTATCCTTTTTCCAGTGCAGTTTTTTATTCTGCACATCGAGCGGGATAAGTTTTTTGAAATACAGCACAACAACAGCAAGGATCGCGCCGAGTTGGATAACTACGAGGAACATACTTTTAAATTCCTCTGACACATTCAGTTTCAAAAACTCATCAACAAGTATCATATGCCCTGTTGAACTGATGGGAAGCCATTCCGTTATGCCCTCCACAATACCGAGCACCAATGCTTTTATGATTTCTATAATATCCATAAGACCATACCTTTATATTTATCCGGATAAATACCGGGAAGAAATACCGGCGCAATGAAAAATCTTTTGCCGTTAAAATAGTATATCGCAGAAAAATTTAAGTTCCGTAAATTCTATGTAAAATACACGCTGAATATTAAAATTATTTAATATTATTCTGAAGTTTTGCGGCAGTGAGCGTGTTTTGCATAAGCATGGAGATAGTCATTGGCCCTACGCCGCCGGGAACGGGTGTAATAAACGAACACTTGGGGGCAACGCTTTCAAAATCAACGTCGCCGCAGAGTTTGCCGTTTTCATCCCTGTTCATACCCACGTCTATGACCACGGCGCCGTCCTTTACCATATCCGCGGTAACGAATTTTGCCTTGCCTATAGCGGCAACAAGTATATCCGCGGTCTTTGTTATCTCTTTAAGATCAGCGGTTTTTGAATGGGTGATCTCAACAGTGCAGTCCGAATGCAGAAGCAGCATGGACATAGGCTTGCCGACAATATTGCTTCTGCCCATTACAACGGCCTTTTTACCTTTGGTCTCTACGCCCGCGGAGCGGATCAGTTCCATGATCCCCGCCGGAGTACAGGGCAGAAAATGATAATCGCCTATCATGATCCTGCCCACGTTTACAGGATGAAAAGCATCCACGTCTTTAACAGGGTCTATAAGTTCTATTACCTCTTTATCATCAAGATGAGCGGGCAAAGGCAGCTGGCAGAGAATGCCGCTTATTTCCTTTCTTGTGTTAAGTTCTTTAACAAGATCATTCAGTTCCTGCTGCGTTGTACTTGAGGGCAGGGCATATTTTTCACTGTAAAACCCTACCTCGGCGCACGCTTTTTCCTTATTTCGCACATACACCTGCGACGCAGGGTCATCACCCACGATAATGACCGCAAGACCCGGCGTTATGCCCTGCTTTTTAAGTTCCTGCGTTTCCAGCCTTACACGTTCGCGAACTGCCGCCGAAACAGCTTTTCCATCAATAATCCTCATATTACATAGCCTTTCCTGCCGCACAGAAGCGGCAAACATTCACTGTTTTAAAATACTGAAAAAGAAATCGTTTTCCGCCGCGGTCTTACAGACCGAATATTTATAATTCTGAGGTACCGAGCAATAGACCGGCGGCAGCGGAGGCGGATCAATGAGATATTTTCTTGAAAGCGTACCTTTTTTAAGCTTTCTGAACATAACAATCAGCCAAGCCGTGAACACAACGACTATAACGGCGGAAAGCAGCTGACTTACGCGGATCGTTGTTGAGCCGATATAAAGGCTGTCTGTTCTGAGGCCCTCAACTACCATTCTTTCGAGTCCGTAACCTATACCATAGAGTAAAAATATCTCACCCTTGAACTTTCTTCTTTTCTTTACAAAGAAATGGAGGATAAGAAACAGCGCTATACACCAAACGCTTTCGTATAAAAATGTTGGGTGAACTGCCATATTGGGGTCTACATCCATCCCCTTTTGCAGAAGATCATACTGATTTGCGGCAAGCTCATCCCGTATTTTTGTTGACCACATCCGGAAAAGGGCGGTTTCGGTGTTGGTGCCGAATGCTTCCTGATTAAAGAAGTTTCCCCAGCGGCCGATACCCTGGCCGATAAGCAGACCCAAAGCGCCGACGTCAAGCAGGTTTGCAAAATCTATCTTACCTATTTTAGCCCCTATCCAGCCGCCGATGACAGCGCCTATGATGCCGCCGTAAATGGCGATACCTCCATGCCATATGGCAATGATCTCGCCGGGATTCTGCGAAAAGTAATCCCACTCGAAGACCACATAGTAAAGCCTTGCGCAGACGATTCCGAAAAGCGTGCCCCAAATGAGAACATCCGTCATTCCGTCAAGGCTCATCTTCCATTTATATGCCGTTCTGCCGCCGTAAAGCACAGCGAGTGCAAAGCCGAAGGCGATGATGATG
The DNA here is from genome assembly GCA_958422185.1 of uncultured Clostridium sp. Taxonomy (GTDB): domain Bacteria; phylum Bacillota; class Clostridia; order Oscillospirales; family Acutalibacteraceae; genus Eubacterium_R. The sequence continues at coordinate 73,990 of CATZNW010000003.1, forward strand.
CCGTACCAGTGCACCTCATAGCCGCCGATGGTAAAAGCAACAGACGGAATATTAAAGCTGATCCCCAGTCCGTCAAAAAACACCTCTGTATAATTGCTCATAACAAATTCTCCGTTATTCCCCTGATCTCACTACCGAAAGCGCGCTGTACTTTTCATTAAGCTTTTCAGAAAGAAGTTTTTCTATATCTTCTTTCTTAACATTCTTATAAACGTCAAGCACGTCAAAAATTCCGTAGCCCGCAAAATAGCAGCCTATTATGGCGTTTGCAACGTCATCCGTTATATTATACGACATAATTTCGCGTCCGTAAAGACTGCGGCGCGCTGCCTCAAACGCCGAATCAGATATGCCCTCTTTTCTGAGCCTTGCTACTTCGTCTTTGATTGCCTGCGCCACCGCTTTGGCGTTCGTGCTTTCGCCTTCGAATATAACGGCCTCATAACCGTTGCCTGTAAAATACTCCTTGGAAAACGAAGAGTTGATGAGCCCCTGCTCAAAAAGCGAACCGTAAAGATCTGAAGTCTCACCTGCAAGGATCTCAAGCAGGATATCCATTTCAACCGTTTCTTTGACAGTTCGCATAGGCGTTTTGCACGCCTCCTTATAGCCGAATGAAAACACGGGCATGCTGACGGCAAGATGATATTCCTCGTAAGGCTTAACTATATCGCGCGGCTCATCGTCAAACACACGTTCTATCGTTACGTCCTCCGATTTTTCAAGCATCTCATCACAGATCCTTACAACCTCTTCCGCCCGGACGTTGCCGACTACCGCAAGCGCCATGTTATTCAGGTTATAAAAGGTGTTATAACAGTCGTACAGGAGCTTGTCCGTAATCCGGGAGATTGATTCCACCGTTCCGGCTATATCTATTCGTACAGGGTGATTTTTATAGAAACAGCGCAGCAGATTAAACATGCTCATCCAGCCGGGAACATCATAATACATTGTTATTTCCTGACCGATTATGCCCTGCTCCTTTTCAACCGTCTCCTTTGTAAAATAAGGATGTGTTACGAAATCGAGCAGGATCTTAAGGCTGTCCTCAAACCTGTCCGCGCACTGAAAAAGATAACAGGTCTTATCAAACGAAGTATAAGCGTTTGCGGACGCGCCCGTTTCCGCATATCTGGTAAACGCGTCCAACTCTTCACTTTCAAAAAGCTTGTGCTCAAGAAAATGGGCTATGCCTTCCGGCACACGGGTGTATTCGTTTTTATCGCTGCGTTTAAAGCATGTGTCTATAGAACCGTATTTCGTTCCGAAAACGGCATAGGTGGATTTATAGTTTTCCTTGGGCATTACAAAGATCTTAAGCCCTGAACCGTGGTCTATTTCATAAAGGCGTTCTCTGAGTTCTTTCGATTCGCGGATCATTCCTCTTCCTCCTTTTCGCAAACAAGTTTATACACCGTATCAAGCGTTACGCTGTTCGCGCATTCTATGATCTGCTGTTTTGTTACGGCGTTATTCAGCTTCGCGCTTTCCTGCGGGGAAGTATAGGAACTTTCCGCGCTGAGGACTCCATACCAAGCCTCAATCGATTCCGGCGAATCGTAAACGGAATCAAGAGCGTCGGTCAATGCCGCTTTTGAGGAACTGAATTCGTAATCGAAATTGCCTTTTCTGATCTCCTCAAGCTGATTCATGATTTCACTTTCCGCCTTTTGCATATTTTCCTCTTCGCAGCCGCTCTGCACCATCATAAAGCTCTTCTGGCGCGTAAATCTTGCGGAGCAGTAATAGCAAAGGCTCATTTTTTCACGCACGTTCGCAAAAAGTTTTGAATAAGGGCCCCCGCCGAAAATATCACAGAAAGACCGCATTGCCGCGGCGTTTTCTTTGTTATCGGGATCACATTCCACTTTAAATCCCATCACAAGTTTGCCCTGGCGCACCTTTTGCTTTTCCGTTACCCGCTTAACGGAATCCGCATTGCTGTTTATCTCTGCTTTAGGCAGAGGCAAATACTTTCTTTGCATGCCCGCAAGCTTTTGCGCAAGCATTTCCGCGATCTCCGCTGCGTTGGCGCTGCCTACCGCAGTAATGACGATCTTCGAAGTCTCAAGCAGTTTTTTCCACGCTTCGGCGGCAGACTGAGGAGTGATTCTTGCAACGCTCTGCCTTGTGCCGTATCTGTTTACGGCATACGGTTCACCGTTAAACATGATCTCCTCCGCCCTGTGAAGAGCGTAGATCCTTTTTTCGTTCTCCTCGCTCTCGATCTTTTCTATCAGAACGCGTTTCTCCCTCTGAACATTTTCATCAAGAAAAGCGCCGTCTTCATCAAGAGACGGGTCAAAGGCAAGGGAAAGCAGCAGATTTACGCATTCGGCAGTGATTTTTCCGCCGTCAAGAGAAAATCTGTCGTCAAGGCAGGTCATGCCTATTTTAAGCTGCTGAACCTCGCCGGTTTTTATTACCGCAGGCTCGATCTGGGCTCCATACAAAGAGGCAAGTTTTCTGTTCAGCTCAAGTATGGACGGATATTCAGCGCACGTTCTTGAAAGAATAAACGGAACGACAGCATTTTCCGCCGCCGTTTCCGCCGAAAGCGGCGTTATAAAAGAAATGGATATTTCATTCGTTTTAAAGCGCTCCGCAGGAACGGCAATGACCTGAGCCCCGGCGGAAACTTCATAAATTTTGTAATCTGCCATTTTAGACCTCCGCATCTGAGTTTCAACGAATACATAATAACACAATATTACAATTATTTCCATATATTATTTATTTAACAATTTTTGAACATAAATATATAAAAAGATATACAAAACCGCTGCCCGCTAAAACAGCAGATACAGCAAAGCGAGCAGCAGTTTATCATCCGTTTCACCCTGCGACAGCAGAATCAGCATGATCAGCAGAATAAAAGTGGAATCGTTTTTTTCACCATCCCGGCTGTTCTGATCCGAGCGTTCCCCGTTTTTCATTTCCGGTCGGCCGCTATGGCTGTCATTCTGAACGGAGCCGGCGCCGCGGTTTTGTTCTTGACCGGAAGCACCGGATCTGTGATGATCCCGATCTACATAAGCAGACGCTTTTTCTTGCATCTCCCTGACCCTTCTTTTGGCCTCCTCAATATCCCCGTGTGTGAACTCGGGCGTTTAAAACAAATCCTTCAGCAGCGGCAGAATGTCAAAAAGCTTCAGGATCTTTACGGCGGTATCCGCCTTATTCCTGTTTTCGGGGGAAAGATGCGGCTTCAGGGCAAGGATCAGATCTGTATTTTTATTTGACGCAGAGTTCATTTTATCAAAAATGGATTTGGCTTTCATCATCATTTTAAAATCATCCGCACCAAGCCCGAGAGGATTCGTGTTTTCCTGCACGGGCGCCGGAGATGTTTCTTTTTCCGGTGCGCTGCTTTCATTTGCTCCGCCGAGTATGGACTGCGCAACGCCTTTGAGCATATTCATATCAGAGGGAGTGAGATTTGCAATAATATCGTTTAAATTATCCATATATTATTCCTTCCCGAATTTTTTGAGAAGTTCCTGCGCCTCCTTGCCTGAAAGCAATTTCTGAAGCGCTTTTTTATCAGATAGAATACTGTTCAACTGCTTTTGCGTTTCGGGCGCAAGATTTTTGCTGAGATAATCGTTCAAATTCCCTTTCTGCGCCGCAGACTGAAGCGCAGATGCATCTATTTTAGATTTTCCGGCTGCATTTTTCAGCATTTTATTCAGTTCATTATCATTTAATTTGTAATCGCTCATTGTAATCACCCGCTAAACAAAGTATAATAATATTTATGAACCTTTAAGGAGAGTTATGAATGAGAATGATCGTAACTTCAGACAGCCACGGAAGAAGCGGTGCGCTGTTTGATATATTTGAAAAACATATTGACGATTCGTCTTTGTTTATTAATTTGGGCGACTGCAATTCCGGCAGAGATCTTGAAAATGCAAAACTGTATTTTGAAAACAAGCTGAATCTTGTTTGCGTAAGCGGTAACTGTGATTTTTCCGGCAGTGCCCCTGATGAACAGGTAATTTCATTCGCGGGAAAAAAAGTATTTTTATGTCACGGGCACACCTACGGCGTTAAGTATGGCCTTTTTGATTATGAAAGCAGGGCAAAAAGAGAGGGTGCGGATATAGCTCTGTACGGCCACACCCACACCCCGTGCGTTAATTATATTGACGGCATTTATTTTTTCAACCCCGGCGCAGTGAGGGACGGCGCCTACGGAATCGTTGACGTTACCAAAGCGGGAATCGTCTGCATTAACGCAAAGATCTGATCACATACAGCCTTTTAGTCCGGTAAGATCTGAAAAAACTTCCGCTGCAATGATAAGCCCCGCGGCGGCAGGCACAAATGCCGTGCTGCCGGGAATGGTATGCTTTCCCGGCGGTATCTCTCCCAAAACTTTGCGGGGATCTATACTTATAGGTTTTTCCTTTGAGTAAACAACTTTAAGCGAATCCACACCGGCTTTTCTGAGGGCGGAGCGCATAACGCGCGCAAGCGGGCAGACTGAAGTCTTATAGATATCCGAAACTTCCAGCAGATCCGGACGCAGTTTATTTCCCGTACCCATCGAACTTATTACAGGGATCCCTGCTTCTTTGGCTCTTTTGATGATTTCAACTTTTGCGGTAACGGTATCTACGGCGTCTACAACATAATCAAAAACCGTAAAATCAAACATACCGCCCGTTTCAGGCGAATAAAATATATTATGCGTATGAATCTTGACATTCGGATTTATACTGAGTGCGCGGTCCCTCGCGGCAGCTACTTTCAGCATGCCGACGGTATCTCTGGTGGCGATGATCTGCCTGTTTAAATTCGTTGTGCTGACTGTATCGGCGTCTATAAGATCAAACTCCCCTACTCCGCTTCTCACAAGCGCCTCGGCGGCATAGCTGCCGACCCCGCCGAGACCGAACACCGCTATGCGGCTGTTTTTCAGTTTTTCCATAGCCTCGCTGCCGGCCATAAGCGCCGTTCTTTCAAAAATATCCATATCACCATTCCAAAAACAAAATTATCTAATTTGAATTGTAGCACAATCATATGCAAAATACCACAATTAAATCATTTTCTTGAAAACAGAGAGCGACGATGATATAATATTTTGACAACAATTTTCAAAGCTTCCGAAAAGAGGGAAATATTTATGGTATACAACACGATACTTGACGCCATAGGGCACACGCCCATGATAAGACTCAACAGACTGTGCGAACCGGACTCTGCTGAGATACTTGTTAAATATGAGGGTGTGAACATCGGCGGCTCTATTAAAACACGCACAGCATACAACATGCTGAAACGCGCCGAGGAAAAGGGCCTGATCAACGAAAACACCATTATAGTTGAACCGACGAGCGGCAATCAAGGCATAGGTCTTGCGCTTGTCGGCGCAGTAAAAGGATATAAAATAAAGATCATCATGCCCGATTCCGTTTCAGAAGAGCGCAGAAAACTCGTTAAAAACTACGGCGCGGAAGTAATCCTGATACACGACGACGGAAACATAGGCAAATGTATTGAGGAATGCATGGAAACGGCAAAACGCATGGCCGCCGAGGATCCGAACGTATACATACCCGGCCAGTTTGAAAACCCGGATAACCCGAAAGCGCACATATACCACACCGCAGCCGAGATCCTTGAGCAGGTCGGCGGTGATATAGACGGCTTTTGCAGCGGTGTAGGCACCGGAGGCACCATAAGCGGCATTGGCGAAGTGCTCAAACGCCAGAATCCCTCAATTAAAATATGGGCTGTTGAGCCGGAAAACGCCGCTATTTTAAGCGGCGGCTCTGTAGGCACGCATCTTCAGATGGGGATAGGAGACGGGCTGATACCCGACAATCTGAACACCACGATTTATGAGCATATCTGTGTCATTTCAGACGAAGAAGCCATCCAGACCGCCAAACGCCTTGCCTCTGAAGAAGGCATCATGTGCGGAATATCAAGCGGTTCAAACGTTGCGGCAGCTATCAAGCTTGCGCGCAGACTCGGCAAAGGCAAAACTGTGGTTACCGTTTTGCCGGATACCGGCGAAAGATATTTCAGCACCTTGCTGTTTGACGACTGATATTCGGGAATCTTTATAAATTTTATACGTATTATGTAATGATTGCCGCACAAAAGTGCGGCTCTTTTTTTTGCTTTTTACACAAAATTGATCAAATTGCGCAAAGTATATTGACAATATAATAACAAAGTTGTACGCTATACATAGGAAATCTATGTATAGCGCTTCTATACAAGTAAGATTACAATATCAGATTCTAACAGCAAGGAGGGTTTGCTTTGAAGATCAGTAAAGAGCTTATAAGCGGGAGCATTCCTATGATGGTGCTTTCCGTTATAAAGAGCGAGGATATGTACGGATACAAAATCATACGCGAACTCGAAGTGAGAAGCGAAAGCGCATTTTCTCTTAAAGAGGGCACGCTCTACCCTATTCTGCACGCGCTTGAAAAAGAGAAACTTGTGGAAAGTTACTGGGTAACGGCGGACGGACGCAAAAGAAAATACTATCACATCACAAGGAAAGGAGCAAAGCGCCTTGCGGAAAAGAAAGAGGAATTCGAAGAGTTCAGCGTTTCCGTATCAAAGGTACTTAACTATGCGTAATGAACGAAAAAGAATTTCTGCAGCAAGCCACTTCCAAAATATACAGTTTTAGAAAAAAGCAGGTAATAGTGAGTGAGCTGCATGACCATATCCTGCTTAAACAGCAGCGTTTTCAGGAGATGGGATACTCTGAAGAAGAGTCTGAGGAAAAAGCCGTTGACGCTATGGGCGACGCGCAGGAAATAGCAAAAGAACTGGGTGAACTGCACAAATCCAAATTTAACTGGGTTGATTTATTGGCACTTCTTATCACTTTGGCTGTCATTTCTGCGGCGCACTACCTGCTGAGCGGTTACGCATTCGGAGACCCCGGTGTGATCTCTCTGCTAATATGCGGAATATTTTTTGCGAGCGCCGTATATTTTTTATTTGCGGCTTATGCCATTTCAAGAAAAAATGTTCTTGCTGCCTGTTACCTGCTTAGCGGCGGTATGTGCAGCGCCCTTATCAGGGAACTTGCAGCGGAGGTCAGTGAACTGACCGGAGGCAGCATTGAAAATCTTAAGACATATATTTTTGACGGCAGTATTGATTTCTCTGAAAGCGTCAAAGGCGATTCCATGACAGACACCGTGGTTTTGATCTTTGGGATATTATTTGGCGTTACTGCCGTTATTGCGCTGGTTCTTGCAATAAAAAAGGAACTTGACAGACAGACGAAACCGGACCTTTTTATTACAAAATTCTTTATTTCCGTTTGTATTATCCTGTTTGCGGTATCCGCTGTGATTTCTGCGTATTTCGGGATAAGCACGGTAAGCAGAGTGCAGGCTCTGCGAAGCGAATACAACAGCGCTTTTCAGTTTTTGACGAAACTTGAACAGACTTGCAGCACGCAGGAAGAAGCGGCGCAATTCATAGAGGATTCGGAATATGATTTTTACCGTGATGAAGATGACGGAAAGACCGAGGGTTACAGTTACGGCAGTAATCTTTTTTATATAGCAGTTAATTTTTATCACGAGGAAAATAAAGTGCAGTATAAAGAGGTTGACGGTATACCGGGAATATATCTTGACCTGCTTCAAAATCAAAATGACGCCGAGGCGGAAAGTTATGTGTATTCCGTAGCTTTGATGATTGATGACACACCGTTTGAAAACGGATATGATTCAATTACTCTGCGGGATTTAAGATCGGACGAAAACGAAATGAAGAAATTATACAGTTTCAGACCATACGAGCACACCACGGAAGAAGAGATAGAATATTACGCTCAATACACGCCTGTAACATATAAATTCATCAAATATAAACAAGGATTGGCAACGAGCAGAATAACATACCAGTATCTTGAAGATTCGGGCGCGTTCAGCGATATGCATTATTTTGAGATCAGCAGAGAAACGCAGGAACTGCTTGATTTTAAGGAAAGAGAATCCGAGATAACCGAGATACTGAAAACGGCGGATCTTGACAACAGCGCTGAAATCGCACGCCTTACCGGAACCACTGCCGTTCAAAGCATATACACCCCCGAAGGATATGCGGCAAGAATAAACGTAATATGCGACTGGATAGGCAGAAATTCCATGGCGTATTATTACAAAGACAAGCTTGAAAACGCTCATGGTGGGCTTACTTTATATACAATATCCGGTGATTGGCAGTTTGCCGTGTTAAGATTCGGTGATTTTGATATGGTTATATTTGAAAACGGTATTCCCATAATGGATACTTTTGCCGTTCCGCTGGATATATATGTAAAAGAAACGGATCTGAGCGGCAAACACCCGTTTGATATTTATACCGATGATAACGGCTTTGTTAAATATTCATTTAACGGCTGTTTCTTTGATAAACAGGGGCTTTGCTGCGGCAGCACGGAAAAGATAAGATATTACACCGAAAGCGGAGAAACATACCGCTATTATTCAACGGTTGATAGTGAAAATCCCGATCCCGAAACAAGAAAAAGTTATTTTCTGCAAAATATTGACGGCGCAATATACCCGAGCGATGAATGTTTTATTAACCAAAACGGCTGGCTGGTAATCGACGAAAGCGGAAATATCAGTCAGAGTTCGGACGGAATTTATCGAAACACGGCGGGCGACGTATTCACCCCTGTATTTGAAACAAGCTGGGATCAAAACGGAAACCTGATAAACCCTGCGGACTATGAATAGCAAAAATATTTCAATATGGCAAAACCGATTAAAACGGAGCGGGTGTCCTACCGCTCCGTTTCGTCTTATAGCACAAAAAATACCATGTAAAATTATTCAACATTACTGATTGATTAGGCGTCTCATTATGAAGTATAATGGTTTAGAAGTTTAATTGCGTAAAAAATTTTTTAACAGGTGATTTTTATGAAAAAAGTTATAGTTGTATCCAAAACGCACCTTGATCTGGGGTTTACGGACTTTGCTGCAAAAATCAAAAGAAAATATATTGACGAATACATACCCGGCGCAATAGAGCTTGCGGAAGAACTGAACAGGAACGGTCAGAAAAGATTTATATGGACAACGGGCTCATGGATTCTTAAGGAAGCGCTTTTAAAAGGCAGCTGCATTCAGCGCGAGCGGCTGAAAAAAGCAATAGCGCAGGGAAATATCGTGCCGCACGCTATGCCGTTTACCACGCACACGGAGCTGCTGGACGAGGACACGCTTGAATACGGACTGTCCATAGTTGACGGTCTTGACAAACTGCGGGGCAGAAAGACAACAGCGGCAAAAATGACTGATGTGCCCGGACACACAAAAGCGCTTGTTCCCCTGCTTGCAAAGCACGGTATAAAGCTTTTGCACATAGGCGTAAACGGTGCATCCGCGCTGTGCAAGGTGCCGCCGTGCTTTCTTTGGAAATGTGGTAAATATGAAGTAATTGTGATCTATTCCGGCGATTACGGCGGAGCATTTAAAAGCGATCTGGTAGAAGAGATACTTTATTTTGATCATACCTTGGACAACCGCGGAACGCCTTCCCCAGCAGAGATAACGGAAAAGCTCAGAAAAATAGAAAACGAATTTCCCGGCTATACCGCCGAAGCGGGAACACTGGACGAATTTGCCGATATAATCTGGGAACAGCGCAGCAAACTGCCCGTTGTCACAAGTGAGCTTGGTGATACATGGATACACGGAGCGGCGGCTGATCCTTTCAAATCCGCGGCTCTGCGCGAACTGATCAGGCTAAAAGACGATTGGCTTAGAAACGGAGAAATGAAAAGAGGTTCCGCAGAATACATCAGATTTACCGATTATCTTTTATGCGTTGCAGAGCATACCTGCGGCATGGATATGAAAACATATCTGGGTGATTACGAAAATTACCTAAAAAAAGATTTTGAAAGAGCAAGAAAAAAAGGCACTTCAAGGATACATTATCCTTTCAGGGATTACCCGCAGAACATGATTATCGCACTGGGCAGAATCTACGGCTGCAATAAAAAAGCGGATTATAACGCAATGGAGAAAAGCTGGGACGAACAGAGAGAGTATATTAGGAACGCCGTTTACTGCCTTAGCGGTGAAAAAAGAAACCAGGCGGTGAAAGCTCTTGAAGACCTGATTCCCGAAAACACTGTTAAAGCCGCCGATAACTTTGATATTTCAAAAACGCTTACTTCAGGCAAGTGGCAGTTAAAACTAAGCGATACCGGCGCAATTGAAAAACTTACCTGCGCAGGCGATGATGTCATAAGACCAAACAGCGGATATGCCGCCGAATATATAGGTTTTAATGACGAGGATTATGATTTCTGGCTTAGAAATTACAGCAGGGATATAGATAAAACTGCCCACTGGGCCGTTTCTGATTTTGGCCGCCCTTTGCTGAAATATGTTAAAGGCAGATATCCGAGCGGCAGATTCCCGTACAAACTCTGCGGAGCCTATAAGACCGGTGATCATGAAGTCACGATTGATCTGAAATGCGCTCGTAACGCGTGCGAACAGCTTGGTGCTCCACGGCTTATCCGTATCCTTTACAGGCTAGACGAAAACGGACTTAAATTCAGGCTGTCCTGGTTTGATAAGGATGCCAACCGCCTTACGGAGGCCATTTACTGCCATCTTTACCCTGCCGGCGGAAAATTTGAGCTAAAAAAAATAGGCGAATGGATAGACCCGTATGACGTTGTTGACAACGGCGGAAAGAATATTCACGCCGTACAATGCGCAAGACTTGAAACCGCGGGCGGAAAATATATTTTCACAAACCATCACGCGCCTTTGCTCTCGCCCGGAAAAGGCAAGATCCTGCATTATGACAATAAAATTGAAAATATAGAAAAAGACGGGATCACTTATATTCTTCAAAACAATGTATGGGGCACTAACTTCCCTCTTTGGTATGAAGAAAACGCCGGTTTTGAATTCAGCATAACGGAGGAATAAGCAGATTCCGAACTGCACTAACAGAATATAAAAAGAGCGCATGCTGATGAAGCCTGCGCTTTTTTACTTAACTGTATGGCGGGCCGTAAAATTACAACCTTCTGGCGCCGTTTATTTTTTTGATCTTGTTGATTTACGCTCTCTGCGCATTTTGGCGGCGTACATCTCCTTTTCCCGGCTCTCCTTGCGCATCGCATTTTCACGCTCTTGGCGTTCCTGCTCCGCGCGGCGCTTTGACTCCTCATAGCGTTCTTTTATTTCGTTATAATGATCATAGTTTTCCTTTTGGGTCAAAAGTTTTACAGCATCAAGATAAGGCTTTGCGGCCCGGTTATAGATAGAATTCTGATTAACCGCAGCTTTGATCTGCTTTTTTATGTTTTCCCTTTCCCTGTTCAACGCTTTTATATCAGATTTATATTTTTTACAAAGCGCCGTATCTTTATTGCTTTTGGAACTATGATAATTCGTTATTGCGTTCCTGCGTTTTTCTTCAATTTCATCTTCCATTGCGAAAAGACGGTCAAAAACGGTACTGTCAAAGGGCACGATGCCGTCAGGATAATATTTTGCTATTAACTTTCGGGATTCTTTAAGTTGTTTTTCCTTGGCTCTGATTTTCAGAGAAGTGAAACCTTCAAGGCCGGCGTCACAGATCATTTTGGAAATCTTGATTTCTTCCTGCATTTCAGCGCTGCTGAATTTATTGATCTCTTCAACAACATAATGCGCGATCTCAATTTTTTCATTGAGCGACCGCTGCGCTTTATATTCCTCTTTGGCCTCTTTTAAAGCAGATTTATCTTTTTTCTTTCGGGCAGCCCTGATTTTATTTTTTGCCGGTTTTTGAGGCGTTACGTCTGCAAGCCGCTGTGCCTCTTCAATACTATCTATTGCCTCTACAAGCTTTTCATCAGACAGAGCATGATTGCCGTAATCCTCAAACAGCGCCCTTATCTTAAGAACCGTTACCATAGCCTTTTGCTTGGTTTCCGTCAGATCATAAAAGAAATAAGGAATGGCGTTCAGTGCAGCGCCGATTGCCGAAGCAATGATCAGGATGCCGCATATGTGCTGAAAGTAATACTCATTGTACAGCACATGATATACATTTCCCGGATCATATCCCAGGGAAACGGCTACCTGCTCATTCAGTCCGGCATAATCGTAGATCACCGGAAGCACAAAGCCGGTAACCATATTTACAACGCTGCCTATCAGCCCGATGGCGAGGAACATGCCGTCTATCCTTTCACCGCTTATATACTGCTGATAATCGCGTATATCGCCGTTTAAACTGTAAGTGAGCAGATTTCCCAGAGATGTGCCCAAACCGTTGATGAACATACAGCCCAGCATGAGCCAAATGATCATATTCTTCGGAGCCTGCATAATAACGGGATACATCATAAGAATGAAAAAGATACTCATTACGTTTGAGGAAATCAGCAGGTTCCTTTTGCCTATTTTGCGAATCAAATACGGGGCAAAGAGCATGGACCAAAGCGCCGAATTGCCGTAGACAGCCGTTACGATGGAATACTGCATGGGTGTACAGGCGTTTTGGTAATTATACAGCCAGGCAAGTATCGTTGCAAATGAGGATTCAAGAAAGCCGATCCACCCTGCAAGCGAGATGATCCAAAAATATTTGTTTTTTGCAACGGCACGTAAAGCATCCATAAATTTGATCTGGATCACATGCGTTTTTGCCTGAATGATTTTTTCCTCAGTATTTTTATGTATAAAAACAGTAAGCAGCAGACCGAAAAGCAACAGCGGCGGAAAGACCGCCCTGTATATCTTCATATCATATATCGTATTTTCACCGGTTATCAGGCTTGCCAGCAAAGGAAGCACAAAGCTGATGATCGTGGGAGCAAACGAATCCACAACGGCTGTTACGGAGTTCACGTCTGAGCGCTCATATGTATTAGGCGAAAGAACGTTGATTATGTTTGTGTAGGAATCAAACATAAACATATAAAAAAACTGGAACCCGATATTATAGAGCAAAACGGTAATACATTTCCACAGCATACTCATATTTTCATAAGGCATCCATGTAAATCCTATTGCAAGTATAACGGTAGGAATGGCCATTGTGAAAATATAAGGACGGAATTTACCTTTTTTATTGCCCGAATTATCAATGATTTTCGCACGGAGCGCGGTAAGAGGAAAGCTTGCAACAACGCTTATTATATATATTACATAAAGCTCTCTGGGAGGGATCCCTATTGTATTGCCTATTAAAGTATTTCCCACGCTTAAAATCATCAGCTGAACAGCATAACAGATGAATTTCACACCCATACCGCCCACTGCGAGCGACGCTATCTCCTTAAACGGCATATACCGACCGTGAGGAGGCTGATTCCAGTATAATTTCAAATCTTCCAGACCGGTTTTTATTTTACTTTTCAAATGATTCATGATTTCGCCCTCTTTTCACACCGGATCTGCGTTTTACGGTTCCAGGCAGATCAGCAAAGCCTCGCCTCTGTTTAGATCAAGCGGAAGCTTTCCGCCGGAAACAGTGATCTCTTTTAAAAATTCATTACCGTTTTCAGTTATACGATAGAGCTTGGCCCTGCCGCATCCCCTGCTGTTGATCTTCCACACGCGGCTGTCACCGTTTTTGCTGTAGGCAAAGCAGCAGTTTTTTTTATGCACAAAAGGCAGGCAAAGATCATCGCCGTCTTTCAGGATATCACCGTTTTGCATGATCCTTCTGCCATGATTGAAGGAAACGATCCCTTCTGAAAACTCACATCTTTCATTGAAGCCGAAGCCTTTGATCGCAAGCCTTTTATGCCTGCACAAGAAATGATAAGGCACCTGCACAGTTGCAAACTCATAAATGAAATCTTTAACCCAGTTTTTATTCTTTAAGGTAATAATATCCTCGCCGTGCATGTTGCCGTAAAGATAGTTTCTGTACCTTTTATTACGGAAGATGCCTCCCCCGTATATCTGAGGCGGCGTTTCAACAAGTTCTTTTCTTGTCATCCTGTAACACCACCAGCTTGCCGGGATCAGACCCACCGTATTCATCGGCGCGGAGCGGTGGTGCTCACGAGGAAGTCCGAAGAGCGGTCTGTTAGACAGATCCTCCGTTTCCTTATATGTAAATTCGGAAGTGATGTCTATTCCCTTTTCCCGCACATAGGCTATCATGTTTCTGCGGCCCTCCTGCATTTCTTTTATGGAGACATAGGGCGCGTAATTTTTATAACACTGAAAATTATCCACATGCACGGTCTTGGCCTCTGTTAAAAACGGAAGCGTATCAAGCAGTCTGTCAAACTGCCTTTTAAACAGGCCTGATTCCCAGTAAACTTTATGATCCGTTTTATAGCAAGCGCGGCCGTTATATTTTTCTATAGCATGTATCTTCCCGTTCTTTTTTCGGATCAGCGCGCCGGCATTTTTGAAATCCTCAAAAGACGGGGCGTTGTCATAAACATCATTAAAATTAATGTGCACGCTGACTACCGAATGGTATTTTTTTGCTTCTTCGTAAAGCCAGATCAAACTGTCCCTTGCAGTTTTATCCTGCGGCCTTTTAAGGGCATGATTCACCTCAAAAAAATCCGGATATTTATCATCGTGGCCAAGATACTGCCATCCTACAAGATAATAGATCTTTGTGATCCCCTGGGTTATAGCGTCTATTTTTTTCATCGCGTCAAGCGCCTGTTCAAAATTCATCAGAACATGGCTTTCCGCTGCGTTTTTTTCCGGGTAAGCCATACCCAGTTTCATCATCATACATTTTGTATAATCATAGCAATAAGAATTTTTCTGCATTTTTTCATACCCCTTATATATTGGATCGCCTTTTAAACCGGCAACCGACCTCTGCTATATTTACTATACACCCATAGGCCTCGGAAAAACTTTATATTTTCAGCCAAAAGATTTAGAAATTTTATCATAAAAGAGCAGGATTTCTAAAAAATCAAATTGTATTCTGTAATTATGCGTCCGGTTTTTATTATACAATGTGAATGTAAGCTATCAGACTTCTTCACCGCGTCCGGCATAAGAAGAAGCAGAAAATCTTACTTCAGACTGAATAGTAAAAGCCACAGCAGCTTTTGTTATACCACTCTTAAACAGATACGGAGGACAGATCATGACTGAAAAACAGATGAAAGACTACCTTTCAATCATTGACAAAGTAATTGAAAAAGGCAGATTTAAAGACAACTGGGAAAGCCTGGCCGAATATCCCGTTCCACAATGGTACAAGGAGGCGAAATTCGGTATCTTTATTCACTGGGGAATTTACAGCGTACCTGCGTTTATGAGCGAATGGTACTGCCGTATGATGTATTACAGGGGCAATCCCTGCCACTGGCACCACATTATAAAATACGGCAGGAATTTTAATTACAGGGACTTCATTCCCATGTTTAAAGCCGAAAAATTCAACGCGGACGAATGGGCGGAGTTCATCAGATCAAGCGGCGCAAGATTCGTTATGCCGGTCGGTGAGCATCACGACGGATTTAAAATGTATAACAGCGATCTGAATGAATGGACCTCCGTAAACATGGGCCCGAAAAGGGACATTTTAGGCGAACTGAAAGCAGCATGCGACAAAACCGGAATCATATTTTCTACATCCAGCCACCGCGCGGAGCATTTCTGGTTTTTAAACGGCGGCTCAACTATCGGTTATAAAAATGAAACACAGGATGAAAAATACCGTGAGCTTTACGGCGAATGCCATAACATACATAAGAGAAACAATCTTTTTACTATGCTGAAACAGGAGCACGGAATCGAACCGACAGAAGAATGGCTGAAGGACTGGCTTGTTTCATCCTGCGACCTGATCGACCGGTATCAGCCCGCGTCTCTGTTCTTTGACTGGTGGGTATCTTACAAAGCATTCAGACCGTATATGAAAAAATTTCTTGCCTACTATTATAACCGTTCGCTTGAATGGGGCAAAGAGGTTTGCGTTTATTACAAATCGGACGCGGTCATGTATAACTGCGCGATCTTTGACCGTGAGCGCGGTCAGCTTGAAAATATAAGTCCCTATATATGGCAGGGGGAAACTTCAACGGCTTACAATGCATGGAGCTACTGCACCACAAATCATTTTAAAAAGCCGGAAATCATCGCCTGCAACCTACTTGACGTGATCTCAAAAAACGGATGTTTTGTACTAAATCTCGGCCCCAGGGCGGACGGAACATTCTGTGATGAGGAAAAGAAGATCATGTCTTCCCTTGGTGAGTGGACGAAAAGAAACGAAGAGGCGATCTGGGGCACACAGCCCTACAAAATTTTCGGCGAGGGCAAAAAACAGAAAGGCGGATCGTTTACGGAGCATTTCAGCTATACCTCAAAGGATTACCGCTTCACCTGCAAAACCGGCGTTGTTTACGCCTTTGCACTGAAACCCTCCGGAAAATCTGAATTCCGAATAAATTCTCTTGCAGACACAATGGATCTGTTCCACTGCGTGATAAAAAACATTTCTGTGCTTGGCAGCAGCACCGCAGTTGAATTTACGCAGAACAACAAATGCCTTTCTGTTAAACTCAGCGAAAAGCTGACCGATACGATGCCGGTTTGCTTTAAAATAGAAGTGGACTGATGGAAATGTTTAGAAGATTAAAAAATAAAAAGGATCTGCTGACGGCCGAATCCTGTAAACATTATGATTACGATATCATTCTGATCGCCGGCCAGTCCAACGCACAGGGATGCGGCAAAGGATACGAAGAATTAAAATATATACCTCACAATCCAATATACGGATACACACCGGACAGGGAATTTCATTTGGCCTGTGATACACGGTACGGGCGCAAGAATCATTGCGCATCCTTTTCTCTGTATTTCGGCCAGGAATACTGCAATTCCGGCATGCTCAAACAAAGCCGGAAACTGTTGCTGCTCAATTGCGCATTGGGCGGAACAGGATTCAGCGACAACCGCTGGGGAGACGGAGATGACCTGTATGAACTCACGCTCAGACTCGCCGGCAAGATACTTGATCTGAACAGTGAAAACAGAATAACTGCGTTTTTATGGCACCAGGGGGAAACCGATGCACTCAACAATATGAGCGGCAATGATTATTTGTCCAAACTACAGCAGCTGATCATAAAAACGCGCCATAATCTGGACATCGAAAAGGTGCCTTTCATCTGCGGAAATATGGTGCCTGTATGGATGAGAGCCAACCCTCATTCATATGAAATCGCAGAAGCGCAAAGAAAACTAACGGGCATATTGCCGGGCTGCGGATTTGTTGAAAGCGAAGGATTAACCGGTAATGAAACGCCCGATATCATTCATTTTTCAAGAAAAAGCTGTGCCGAACTCGGAAAAAGATATTTTGAAAAATACAAAAGCATAAAAGAATATGAAACCGGTGGGAACGGCGGTAAAAATATGTAAATCCGCATGAAGCAGCTTGGTGCGGCAGGGGCAGTTGTGAATGGATTTCACAGAGATACTGCCGGTATTTTAGCTATTGATTTTCCGTGTTTTTCACGCGGAAGATATTCACAGGATCAGGCGCCCCGCGGCAAAGTTACAGGGTTCAGACTGCCTGTTGAGATTGAAGGAGTCACGGTAAATCCCGGCGACATCGTATTCGGCGATCTTGACGGCGTAGTGATCATTCCTCAGCAAATAGAAAAAGAAATAATAGAAAAGGCTTACGAAAAAGCAACGGGTGAAAAGACCGTTGGAAATGCAATTCGTGCAGGCATGTCCGCAAAAGATGCATTTGAAAAATTCGGTATCATGTAAAGTTTAATTCCCATCCGCACTGAATTTCACTGACAGGATAATATAGGGGGCAGAAGAATAAAATGATCTGCAAGGATAAATCAAAACCGTACATTCCGTATATACCGCCTATTCCGGAAAGGATCTACGGACAAGAAAACTATAAACAGTGTCTTACAAACCGCAAGAAAGGCGAATGGCAGTTTTTATTCCGCGGGATCAGGAACATCCCCTCACCGTATTCAAAAGACCAGGATTACGATTTCAGCGTGATCAGCGAAGATGAATGGCAGGATGTTCTTGCGCCCTCCTCCCTGATCATGCAGGGATTTGATATTGAAAACAACACGGAATACTACTACAAAAGAAAGCTTGAACTTCCCAAAGTAAAAAAAGCGGATAAAATCATCATCCGCTTTGAAGGCATTTATTCAAATGCAAGAGTCTGGGTAAATAACAAGTATATCAAGAGCCATATAGGCGGATTTACTCAGTGGGACTGTGATCTGTCTGCATTTTCAGGAGAAGAGATCACAGTTGTTATAGGCGTGACCGACGTTGAGGGCGATAAGAAAGGCATATGGAATCCCGGAGGAGAGACCATTAGCAACGCGGCATGGGCAAGCTATTACGCGCACAACAATATAGGCGGAATCATTCGGGATATAACGCTTTTTGTGCTGCCGGAAAATTATATAGCCCGCACGCACACAAACACAATGATTTTTGATCGCTCTGCCGTTTTGGAAACGTATATCGAAGCGTATTGTGCATCCGGCAACACCGTTGCCGAACTGATATTGAAAGATGACGGCAACAACATCGTTTCAAGAGCAACATGCCGCTTGGAAAAACTTGAGGCAGTTTACGCAAACAGCGATTACAAAATTCGCCCGGACAAAAAGTGGAGAAAAAAACACAGGAACGCCTTTATGAATGACGAAAAATACAAAGATCTTTTTGTATCCGCTAAGAATGATTTTGCGGCAGATCACTTTGCAAAGGTATCGATGACTGTCAATAATCCAAAATTGTGGGACGCTGAGCATCCGAATCTGTACTCACTCAGTATAAAACTTATAACAGACGGAAAAATACAGCAGGAAAACACGCAAAAAACAGGTATAAGAGAAATAACCTACGGCGGAGAAAAAGGCACGCCTGCAAACCGGATCTTTGTAAACGGCAGAGAGATAAAACTGCGCGGTGTTTGCAGGCATGACGTTTCGCATCTCTACGGCAGATCTTTAACAAAAGAAGACATATACAACGAGATCCTTACCTATAAAAAGAACAATATTAATTTTATAAGAACGTCCCATTACCCCGCCGCCGATTACATGCTTGAGGTATGCGACGAACTCGGCATGTTTGTTGAGCAGGAAAACGCCGCGTGTTTTAAGGGCGCAAATCATTTCGAGATCTACAATGCGCCCCAGGAGTTTTTGCAGTCGTTCGCAGAGATGATAGAAAGCGCAAGGAATCACGCAAGCGTAATCATATGGTCGCTTGCAAATGAATCTGATTTTGAAAAGACATATGCCTTCCGGGCTGAATTCAATTATGTTAAGAAAGTGGACAAAACAAGACCGGTTATCTTCAGCTATCCGCATCTGGTGCATTCAAAGCCGCTTCCTTATGACATTATAAGCAAGCATTACGCAAAAGTAACAGGAAATCTGGGCAGCAAAAAGGCTCCCCGCCTGCATGATGAATTCGCACATGTATCCTGCTATAATATTTCCCGTTTGCAGAAGGATAACAGCGTGCGCGATTTTTGGGGCGAAAGCATTAAGATCGGATGGGATAGTATTTTTAATACGGACGGGGCGCTTGGCTGCGCAGTCTGGGCCGCAGTAGACGATGTTTTCTGCATACCTCAGGGGACACACGAACGGCATCAAAGCCATTCCGGGGGTCCGTATGCCGGGTATGGCGAATGGGGCTGTATCTTTGATCTGTTCAAACGTGAAAAACCCGAGGCTTATCTGACGAAAAAGGCCTTTACTCCTATCCTGATCGATGAAGAAAAAACAGTTATCGGTCAAGAGGTCGAACTCCATATTACAAACCGATTTGACCACACTTTTTTAACAGAGGTAAAGATGGTTGTCTCAGACGGTGAAAAAAACATATATAATGATTATTTGCCCCTCCCCGTTGCACCGCACGGCAGCGGAAAAATAGCCTTTAAAAACAGTGGCGCAGACAGGTATCTTGTTGAATTTTATTTCAGCGGTCTTCTGGTTGACAGCTATTTGATACCATGCCAAAAAGAATATACTGATATCCCTAAAGGCACGGACAAAATGGATGAATGTATTGATCTGTCAAACGACACCCTCGTCTGCAAAAGGGCAAAATACCGGATCATTAAAACAAAAAAGGCTGACCGGATCGACATTAAAATCGTTCCGAAAAATATTTTTGCTTTGCTTGCATCTCCGGACAAATCCATATTTAAATTTAACCTAAAATCAGATATAAGATCCGTTTCCTGGAAAAGGAACACGCGGTATAGTGTATATCCGCCGGAACATATAAGCCGCGCCGAAGGCACTGCGTATATCCTTGGTGCGGACAATAAATACGGTGTCAAACCGGATACCGGATGGGAAAAGGATAATGAAAACTATTTCCTATATCCGCAGTCAGACGGCAGACGCAAGATCTCAAATGATTTCCTCACCAGAAGAAATCATATCAAAAACTACACGGTTACCTTTGAAAACGGCAAAACGCTTAATGTTTTAAGCGACGAGGGCAGTATAAACGCCTGTATATGCAGATCTGAGAAAGACCAAAACTGCTTTGAACTGCAAATAACGAAAGGCTGTTATTACCCGGATCTGGAGTGGGGCAATTATTTCGGCAAAAAAAGCCTGAAGATAAAAGATAAAGTCATTTCATTTTCACTTACCTGTAACGGCACCTGATACTCCGGGTGCGATTCGGGTGATCAGAATATTCCAGTATGGCTTTGATAAGCCAAAAAGAGAGGTCATCACCAGTATGACCTCTCTTTTTGGGTGGTGAAGACGAGTGGACTTGAACCACCGACCCCCTGCATGTCAAGCAGGTACTCTAACCAACTGAGCTACGCCTTCATAAATATTAAGTTTGATAGTGCTCTGAAAAGCATCGCCGCAGGCTGTCGCCTGCGGCGAATGGAGCTACTGGTCGGACTCGAACCGACGACCTGCGCATTACGAATGCGCTGCTCTACCAACTGAGCCACAGTAGCGGATATTCAAATTTAACGAGTTTATGAAATATCAATTTCATCGTTGCAATTATACAATAAAAACGATATAAGGTCAAGCATTTTTAAAGAAGTTCATCAAGTTTTTCAAATACAAAATCCACGCTTTGGCGTCTGACCTCATTTCTGCCTATTTCGCCGAAACAGCAGGTAAATGTTTTCACTGCCGAATTTATACATATCCCGAAGCAGACCATGCCCACCGGCTTTTTGGCCGTGCCGCCCGTTGGCCCCGCAACGCCCGTGACACCGACACCGACCTCGCTTTCAGCGGTTTGCGCAACACCTGCGGCCATTTCGTACGCAACTTCTTCTGATACTACGCCGAATTCCTTTATTGTTTTTTCTTTTACGCCCAAAAACCGCATTTTCGCCTCGTTTGCATAGGTTACAAAAGAAACGTCAAGAACCTTAGAAGCATCTGCAACGCTTACCAGAGCCCCGCTGCAAAGGCCGCCGGTACAGCTTTCCGCAAAGGATATATGCAGTCCGCTCTTTATTAATTTTGCCACGACCTTTTCATAAAGGGAAATATCGTTAAACATAGTTAATAACCTCGCTTAAGCTTTCAATAACGGGAACATCAGGACGCAGATCACGATCCTTAAACCAGCCCCAATTCATGCGAAGCGCATACATACCCGCTGAGAGCGCGCCCTGAATATCATTCACCGGATGATCGCCTACATAGATGCATTCATCTGTTTTAAGGCCGAGTTTATCCGCCGTATACTCAAAGATCTGAGGCTGCGGTTTGGCAAACTCCAGATCTCCTGAAACCACAAGGATATCCAGATACGGTAAAAGGCCGCTGTTATTCATCTTAGTGTGCTGAAGAACAGAAGGGCCGTTTGTGATAACGCCTGTTTTTATGCCGCGGTTTCTTAGTTCGGTCAAAAGAGGGACTGCATCGGCAAAAATAACGTTGAAAAAGCCAAATTTCTCATCATAATGCCGGGCAAGATCCCGGGCGGACGGTGAATCTTTCCAGCCCCACAAAGCAATGAGCCGAGAAAACAAGTCAACTCGGTTCACATATCCTCCGTTGCCGGTATCTATCATATCCTGTTTTTTCTTTTTTGCATCTTCTTTTGAGACTCCCGGGAAAAATTCCTGCAAAAAAGCATCTGCATAATGGTCAAACGCCAGAGTTCTGTCCTGCAGGGTCTCATCAAAATCAAACAATACTGCTTTTATCATAATCAAGCTGCTTCTTTAATTCATCAACATTTTTAAATAGTTTTTCGGGGCGCAGATAATTCACAAGCTCAACGGCAATTTCTCTGCCGTACAGATCGCCGCTGAAATCAAAAATATGTGTTTCTGAAAGCGGCTCTTCAACACGCCAAGTCGGGCGGTTTCCAATATTTGTAAACGCTTTGTAGGAGCGTTTGCCGATAAGCACACGGCTTTCATAAACGCCGAACCGCGGCACGATAAGCCCCGCCGGCAGATGCTGATTTATTGTTGGAAAACCGATCGTTCTGCCGCGCCGGTCTCCCTTTATAACAGGCGCCTCAAAAGTAAAATGATATCCGAGCATTTCATTTGCTGCATTTATCCTGCCCTCACTCACTGCCTTTCTTATACGCGTCGAGCTGATGGGCTTGCCTTCAAAATCCTGCGCTTCAAGAATACGCACCCATACGCCGCGCTTTTCCAGATATTCTCTCATATCAAGCGCGGACCAGGAGGCGTTTTTGCCAAAACGGAAATTAAAACCGCAAAGCACTATCTTCGCGTTAAATCTGCCGAGGATAATATCGTTGATAAATTCCTCGCCCGTCATATTTTTTATTTTTTCAAAATCAGCAAACACAGCATTCGGCCAGCGCTTCTGAAACACGCTCTTCTGAAGGAGGGAAAATTTATTGTTTACACAGTAAATGACCACATTTTCAGCGCCCGTTACAACAGTTTTGTGCGCGAGGTGCATACCGTCAAAATCACCAAGTGCGACTGCTGCGTCGTTTTTTAACTTTTCATAGTCCTTCATAATTATTCTACATAAACACGTTTTACTGCCAGCTCGTTTTCACGGACCTCGCCCAGACCCAAAAACTCTCCGTCGGGTGAGAAGACACGCAAAAGTTTTTTTGGTCCGGATTTTATTCTGATACGCGCAAGATCGAGCGCGCCTCCGTTTTTAAATCTTTTGCTCTGCGCCGGGCTTACGGTAATTTTATCATAAGCCGAAAGAGCGCGCTCAACAGGAATCACATATCTGCTGATGCTGTTACCGGACAGGGCTGCGTCCCTGATCCCGGAAACCGTTATGCAGTCATCCAGTGAAAATCCGTAAGCAAACGTGCGCTCAAGCGCAGTCATAACAGCTCCGCAACCAAGTTTTTTGCCCAGATCGTCTATCAAGGTACGAATATAAGTGCCCTTTGAGCAGAGCACTTCTATTTCATATTCACTATTATTCTCATCTGAATATACCAGCTCAAGCCGTTTGATCATCACTTTCCGCCGAGGCCGCTCAACATTTTCACCACGGCGCGCCAGCTCATACAGTCTTTTCCCGCCGACGGATACGGCAGAATACATCGGAGGGATCTGAAGGATCTCACCTCTGAAGCCGCTGAGCGCGTCTTTCACGTCTGAAGCGGTACAATCAACGTTATATTCACCCGTTATCTTTCCTGTAATATCGAGAGTGTCCGTGGTTTTACCAAGAGAGAAACGGGCACGGTAGCCTTTGTCGCTCTCCGGATAAAAATCAAGAAATCTTGTTGCCCCGCTGAGCATAACAGGCAGAACACCGGTTGCAAGAGGGTCAAGCGTGCCCATATGGCCGCACTTTTTCTGGGATGTTAACCGCCTGATCTCCGCACAGACGGAAAACGAAGTTCTTCCTTTTTCCTTATTTATACAGATTATACCCGTCATCCGAGTATCTCCGCGCATTTTTCAATAATCCGCTTTTTTGCTTCTTCAACAGAGCAGTCAAAACGGCACGCCGCAGCCTGCGCATGACCGCCGCCGCCGAAAAATTTTGCAAGTTCGGCAGCATTTACACTTTCGTAGGTACGCAGGGAAGCTTTACAGGTCTTATCCTTTTTTTCTCTGATCGTTATTCCGATCTCCACACCCTCTATCTGTCTTGTGAGGGGGGCAAGAGCTTCCGTTTCCTGCTCATTCGAGCCGGTTTTGGCATACATTTCCTGCGTGACCGTCATAACGGCAACTCTGTCCTTACAGAAAAGCTGAAGCCCGTTCAGGGCAAGTCTTTCAAGATTGACATAAGTCTTGGACTTCGTTTCAAACATTTTGCGGTTTATCAGCCCGTTATTTGCGCCGAGTTCTATCAGCCTTGCGGCAATACGGTATGAATGAGCGGTCGTTGACGCATACCTGAAACAGCCGGTATCCGTAGAAATACCGGTATAAAGACAATCCGCTGTTTTTTTATCAATACCGGTTCCCAGTTCGTTTATAACGTCATAAACGATCTCGCATGCGGCAGGAGCGTCCCTCAAAAGCAGATTTTGCGCATATTGGGTATTTGTTAAATGATGATCTATACACAAATCTATCTTGCCCGAATAGATATGCTGAAGTCCTCCCAAAAGATTTTCAGTTGCTACGTCAACGGCAACTATATAATCCTCCTTAAATTGCTGAGGAGTCAGATCTTCAAAGAGATAGCTGTATTTTTCCGGTATCTCATCATCATTTACGACTCTTGCCGTCTTGCCCAGCTGAAGCAGTGCGCGAAGGAGCGCAAAACCGCTGCCAAGCGTGTCGCCATCCGGGTGAGCATGAGTCAGAATCAGAATATTATCGTGCGCCTTAAGCAGACCGGCGCATTCCTTAACGTCAATTCTCATCTGGAGTATCCTTTAATTTTTCAAATATCTCCATCCCTTTTTGAATGGAATCGTCCGCAACAAACGACAGTTCAGGCGCCTTTCTCAAATGAAGGTTATTGCCAAGTTCGCGTCGAAGGAATCCGGCGCCGCTTTTAAGCCCGGCACATGCCTCTTTCGCATCCTCAATACCATTCATTGAGCTTACATACACTTTGGCGTAGCCAAGATCGTTTGATACTTTTACATTGACCACCGTAAGCATTTTCCCGGCAACGCGCGGATCCTTAAGTCCGCGAATAAGAGAAATAAGCTCACGGCGTATATCTTCGGAAATTCTGTCTATACGAAAACCTGCCATAATCAATCCCTGTACTCTTCAACCACATAGCACTCAAAGGTATCGCCGGGTTTGATATCGTTCCAGTTTTCAAGCGAAATACCGCATTCGTAACCGGAGGATACCTCCTTGACGTCATCCTTGAAACGCTTAAGATTTTTAATAGGCGTGTCAGCGATCTGCTTTCCGTCCCTGATAACGCGGATCTTGCCCTTGCGGCGTATCGTTCCGCTTGTCACGATGGAGCCGGCAATGGAACCGACGCTCGATACGGTATAGATCTCTCTGACCTCTGCAGTACCGGTATCTACATCACGGTATTTTACGGATCGCATTCCGCGCATTGCGGATTCAATATCTTCAATCAGGTCATAGATAATATTATACTGCTTGACTTCGATACCGTCCCTGGCGGCATTTTCAGCAGCGTCAGGCTCAACGCCTGTTGCAAACGCCACGATAATTGCATTTGACGCATTTGCGAGCATAACATCCGAATCGTTTACTGCGCCCACAGCACCGTGAATGATCCTTACCCTGACTTCGTCATTCTCAATTTTAAGAAGCGACTGCTTAACTGCCTCGACCGAGCCCTGAACATCTGCTTTGATTATGATATTCAGTTCTTTCAGCATACCCTCTTCAAGGGTGGAGAACAAAGTATCAAGCGTGACCTTCTGATACTGCTTGAACTCCTCTTCCTTAGCCTTTTCTTTTCTTTGCTCCACAAGCTGCCTCGCAAGCTTTTCATCCGAAACGGCATTAAATTCGTCTCCGCTCATAGGCGCTTCATCAAGTCCCATGATCTCTACAGGAACGGACGGGCCGGCGCTGTTCAGCTTTTTACCGTTGTAGTCCGTCATGGCACGGACCCTTCCAACGGCGGTGCCCGCAACAACATAATCGCCTGAATGAAGCGTACCGTTCTGAACCAGGAAAGTTGCGATAGGTCCTCTGCCCTTATCCAGTTTTGCCTCAATCACAACGCCTTTGGCTGCCCTGTTCGGGTTTGCCTTAAGCTCGCTCATCTCAGCAACGAGCAGGATCGTCTCCAGAAGTTTATCTATACCCATACCGGTTTTAGCAGATACCGGAACACAAATAACGTCGCCGCCCCATTCTTCCGGTACAAGTTCCTGCTCCGTGAGCTGCTCCATAACTCTTTCAGGATTTGCTCCCTCTTTATCCATTTTATTGATGGCAACTATGATCTGCACTTTTGCGGCTTTTGCATGGTTGATAGCCTCAATAGTCTGCGGCATAATGCCGTCGTCCGCCGCAACAACAAGCACGGCTATATCTGTTGCCATCGCTCCGCGCGCGCGCATTGCGGTAAACGCAGCATGGCCGGGAGTATCCAGAAATGTGATCTTCTCTCCGTTGACCTCCACCTGATAAGCGCCGATAGCCTGGGTTATTCCGCCTGCTTCGGTCGATGTAACGTCTGTATCCCTGATAGCGTCAAGAATCGAGGTCTTACCGTGATCTACATGGCCCATTACGCAGACGACCGGAGGACGCGTAACGGCGTTTTCATCATCTTCAACGTCTTCTTCTATGATCTGTTCTTCTATGGATACTTCTACCTTCTTTTCAACCTTTGCTCCGAGCTCCGTAGCAACGATTGCGGCAGTATCATAATCTATGACTTCGTTTACGGTTGCCATCACGCCGAGCGCCATAAGCTTTTTAATAACTTCCGTAGCGGTCATACGCAAAAGCGCGGCAAGTTCGCCGACCGTGATCTCCTCAGGGATCTGGACCTTGATCTGCTGCTTTTTGCGCTGCTCTCTGATACGGGCCAGACGCTGCTGCTCCGTTTCCTTTTTGGAATGAGCATGAATACCCTGAGGTTTCTTTTTTCTGTACTGCTTGGACTTCTGATTCAGCTTTTGCTTTTTCTGATAATCGCCCATTGACGAAGCCGGAGCAATATCCTCATACTTCTGATTGTATTTTTCAAGATCAACACTGTTTACACGCGTATCTATTCTGCGGGTCTCGCCTTTTGTTCTCGCCTGCGGCTGCTGCTGGGCTTTTTTCTTTGCCTTTTCTTCGGCCCGTTTTGCAGCCTGCTGAGCCATCTGCAGAATCGCCGCCTGACTCTGGCGTTTTTTGTCCTTTGCAGTAACCGGCTTTTTGGGCTTCTCAGCCTGTTTTTTCTGCTCACCCTGCGCTTTTTCCTGCGATTTATTTTGCGCCGCCTGCTTTCTTTTTGCTTCGCCGGCGTCAAAAAACTCCTGCAGACTTTCAACACTGTCTTGCTGAGTTATTTTATCGAACAGGATATTGAGTTCGTTCTCTTCGAGGACGGTTGACGCTTTTTTGGCAGGTCCGCCGCAATAATCACCGAGAATATCAATGATCTCCTTATTGGACTTTCCGAAATCCCTGGCGACATCGGACACCTTCACCTTTATTACCATATATCGAATTCCTCCTTGAATGAGTTTCTTATTCGTTTATAAGAGATATGATCCGTTTACTGATTTCAGCATTGTTTACCGTTAATATTCCGGCTTTATACCCGCAGGCGGAGCCGATCTCATCCATAGTTATATCCGCCTCTATTACGGGCAGGCTGCCGAACTGTTTTTCCGCGGTGATGCGCATATCGCGCTTTGACCTTTCGGATACATCGGCGGCAAGCAAAAGCAGCTTTGCTTTTTTGGAAAAAACTGAATGAACAGCCGCGTCATGGCCCATTGAAACGGCACCGGCACGTTTTGCAATACCGAGCATAGAAAGCAGTTTATTCTTTTGCATTCAGAATTTCCTCTTCCATCTTTAAGTAAAGCTCATCATCTATCTTAACGGAAAACGCCCTTTCAAGCGATTTCTTTTTTTTTGCCATTTTCAGACATTCAGGATCATTACAGATATACGCTCCGCGGCCGTTTTTTTTGCCCGTGAGATCAATTCCGATCTCCCCTTCCGGGCTTTTAACGACTCTTATAAGCTGCCGCTTATCAAACATCCGGCCGCAGCCCACGCACATTCTTTTTATTTCTTTTTTTGCTTTCATGATCATTCACCCGAACCTGAACCTTCATAGAAGCCTGATTCCGGCCTTATATCTATTTTCCACCCGGTAAGTTTGGCAGCCAGACGCACATTCTGCCCCTTATTTCCGATAGCCAGACTGAGCTGATCGTCCGGCACGGTAGCACGGCATGATTTTGCCTGCTCGTCAAGTATCTCAACGGAGCAGACGTCCGCCGGAGCAAGCGCTGCAGAAATGAATTCACAGACGTCATCACTGTACTTTACGATATCGATCTTTTCGCCGTCAAGCGCGTCAACAATATTAGAGACACGCTGACCCTTGGGACCTATACAAGCGCCCACGGGATCGATCTCGTCATCCTTGCTGAAAACGGCAATCTTCGTTCTTGAACCGGCCTCACGGGAAACAGATTTGATTTCAATCGTGCCGTCATAGATCTCCGGAACTTCCGTTTCAAACAGCCTTCTTACGAGACCCGGATGTGTGCGGGAGATCATGATCTTGGGTCCTTTGCCGGAATCCTTGACATCGACCACAAAGATCTTTATATTATCTCCTTCGCGGAACTCTTCGCCCGGTATCTGTTCGTTTTTGGGAAGTATCGCGATCGTTTTTCCGATCTCAAGAGATGCGCTTCCGGTTACGGGATCTATCCGGTTAACCTTGGCCGTAATGAGTTCCTGGTTTTTGCTCTGAAATTCCTCAAACTGCTTGCTTCTTTCGGCTTCTTTTATACCCTGACGGATAACATGCTTTGCATTTTGCGCAATGATTCTGCCGAAATCCTTGGTCTTCAGCGGAATATCTATTGTTTTGCCGACCTTTGCGGATTTGCGCAGTTTCTGGGCGTCTTCAAGCAGGATATCCGTATCCGGATCCTCAATTTCATCAACAACATTTTTGGTTACATAGACCTTTATTTTTTCCTTCTGCGGGTCTATATCGCAGTGAACGATATCCTTACCGTTATAATTGTGCTTTGCGGCAACTACGATGGCCGACGCGATCTTATCATAAAGATAATCCGCCGGTATATCCTTTTCCTCAACAAGAAGCTTTACGGCTTCAAAAAATTCCTTGCTCATTTTTCCTATCAACCTTTCTGTTATTTATTAAAATCGTTTATATCGAAATCATCCAGCTTTACAAACGATGTTTCTTTTTTTGAAAAAGTCAGGACTTCACCGCCGTCGGTTTCAACGGTTATATCCGAATTCTCATAATCTTTAAGGATCCCGGCAAAATCACGGGTATTGTTCACCGGCCTTATTGTGCGGAGCATAACACGCGCACCGATATATTTTTTAAAATGCCAGTCCGCCTTAAGCTCTCTTTCTATACCCGGAGAGGATACTTCCAGAGTATAGGACTGCGGGATCGGGTCCTCCTCATCAAGCGGCTTCGTGATAAGATGCGTAAAATCCACGCAGTCATCCACGTCAACACCGCCCGCCTTATCGATAAAGATCCTCAGATACCAGTCAGAGCCCTCTTTCTTATAAACAATATCCCAAATCTCAAGGGAAAGCTGCCGGGCATAGGGCTCAATAATCGGTCTTACTCTTTCTGCAACACTTTGCGCCATATTATCCCCTCTTAAATAGTTCTCTATAAGAATATGAGAGCGGCATTGCTGCCACTCTCACCTTTCGTTAGTATTCTTACGCTAATACTATAATATATAAATTAGAAATTGTCAAGCATTATTTTAATACTGAAACGCAATCAGTAAATGCCCTGTGCAAGCATTGCCTCGGCAACCTTTTCAAAGCCCGCGATATTTGCGCCGGCAACAAGATTATACCCGAGTCCATATTTTTCAGCTGCCGCAACAGAATGATTATGTATATCGATCATTGCTTGGTGAAGCTTTCTGTCCACTTCTTCGGCAGACCATGAAAGGCGCTGACTGTTCTGACTCATTTCCAGTCCGGACACACAAACACCGCCCGCGTTTACAGCCTTTGACGGAGCCACTATCATATTCTTCTGCTCCATTAGATAATCGAGCGCGTCTGCGGTTGTAGGCATATTGGAGACCTCAATATAATACTTCACGCCGTTTGCAGCTATTGTTTTTGCATCGCCGATATCGACCTCATTCTGTGTGGCGCACGGCATAATAATATCAACGTCTTTAATACCCCAAGGCCTTTCGCCGGGAATAAACACGGCTGAAGGGAATCTGTCGCTGTAATCCTCCACACGATCCCTTCCGCTTGCACGCATTTCAAGCAGATAATCGATCTTTTCCGGGGTGCATATGCCGTCCTTATCGTAAACATAACCGCTGGGACCGCTTATCGTAAGCGGAATCGCGCCAAGCTCGTTTAGCTTTTTGATCGCGCCCCACGCAACGTTTCCGAAGCCCGACACCGCAACGCGTTTTCCCTCGATCTTATCGTGCTCGTGCTTAAGCACTTCACAGAGATAATATACTGCGCCGAAACCCGTTGCCTCCGGGCGCACAAGGGAACCGCCGTAAGAAATGCCCTTACCAGTGATAACACCGTTTTCGAAAGCGTCCGTAATCCGTTTATACTGGCCGAAAAGGAAACCGATTTCTCTTGAGCCAACACCGATATCACCTGCCGGCACATCAATATTCGGCCCTATATGGCGATAAAGCTCCGTCATAAACGCCTGACAGAATCTCATGACCTCGTTTTTGCTTTTGCCTCTCGGATCAAAATCCGAACCGCCTTTTGCCCCGCCCATGGGAAGACCTGTAAGCGAATTCTTAAAAGTCTGCTCAAAGCCGAGGAAATACATGATGCTGGAATTTACACTGGGGTGAAAGCGCAGCCCGCCTTTATACGGACCTATTGAAGAATTGAACTGAACTCTGTATCCCCTGTTAACACGGGTTTTTCCTGCGTCGTCCACCCAGGCGATCCTGAAAGTGATAAGCCTGTCAGGCTCGACCATACGGGTCAGCAGATCATCCTCTACATACTCCGGGTGCGCTTCTATTACCTTTTCAAGCGAGCGGTAAACTTCCTTGACGCACTGTATGTACTCCGGTTTTGCATTATCCCGTCTTTCAACAGTTTTGATCACGCTTTCAATATAATCATTCATATAATGAAATGCCCCCTTTCATACATACTATTATATATGAAATCGGAGGCATATTCTATATACATAATCTATAATTTTAGCTTATATTTTTTGTGCATTTAAACAAAAAAAGGAAGTGTGAATTTTGATTCAGAGTGCAAACTGCCCAAATCGGACAAGATTTTCAGTGAGCCGTCACTCAAGATCCAAACCGGAAAAATCGCTCCAGTTTATCTTTCTGCCTTGAAAATAGGTTTTCATATCTTCATCGCCGATCTCCCTTAAAATACGGCACGGATTCCCAACCGCAACAACATTTGAGGGTATATCCTTGGTCACAACGCTTCCGGCCCCTATCACCGAATGATCACCAATGGTGATGCCGGGCATTATAAGCGCGCCTGCTCCGATCCAGCAGTTTTTGCCTATATGCACCGGCGCGTTATACTGGATCCCGTATTTTCTGAGGCAGGGTGCAATCGGATGGCCCGCGGTTGCAACGGTTACGTTGGGTGCCAGCATGGTGCAGTCCCCCACATAAATGTGCGTATCGTCTACAAGAGTAAGATTAAAGTTTGCATAAACTCTGTTTCCGAAATGAACATGGCGGCCGCCCCAGTTTGCATGAAAAGGAGGCTCAATATAACAGCCCTCGCCTATTTCGGCAAACATCTCTTTTAAAAGTTTCTGCCTCTTTTCGCCCTCTGAAGGACGTGTTGCATTAAAATCATAAAGCTTTTCAAGGCACTGCTCCTGAAGCTGCATGATATCATCGTCATCCGGCAGATATAAAACGCCGGAATGAAGTTTTTCATTCATATCCATGATCAATTTCCTTTTTCTATACTGATACGGTCGAACACTTCAAGAAGATCCTCAACCCTTGCATTTTCCTTTTCTTTACCTTTTATATCCATAACGGTGCCGCCCTCATGCATCATAACCAGGCGGTTTCCGTATTCAACAGCAAAACGCAGATTGTGCGTCACCATAAGCGTTGTGATTCCGTGTTTTTTAACAAGTCTGTCCGTAAGTTCCATTACCCTTTCGGAAGACTTGGGATCAAGCGCGGCAATGTGCTCGTCAAGTATGAGCATTTCCAGATCCGTCATATTGGCGATCACCAGAGCGAGCGCCTGGCGCTGGCCACCCGAAAGCGTTCCCACCTGGACCGTGAGTCGGTTTTCAAGGCCCATATCGCACTGTTCAAGAAGCGAACGGTAGTAATCTATTCTTTTTTTATTTACGCACCTGCCAAGGCCAAAAGCCTTGTTTTTGTTGTCTGCAAGCGCCATGTTCTCCAGTATGGTCAGATCCGGACAGGTGCCCATTTTGGGATCCTGAAAAACACGGCCGATTATTTTGGCTCTTTTATATTCGGAAACGTTCGTTATATCCTTGCCGTTAAATATTATCTTACCTTCATCTGGTGACAAAGACCCGCATATCAGATTAAGAAGGGTAGTTTTCCCGCTGCCGTTTGAACCGATCACAGAAACAAATTCTCCGTTTTCCACTTTAAAGCCAAAATCACTGAAAACAGTTGTTTCATCTACCGTGCCGGCATTAAAACGCTTGGTTATATTTTGGAGTTCAAGCATTTTTCTCCCTCCTTTTTGACTTCCTGCCAACCTTGCTGAAAAGCAGAGCGGCAACAAACAGCACGGCCATAAGGAGTTTGTTGTAGTCGCTCGGGAGGCCGATCTCAACCGCGATCTGAAGGCAGGCTTTGTAAATAACGGTGCCAAGGATAACCATTGTGGTAGCCTTCATAAAACCTACTTTCTTAAACAGCGAAAGCCCTATGATTACGCTTGACAGTCCAAACACGACCATTCCTACACCCATCTGCGTATTCGCGGTTTCCGTGCTTTGCGCAATAACGGCGCCGCTGACCGCAGCAAGACCGTTGCCTATTGCAAGACCCAGTATCTTTGACGCGCCCGGATTTTTTGCCAGCATAACAACGTACTGCTGATTTGAACCTGTTGCGCGAAGCAGCATGCCGGATTTTGTTTTGAGGTAAAGATCCATAAGGATCTTAAGAATCACTACAAAAATAAAGAGTACGATCAGCTTTCTTACGGTAACACCGCCTATAACATCCGGCAAAAGGTTTGCCGCGCCCGTATTGAAAACTGTTTTTTTGCCGAAAACGGAAACGATCGACTGACCGCCCGTACCCAGTTTTATCAGAACCAGATTGACAGACAGCAGAACAGTGTAAACAAGTATTCCCGAAAGCAGCGGCTGCAGTTTTAACTTAACATGCAGAAGTCCGGTAATGCTGCCTGCTATCAAGCCGCACGCAAACGCGGCGAGCAAGCTTATCCATGGGTCAATACCGTGGAAAATAAGTACGGACGATACAATTCCTCCAAGCGGCATTGTTCCGTCTACCGACAGATCGGGAAAATCAAGTATGCTGTAAGACAGATAAACGCCGAGCGCAAGAATGGCATACTTAAAGCCTTCCTCAAGCACGACCTTTATGATATTGGCAGCTTCCATTTCATCACTTCCGTTAATAAATCAGGATTTTATGAATTACATAATTTAACTAATTGATTATATCAAAAAGAAAACCAACATTCAATAGAAAAATAAGAAAGCTTCCTGATTATTATAGGTATATTAAAAGTATAAGTTAAAAAAATAAATAGTACAAAGACTGTAAAGATAAATTTTAACAAATTTTTACAAAAATATTGATTTTTTTATTCTTATCTAATAGAATATTATTTATAAGTATAATTTTGTAGTCGGAATCCGCGTGCGGCAGCGTTTTAAATTCTGCCGCTCTGATTTACGATGGATGGAGGAAATATGGGAACAGGCGATTCAGCAGTCAATATCTGTATGATAACAGATGACAATTATATCATGCCGACAGCAGTTGCGATCCATTCTATGATCGCAAACAAAAAAAGAGGAAAATACAATTACTATATTATTACTTCAAATCTTTCCGAAGAATCCGAGAAAACTTTTAAAAAATTTGAAAGAGAAGACGTCTCGGTAAACATATGCCGCGAGAATGCTGAAAAGAGATTTAACGGTATGCATATTTTTACTAAAGATTCAATATGTGTCGCATCTTTATCAGCACTGCTGAAATTCATAATTCCCGATCTTTTTCCCGAACTCGATAAAATCCTGTACCTTGACGGTGATTTAATTGTCACAACCGACCTTCAAGAACTTTACTCCACAGATTTAGAAGATAATTTGGTTGCCGCTGTTGTTGACAGCGGTACTATGTACTGGAAAAACAAATTTAATTCTGCTGTTCAGCATTACTTCAATAGCGGCGTGATGCTTCTTAACCTGAAAAAAATGCGCGAGGATAATATAAGCCGCGTGTTGATAGAAACAAAAAGTAATATTTCCGATTCCTCTCTAATGGATCAAAATGTTTTTAATCTGGTATTTGACGGCAAACTTAAACTGCTGCCTATAAAATATAATGTTTTGCCTCCCGGGCTTGAAAAGGCTAACTTTAAATGGGGAATTGATGACGTTAATAGGTATTATAGAACAAATTACAAAAACGAAGAAGAACTTTTTCTTGACGCCGAAATCATACATTTTTCGTCAAAAGACAAGCCCTGGCGTGAACCGGATTCAGCTTTTGCATATTTATGGAGGCACTATTATCTTGACCTTTATGGGAAGGATAAGCCGAAAAGGGAAGAAAAATACGGCATATCTGTTATTATGCCATGCTATAATTCCGCAAATTATCTGCGTGAAACTGTAGATTCTATTTTGAACCAAACCTTTAAAGATTTTGAAATCATTCTGATCGACGACGGTTCCACAGATGAAACTAAGGAAATGATAAATGAGTTGGCGGAGAAACATGATAATATTTCCGCTTATTTCCACACAAATCACGGTCAGGGTTATGAAAGAAATTTCGGGATCACAAAAGCGCAGGGTAAATATATTCATTTTATGGACAGCGATGATCTGCTTGAACCAAATTGCTATGAAAAACTTTATACTTATGCTGAAGAAAATGATTTAGATAATATTTTATTTGAGGGCAAATCATTCTACGAAACAGAAGAACTCGAAAAAAAGATGCCCCAATACAAAACTTGTTACACCAGAAAATTAGTATTTCCAAGAATATATAACGGGGAAGAATTGTTTATTCAGTTTCGCAGTTCAGTTGGAATGATCGTTTCACCTTGCCTTCAAATGATCAAACGCAGCTTTTTAATTGAAAATAGCATTTATTTTCCCCAACTTCCCAATTATGAGGATAATTTATTTACATTTAAAGCCATCACACAAGCCGACAGGATCGCGGTATTGCCATATGCATTTTTTTCAAGGCGTGTTCGTGCAAATTCAACAATGACTTCAAGCCAATCCAAAGATGCTGTAAAAGCATTTGTTTATACCGTATCAGAAATAATGAAAGTTTATATTCACAATTCCGACCGGTATGATTTTAGCACAGCAGTATTCAATCATGCGGTCTTGATGTGTAAAAGCGTAAAAAGATATTATTACGAAACCTGTATTGCTGAAGGTAAAGATGATGTAATTGACGAATTCGGAGATATCGGACGAGAAATAATATTTTGTCTTTTTATTGCTGAAGCAAAAGAAAGTTCAAATATGAATAAATACACAACTGTTGAATACAGAAATTTGTATTCCAGACTGTGCAAGGCAAATAAAAATATATCTGAATTAAATGATAAACTTCAGAAAACATATAAAGAGAAGTCAGAAATAAACGCAAAGCTTCATAAAACCTACAAAGAAAAGTCTGAAATAAATGCAAAACTCCAAAAAACCTATAAAGAAAAATCCGCTAAAACAAGACAGATAAAACGACTTGAAAAATGGTCGCTCTATCCATTATTAAGAAAGATTAAAAGAATGCTAAAGAAAATATTTAAAGGCATTTAAAATGTATCTTTTTCTGCAAAAGAACGCTTCGTTGCATGTAACATCGGAGCGTTTTAACTTAAATCTCGAATTAATGAATATCTGCTCCGGAAACTTTATAATCTATAAATAGCCGTGTAAAATGACAATACGTCGTTTACCAGAGTTTTTGCCTTTATTCTATCAAAATAATCCTAATTTTATAATCTGCCTGGGGGAATCATGGACAATTCTGTAATTAATATCTGTATGATAACAGATGACAATTATATCATGCCGACAGCAGTTGCGATCCATTCTATGATCGCAAACAAAAAAAGAGGAAAATACAATTACTATATTATTACTTCAAATCTTTCCGAAGAATCCGAGAAAACTTTTAAAAAATTTGAAAGAGAAGACGTCTCGGTAAACATATGCCGCGAGAATGCTGAAAAAAGATTTAACGGCATGCATAATTTCAGTGTTGATTCCATATGCGTTGCATCTTTATCAGCACTGCTGAAATTTATAATTCCCGACCTTTTTCCCGAACTGGACAGGATACTTTATCTTGACGGCGATTTAATTGTTGAAACGGACCTCAATGAGCTTTACAATACGGAATTAGGCGAAAATTACGCTGCAACAGTGCTTGATATCAGCAAATTATATTGGAAAAGTTCATTCAATTCCTGTGTTAAAAATTATTTCAACAGCGGTGTTATGCTGCTTAACCTAAAGAAAATGCGCGAGGATGATATAAGCCGCGTGCTTATTGAAACCAAAAGGAACCTTGCGGATTCCTCTCTTATGGATCAAAATGTTTTCAACATTGTTTTCGATAACAAAGCCGTTATGCTGCCGATGAAATACAATTTTCAGTCTTTGGGCCTTGACAGGGCCGGCAGCAAATGGGACGTTGACGACGTAAATAAATTTTACGGTTCAAAATACAAAGCGAAAACAGAATTTTTTCTGGACGCTGAGATCATACACTATGCTTCAAAGGACAAGCCCTGGAAAGAGCCTGACGCCGCGTATGCATACAGATGGCATCACTATTATCTTGGCCTTTACGGGAAGGATAAGCCGAAAAGAAAGGAAAAGTACGGGATATCAGTGATCATTCCCTGCTACAACACTGCAAAATACCTTGCCGAAACGGTCCAGTCTGTTTTGAACCAAACCTTTAAAGATTTTGAAATCATTCTGATCGACGACGGTTCCAC
>CATZNW010000004.1 GCA_958422185.1 uncultured Clostridium sp.
AAGCCAGATAAAACTTCGCGCAGGCAGACTCGGTGTTATGACGGACAATCTTGGCATTCTTGCCGAAACGGATATAGGTACAATAGTTGAGACCATAAAAGCCGAACAGTCGAACGTGGTTATTATTGACTCAATTCAGACAATGGTTTATGATGAGATTTCATCAACCGCCGGTTCGATTACGCAGGTCCGTGAATGTACCAATATACTGATGCATTTGGCCAAGTCACTGGGAATTCCTGTTTTAGTTGTAGGGCATGTCAATAAAGATGGCGCTATCGCAGGCCCAAAGGTGCTTGAACATATCGTAGATACTGTCCTTTATTTTGAAGGGGAACGAAATTATTCATACAGAATACTGCGCGGTGTAAAAAACCGTTTCGGTTCAACTAATGAGATCGGCGTTTTTGAGATGAAACAGAACGGCCTTCAGGAGGTAGAGAATCCGTCTTTGCTCATGTTATCCGGCAGACCTAAAAATGTCAGCGGAACATGCGTAGCTTGTGTCATGGAAGGATCCAGACCGATTCTGGCGGAAGTTCAGGGGCTTGTAACAGCTACAGGTTTCGGAACGCCAAGAAGAATGAGCACAGGATTTGATTATAACAGAATGGCAATGATACTTGCCGTTCTGGAGAAAAGAGCCGGGTATTTTTTCAATTCAATGGATACATATATAAATGTTATCGGCGGGTTGCGCCTTGATGAACCGGCAGCGGATCTCACGGTTGCAATGGCTCTTGTTTCTTCGCTTAAAGACATAGTTGTAAAAGATAATATTATTGCTTTCGGTGAAATAGGATTGGCAGGGGAGATCCGCGCAGTAAATAATTGTGAACAGCGTATATCCGAATCCGTGCGCCTGGGTTTTGACAAATGTATAATTCCGTTCCATAATTACAAGGGACTTTCTAAAAACATTAAAGTGTCAGCAGATATAATTCCGGTTCGTTCGGTTCGTGAAGCTTTTAACGCAATCACTGAATAAAAGTATATTTTAAAGGCAGTTCGATAGAGCTGCCTTTTATTTATTTGCATACCCTCTTGACAGGGGGTAAAAAACTTGATACAATTATACAAAATTAATCTTTTGTGCAATTAAGGGGAGCTAAATTTAGATTAAATAATGCAGAAATAGATTTAGTAATTATCTATATTTTATTTTCAAAAAATGTATCTTAAGATAATTACTCATATATGGGAGATCCACACACGCTGATTCTTATTTAAATGGTTCGCTTACTTTATCAGCGGAAAGATTATTTAATAGAACGATTATATATCATTCTGCTTTATCACGCGTGAATCATTGTTCCTATTGATCTAAGGAAATATCTTTGCATATACCCCATTTTGTTATCTCAGAGTTAATTCATGAAACTGTTTCACAAAGGAGGGCTTTTTTTGAGAAAAGATGAATTTACAACACTTCCGCAGCTTGTACAGCAATATCTGCTGTATCTTGAGGCTATTAAAGGTCATTCTGAACTTTCTGTAATTGAATATGCGTCTGATCTGAGAACCTTTTTTAGATTCATGGCAAAATATAAAGGTATTGCTGATAAAAATGTTCCTGATGAAGATATTGATATATCCCCTATCGATATCGAATTTATAAAAAACATTACTCTGAACGATGCCTATTCATATTTAATTTATCTGAAAAACGAGCGTAAAAATAACGAAACAACGCGCGCTCGCCGAGTGATATCCATACGAAGGTTTTTCATATATCTTACTGACAATTTGGGTCTGCTTAAATCCAATCCGATGAAAAATCTGGATATTCCGAAAACAAAAAAATCTCTTCCGAAATATCTTACACTGGAAGAGGCGGAAAAGCTTTTGTCTGTTATTGACGGGCCGTATAAAGAACGTGATTATGCTATAATTACATTATTTCTTAATTGCGGCATGCGCCTTGCAGAGCTAGTGTCAATAAATTATAACGATATAAAAGATGACGGAAGCCTCGTGATAACCGGAAAAGGAAATAAAGAACGCGTGATCTATATGAATCATGCATGCATAAAGGCCATTTCGGATTATATGAAAAAAAGACCGAATAACGGCGTAAAAGACAAAGCTTTGTTTTTAAGCAGCAGAAACAAAAGAATAAGCCCGAAGACCGTGCAGCATATAGTTTACACCAATCTTGATAAAGCCGGGCTTGGAGACAGAGGTCTTTCCGTTCATAAGCTGAGACATACTGCCGCAACGCTTATGTACCAATACGGCAATGTGGATCTGCTGCTTTTGAAAGAAGTTTTGGGTCATGAAAATTTGGGTACTACCGAAATATACACCCACACTACCGCTGACGCAGCAAAAAAAGCCATAGCGGCAAATCCGTTAAATGATGATAAGCATAACTAAAATTATATTGCGATAATTCCGCTCAGCGCCGACGTGATGCCGGAGTTAATGAGAGCGACCAAAACAGTCATAAGCGCATAAAGGAGATACTTCTTCATATAGCTTTTATAATTAATTTTTTCAGTGCTTTCGCTTTTTCCTAATGTAATATTATAAATCTTTCTGCTTAGATCGGAGCTCAGCGAGGCAGTATACACGATAACTGTAAGGAACGAGCACACAAAAGGCGCTATCATCAAAAGACTGTATCCAAAACCTTTAAAACCAAAATTAATATAATAATATGCGATCTTCAGCCCGGCCTGCAAACCAATAATAAGCGGAACAGCATTTATTACCGGAAAGCCCACCAGGCAGATCCCAAGCAATACGGTAAGTGCGAATACAAAAAAGTAAAAACCCAGATTGTTGACAAACTGATTGATGAAATCGTTTGACGCTGCGGATCTGATGATATCGTCAAGAGCGTCTGTTCTGCAATTTTTGTATATAAGTGCGCCGCACAGTAAACCAGCTGCAAAAAACAGTGATGAATAGATCACTGTTTTGTTTTCAGTAAAGATCTCATATAAATTCTTTTTTTCTTTGTGTTTATCTTTATCCTCCTTATTGCCTTTTAGAGGATTTTTTTGTACGATTTCGCTGTTTTTCATTTTTTGACCCTTATTTTCTTAGATTTTTTTACCGAGTACATGCCGGCTAAACCGGAAAAAATGATGGTGAGCATCAGTTTAAGAAAAAAAATCCACACTGTATTATGATTTACAATTAGATTAACTAACGAAAAAAGTATAAGCGGCAAAGATGAGACTGCGCCAACAAGAAATCCGCTGTTTTTGAATGACGAGGCGCATAGAAACGCCGTTAATCCGGCGCTTACGATCATTACTGCGGTAGCAAGATACTGCGCAGATTCAAAATCGATATCAAGCTCATATATAATCAAGGAAATCAGTGCCGAAAAAGAAGCGCAGAACAGGGCTGAAAAGAAAACAGATTTAATAATAAATGCTAAAAGTAATTTTTTATCGATTGAAGATTTTATCTTTTTCATAAAAAAACTCCTTTGCTTATCCATTAAAGGATATTCAAAGGAGTAAATTTTTATTACTTATAAATTTGTAATATTATTTTTTATCTTCAGCCTTATCCGTGCTTTCATCAGCTTTTTCAGTTTTTCCTTTAACTGCTTTACCCTTGGCGGCAGCTTTTTCTTCTTTCTTCTTTTTAGCAGCCTCCTTGGCAGCCTCAACCTCTTTTCTGTGCTGTTCCATCTTCGTTTTGTTTGTATTAACAGCCCAACGCTGAATCTTCATTTTCGTTCTGTCTGCGCCGGTTTCAATAACAAGATCCTCTTCTCTTATTGTAACGACCTTGCCTACGATTCCGCCGATAGTAATAATCTCATCGCCTATTTCAAGCGAATTGCGCATTTCTTGTTCTTCTTTTTGGCGTTTTCTTTGCGGACGAACTGTAACAAAGTACATAACCACAAGCAAAACTACCATTAATATTATGAATGAGTATGAGTTGCCGGTTCCGGTGGCTGTACCTGAAGCGGCGCCTGAAGATAACTGAAGTAAGGTTTCTAACATGATTTTTGACCTCCAAATTTTACTAACAGTGATTTATATTATATAGACATTATAAAGAAAATGCAAGAACTTTTTAAATGCGGGTATCAAGTTTAACACAATATTCATTTTTAAAAGACTCAAAACTTCCGTTTTCAATATTAAAACGTATCTCGCTCATCAAATGATTATAAAAATAAAGATTATGCATTACTGCAAGCCGCATTCCAAGCACTTCGTTAGCTTTCATCAGGTGACGTATATATCCCCTGCTGTACCTTTTGCAGACAGGGCAGCTGCACTCACTGTCTATCGGTAAATCGTCAAGTATATATTTAGAATTATTTATATTTATTATTCCTTCTTTAGTAAATAAATGCCCGTGACGCGCATTTCTGCTAGGCATAACACAGTCAAACAGGTCCACTCCCCTGCTGACGCCTTCAAGAATATTTCCCGGTGTTCCCACACCCATTAAATAGCGTGGCTTATTCTCAGGCGCAAAAGGCGTAACTGCGCTTATGATTCTGTACATATCTTCTTTTGGTTCTCCGACAGCCAATCCGCCGATTGCATAGCCGTCCAGGTCCATTTTGGCGATCTCTTTCATATGCTCGATACGCAGGTCGTCATAAGTACATCCCTGATTGATGCCAAACAGAAGCTGATTCTTATTGATCGTTTCATCAAGAGAATTGAGTCTGTCCATTTCTGCTTTACAGCGCTCGAGCCATCGTAACGTTCTTGCACAAGAGGCTTTTGCATATTCGTAAGACGCCGGATTTTCAACGCATTCATCAAAAGCCATAGCTATCGTTGAAGCCAGGCGGCTTTGAATCCGCATGGATTCCTCAGGACCCATAAAGATCTTTTTGCCGTCTATATGA
Source organism: uncultured Clostridium sp. (assembly GCA_958422185.1). Classification (GTDB taxonomy): domain Bacteria; phylum Bacillota; class Clostridia; order Oscillospirales; family Acutalibacteraceae; genus Eubacterium_R. The sequence continues at coordinate 4,838 of CATZNW010000004.1, forward strand.
GAATGAAAAGTGACCCCTTCTTCTCTGATCTTATTGAGCTTGGCAAGTGAAAAGACCTGAAAACCGCCGCTGTCAGTCAAAATAGGCTTACTCCAGGTTGTAAATTCATGCAGTCCGCCCATATCATATATCACATCTTCGCCCGGCCTCACATGCAGGTGATATGTATTACACAGCATAACCTGTGTATCTATATTCTCCAGATCATCAGCAGAAAGTCCGCCTTTTATTGCTGCAACTGTTGCAACATTCATAAATGCCGGAGTCTGAACCGTACCATGCACTGTTTCAAAGACCCCGCGCCTGGCAAATCCTTCTTTATTTAAAACGGTAAACTTCATAATCAATCCTCAATAAACATAGCGTCGCCGAAACTGAAAAACCTGTATTTTTCTTTAACCGCGGTCTTATAAGCGTTCATAATATTTTCGTATCCGGCAAATGCAGACACAAGCATTATAAGTGTGCTTTCCGGAAGATGAAAATTCGTAATCAGCGCATCCATACATTTAAATTCAAATCCGGGATATATAAAAATGGACGTATCGCCTTCGTCAGCACAGATACAGCCGTTTTTCGCAGCTACGGATTCAATAGTCCTGCACGAAGTTGTGCCTACAGCGATTACTCTGCCGCCGTTTTTTTTAGTTTCATTAATAACAGAAGCTGCATTTTCTGGCATAATGTAATGCTCGGTGTGCATTTTATGTTTTGTAACGTCATCTACCTTAACGGGTCTGAATGTTCCGAGTCCGACATGCAGTGTTATTTCGGCAATATTTATCCCTTTCACCTTTATATCTTCCAGCATTTCGGGTGTAAAATGAAGCCCTGCAGTTGGTGCAGCGGCTGAACCGAGCTCTTTACTGTAAACCGTCTGATAACGTTCCTTATCTTTCAGCTTTTCCTTTATGTAAGGCGGCAGTGGCATAGAACCGATCTCATCAAGTACGGCATAAATATTTCCGTCACACGTAAATTTTACAAATCTGCTTCCTTCCTGACTGTCTATATCCGCGATTTCACCAATAAGCTTTCCTTCACCAAAAGAAAATTTTGTGCCGACTTTTGCTCTTTTTCCGGGTTTACATAAGCATTCCCAAACATCATTCTCTTTCTGCGAAAGCAATAAAAATTCCACAACGGCACCGGTTTCTTCCTTCACGCCGTAGATCCTTGCAGGAATAACTCTTGTATCATTGATAACAAGACAGTCACCCGGATTCAGATACTCGGTCAGGTCTCTGAAAACACGGTGTTCCAATCTGCCGTCCTTCTTATGGAGCACCATAAGACGCGAAGCATTCCTTGGCTCGATCGGAGTCTGCGCTATTAAAGATTCGGGCAGGTCATAATAAAAGTCTGAAGTTTTCATAAAGTCTCCGTAATTTTTGTTTGACATATATATATAATAAGTGATATTATATCATAAAGATATGGCAAACGCCGTCTAATATTATATTCTATTGTATATATTTTTACAAGATTTATTTTCACTTTAAGTTAGGAGAATCGCTATGAAAAGAAAATACAATGTTGGCGTAGTCGGAGCCACAGGCATGGTTGGTCAGCGTTTTATAACGCTGCTTTCAGAACATCCGTGGTTTACTATCACGAGTCTTGCAGCGTCTTCCAGATCAGCCGGAAAAAGATATGAGGATGCCGTTGGAAAAAAATGGTGCATGGACACTGAAATTCCTGAAAATGTAAAAGATATGATAGTCAGGGATGCGTCTGCAGATATTGACAAAGTAACTTCCGAAGTCGATTTTGTTTTTTGTGCTGTAGACATGAAAAAAGACGATATAAAAAAGCTTGAGGAAGAATATGCCAAACACGAGTGCCCCGTTGTTTCAAACAACAGCGCTCACCGCTTTACTCCGGATGTGCCGATGGTTGTTCCGGAGCTTAATGCAGATCATATCAACATCATTCCTTCGCAGAGAATGCGGCTTGGCACTAAGAGAGGCTTTATTGCGGTAAAATCGAACTGCTCGCTTCAGTCCTATGTGCCTGCTTTGTTCCCTCTTCACGATAAATTCGGAGTGAAAGATGTGCTTGTATGCACATACCAGGCTATTAGCGGCGCAGGCAAAACTTTTGCGACATGGCCTGAAATGATAGACAATGTTATTCCCTATATCGGCGGAGAAGAAGAAAAAAGTGAAAAAGAGCCGCTCAAGATCTGGGGTAAGATCGACGGTGATGAGATCAGATTGGCTGACAAACCTAATTTTACGGCTCAGTGTATACGTGTTCCTGTTTCCAACGGTCATCTCGGCGCTGTGTTTGTAAACTTTGAGAAGAAACCTTCGATTGACGAGATGAAAGAGATATGGAAGAGCTTTAAGGGCCGCGCACAGGAACTTGAGCTTCCTTCCGCGCCGAAACAATTTTTGCATTATTTTGAAGAAGATGACAGACCTCAGATTAAATCTGAAAGAATGCTTGAAAACGGTATGGCAGTCTCTATCGGAAGACTCAGGGAAGATACACAGTATCAGTATAAATTTGTTTGCCTTTCTCACAACACACTGCGTGGTGCGGCCGGCGGTTCTGTTCTTCTTGCCGAGCTGCTGTGTGCTGAAGGTTATATGGACTGATTTAGATCATAAATTTTGGATAAGGAGAGTGTAGATATATGAAAGAACCTATTTTTACTGGTGCTGCTGTCGCAATAATTACACCTATGAAAGAAGACGGTACGGTTAATTATGAGGAGTTCGGGAGGTTCATTGACTGGCAGATAGAAAACGGAACGGATGCAATAGTAGTCTGCGGAACTACCGGTGAAAGTTCCACGCTTGAAGTTGATGAGCATTCTGAATGCATCAAGTGGTGCGTTGAATATGTTGCCGGCAGATGCGCTGTTATCGCCGGAACCGGTTCAAACTCAACCAGAAGTGCAATAGAATTAAGCACAGAGGCCTGCAGAGACGGCGCGGATGCGCTTCTGCTCGTCACGCCATATTACAATAAGACGAGTCAAAAAGGTCTTGTAGCGCATTACAAAGCTATTCATGACGCAACTGACAAACCAATCATTCTTTACAATGTTCCGTCAAGAACAGGAATGAATATTCTTCCTGAAACCGCAGCTGAGCTTGCCAAGCTTCCGAGAATAAACGGAGTCAAGGAAGCAAGCGGAAATCTTGATCAAATTGCAAAAATACATGAACTGTGCGGCGATGAGCTTAATATATGGAGCGGCAACGACGATCAGATCTATGATGTGCTTGAAAGGGGCGGATTAGGCGTTATCAGCGTACTTTCAAACGTTTGTCCCCGGGAAACGCACGATATTGTTGCTAAATATTTAAACGGCGACAAGGCCGGATCAAAAGAAATGATGGATAAATATATGAAGCTGGCAAAAGCTTTATTCTGCGATGTCAATCCCATTCCCGTTAAAGAGGCTGTTAATCTTTTAGGATTTGACGCGGGCCATTGCAGACTTCCGCTTATTGATTTGTCGGATGAAAATAAGACAATGTTAAAGGAAGTTATGAAGGAATACAACCTTATTAAATAAATTTCAGGCAAAGGAAGTTCAAAATGACTAAAATTATTTTATGCGGTGCAAACGGTAAAATGGGTCATGTAATCCAGAGCGTGGTAAACGCGAGAGAGGATTGCGAGATCGTTGCCGGAATTGATTTAAACACTGAAAGCGGTTCTTTTCCCGTTTATTCCTCTTTTGATGAAGTTCAGGAAAATGCTGACGTGATCATTGATTTTTCTAATCCGGCTCTGCTTGATTCTTTGCTTAGTTTTTCATCTAAGCGCAATATCCCCTTAGTTATCGCAACTACCGGCTATGATGGCGCACAGAAAAAAGAGATAGAAAGCGCTGCGGAAAACAGCGCAGTCTTCTTCACATACAATATGAGTATGGGTATAAATCTGCTTGCTACGCTTGCAAAAAAAGCAGCTGATGTTTTGGGCAGAGATTTTGATATTGAGATTGTTGAAAAGCACCATAATCAGAAGATCGACGCACCAAGCGGTACGGCCCTGATGCTTGCGGACGCGTTATGTGAAGAGATCAGCGAGCCAATGAAATATGAATACGACCGGCACAGCAAACGTGAAAAGCGAAGCAAAAATGAAATCGGAATCCATTCCGTAAGGGGCGGCACGATCGTAGGTGAACACGAGATCATATTTGCCGGCAGAGATGAGATCATTACTCTTTCCCACTCTGCCAGAAGCAAGGAGATTTTTGCTGTGGGAGCTGTTAATGCCGCCGTATTTATGAAAGGCAAAAATAACGGCATGTATTCAATGAAAGACCTGATCGATTGACCCGATCAAATATGGCTGCCTGAATATAAGGCGGCCTTTTTATTTACTTATTAATAAAAGAGTAATGAATTTCAAAGGAGAAGAATATGAAAAAATTTTTTGAAGAATTTAAACAGTTTGCGCTTAAAGGCAATATGTTTGACATGGCAGTAGGCATTATTATCGGCGGTGCTTTTACCGGCGTTGTAAATTCGCTTACGGATAATTTTATAAACCCGCTTCTGCAATTCATAACCGGCGCAGCAAAATACAGTTCGCAGGAGCTGCTTGGTTTCTTTTCGTCATTCATATCCGCGTTTCTTAATTTTATTATAATGGCTTTTGTACTCTTTTGTTTGCTTAAAGTAATAAATAAAGTAATGACAATCGGCAGAAAAAAGGCGGAGGCGTCAGCGCCTGCAACTAAGCAATGCCCATTCTGTATGAGCGATATAGATATAAACGCTATCAGATGCCCGCATTGCACTTCGGTTCTTGAAAACAGAGAGGCACCAGAAGACAAAGTAAACAAATCCAACTGAGCTATCAGAAAATATATAAGAAGGGCCGTGCATAAAGCAATTTTTGTTGCTTACGCACAGCCCTTCTTATACTTTTTATATCACCTTTTAACAATTACTCCTTTGTCCATGTAACGCCTTGCGGTGTGTCTTTAAGAATGATACCGCGCGCCTTCAGATCATCACGGATCTTATCCGCCGTTGCCCAGTCTTTGTTTTTACGGGCTTGTTCACGCTCGGATATAAGCGCCTCAATATCACTGCTCAGTTCATTGTTCCTTCTGTTATAAAGCAGACCCAGAACGTTGCATATCTCATCAAATATCTGCGCTGCTTTTTCACAAACTGCTTTGGAAACTTTTTTAGACAGTATATGAGTATTGATATCCTTTGTCAGTTCAAACAGAGCCGCTATTCCGTCCGCAGTGTTCAGATCATCGTCCATTGCGGTAATAAACTCAGTCTTACGGCTCTCGAACATATTGATCAGCTCATCGTCGTTTTTACCGGACTCTTCAGTTGCATTTTTCAGTGCAAAATCAAGACTGTCCCGGCAAGTATAAAGCCTTTCAAGAGCACTTTTGCACTGCTCGATTATATCGATGCTGTAATTTATGGGCGAACGGTAATGCGCGCTTATAAGAAAATATCTTATTACTTCATAACCATAAACTCCTGCAATCTCGCGCACAGTTTTGAAATTGCCGAGCGATTTGCTCATCTTTACATTATCAACATTAATATAACCGTTATGCATCCAGTATTTTGCAAAAGTGCAGCCGTTGGCGCACTCGCTCTGGGCGATCTCGTTTTCGTGATGAGGAAATACAAGATCTTTTCCGCCGCAGTGTATATCTATGGTATTGCCAAGATATTTTCGGTTCATAGCCGAGCATTCTATATGCCAGCCAGGTCTTCCCTTCCCCCATGGCGAATCCCAATACGGTTCGCCGGGTTTTGCTCCCTTCCAAAGCGCAAAATCAAGCGGATCTTCCTTAACTTCACCGATAGCTATTCTGGCGCCGCTTTCCAGATCCTCTATGGGCGGATGAGAAAGCTTTCCGTAATCTTTGAATTTAAGCGTTCTGAAATATACGTCGCCGCCCGCTTCATACGCATAGCCCTTATCCACAAGGCTTTGAATGATATCTATTATTTCATCAATATTTTCTGTTGCTTTTGGATGCACGGTAGCATGCTTAAAATTGAGTCCGTCAGCATCGATCCAGAATTCTTTGATATATTTTTCAGAAACCGTATCGTATGAAACACCTTCTTCATTGGCTCTTTTAATGATCTTGTCGTCAATATCAGTAAAATTCTGAACAAATTTAACATTATACCCCTTGTATTCCAGGTAGCGTCTTAATACGTCAAAAACACACAGCGGACGCGCGTTTCCGATATGGATATAATTATAAACAGTAGGTCCGCACGCGTAGATCTTAACTTCATTTTTATCAACCGGTACAAATTCCTCTTTTTGTCTTGTCATAGTATTATATACTTTCATTTTGACGCCTCCTCAAGCTTTTTTATCTCTTTTTCCAGCTCTTCAATCTTTCTTTGGTTTTCTTTGATCGCAGACATTACGGGATCCGGAATGTGGATCTGGTCCAGATCATCCACACGTTCTCCGGCGATTCTTACTACTTCTCCCGGAACGCCAACGACAGTGCTGTTAGGCTCAACATCGTTAACCACCACAGCACCGGCAGCAACTTTTGCATTTCTGCCTATAGTGATAGGCCCAAGTACCTTTGCTCCTGCGCCGATCATGACCCCGTTTTCAACAGTGGGATGTCTTTTCCCAACATCCTTACCGGTTCCTCCGAGCGTAACGCCCTGATAGATCATAACATCATCACCAACTTCAGCGGTCTCTCCGATGACGACGCCGTGCCCATGATCGATACAAACTCTTCTGCCGATCGTTGCACCGGGGTGAATTTCTATACCTGTTTTCTGAGCGCTTTTCTGACTAATATAGCGCGCTATAAAAGGCATGTTGTGCCTAAAAAACCAGTTTGCTCTTTTGTGGCTCCTCAGCGCCTTGAAACCCGGGTAAAGAAAGATTATCTCAAACGGGCTTTTAGCTGCCGGATCATGTTCCATAAAGCTTTTTACTGTTTCTTTGAAATCATTAAACATAAACGATTCACCTAAATAAAAATAAAAGCCCCCGTCCTATGACAGAGGCAATAAAATACTGCGGTTCCACTCTTCTTTATACTTGACTGCCTTATACAGCCCTGCCTGTAACGGGGCAATCCGTTCCGAAATACTGAATTTCCTTCGGAAAACTCCGGAGCGCATTTCACCGAAAGCTTAATACACACTTTTCACCAAGCAGCATGCTCTCTGAAAAAAGCCGAAAACGGTTACTTCTCTCCATCATTGTTTTTCTATATCAATAATATTATATACAAAAATTACGAATTTGCAACACCTATTTTGTCTTTATCAGATGCCACCCGTCCTTAGCATAAACGATTCCGCTAAGCAAGGTTACTATTCCCACTATCCAGAAAGCAACCGTACAGTAGATATTCAGCCACTGCGTATTCATATCGATATCGGCAGGGCCTTCCCCTATTGCAAGGAAAAGAAATACGAGCCCTGTTGTAGACATCTGTAAAAACGTTTTAGCTTTGCCGAAAGCATTTGCAGCAATAACTTCACCGGTAGTAGCTGCTGCCATTCTGATTCCGGCCACCAAAAATTCGCGTGCCAGCATGATCATAATAACAATGTCTGTATGCCAACCCATATCTATCAGAATTATGTATGCTGCGAAAACGAGCGTTTTATCGGAAAGAGGATCCATCAGCTTCCCGAAATCTGTTACAATACCAGATTTTCTGGCAATAATTCCGTCAGCCTTATCACTGATACAGGCTATAAAATAAATGATCAGTGTTGCGACCCAGTGATATTTAAAATCGATAAACGCACATGCCAGCAGCGCCGGTACACAACAGAATCTGAACACAGTTATTTTGTTTGGCAAATTCATTCTATTTTCTCTCCTATCAGGTCGTAACCATTATAATCAGTAATTTTAACTTCTATCAGATCGCCGGCGGAAAGCTTTTCATCGGAGTAAATGATTACCCCTGCGTCTATTTCAGGTGCATCAAGGTAGCTTCTTCCAACATAGTGGTCTTCGTCAAAACCGTCAATTATTGTCTCGTATATCTTGCCTACACGCGCCCTGTTTGCGGATTCAGTAACGTTATATTGGATATCCATAAGAACTTCTTCTCGCCGAGCCTTGGTTTCCTCATCTGTCTGATTTTTCATTTCATATGCGGGCGTATCTTCCTCAGGGGAAAATTTAAAGCAGCCCATTTTATCAAATTTCATCTCTTTCACGAAATTGCACAGTTCTTCATACTGTTCGTCAGTCTCACCGGGAAATCCTACCATAAAAGTAGTTCTGAGAGAAAGCCCGGGGATACGCTTCTTCATTTTAGAAATCAGTTTTTTAAGCTCTTCATAATTCCCGCTTCTGTTCATATTTCTGAGCACTTCGCCGCTGCAATGCTGAAGCGGTATATCAATATATGAGCAAACCTTTTTTTCATTGGCTATCGTATCAATAAGCTCATCAGTTACCTTATCCGGGTAACAGTAAAACAACCTTATCCAATGAAGACCTTCGATTCTGCACAGTTCCTTTAAAAGCGCAGCAAGCTTATATTCACCATACAGCGCCATACCATACTTTGTTGTATCCTGAGCCACAAGCACGATCTCTTTAACGCCGCGGGAAACAAGATCCTGCGCCTCTGCTATAATGCTTTGCATATCACGTTCTCTGTAACTTCCTCTGATGCCGGGAATCGCGCAATAAGAGCATCTGTTGTCACAGCCGTCTGAAATCTTAAGATAAGCCCAGTGTGCGGGCGAAAACAGTGTTCTTTTTTCGCTAAGCGGAAGAAGATCCTTTGACGGAAAAAAGTTTGTTGTAACGCCGCTGAGCGCCTTCATACATATTTTAGCAATATCGTTATTCGCGCCAATTCCAACTGCGGCGTCAATTTCGGGCATCTCCTTCATGACTTCATCCTGATAACGCTCCGACAGGCAGCCCGTCACGATGATTGCGGAAATCATTCCCGCTTTTTTATATTGTGCAACTTCAAGTATATTTTCAATTGCTTCTTTTTTTGCGTCTTCAATAAAAGCGCAAGTATTGATCAGAACCGCATCCGAATCTTCAATGCTGTCCACAAGAATAAAACCGGCTCTTTTCAGTTTATTTGCCATGATCTCGCAGTCCACCTGATTTTTGGGACAGCCGAGGGAAATAATATAAATTTTATTACTGATCTTCATTCTCCATCCTGTAAAATGCTGATTTTATATCCGAATATAAAAAGCCTTTTCTCATCAAAGCGGCTGCAACCTTTTGCCTGCCGCCGTCATCATAGACCTTGCCGATATATTTTTTATTTATGATTTCAACGATAGAATCTACCGGATCCGTATCGTTTTCATCGAGAATCCGATTTATAATATCTTTGTCAATACCCCTTTTATGAAGTTCCGAACGAACATATCCGGCGGACCGGTTCTTAACTTTAAAAAGATGCGCAGCAAGCTCTTTAGCAAAGTACTCATCATTTAAGTAACCCAGATCCATAAACTTCTGAACAGCTTTTTCAGCGGATTCCGCGTCACAAGTACGCATGATTTTAGATTTCAATTCATACGCGGAATGGCTTCGCCTGGAAAGCAGGTCGGCTGCCTTTCCCAGCGCTTTTCTGTAATTGATTTGACTTTGCAGAAGTTGCCACTCGGATTCATCAATATCCGTACCGTCCGGGATACCGTATTCCGACCAAAAATCCACATTCGTTGTAATTGCATATTCCCCGTCGATAAGGATATGAATTTTCTTTCCGCGCCCTTTCTGAGACTTAATAATCATCAGTCTTCATCGTCTTCAACAGCTATATCGAGCTTGGCTCTTGCCGCAGCCCTTGTTTGCCTAACTGTATCTTCGGTGGGAATCTCAGGTTCGGTATCCGCCTTTGGGATCGGCTTGCCCTGATATTTCTGTGTTGCCGATTCCTGAACTTCCGCCATTTTAACTTTTATCTTCTTTTCCAGCTCGTCGGCAAGAGCAGGATCATTCTGAATCATTTCCTTAACCTTATCTCTGCCCTGTCCCAATCGTTCGTCACCATAGGAGAACCAGGAACCGCTTTTCTTTATGATATCGTATTCAACCGCCATATCAAGGATCTCTCCCGTTTTGCTGATTCCCGTGCCGTACATTATATCAAATTCTGCCTGCTTGAACGGAGGCGCAAGCTTATTTTTAACAATTTTTGCTCTTGTTCTGTTACCGATAAATTCATTGCCGGCGGCCTTTATAGTCTCAACTCTTCTTACGTCAATCCTCATAGAAGCATAGAATTTAAGAGCGCGTCCGCCGGTAGTAACTTCAGGATTTCCATACATAACGCCAACTTTTTCACGAAGCTGATTTATGAAGATGATAAGACAATTGCTCTTGTTGATAGCGCCGGTAAGTTTTCTCAATGCCTGGCTCATCAGCCTTGCGTGAAGACCAACATGTGAATCGCCCATTTCGCCGTCAATTTCAGATCTTGGAACCAAGGCCGCAACTGAGTCAACAACGATTATCTCTACAGCTCCTGAACGAACCAGCTGTTCAGTAATCTCAAGCGCCTGCTCACCGTAATCAGGCTGTGAAACAAGAAGAGAATCAATATCAACGCCCAGATTGGCTGCATAGACTGGATCGAGCGCATGTTCTGCGTCCACAAAAGCGGCCACTCCGCCGAGTTTCTGACATTCTGCTATACAGTGCAGTGCAAGCGTAGTTTTACCTGATGATTCCGGACCGTAGATCTCCACTATTCTGCCGCGCGGGAGTCCGCCGATTCCTGTTGCTATATCAAGCGTCAATGAGCCAGTAGAAATTGCAGCAACATTAAGATGCGTATTTTCTCCGAGGCGCATTACCGTTCCGGGTCCGTATTGTTTTTCAAGCTGTTTCAGAGCAGATTCCAGCGCTGCCTTTTTGTCCTGCGCAACGTTTTTTGTTATTCCTTTTTTATCTGCCGCCATATATGTAACCTCCAAAACTTAACTTATATTATCTAAAATATTATAATAAATATAGATTTTAAAATCAATAAAAAGCGAAAAATTTAACAGAAAGTTTCCCTTATGAAATTTTTATATAAAAAATACTTGCATTTTGATGAGATATGTGGTAGTATTTATGCGTTCGAAATTTACAAGGAGGTGTTCGCTAATGGCAAAATGTGAATACTGTGGAAAAGAAATGACATTCGGAATCAAGGTTTCCCATTCTCACAGGCGTTCCAACAGAACTTGGAAGCCCAATGTTAAAAGAGTAAAGGCTATTGTTAACGGCTCTCCTAAAAGAGTATATGTTTGCACAAGATGTCTTCGCTCCGGTAAAGTTGAAAGAGCGTGAGTCAAATTTATCTTGATATTAAAGTCCGCCTTAAGGCGGCTTTTTTATTTTATAAAAAAGAAGCGCTTTCTATCAGCGCTTCTTTTTATTTGAAAAGGAAATCTTATTTTCAGTTCCTTTAAAAAGACGTTTTATATTTTCCCTGTGTGCAACAAGCACGATAAGCGTAAACAGCAGCGCAATTGCTGCAAGCAGAAAATTTGTGTAAAAGACATAGATTAAAGCGGGATAAAGCAAGGCTATTATGATAGAGCCCAAACTTATCCATTTGGTAATTGCAATAACGATCACAAATACGACAAAGAGAAGCAATGCAATGCGCCAATCAACCATGATCACCATGCCTGTACAGGCGGCAACGCCCTTTCCGCCTTTAAACCTGAAGAATACGGGAAAGATATGTCCAAGAACACAGAAAAAGCCGGAGAATTCTTTATAGACCATAATTCTCTGGATCTCGGCAGGATCATCAGGTATTCCAAAAAGATATTTCATCGGCGCGCCGAGAACTGCAAAGGTAATGATGATCGCAACGGCAACTTTTAGGATATCGCCGATCATCGTAATAACCGCAAACCGTTTTCCGTAAGTTCTGAGCATATTCGTGGCGCCCGCGTTCCCGCTGCCGGATTCCCTGATATCCTTATCCGCAAATCTCTTGGAGAAAATAATAGAAAAATTCAGACTGCCGAGCAGATAAGATATGATGATTACAACAGCATATCTAATAACTAAGGCGGGAGTAATCACTTTTTGCTGTCTCCCCTTTCACGGATGATAAATCTTATAGGTGTGCCTTCCAAGCCGAAAACCTCTCTGATTTGATTTTCAAGATATCTCTGATATGAAAAGTGAAAAAGCTCTGCACTGTTAACGAAGAAAACAAATGTAGGCGGCCTGGTAGAAGCCTGAGTCATATAATAGATCTTCAGTCTTTTCCCTTTATCTGTAGGCGGCTGAACTCGAGCGGTGGCGTCAGCAAGCACCTCGTTTAGTCTGCCTGTTGAAATACGCATGGAATTATGCGAATGAACAAGGGCAATCAGTTCAAATAATCTGTCAATACGCTGACCTGTTCTTGCCGATATAAACAAAACAGGTGCGTAAGACATAAACGAAAAATCAACACTCAGCTTGTTCTTATATTCTTTCATCGTATCGGAATCTTTTTCAACAGCATCCCACTTGTTAACAGCAATAATACATGCTTTGCCGGCCTCAAGCGCAATTCCCGCAATTTTTGAATCCTGCTCAGTAAATCCCTCTACCGCATCTATCATTATGACGCAAACATTGGCACGGTCAACAGCGGATTTTGCTCTGATCACACTAAAGCGTTCAATAGCATCCGTAACTTTGCTTTTTCTCCGAATGCCGGCAGTGTCTATAAAATTAAATTTGCCATATACGTTTTCAACGTAAGTATCTGTAGTATCCCGAGTTGTTCCGGCGATATCAGACACTATTGTTCTTTCCTCACCGCAGATCTTGTTTACAAGCGATGATTTACCAACGTTCGGCTTACCTATTATGGCAACATTGATGATTTCGTTATCTTCATCATCGTTATTATTGTCATCAGGCAGGTATTTTATAACTTCATCAAGCAAATCTCCCGTTCCGTGTCCATGAACGGAAGATACCGCGAACGGATCCCCCAGTCCCAAATTATAAAACTCATAAAATTCTGCTGGAGGAGCTCCTATACTGTCACATTTATTCACACACAGAACGATTGGCTTTCCGCTCTTTTGAAGCATGGAAGCAACTTCGCTGTCCGCGGCAAGAATGCCGGCTGTAACATCAGTAACAAGAATAATAACATCGGCAGTTTCAATTGCTATTTCAGCCTGAGACCGCATCTGTTTTAATATCACGTCGTCAGAATAAGGCTCGATACCGCCTGTATCGACAAGCAGAAATTTATGTCCGAGCCATTCACAATCGCCGTAAATCCGATCTCTTGTTACGCCTGGAGTATCATCCACGATAGAAATACGAGATCCGGTCAGTTTATTAAAAAGCGTAGATTTTCCGACATTCGGCCTGCCAACTATTGCAACGGTTCCTTTCACATACAAGCCTCCCTAAAACAATATCAAAAAGAAAGGCGGACATATAAAAATATGCCCGCCTGAAATGTTCAGAATTTATGCTTCGTCCTTAACAACAACCTGCTTGCCGTTATAATATCCGCAGCTTGAGCATACCTTGTGTGAAACTGTGTATGCGCCGCAATTTGAGCATTTAACAAGTGTGGGAGCATTCATTTTCCAAACGCTTGAACGCCTCTTGTTTTTTCTTGCTGTAGAAGTTCTTCTCTTTGGTACTGCCATCTTTATAGCCTCCTTAATTTATATTAATTATTAGATTATTATTGTTCATCAAGCAGCTGAAGCAACGCTTCCATACGAGGGTCTACGTCTTTTTTGCAGCCGCAATCGCCTAAATTAAGATTTTTACCGCATTTATAGCAAAGACCTTTGCAGTCAGGTTTGCAAAGAATTTTTGACGGCAAAAACAACTGAATTTCTTCAGTAACGAAGTCATCAAGTTCAAGCACGCCGTTCGGTACAACAACATATTCGTCAAAATCTGCATCCGCATCGTTTGCAAGCTGACGAACAAGGATCTTATTTACGGAAAAATTCATATCCTTAATGATCTCTTCAGCACATCTGTCACAGAAACCATAGAACTTGAAAGAAACAGTAACATCAAGAAAAACAACACCTGCCCTTTCACCAATAGATCCTCTGACCTCGGCGCCGTTTTTGATTGGATTGTAAGTGCTGTAAACCAGATCCTCTAAATTAAGCGTGTAGTCAATTTTAATGGGCTTTGAATCTCCGTTGAAAAGATTTGAAACATCAATTTTCATAAAGCCACACCTCGTCTGCACTTTTAGTATTATATATATTAGAGGGGTTTTTGTCAATAGCAAAATTAAAATTAATGTTTTGTGTATCATTTAAAATTTTTAAATGATTCCCTAAATATAACACAAGCATAATCATAAAATAAAAGCCGCTGAAACAGCGGCTTTAACGTTAAATTAAAGTTCTTCACAATAATCAAAGATCTCTACCGGCAGATCTTCCTTATCACAACTGATAGTGAAATAGAAGTTTACGTCAGTTGCCTCTGAGAGCTCGGAGAGCATATCGAAAAACTGAGGAAGCTTGGAATAATCGCGTCCTACAATTTTGAATGTAGCGTCAATAAGAACATCGGTAACATCATAGTTTCCGGCACAAATACCAGCAAGGAAGCCATAAAAAGCCTTGCAGCCGTTAATTCTGTAAGTTTCCGTCTCAAGAAGCCTTGCTTTTGACGAAATATCATAGGTAAGCTTTGGTTCTTTTTCTACACAAACGACATTGCCGTCTGAATTCTCAACACAGGAATTAACAAGGTCAACAAGCTTTTTAGTTTTTCCGGAACCTTTATTTCCGATAATAAGTTTTATCATTTATTATTCCTCCAAGGTTAAATCATTTTTTGAAACCAACTATATATTATCATATACCGAGTTCTTTTTCAAGTTTTTCTTTTTCACTTTCATAACCGGGTTTGCCGAGCAGTGCAAACATATTCTTTTTGTAACTTTCCACACCGGGCTGATTGAACGGATTTACGCCAAGCATATATCCGGATACCGCACAGGCTTTTTCGAAAAAATAGATCAGATAGCCGATATTCTCTTCGGTTATGCCGCCAGCCTCCAGAACAAGGTTAGCCACGCCGCCCTCCGTATGGGCAAGAAGCGTGCCCTGCCTTGCTTTTTCGTTGATATAACTCATGGTTTTGCCGGCAAGGAAATTTAAACCGTCAAGATTCTCCGTTTCTTCTTCTATTGTGAAATCAGAAAGCGGCTTACTGAATTTGACGCATGTTTCAAACATAAGATCCGAACCGCTTTCTTGGATGTATTGGCCAACGGAATGCAGATCAGTTGAGAATACGCAGGAAACAGGATACAGCCCTTTACCGTCCTTTCCTTCACTCTCTGCAAAAAGCTGTTTCAGCCATTCATTAAACATCGTCATACACGGCTCATAGCAAATAAAGCACTCAAGTCTCTTGCCCATATCATAAAAACAGTTTCTTATAACCGCGTATTTAAGGCAGTCGTTTTCTTCAATATCTTCACTGTTAAGGCTATCCTGAGCATATTTAGCGCCGGCCATAAGCGCTTTAATATCTATTCCCGCACAGGCTATAGGCAGCAGGCCTACTGCGGTAAGCACGGAATATCTGCCGCCAACATCGTCAGGCACAACAAAGGTCTCATAGCCCTCTCTGTCTGCAAGTTCTTTCAGTGTGCCTTTGGATCTATCCGTAGTGCAGAAAATACGCTTAGCCGCCTCTTCTTTTGAATACTTTTTATTGATCAGTTCCCTGAAGACCCTGAAAGCAATAGCAGGTTCGGTCGTGGTACCGCTCTTTGAAATCACATTTACACAGATATCTTTGCCTTCGCATACGGCAAGAACATCATTCAGCATTGCGGGGCTTATACTGTTGCCGATAAAATAGATCTGCGGGGTGTCCTTTGCGAGTGCATTGTAGTTGGAAGATCTGAGAGCTTCAATAACAGCCCTTGCTCCGAGATAGGAGCCTCCTATCCCTATAACTACAAGCACGTCACAATTATGTTTAATATAGTCCGCCGCCTTTTCTATGCGGGCAAATTCCTCTTTATCATAATCTGTTGGCAGAGTGACCCATCCAAGGAAATCGTTGCCGGCGCCGTTTTTTAAATGGAGCGTTCTGAGTGCTTCTATTCCCCTTTCGGCATTTTCCGAAATCTTCTTTTCAGAAAGGAACCTTTCAGAATATTTATTTATCAATTTTAGCTTTTCCATATAAAATCCTCTCATATCACGTAATATCCAATTGCCTATTCTACAACAAAAGGAACTTATAATCAACAGTTTTTTTGTTAAATATTACACAGTATTTCTTTAAAGATATATGAGAAACTTATTTTGCCAACTGTTTTTCCCGCACATAATTTTATCGTTTTGATCGTATCCCTCCCGGAAACAATAATGATCTCACCTAATTCGTCACCTTCATTTACAGGCGCAGATACAGACGATTGTATTTTATACTCATATGTAATGTCTCCGCTGCCCTTTTTCACAAGGATTTTATCAGATTCGCCGTAGACCGGAGTGACAGATTTTTCTATACCGTTTTTGACCTTTACCGGAGTGACTTTTGAGGCGTCGATCTGAGGAACAATGACCTCATAATTTGCAAATCCGTAATCGAGCATGTTGGCAGCGCTGTTGAATCTGCCTTCGCTGGTTTCCGCTCCAAGCACTACTGAAATTAGATTCATACCTTCTCTTTCGGCCGTTGCGCAAACACAGAATCCCGCTTTGGAAGTAGTTCCGGTCTTCAGTCCGGTTATTCCGGAATACGAATTGACCAGTTTATTTGTATTGTTTAATTCCGTTTCTCCATCTCTAAGATAATCAAGCCATACAGTTGTGTAATTTTTTATAAGATCATGCTGCATGACTTCGCGCGCCATAACAGCAATATCGTAAGCGCAGGAATAATGATTCTTAGCCGTATCATCAAGACCGGTGCAGTTTTCAAAATTTGTGTTTTCAAGCCCCAGTTCTTTGGCACGCTCATTCATCATGGATACAAAAGACGTTGCCGAACCAGCAACATGCTCTGCGAGCGCTGTGCAGGCGTCGTTTGCCGATGCGATCGCAACTGCTTTAAGCAGTTCGTCTACTGTCATTTTTTCGCCTTCCTCAAGCCATATCTGGGAGCCACCCATTGCAACAGCGTTTTTGCTTGTGACCACCTCTTCATCAAGAGAAATTTTTCCGCTTTCTATTGCTTCAAGTATGAGCAGCATACTCATGACCTTAGTAACTGATGCCGGCGAAAGATGTTCGTACGCGTTTTTTTCATAAATAATATCCCCTGTATCCGCGCACATCAGAATAGATGATTTCGACAGATCCTCAAAAGGCGCATTGTTTTCTTCATTTTCGGCAGCAAAACAATTTACCGGTGCAAATAAAGCAAGAACGGCGCATAACAAAACAGATATCAATGCTTTCATCATAACAGATCCTTTCGCAGTAATAACAATAAATCAATATATTAATATTCTTAAAAAGTTGATATCATGCTTTTCATTTGCTATAATCAAATATAAATAATTCTATATTTGGTGATACAAAATGAAAGCTGCATTTTATACGCTCGGATGCAAAGTAAATCAGGCGGAAAGCGAATACATGTCTGAAATTTTACAGAAAGCCGGGTTTGATATAGTGGACACAGACGATGAGGCAGATTATTACATAATCAATTCCTGCACGGTAACGGCTACGGCAGATCAGAAAACAAGGCAAAGCGTGCGCCGTTTCAAAAGAAATCATCCGAACAGTACGGTAATACTGACAGGCTGTATGCCGCAGGCGTTTCCGGACGAAGCTAAAGAGCTGGAACAGGCAGATATTATCCTGGGAAATAAAAACGATAATGATATACTTGATCTAATCAACAGGCATACTGCCGAAAAAAACAGAATAATAAGCCTCAGCGAACACATGACAGGCGAACCGTTTGCGCCATGCAGAGTAAGCTCTTTCGGGGGAAGAGTCAGAGCATTTGTTAAAATAGAAGACGGCTGCGACAGGTTCTGCGCATACTGCATAATTCCGAAAAGCCGCGGCAGAGTCCGCTCAAAACCGCTTAACGATCTGAGAGATGAAGTATGCCTTCTTGCGGAAAACGGTATAAAAGAAGTTGTTTTGGTCGGCATCAATCTCTCCGCATACGGAAATGGCGCAGGATTCAACATTGCTGATGCAGTTGAAATCTGCGCCGATATAAATGGAATTGCAAGAATACGTTTAGGAAGCCTTGAACCGGATCATATTACAGACGATATAATCAGCAGGCTTGCAAAAACTGACAAATTTTGTCCGCAGTTTCATATTTCTCTGCAAAGCGGCTGTGATAAAACGCTTAAAAATATGAACCGGCACTACACTACCGGCGAATATCGCGAACTTTGTGAAAAACTCAGAAGCGCATTCAAGGGCTGCTCGATCACAACAGACGTGATGGTAGGATTTAACGAAGAAAGCGAGAGCGACTTTGAAGAAAGCCTTGAATTTGTCAGAGAGACCGGATTTGAGAAAGTTCATGTGTTTCCGTACTCAGAACGCACCGGAACCGCAGCTTCCAGGCGCGGCGATTCCGTACCAAAAGAGGAAAAAGACAGGCGTGCCGCCGTCATGATAGCCGAAACAGAGAAAATACGCCGCAAATATCTTGAAGACCAGATCGGAACTACAGTAGAAGTTCTGGTTGAAGGCAGGTCAGACAAAGACTATCTTCGCGGCTATACCAAAAACTATACTCCTGTTTTGGTCAGATGCCGGGAAGATCTGACAGGTCTTGAAACGAAATGCGTTATAGACTCTGTAAAGAACGGCGAGTGCTTCGCTAGTTTAGATTTTTAATATTCTCAACTTCGTTTTTAACGGCCTGTGTTTGCCCGTCAGCCAGATAGCTGTAAGAGTAAATGTAGTATCCGCTCACATTTTGCAGATTTTCAAGATAGACGATCTGCCTTGAGACTATATTGTTACTATCGATAAATTCATTGATCGCGTAATCCTGATCTGCAGATGCGAACTCATCTTCTTCTCCGGCTTTATAAAGAGGCAGTCCTACATAAAGCTTTGCGGCTGTTGTTCGCTCATTCCATTCCTTTGCTGTACGGGTAAAAGGCTGAACCTCATTATAAAAACCGAAATAGATCTGCGGACATATGTAATCAACAAACCCCTTTTCCGACGCCCATCTTTCCACATCGGCATAGAGCGTATTATAATCTGTTGAGACCTTGGACTGCGGGCTGATACCGAACTGCACCGCAGAATTGGACTCCTTAACTGCCGAATAGACGCTTTTTACCATGTTTGAAACATTTTCTCTCCGCCAGACACCAAGAGAAAGCTCACCGCCGTCCGATATGTACTCTGAATATTCTTTTGAATCGATTTCCTCTTTGTCAGTAGGATAGAAATAATCGTCAAAATGGATACCGTCAACAGCGTAATTCATAACTATCTCTTTCACGCCGTTAACGATCAGCTCGGTAACCTGCTCAGAGGCCGGATTGAAATATATTTTATCAGAAATATATACGTTGCTTTTCGTTTCTTCATTCTGATACCAGATTTTCGCCTGATTTGAATCGCTCAATTCATTTATATCATCGGACTGCGAAACCCTGTATGGATTTATCCAGGCCTCTATCCGTATATTCATGGAATGCGCGGTATTTATCATAATCTCAAGCGGATCATATTTTAATTCGGAGCCCTGCGTTCCGAAGCAATACTGTGAAACCGGAAAAAAATCAGAATCATAAAACGCATCTGCACACGGCCGGACCTGAACCGTAACGGTGTTAAGACCAACATCTTTGACGATTTTAAGAGCGTCCCTAAAGGCGTCCTCAAAATCCTTTGACGTTTCACTTGACGCGGTAAATTGTTCAAGTTCAAAATATGTGATCCAAACAGATTTAACATAATCTGTGCTTGATAAGGACTGTGACTTTTGATCGTTTGACGCAGAGCAGCCCGAAAGCAATAACAATACTGAAATAATTAAAGCAAAAATTTTTTTCATACTTGACACTTTCCTCTTAATCTGCAAAAATAGTATTAGAAAAAGGTGATGATATGGAATACAGATTAGGCAACTCAATCAGAGTTAAGGACAAAGGAGAAACAGATCCGATCGAATGCCCTCACTGCAATAACAAAGTTAGATTTAAAGTATTCAGGAACATGGATATACGTTTTATTGCCAAATACCCTCTTATAAATGCACAGGGGGTTTATTTCCTTGTGTGCCCGAAATGCGCATCCGTTTACACCGTTGATGAGGATCAGGGCGACCTTCTTGCAAAGGGCGAAAAATATGCCGTAGGACCGTATGATTTAAAAATGCTTAAGGAATTTAAAAAATGAATATCAATACGGTTTTGGATATATATCTTATTTCTGTAAACACTGCGGCAGTACTGTTTACTGCTGCAGACAAATATAAAGCTGTCAAAGGAAAATATAGAATATCTGAAGATCTGCTGCTGACTTTAGCATTTTTCGGCGGTGCAGCGTCAGAATACGTTATGATGCTTTTCATACGCCATAAAACCAATCACAAAAGATTTATGCTTGGATTGCCTGCAATGATACTTATGCATATTGCGCTTGCAATACTTGTCTCATATATCTCGAAACTATAAGAGGTTCTTTCGAACCTCTTTTATTTTTATAAAATTATACAGATAAGCCCGCTGCAGCCCTCATTTATGACTCGCTCTATCGTTTCACGGAACTTGCTTCTGGCGTCATCGGGCATTCTTTCAAGCTTGCCGCGCAGGCCTTCATTAACAAGTTCGTGCAACGACTTTCCGAATATATCTGTTTCCCAGATCTTATTTGGGTTTTCCTCAAATTCTTTTAGAAGATACATAACAAGCTCCTGGGACTGACTTTCGCTTCCTACAATGGGAGCCACTTCCGTGAAAGTATTGCATTTTATCATATGGATAGACGGTGCCTGTGCTTTAAGTTTTACGCCGTATCTTCCTCCCTGCTTAACGATCTCGGGCTCCTCTAAAGTCAGTTCGCTTATATCCGGCATTACAATACCGTAACCTGTTCTGTCAACTTCCATAAGGGCTGAGGAAAATTTTTTGAATTTCGTTCTGATCTGTGCAAGCTCGCAGACGAGGCGCATCAGATCTTTTTCATCTCTTATCTCGTCTCCGCACTTGGCTGACAATACCGAATAATAGTATGTGCTTTCAATGCTTATTTTTATACTTATTCTTCCGGTTGCAAGATCTGAATCAGCAATAAACACTTCTTCAATATCTTTATAATCTTTCAGCTCAGATGCAAAAGATTTTACACTTCTGATATTGGTTATTGATTTACTGATTTCCCTAACATATGAAAACATGCTGTTTTTGAATTCATCATCCTGATCAAGGCTTTTGATCCAGCCGGGAAAGTTCAGTTCGATACATTTTGCCGGAAACTCATACAGAACGGTCTCAAGAATGCTGTTGATCTGCTGCTCATCCAGCTCCAGGCAGTTGATCGGAATAACAGGGACATTATATTTTTCGCTTAGACTCTGTGCAAGGGCAACTGCCTCCTGCGCCTGTGGTTCAACACAGTTCAGCGCAACCACAAACGGTTTATTGATATCTTTCAACTCATTTATTACGCGCTCCTCCGCCTCCTCGTACTCCTCACGCGGAATACTGCTGATCGAGCCGTCGGTTGTGATCACAAGGCCTATCGTTGAATGCTCATTTATGACCTTCTGAGTTCCGATTTCCGCAGCCATATTAAACGGTATCTCTTCTTCAAACCAGGGGGTATGCACCATCCTTGGCTGATCTTCTTCAATGTAGCCAACGGAGCTCGGAACAATATACCCCACACAGTCAATAAGCCGGACTCTGAAATGCAGATTATCGTCCATTGAAAGCTCAATCGCTTCCTCAGGTATAAATTTTGGTTCCGTAGTCATTATTGTTCTTCCGGCAGCGCTCTGAGGCAATTCGTCCCTAGCACGCTCTTTTTGGAACTCGCCGTCAATTCTCGGGATAACCAGAGTATCCATAAATTTTTTGATGAAAGTTGATTTTCCTGTTCTGACGGGGCCCACTACACCGATATAAATATCGCCCTGTGTTCTTCTGGAAATATCTGTATATATACTCATCTCTGCATCTCCTTATACTCCGGGAATCAAAAGAACTCTTTTGGTTTCGCAAAAGTCCTTAGTGATTTCATTTTCTTTTTTAATCAGTTCAACTGAGGTTTTAAACGTTTTAGCAATATCCCAGAGCCGTTCATTTTTATCAGCAAAGTAAACAACCAGAGCGGGAGTATCAAAATTCGCTTCGCCTTTTAGTTCCACATCAGACAAGATGCTGAATTTTTTTCTCTCAAATTTAAGCGAAACATACGCTATAACTAACCTGACTTCAATCACATTTTCAGATTTCATAACAAAATCAAAGGAAGTTATATAGGCCTGAAGCTGCGAAGCTTTTGTTATCTCGACCTTCTGTTTCTCTGTAATATACTGGATCTCATTATTGGAATCATAAATGAAAGCGCCCATCTCGATCGTGCTGTCATCGGAAAAAGAAACGGAAAGATCCAGTATCTGTTTGATGCTTACGGACTGAAATTCAAATCTTAGTGTTTCGTTGCTAGATTCTTTTCTCAGTTCATAATCTGTATTCAGTTCGATTTGAGAGAGCTTATTCTCAGTATTGCATCTAAGTGAATAACAGTCATCTGCCAGATTTATACTGCACTGTCTGTAAACAGCGCACGCAAGGTTGATATCGCCCATCAATTCAATGACCGTCAATTCGTTATTGACATCCGCTTTTATCTTATAAAAAAGATTGCCTATTTTAGCGCGCACAATCGGAATATCGTTTTCCTTTATACCGGGAATATCAACGATAGTGCTTACTTCTGTGCTTTTCTCACAGCGCCTGACTTCTTCCCTGTCGCCGTCAACCGTATACAAAACAGAAAAATGGATATCTGTTTTCACAAGCATTTTATCATCGATCAGCTTGACTTCCCTGCAGTTCGTGTTGGCAAAAACATTAATAATCTTTTTGATCGGGCCGTCTGAGACAGAGGTCTCATCTTCAAAATCGGATTTTACGTATGCAGAACCTATCCTGGAAATATACGAAACCGGCTGCTTATCTATCAGCAAATCATCACACTCATCAAGCATCTCCGCTCCGGACTGGACATATGCGCATATATTCAGCTGGAACGAATTGTGAATATCAACCCGACGCTGATTTATAATCCTGCAGTTGCAGTATTTATTGCAGACATATACATCTGCAAAGATCTCCTGTTCATCAGTTTCCACAGTTATATTTTTTTCAAAATCCTCTTCGAACTCAGCACAGGAGAGACAGGCGCTTGATTCGCTTATGTATGTTAAAAATATTTTTGATTTTCCGTGAACGGTTATAACACCGTTTTGGAATACGGAATTGACAACAAAATTATTTACACTGCATCTGATAATTTTTAAAATGTCATCATTATACGACTGCAGATTTTCCTGATAGTCAAAATCCGCATCAATGCTTTTTGAAAAAATGCAGCATTTTTCTTTAATTTCTGTTTTCCTGTTTTCCATACAAATGCTCCTTTTTAATTACTGCTAATTGATATGCTGGAAAAGAGCAAAATATAACAGTTTTAAAAATAAGCATAAAAAAATCCCGGGGAAGGTCCTCGGGATAAACTTTAATATCTTTATGTCCTTTTATATCAGCTCTTTTTGAGCTTAAAAATCATTCTGATCAATGGCGCCGCAAATTTCGGCGGAGTAATTAAGATAACCTTCATAAGCGCATCCTCCCATCATTTAGTGCAGCAAATTATTCCGAGTATTATTACAGCAACGGCAAGTATCCGGACAAGCCATTCAACCGGCAGGCATATCGTAATTGCGCATCCGATTCCAAAAGCCAACCATAAAAAGTCCCTTCGGCACATTTTTTTCATAGTAACAACACTCCTTAAGCTGCAGCTGTTACATTCTATGATGAAAAAATTTAATCGTTACTCAAAACAAGAAGAATTAATCCGCTTTCAAAATCAATTTTGACTGTGTTGCTTTTGAATTCATTGCTTTGACAGATTGAGTCAAAAGGGCTCAAGGTAAAATGATCAAGCTCGTACGCCGCACCTCTTATGGAAAGGCCGCTTACAGCCCCTCCTAAGGCAAAAAGCGAAAAAAACTTAAAATTACCCTTACTCATCTTAAAACCTTTATTATGAAGCGAAAGGACGCTTTTTTCACTGATGATAGAAGCATGGACCCCGTGCCTGAGACAATATTCCAGATTTACGATATTTGACAGAGTATGATCCGCTCTGCCGCCGAGTGCGCAGAATATTTCCAATTCATCACATCCGCGCGCAACGGCCTCTTTTATGCAGCAAAAAGTATCTGTATCGTTTTTTATACTTGGAAACTGCATGATATCCGCAGAAATCTCCGGTCTTTCCGATGAATCGAAATCGCCGATTATCAGATCTGGAACGATTCCGGCGCTAAAACAGTTGAGATAGCCGGAATCTGCGGCTATGATATATGAATTTCTGTCAACCGTTTTTTTCAGAAAACGGGCGTCCTGTTCCGGGGCTCCGGCAATAATAGTAAACTTCATTTTGAAATTTCCCATTCTTTAATTTTTTTTATATCATTATACATCCTTATATAACTGTTGTGACGGCTTTTTGATATTTCACCTTTCTCAACCGCAGCGCAAACTGCACACCCCTTTTCATTTATATGTGAACAGGAAGTAAACTTGCACGATCCGAAATACGGTTTAAACTCACGAAAACAATCAAACAGCTCATCTTTCAGGATGATCTCCCCTTTTTCAAATTCAAGCGAAGAAAACCCGGGTGTATCGGCAACATAACCTCCGCCTACCTTAAACAGCTCACAATGACGCGTAGTGTGCCTGCCGCGGCCTAGCTTTTTGCTTGTTTCACCGGTCCTGAGGGCAAGGCCCGGTGCCAAAGCGTTTAAAAGCGAAGATTTTCCTACTCCCGTATTCCCCGTAAATGCGCTAGTTTTATCTTTTAGCAGTTTCAAGACCCTGTCCGAGCCCTCACCGCTTAAATTATTGCAGGTTATGACATGAAAACCTGCTTTTTCATATACTTCAACATAACAGCCGTATTCTGCGCATAAATCCGTTTTTGTAAACACAATAACCGGCTCAATGCCTTTATATTCGGCAAGTGCGGTCATTTTATCAATATTATAAGTATTGATTAACGGATCAACGATTGATGACAATATAAACAGCTGATCAATATTAGCAAGGGGCGGTCTCACAAGACTGTTCTTTCGCTGCAAAATATCTTCTATTCTGTTATCCGCATTCTTATTCACGGAAATTTGAACATCATCACCAACAAGAGGCGTGATCTTTTTATTTCTGAATGCTCCGCGGGCTTTGCACTCATATACAGTATCGGCGGCCTCCACATAGTAGAAACCGCCAATACCTTTAATAATTTTTCCTTTGATCATATGCACCCGAAATATTAAGACAGATTAAAACTGGATTCTTTATCACCGTTCATATTGAACGACAGCGAATGTGTTGCGCTGACCTCTGTCAGTTCAACCAGTATCTGTACCGTTTCGCCTGCATCGGCCGGTATGGCGATCTGGACTGTTGAACCGTCAAGAGTGACCGACTGAGTGGAATACTGGGTACCGTTAACGGTTACGACAAGCGTATCATTGGGATGATTGCCGTCTGAATCCAGCTCGCTGGGCAGTGTTGCATTCAACGTTACAGTGTACTGCTGGGGAGCTGTCGTTGGCGGCGTACCCGTTGAAACGGTAATAGTGATTCTATCATCCTCTTCTGCAGTAGATCCCGAGCGAGGAGACTGACTGAGTACAACGCCTCTTCTGACGGCGCTGGCCTCCGTCTCAATGCTGACATTCGTAAATCCTGTCTTTTCAAGGAATTCCTGCGCATCAGTCTGACTTAGGCCTACCACATCCGGAACAGTGAAAGACGCCACCTGAGTAGTGGTTGGGCCGGAAGAAACATAAAGAATGATAGGTGTATCGGCGGAAACGACCGAGCCCGCTTTTGGTTCAGTGTATATAATACAACCCTCATCAACCGTTTCACTCGATACCTCGTTAACAGTATAATTTGTAAGATTGCTTGCATTCAAAACTCTTTCCGCGCTTTCAACGGTATATTCATACAGATTAGGTACTTCAATATCATCGTTGCTAACAGCTACATAAAGCGTTACGGTAGATCCGGATATGACCCTTTCTCCTGCCTCGGGCATCTGAGAAATAACGGTTCCCGGGGTATATTCATCTGTTTTTTCATACTCAGCCACGAAAACATAATCGTATTCCTCGCTGGAGGCAAGATCATCATATGACTGGCCAACAAAATTTTCGAGCTGATGCGTCTGGGTATTAACACCCTGGGTCATAAATAAAACGATCCCAATAATTGCGGCGACAAGAAGCACTACGCCTACAACAACAGCGGTAATTACTTTCTTTTTATGATTGGGGTCAAAATCAGACGATGCCTCTTCCTCTTCATATTCGTCCTCATCATCGGTCTTCTGAGGAAGATCTTCCTTAAATACATATTTCGTAGGTTCTTTATCAACGAAGTAAGTATAATCAAAAGTAGTCTGAGGATTCCTTATGACTTCCTCAATATCTAAAAGCATTTCTGTTGCAGTTTGATACCTGTCCTCCGGATTCTTCTGCATGGCATGAAAACATATCTGCTCAATTCCCAGAGGAATATTAGGATTGATCTCCGTTAACTTTTTAGGCTCCTTTTGCAGTTGCATAAGAGCAACCGAAACAGCGCTGTCTGCATCAAAAGGGACTTTTCCTGCCAGCATTTCGTAAAGCACTACGCCGACCGAATATATATCAGCACGTTCATCTGTAAATTCGCCTTTCGCCTGCTCAGGTGAAATGTAATGTACGGAACCTATTGCGTTTTCGGTTAGCGTCTTCGTCTCAGTTCTGGAAAAGCGCGCAATGCCGAAATCGGTAACTTTAATGTTGCCGCTGGGCAAAAGAATAATATTCTGCGGCTTAATATCCCTGTGAACGATGCCTTTATCATGAGCGTGCTGAAGCGCTCTTAGGATCTGGGTAGTGAAAAACACAGCGTCATTCCAAGTTATTATATGCTGCTTTTGTATATATTCTTTAAGAGTAATGCCGTCAACATACTCCATAACGATATACTGAACCTTCTCGCCAAAGCTTACATCATATACTTTTACAATATTGGGATGTGAAAGAACAGCGATCGCTTTGGACTCATTCTTAAATCTTCTTAAGAAATCAGCGTCATTCGAATATTCGTCCTTGAGAATTTTAACGGCAACGATCCTGTCGTCGACATTATCATAGGCTTTGTAAACGACAGACATGCCGCCAACGCCGATAATTTCCTGAACCTCATAACGGCCGTCCAGCCTTTTACCAACATAATTTTCCATTAAACAAAACACAGCCTTTCGGGCAAATCAAGATTTTATTTAGCAATAGCAACAACTGTAATATTATCGCCGCCGCCGTTGTTATTGGCTTTTTTGACAAGCCTGTCTGCAAAAGCATAGTAACGGCCGTCCCTGACTTCACTGATCATTTCGTCATCAGTAACGTAATTCGACAAACCGTCCGTGCACAATATCAAAACCTCGTCGTCAGCGAGATCGATCTCGTCAAAGTCTATTTTAATATTCTTGTCAACGCCGATGGCCCGCGTAATAATATTTTTATTAGGGTGGTGCTCCGCTTCTTCCTTGGTGATCTTTCCGCGGCTGACCAGATCCTGAACCAGGCTGTGGTCCGTGGTCACCTGTTCGATACGGTCATTATTTTTAAAAACATAAGCGCGGCTGTCACCTGCGTGCGCAATATAAGCACAGGAATCTTTAACAATAGCGCACACAACCGTAGTTCCCATTCCCCGGAGCTCAGGCTTTGCATCGGCGAGGTCATAGACCTCAATATTTGCCGCAACAAGAGCGGAATCGAGCAAATTGTGAATAGAGGAAGGCTTCATGGTAGTTCTGTAAGCAGCGTTGATCTTATCGCTGATCACCTTAACAGCCAAAGCAGACGCTATATTGCCGCCGGCCGCGCCGCCCATGCCGTCGCACACGACAGCCCATGCGACTTCATCCGGAAATTCGCCGACTGCGTAAGCATCCTGATTTGAGGAACGGACTTTACCTTTATCGGTTTTAGCGACTATTTTCATTGAGCCACCTCTGTTTTCTTTCTTCGTAATTGACCGCAAGAAGCATTTATATCGCTTCCGAGAGTCCTTCTTATTGTAGCATTAATACCGTTTTTTTGCAATATATGCAAAAAATTATTCACAGCCTTATCGCTGCTTCTGATATTTTTTCGCTCTTCAACATTGTTGACAGGAATAAGATTCACATGGCAAAGCACGCCTTTTAGTAAACGGGAAAGTTCGGCAGCACACGCATCCGAGTCATTCACATCTTTTATCAATGTATATTCAAAGGAAACGCGCCTGGAAGTATGCTTTGCATATTCCTTACAGATGCTGATCAGTTCCCTGACTCCCCACTTATGATTGACAGGCATGATTCTGTTTCTTATCTCGTCATTAGGTGCGTGCAGGGATATTGTAAGCGTTATCTGTGAATTGAGCTTCATCAGCTCTTTGATTTTGGGAACGATTCCGCAGGTGGAAAGCGTGATATTTCTTGCAGAAATGTTAAGACCTTTATCACTGTTCACATTTTCTATAAATCTTATAACATTCGTAAAATTGTCAAGCGGCTCGCCTATTCCCATCAAAACTATATGCGATATTCTTATGTCCAGATCCTTTTCAGCCGCGTGAAGCTGCGCTTCAATCTCGCCTGCAGTTAAATTTCTTTTATAACCGGCTAAAGTTGATGCGCAGAATCTGCATCCCATTTTGCATCCGACCTGGCTTGAAACGCAGATCGTATAGCCGTATTTATACTTCATTATAACGGATTCGATATATTCCCCGTCAGTCAGTCTGAAGAGATATTTTACTGTTGCGTCTACGGTGGAAACAAATTTATCTTCAATTTTACAGGAAGATATGAAGAATTCTTTTGAAAGCGCACTTCTGATATCCTTTGAGATGTTGCTCATCTCATCAAAATCACAAACGCCTGATTTATGGAGCCATTCAAAGATCTGATTTGCCCTGTACCTTGCAAGGCCCTTTTCCGATACCCACCCGCAAAGTTCCTGCAGACTTAAAGAACTAATATCCTTTTTCATTTATAACCTTTCAATAATGCTGTAAAAGAAACCGTCGCCGCCGTTTTCACCGGGGAAAAACGTTTTCATTTCACTAATAGCGAAATCATGCCTGCTATTTAGGAATTCGTAAACGACATTCTCATTTTCTCTTTTGTTCAGCGTACATGTTGAATACATGAGTTTTCCGCCCGGTTTAAGATATTCTGCGGATGTACGCAGAATTTCGGACTGGATCACCGGAAGCTTCTTGACCGAATCAAGTTTCCGGTATTTAATTTCCGGCTTTCTTCTGACTATCCCGTATCCGCTGCAGGGTACGTCACAGATTATTTTGTCCGCTTTTCCGATGTATTCATTAAAAATACGAGCGTCATTCACCTTTGCAGTTATATTTGAAATTTCAAGCCTTTTAACCGATGATTCAATAAGCTTGACCCTGTTTTGATGCAGGTCAAAAGAATATACCTTTCCGTTTTTTCCTGTTAAGTAAGACGCAAGAAATGACTTTCCTCCGGGGGACGCGCAAAAATCAAATACGGTATCGCCCTCGGCGATCTTTAAAGCATAAACAGCCCTGATACATGAAATATCCTGAATATGAAAAAGCCCGTCCTGGAAAGCTTTTAGCTCGGCAATATCGGCAGAAGAATCTATTCTTACGAAATTACCAAAAACGGCACACTTCACACCTTCATCAGTAAGGACCGCGCAGAGCTCATGGACATTGGTCTTATTGATATTAGCTACCGCAAATACAGAAGGCCTCCCGTTCAGCGCCGGCAAAAAATGCAGAATGTTGTCTTCCCCATAAGCTTTTTTCCACATATTTATCAGTTCTTCGGGAACGGAATATTTAAGGCTTAGATCGGATAGGCTGTTTATATCTATTCTGTTCTTATCAACGTTATGCAAAACGGCATTTACAAAAGACGAATAAAACGCAAGACCGTTGGATTTCGCCAGCTTAACGCTCTCGTTGATAGCAGCAGCCGGAGTAACCTTATCCATAAAATACAGCTGATATGTACCGATCCTAAGAATCGTTCTTAGTTTCGGTTTCGGTCTGTCACAATATTTATCTATAATATAATCAAGCGTCAGAAGCCTTTCAAGAACGCCGTAAACCAATCTTGCGGCAAAAGCCCTGCCTTCGCTCAAATGAGACAGAGCATTGTCCAAAGCAATATTTGAATAAGCGTTGCTAAAACAAACCTTATATAGCGTTTCAAACGCCGCCTGCCTTGCACTGATCACTTTCTTCTTCCTGCAACAAGCAGCAATCGGAGCAAGGTTGCAAGTGACGATGCAAGTGCTGCAACATAGGTTAGGGCAGCCGAGGTTAGAACTTTTTTAGCTCCTGTATATTCCGCACCGATAAGGAAGCCGTTTGTTCTGATAGTCTGAAGCGCTCTTTTCGAAGCGTTGAATTCAACCGGAAGTGTGATAAGCTGAAATACAGCAACAGCGGCATAAAGTATAATACCGATATAAATAAGAGGTTGCCAGCTGAATATAATTCCTATAAGAGCAAGAGGGATGCCAAGTGTAGAGCCGAATCTTGTTACAGGAATAACCAAATTCCTGACTTTAAGCGGAAAATAACCCTGCGCGTGCTGACACGCATGACCGGCTTCATGGCAGGCTATGCCTACGGCAGCGATACTGTTGGAATTGAAAACGCCTTCGGAAAGGCATATCTCCTTGGTTTTAGGATTATAATGATCCGTTAGATTACCGGCTATACGCTTGATTCTTACATCTGTTACGCCGTTCATCTGCAAAAGCTCATACGCCGCCTGGGCACCGGTAAGGTTGCGTGCATTTCTGATCCTGCCGTATTTTTTATAGTTGGACTGCACTTTCATCTGACAAATGAAAGCGAAAATCAAAACCGGGATCATGATAAATCCGGTCAGATAGTAAATATAAATATCCATACAATCACCCTTTCCCTGCAGTATCCACACAGTGCAGCAGTTAATCTATCTTTATTATTATCTGCGAAACTTATATACCTATTACCGAACCTTCACTGACTTTATTTCCGGCAAGAAAGGAACGGATATCCATCTTCTTTTTTCCGACAGGCTGAATCTCAGTAATAGATATGCATTTACCGTCGCCGCAGGAGACGATCAGCTCCTTATCAGCCTTTATGATCTCGCCGGGTCTTCCGCCGGATATATCGGTCAGCAGAGAAGAATGGATCTTAACATTTTTTCCGCAGATAACAGTTTCAGCGCAAGGCCATGTCTGAAGGCCGCGGATTTGATTATGAATCTCAAAGGCCGACCTGTTCCAGTCAATGGGACTTAATGACTTATCTATCATAGCTGCGTATGATGATTCACCAACCTGCTTTTTCGGTCTGATTGCTCCGTTTTGAATCAGCTTAATGGTATAAGCGAGCGCGTCAGCACCCATAAAAGACAGTCTTTCAAACAACTCTGCGGAAGTTTCGTTAATATCGATCGGCGTTTTTACTGTGTAAAGTACATCACCGGTATCAATACCCGCATCCATTTGCATAACAGAAATTCCGGTTTCACTGTCTCCGTTCAAAACAGCCCGTTGGATTGGTGCAGCACCTCTGTACTTCGGAAGCAAAGAAGCATGCACACAGATACAGCCGTATTTGGGGATATCCAGTATTGATTCAGGCAGAATTTTTCCGTACGCAGCAACAACGATGAGGTCTGGCTTGATCTGTTTGAGTATATCACAGGCATCACCTTTTTTTAAGGTATCCGGCTGAAAAACAGGCAGTGAATTGCTGACAGCGGCAGATTTAACAGCCGAAGGAGTAAGCACCTGCTTTCTGCCCGTCTTTTTATCCGGCTGTGTAAAAACAGCCGCAATTTCATAGTTTTCGTCAATTAGCCTCTGCAATGACGGCACGGCAAAATCCGGCGTTCCCATAAATACAATTCTCATTGCTCTTCCAGCTTTCCGTCAACAAGATGGGCAGTAAACAAAATACCGTCAAGATGATCGATCTCATGGCAGAGAGCACGGGCTTTCAGATCTTCTCCGGTGAAGACCTGCCATTTGCCGTTTCTGTCCTGCGCTTTTACCTGAACTTTTTTCGGACGGAGTGTAACGCCGTATTTGCCGGGTAAAGAAAGGCACCCTTCACTTTCCCTCTGCTCGCCCTCTTCCAGAGTTATCTCCGGATTTACCAGTTCTATGGGACCTTCGCCGATATCAATTACAACAACACGTTTAAGTATACCGACCTGAACGGCAGCAAGACCAACGCCGTTTGATTCGTACATAGTTTCAAACATATCGTCAAT
Source organism: uncultured Clostridium sp. (assembly GCA_958422185.1). GTDB lineage: Bacteria > Bacillota > Clostridia > Oscillospirales > Acutalibacteraceae > Eubacterium_R. The sequence continues at coordinate 37,375 of CATZNW010000004.1, forward strand.
AAGCAAAGCAAGCTTTGAATCAAATTTTTCAACCTTTCTGCTCTTCTTATACAGTATAGGATCTCCTAATTTTACAACATTTCTTAATGCCATTTTTACACTGCCTTTCCGGCTGCATATTTTTTGTTACCGCGGCAAAGCAGCCAATAACGCGGTATCAGTTAAGCTCGTACGGGTTCAGATCAACCGAGACCGTAACACTTTTATACTCTTTTATTTTACCGATTTTATTTAATATTTCATTTAACATTTTGCGAACTGATTTTGAATTTTTGCATTTAACAGTCAGTCCGTATCTGTAATGATTCTTCAGTTTGCTGATCTTTGACGGACTCGGCCCCAACACAATGAGTTTTTCTGATGCATACTTGGATTTATTTAGTTCAACAAGATACTCAAAAAAGGACTTTGAACAAAGAGCCGCTTGGTTTTCATCTTCACATATAAAAGATATAAAATAGATATCACAAAACGGAGGATAAGTCAAAAGCTTTCTAAGTGAGATCTCGCTGTGATAAAACGACTTATAATCCTGATTTGAAGCATATTCAATTATTTCATTATAAGGATTGATCGTTTGTATAACAGCTTTTCCCGGCTCCTCACGTCTGCCGCTTCTTCCGACCACCTGAGTTATAAGGTCAAATGACCGCTCGTTAGCAAGATAGCTTTCGTCATAAAGCGAGTTGTCTGCATTCACAACACCAACAAGTGTTACGTTTGGAAAGTCAAGACCCTTTGCAACCATCTGCGTACCTATAAGGATATCATAATCGCCAGACGAAAAAGCGTCAAACAGTTTCTGATGACTGAATTTAGCGGTTGTTGTGTCCGCATCCATTCTAAGGACGGAAGCTTTAGGAAAGAGTCTTGAAAGCTCGTCTTCAATACGCTGCGTGCCGAAACCGCTGTATCTTATACTATTTTTTCCGCATTCCGGGCATATGTTGTCCAGCGGTTTGGAGAAACCACAATAATGGCACATAAGCCTGTTATTATAGCTGTGATAAGTAAGACTGATGCTGCAGTTCGGACAAGTTATTACATGCCCGCAGCTGTTGCATGCTATAAAAGTATTATAACCTCGCCGGTTGATCAGCAATATAGTTTGCTTGTGCCTGTCAAGATTTTCCTGAATCAGCTTACGCAGGGTTTCAGAAACAGGTGATCTGTTGCCGGAAGCCATTTCGCTTTTCATATCTACCGTTATAACCTGAGGCAGCTTTGAATTACCGTATCTCTCGTTGATTTCACAAAGCCGGTATTTGCCGTTGACTGCCGCAGAAAAGCTCTCTACACTTGGTGTGGCGGAGGTCATCAGAAACAGCGCCTTGTTATATCTGCATCTAAAATTAGCAACGTCACGCGCATGATAGCGAGGTGTGCGCTCACTTTTATAAGTGTGTTCCTGTTCCTCATCCATCACAATCAGGCCAAGATTGTGAAGCGGCGCAAAAACAGCGCTGCGCGTACCTATAACGATTTTTGCGTCTCCCCTGTCAGCGCGCTTGTATTCATCCGTTCTTTCACCAATTGAAAGACCACTGTGCAAAACCGCTACCTTTTTTCCGTATCTGCTGTGAAATATGGAAAGCATCTGGGGAGTAAGCGCGATTTCCGGCACAAGAACGATTACATCTTTACCCTGATCCAGGGCTTCATCAATTAACTTAAGATATACCTGAGTTTTGCCCGAGCCTGTAACACCATACAAAAGACCTGTTCCACCGTCGGATTTAAGCATTTCCATATAAACATGAAATGCTTTTTGCTGACTTTCGGAAAGATGAATCGGCGCTCTGCTGCCGTTTTCGGATACATTTTTAAAAGGAGTTCTGTAAACTTCCTTATCAAAATATTCACAGACGCCGTATTTGACCAGATTATCAAGCACGCCTTTGCCTACAGAGCAGAATTCACAGACTTCATTTACTTCAGCGCTTACAACATCACAAAGAAGATCATAGACGGATTGCTGCTTTGCAGTTAATTTTGACGGGATGATCCCTGCCTCCGCCAATCTTATCATTTTACTGCTTTTATCGCGGATCTTGTCCGTTCCGCGGGGAAGCATCTGCCTGAGGCAATCGTAAGTTGTACAGAAACAACGCTCTTTCAGCCAAAGAGCCAGTGAGACCATCTCATCAGGCAGTGCGTTTACTTTCTCGTCTACTGCTGAAATCTCTTTAAGCTGTGTATTCAGGGCATAAAAAAGTTTTATGACGATTCCGCGCCGCTTGGTATTAGATCTGCCAAAAGGCACAGTTACCTTTGAGCCGCATTTTATCTTACTCGCAAGCAGCTCGGGCACATAATAATTATAATCATCACCGGAGCTGAAAAATGTATTTTCAACAGCTACGGTGGCAATCAGCCTGTTCATTACTCGGCAAGATTCGCTGCATCGTCAGCCGGTTTTTGCTCTGCTGCATTCTTTGCGTCTTTTTGTTTCTGTGTATGAATCTCCTCCGGCTCTTCAACAACGAACTTTCCGTCATATATATCACCGATAGCCATAGAAACAGACTTGTCATCAAGCAAAACTTCATTTTTAATTGCTTCGTCCCTTATTTCGCGCGCTCTTTTTGCTACGCCGACCACAAGGCTGTATCTGCTGTTGCAATCCTTAAGAAGCTTTTTTAAATCGGGGTTAAACATAATAAAATCTCCTATTCGTTTAGATTACGCTTTTCAAGTTCAGCGTTTAAGATATCATTTATTTCGTGCACTGCTTTTTGTAATTCGTCATTAATAACAACATAATTAAATTTCGTAGCGGCCTCGATCTCTTCTTCAGCTATCTTCAGGCGCTTTCTAATTACGTCATCGCTTTCGGTATTTCGTTTTTTCAGACGGTGCTCAAGCGTGTGCATATCCGGGGGCATTAAAAAGATGGAAACAGCGTCCGGATAATTCTTCATCACTTTTTGCGCGCCCTTACGCTCGATGATAAGAAAACAGATTTTTCCTTTTTTTACAGCAGCAAGAGCGGGTGCGGCAGGCGTCCCGTAGTAGCAGTTATTATAGCTTGCGTATTCCAAAAAACTGTCCTGCCTGATCATATCTTCAAATTCTTCAACCGTTTTAAAGAAATAATCTACGCCGTCAATTTCGCCAGATCTGGGCAAGCGTGTTGTGGCTGAAACAGATTCGCACACATCGCTTCTTATTTTTGAAATCTCACGGAATACAGTGTCCTTACCGCATCCGCTTGGGGCGGATAAAATGACAATCATTCCTTTTTTTCTCATTGATCCTCCCCCTTTGCGCCGAATCTTTGAGTGATCTGCCTTAGATCAAGGTAGGAAAGCACAACATGATCCGAATCGGTAATGATAACGCTCAGCGTTTTCCTGCCGTGTGTTGCATCTATAAGCGAACCGTTCGCTTTTGCCTCCTGGATCATTCTTTTAACCGGTGCCGATTCCGGACTTACAATAGAAATAATTCTGGCGGCATTTACAAGATTTCCAAATCCTATATTTACAAAATCCATATTTCAAATACCTTTCCGAATGAAAGAAAGTCATTCAATGTTCTGAATCTGTTCACGGATCTTTTCCACTTCCGCTTTTATATCCACAACTTTTCGGGCAATTTCCACATCACTTGCTTTTGAACCGATGGTATTGGCTTCGCGGTTGATCTCCTGAACCAGAAAATCCATCTTTCTGCCGATGGGCTCAGAGCTTTCCAGGAAAGTACGGAGCTGGGAAATATGTGAACGAAGTCTTACCGTTTCCTCGGCAACAGCAACTTTATCCGCAAAAATTGCAACTTCCTGAATGATTCTGCCTTCGTCCAGAGAAACATCACCAATTAATTCATGAACCCGCTCTACAAGTTTATCGTTATATTCCTTAACAGTTTCTGGAGATCTTTTTTCTATAAATGAAACGCAGTCAAGAATATATTCTGAGCGTGAGGAAATGTCGCAACGCATTTTCTCGCCTTCGATCTCGCGCATCTTTATAAATTTGGTAACGGCTTCATCAGCAACCGGCTCAATCAAAGACCACAGTTTTTCCTCGTCCTCGTCCGCCTTTCTCAGAACAAAGACATCAGGAAAGCGCGCAACTGCGGAAGCGCCGTAATCCTCTTTAAGTGAATACGTTTCAGATAATTCTTTAAGTGCTTTTACATAAGCCGACGCCAGCGTGTGATTTACAACAACGTCCGCGTCATCTGTTTTAAGCGCTTCAACGCCTAGAAAGCAATCAATCTTTCCGCGCGTAACGCGTGAATTAACAAAGGATTTGAGCTTTTCTTCTGCAAATCCGTACTGTCTGGGCAGACGGCAGTTAAAATCAAAATAACGGTGATTAACTGACTTTAACTCAACAGTAATAAAATACCCTTCCGCTTCGGCAGCAGCGCGTCCGAAGCCCGTCATAGATCTGATCATAAAATATCTCCATAAAACAAGTAATATATATTTTTAACTATTATAAAACCGTGCAATTGCAAGGTCAATAGTTTGTTAATATTTAATTTACAATATTCACATTATGTTTACAAACACAAAAAAAGAGCGGAGGTTTTACCCTCCGCTCTGCTCATAAATTCGGATCAGAAGATCGGACCATTCTCGTCCCAGGACTGACCGTCAATTACTACGATTCCGCCGTCACCATCGCCGCCTTCTTCTATACCGCCGCCAAAAGACGACGTGAAGACATTGCTGATCGTGAATCTTTCAATCTCCGCCGAAGGAGACTCATAAAACCTCTTCATTTATAAACTCCTCCTTTAATTTCCGCTGCTTGCGCAAACATTGCCGTAATCTACGGTTTGAAGCTGTGTAGATTCGCTGAAAGCGGGGTCTCTGTCCGAATCTTCAACTGATGAAGAATATTTATATTTGATATATGTTCTTGTATAAACGGTAGTATTGCCGTTGTTGAAACGCAGGAAGAACTGTTCAGTATCCAGCTGATTCTTGGCAGCAATGTACGATACGCCGTCTGCACCGAGAACAAATGAGTTGCCGTAAGCGATTTCAGAGCTTGTGGTATAAAGCGTTCCGACCTCGGTAATCTCAACGCCGGCGGGAAGATTTGCAGTAGTTGCACTGTAAGCGGTGAACTGATCTCCCTTCTGCTGACCTATGGTATAACCAAACGGGAGCTGCATCTGGAGCTTTCTGACAGTCTGAGCATCCGTAACCGTCTCACCGTTTATCGTAAAGCTGCCGTCGCTCTCCTGAATAATGGGCAAGAACTTAACGTTTCCTACCGTATAGAAAGTATATTCGACATCTCCGTAGGAAACGGCGTAATACATATCGCCGATCTCAAGAGCAATGCCATATACGCTCTCAGCAGGTTTAACCGTAACGGTTGTGTCATACGGATAAAGCACGGGCGCTGTGTCCGTATTCTCAACTGACTCGCCGGTTTCCGCATTTGTAACAGTACCGCCGATCATAGATACTTCAAACATGCCTGAAGCAACATTAAATTTCATTCTGAGCGTAACAATCCCGTTCTCGTCAGCAACGTCACCAACTGTAAATGTTGAGCCGTTGTTATAGTTCTCACCGTTGACCTGCCAGCCGTCAAATACATAGAACGGCGTGTCTTCAACACGATATTCAGTACCGTCAATCGTATATTTGTTTCTGTCAACGGTTATCTGAACATCTCTGCCCACAACATATTCCTGGATAAGATTTCCGTACTGGTTCTCGATCTGAACGGTTGCCTGATCCTCAGTTGTTTCCTCAGAACAGTAAGCAACGATTGTAACATTGCTTGTGATATATGCGTTGTAAGACTGTTTTGCCGGAATCTCCATAGTCGTATCGTTTGAAGTAACGACCCACTTGTATACAGAGAAATCATCCGGAACAACAGCGGCGTAAATTTCACCGTAGTTATATTCATCGTCGTAAACAGGCACTACTGTGCCGTCCGGCCTGTAATAAGTGAAGGTTACACGATATTTAGTACGGTTGCCGTTGTCGGTTGTATTGACGGATTCCAGATCGGTAAGGATCTTAGCTGTCCTTTCGTCAAGCTGACCCTGATCACTGCGGTTCATCCAAACTTTTCCATCGGCATCCTTAACGTAAGCCTTTTCACCGTCTGCTTCTGACCAGACCTTTGTATCTACAGAGATTGAGCCGTCAGCGTCAGCGCCGTTCGTATACACCGCAGTAGCTTCCTGAGTGCCTTCGTCTCTGAGAAGTCCGTATACAGATTCCTCGCCGTTTTCAGAATTGAGGTAATCGTCTGTAAACGCGCCTACATCCTGATATTTAAGAAGCTCCGTTGCAGCGTTGTAGGCGTCATAATCAGCAACTTCCTTAAGCTCTGTATTAACAAGCGTTGTATGCGCGTCATTTATGCTGGTCTGATAAGATGATAAACTATCGTCCGATTCGACCGGAACGGAAGAAGGAGCGTAACGACAACCGTTAAGATTGATCCAAACACCCTCAAACAGGATCCATTCGCCGGTCTCAAACTGTGAAACGTTTTCATCATACTGATTTTCATAGAAACCATTAAGACCCAGCGTCTGATAATACATATAGATCGTTGTATCGTTTATCATATCCGGATTGTTAACAACCGAATAGGAACCGTCATCATTAATATTTACTGCTATATACGGATATCTTGCCTCTGCAGCAGAACCGCTGCCGTCATACTTATCGAATTTCAAGCCATATTTCGGTGTGTTCTGTTTATATCCAACAGGCTTATCCGCCCAATCTTCCGCAGTTTCATAACTGATTTTAAACGGGAACCACGAACCATATGTGTATTTCTGCGAATCAAGATCCGTGCCGTTTCCGGCATTATAATTCATCGTATACTCGGTATCAGCAGCCGTATCAGCAACAACACTTGAATAATCCGCTCTCTTTACAAGATGCTCGGAGGAATTCTGAAGATTATTTACAAAGTTATTCATATACTGCTGATTTGAAGTATAGGATCTGTCTTCACCTTTCGGATCGAGTGAAGCATAATAATTTCTTAATGCGTTATACGCATTATCATAAGAATCCCAGGATGATTTTGTGTATTCTTCACTGGTAGGAGCCAAAGCCTCATAATCCGGAGTTTCCGCTGTTATAGCATTTCTTGCAGCGGTATCGTCTGCCTTTTCAACAGGCGGATTTTCCGCAACCGCAGTAGTAAGATCATTAATTTTTTCGCTTAATGAATCGGCAAACGCGCTTACAGCGTCATAAGACGATGTATTAAATCTGTATTCCGTTGAAGTAAGCGCGTCATACGCCTTCATCATAGGAGCAACGGAATCCGGAGTGTATGCAGCGATATTCTTAAGGGCGGCGATCCTGTCTGAATCAAACAGCTCATCCTTTACCTTAGAATAATTGATAACATATATATCGCCCTGCGGCCAGAATGAGCCATCAGTTGTATTTGGTGACCTATGATATTCACTCCCGGCATTTGTTTGAATACAACCGTCATAAACAGGACTGATAGTCAACAATATATTGCCATTAAAGGAATCCTCATTCCCGTTAAATGAAAGCACATTTGAACCATAGAACCATCGGGTAAAACCATGCGCATCAATCATGAAAGTGTCACCCTCGGTAACTATTTCAAATATTTCAGAACCAGTATCAACTACATACTCAGACGTATCACCCATTTCCTTAATGCTGTCTGAAAAAGGCTGCGGATAGTACCAGTCAACAGTACTTGAACCTGACATCTTCCAAAGAGAATTCAAACTAAGTTCGGGATTTCGCGGATATATATAATGTGCATAATAATCAACGAAAGTTTGTTCATGAGAAGCATATACACCTGCATTAATCGGCGCAGTCGGAGTGTCACCGCTCTTGCCTGTATACATCCAAACGAACGAAGCGCTTGCTATTGCCATATTCTGACCGGCAGTATCAGTTGCATACTGATCATCATATCCATTGACATCACCCTCACGCATAGAACCGCCTTTCCACTCCATCGGTCTGCTAATATCCGCTGCGGAAAGCATATTGTTTGTATAAGCGGAATCAATGGGAGTGGCAACGCCGGACTGTTCCTGCGTCATGCCGCCGATATCCTGCGGGTCACTGTAAGGCTGCATATCATTCATTGCAGAAACAAGATCTACATAATATTCAGCAAGATTCGCCCGGTTTACTTCATCGTTATAGGTTACGCCGCCCTTCAAAGCATCCGTAGCGTCAAGATAGCGGATAGCTTTGTCATACGCCTCATAGGCAGGCGCCATATTGGTATAGATCGTGCCGCTCCAGCCATCAGCCGTTTCAGAATAACTGATCGCGTCCATCATGCTCTCATAGCGTTCTATGGCTGAATGGATAAGGGTGTCTGCATGCGCGATTGAGTTCTCCCTGAAAATATCGGATGCTGAATAAGAATGATCATAGAAAGTTACGTCATCGATCATTCCGTTTGTATTGCTACCATAATTATTATGATAGTTTACACCGTATCTTACAGAGATCTTTTCGTCATCCGACGCGGCCGTACCGTTGATAGACGCAGCGTTTGCGAAATAGTCAAGGATCGTGCGGTCTTCCTTCATTGTTCGGTTTGTTCCGGAACCATCAACAGACTTGTAGGATTCAAACATATTGACAAGCTCGCCGTCTATATAGGTATAAAGTATTTCATAATTTCCGTTCGGAACAATCTGAATCACGATGTGCTGCCATGTGTTAAGGGCAAGCTTCTGCGAACCGAAAAGGTTATAGATATTGCCGTAGGACTGATTGTTTGCATCACCATTATTATAGCAATACCAAAGTCTGCCGCTTTCATCAAGCGCAAAATACTTCTTGTTTGCAATATTGCTTTCAGAATCTGAATTGCTGTTATACTGACCGATATTCAGTATCGTACCGCTGAGCTCCCCTCCCGGATTATACCAGAACGAAAGAGTGTATCCGTTATCGGAAGCTGCTGAATTGAACGGATAATGCGCATTCGTTGCAACACCGCCTAAATTCATAACATTGCCCATATCGTCGTCAGCAAACGTATTGCCGTAAGCGGTATACTGATTGCCGTCTATGGTAGCGTCCTCCATCGGATCATAAAAAATACGGTTTGTATTATCATTTTCTTCAAGTACGTCGCCAATATAGGAAGCGTCGCCAAGCTCATTCAGCGACTCCTGAACTTCCTCGTTGCTCAGCGCGCGGTTGTAGATACGGAAATCATAAATATCTCCGGCAAAAGTCGGGTCGGTGTTCCAAGAAGAACAACCAATCAAAAGATTGCTGCTCATTATTCTGTCAAACACAGTTTCAGTTAGATTCGTATTGTACGCAGGAGCAATTGTTTCCTGGAGAATGCCGTTTACACTGACTGTAATGAAACTCTCCGATATAGTCATCGTATAAAGCTGCCAAGAATCCGGATAGGCAGAGGAACCGCCGTACTGAGCATTGTTATTACCGCTCATAGGTCCGTATTGAAACTCGAACCTGTTATCGGCGCAGAAGTTAATATATGCGCCGTCTTGGTTATTATTGTTCCAGCCTCCGCGGCCGAAAGTTGAAAATTCAAAGAAACGCCTGTTTTTAGTATACTGATCGCTTCCGCTTCTGTTACGCGCGTAGAAGCTAATCGTAACGCCGTCCTTGTCATTAAAATTACTTGCCATATCTGAAAGGGAACGCTCGGCGTAACCGGTCGTGCCGGCTTGTGATTCACCGCCGCCGTTAAATACAGCATATGTTCTTATATCGTCAAAACCGGCCTGAAGATTAGCTGAAGTAAGATCATACCCGTTGCCTGTATTATCTTTATTTAGATCATCATTAATAAAGTAACGCGCAACAAGGGTATCATCATTAATGGAACTGTCCTCACTGTCAGGAAAATAATTCTGACCGCTATATGTTACCTTACCGTAAGCCTCAACGAGGCCTTCATATTCATCTGCCGTTATCTGGCAGACCTTTCCGTGACGAGGCTTAAGGTAATTGATGTTTGCAATATCCGAAATATCGTTATGCATAAAATTAACAGGGTCTGTGGAAACATAACTTAAGAATTCAGCATTTGCATAACTATCTTCTTTATAATAATCCATCATAAGTATATAGCGTTCATCCGAAAGCTGATATACAAACGGACCTTCCATAAAATCAGGATAATCCCCGTCTCTGAACTCCGCGATATAATCATAAGGCCCGGCAAGGTTCTTTGAACTTGCGTAGCAAAGATATTTTCTTTCTTGCTCGTTGGAAGCCTCTTCGTTCTTATGCCACATGTAATACATGCCATCGTTAGGATTGTAGACAATCTCGGCATCAATGGCAACATAATTTTTCGGGTCAAACATAAGAATGGGCTGGGAATCCGCAGTCATTTGAGAGCCATTCTCGTCATAAAAGGTCTTAAAATCCGGCGTATATACACCATAGATACCGAACGAATGGTAGTTGCTGTTCGTATCATTTTCAAAACTGCTTCTCGAATCACCTGCTCTGCCGGCAGACCAGTAAAGAAGATACATCTCTTTTTCGGAATCCCAGATCGCGCCGGGAGCCCAGGCGTAGAAGTCAGGATAACCGTTTTCATTGTTTCCGCTGCCGTCATAATTATTGAACCAAGCGGCAGTTTCAATGTTCCAAGGCTGAACCTGATCCGCTTTGCTTAAATCATTAATATGCCAAACCAGCAATTTTGAATTACGATAACCCTGAGGACGAGCTTCAAGATCGGTAGCAAGCACATAGTAGCCCTTTCCGTCTTTTTCCGGAATAGTGCTGTCAACAGCCTGCTCGGCAATGATATACGGGTCCCTTGCCTTGCCTGAAGCCGGAATACCGGGATTTTCCTCTACATTATAATCAGGATAAACGGCTGAAACATTCACACTGTCCAAAATAGGATTGTTTCCGTTTAAGGCTTCAAAATCAAATCCGTCCTCCGAAACGGCCAATCTTACTTCCTCTGAATCATCACTGGTAAAATAAGCGAACAGATAACGGATATCGTCGCCGTTGTAGCTGGCATTACCGGCAGCGCTTACAACAAACGGCGCGCTGGTAACAACCATCATTACCGCGAGGAACAGAGAAAGAAGCCTTTTTGAAAGGTGTTTCTTCATATGTAAACCTCCTAGATCTTGCCGAATCACAATAAAACTCTCATCTGATTCAGCGCATTTCGTGAAATGGTTATTTTGTATAATGCAAAAATCTTGCATTGCAAAATATTCCACTTTTCCACAATTCTTAATTAATATAGCATATTATTAAAAAAATGTAAATAGAAAATTTATTTTTTTATTAAACAAGTACAAGCTTTATATTTATATCCAAACTATTAATGGGAAATATTCCATAATTTGTAAATAATGCACAAAAAATTTAAATATATTTTTCTAAAAGATTTACAAAGAATTTACAATAAGCAAAAATATAAATTATTAAATAATTTAAATATATACCTATTATAACTATATCTTGTGGATGATTGATATAAATATACAAAATAACCATTTCACGAAATGCGCTCAGCATACTGATTTGGTGTTGGCGTTATTATAAGGAGGTACATAAATGAAGAAACATTTATCCAAAAGGCTGCTTTCGCTGTTTCTTGCGGTTTTGATGGTTGCGACCAGCGCTCCTCTCGCAGCATTTGCCGCAGGAACAGCATGGACTCAGGTTGCCTCTTCGGACTTTACTCAGGCTGAGTGGAGAAAAAATTCTGACGGCAACGTAGTTACTGACGATGTCGGCAGTTCATTCCGCCAGTATGTAGATAATGTTCCGGCACTTAACGATTCGGACAGCACCATGTCCTGGACCGTTAACGGCTATGACGGATCCAGCATACATGCAAATGAAGGCGGCTACAACGGCGTTCATTATGATGACGGGTTCATTTTTCTGAATGCTTACAACGGCGATCAGGTAACGCCTATTACCGGAGCGGAGAGCTTTAAGATAGACCTTCTCTTTACACATACCAGTTATGATATTAGCATGTCGAGCCGGTATGGTTTCTTTATGCTTGGTAAAACCAATGCGTTAAGCAAGCCGGAAGCCTCAATGGATTCAAATTCATATGTATTTGCTCAGGACGGAGACGGTCCTGCATGGAGTGAAGGCGTTCAGCTTTACAGCAACGGTGATGACGGCTATAACCTTTCATCAAACAGCGGTATCCTTACCGTCGGCCAAGATTATCACTATATTCTTACCTACAGTGACGGGTATTTTCACGCTTATATTACGGACACAAACGGCAAAACCGTTCAGAATCTGTTCAGTGCTGAACATGCAATAAACACTTCTGAGATTGTTAGCATTATTATGGGTGACGATGACAGTTCTTATTTCAGCCAGGATATGAATTACAAGTCCATAACATTTTACCGCGGTACCGAAGACAAATCCTCTTCCGAGACCGCAAGCGGACTTACAAAATATCTGTTTGCATATTTTACCGGTAACTCGGCTGATGATGAACAGATCCATTTAGCCGTATCTGATGACGGTCTTAATTTTGAGGCACTTAACGGCAACAGACCTATTTTTGAGAACCAGACTGCTTCCGCTTCGTACCCTCAGGGAAACGGCATTCCTGCGGGCGGTTCCGGTATTGCTTCTTCAGGTCATGCAAGAGATCCGTATATTCTCAGAGGTGAAGACGGCTCGTATTATATTCTTGCCACAGACCTTGATACGCAGAACGGCACGAACTGGGCGAATAACAGCAAGCTGCTCGTGTGGCACGTTGAAGACCTTGCGGATCTGGAAAACGCAGAACTGTGGAATATTGATATGGAAGATGTTTTTGTATCAGATTCAAACAGCGTTACGCGAGCATGGGCGCCGCAGGCTATCTGGGATCCTACATACGGTGAGAACGGTGCATATATGCTGTATTGGTCAAACAAAATGTCTGATACCGCTTCAACCTCGCTGTACTACATGTATACTGAGGATTTCAAAACGTTTCTTACACAGCCTCAGCTTTTAATCGCAAACACATCCATGTCTTCCACATATGACACTATAGACGGTGACATAACATATGATGAATCCTCAAATCTGTTTTATCTCTTCTATAAAAATGATAATGAGGATCAGATCTATTATGCTACCTCGCCTAATGTAAACGGACCTTACTCCGGTACAAATCATTTTTATGATTCCGACCTGAGTGCTCTGGAAGGTCCGCAGATCTACAAACTGCTTTCTGATGATTCATATGTTTTCCTTGCTGACACATACGGCAATCCGAGATTTGCTGTATTCGGAGGGACAGATATTGAACACCTGGACAGCGGAAGAATCACAAACAGCAATATAAGCCACTTAAGAACGCGTCACGGTTCTGTTGCCTATATTACCGATGATGACTATAACGCACTTGCCGATAAATACGGTAAGGAAACATATGATTCAACGGCAATCAAAACCGGTGAAAACGTAAACGATACGCTTGTAGGACGTTATTTTACGAATTCAGATCCAACATATGATGCAGCTTCTGTTAACGGCAGCAATACCCTGACCAATTCCGGCGTTCAGATGGTCAGTGATTATTACGGAAAAGTAGCTGCTCGGTTTCAGTCTACCGCCTCTGACAATGCATCAGGCAATAAAGCCGGTTCCTATGCTTTTCTGGATAACACTTCAGAACTCCTTGCCGGTCTTGACTATAAAACGGGCGTTACATTTTCATGGTACGGCTACGGATTATCAGCAAACGCAGGTCGCTATTTTGACTGGTCAACTGCTGATGAAGGCTCTGTTGTTTGGGATGGCGCAATCAGCCAAAATAATACGTCCTATGCCTATACTGACTCAAAAATGGAGTTTGGTGTAAACAACAACGGCTCAACAACTTTGCTTGAAGGATATGAAGGAAACGGCTATATAAATGCATGGCATCTTTACACGATGACAATTACCGATTCATATTTCCATTTCTTTATTGACGGTCAGCTTCTGAGAACAATATATTCAAAGGATATGGCTTCAATAACCACTCAGGGTACGCCAAGTGAACTCAATACCATAAACGAAGAGTGGTTTAACAGAATGGTGTCGGCAAATCTTTATTTCGGTATCTCTTCTTACGCAGCGGATAATATGCTTGACGGTTATATCTCAGATTTCAGAATCTATAACAGAGCACTTTCCGCTTCTGATATTCAGAGTTCTCTTGACACTCTTGATCAGGGAACGACGGATACTCCGGCAGATTCCTCCCAGCGCGTTTATTTTGATCCGTTTGAAGATACAACAAGCGAAGACGGATCTGTAACATATTACAGGTACGACCAGACTGTTGAGGACCCGCTTACAATACACGGAGACGTTCTGAGTTTAGGCGCTGCTTCAGGTGCAGGTGTAGAATCTCAGTACGCGTATAGTGGTGGTAACGAAAACAGCGGGTTCACAATCAGTATGTTCTATAATCCGGGATCTGGCATTTCCGGGGAAAATATATTTACTGTTGGCACTTCATCAAACGCGTATTTTGAGCTTCTTGAAAACGGTGAGCTCCATTTCAACTGGAACGGTTCATCCATTAATATAACTGATGCTTTTGGAAGCAACCAGCTGACCGCCGATTCATGGAATCACATTGTTGTTCAGGTTGAACCTTCAGCAGATTATGATATTATTTATACCTATATTAATGGTGCAAACGTAGGTAAATTCAACACTTATACAGCATCTGATTCAAATTTAACCGCAGGAGCTTCGATACACGAATATCTTTCTCAGGCAAATTCTATTTCATACGGCAAAACAGCCGGTTCCTATGCTAACGCTACGGAAGGATATTTGGACTCATTCGCAATTTACAACGGTATTTACTCAGCAAGCGATATATTCAGCAAAGATTCGCTTGACAGCGCTGATTCTCTTCTTGGAGAAACGATGAAGCTGTTTGAAAACAGAATGGCAACAATAAGCAGTGATAATATCTATACAAATATGGCAACTGCTTATGAGATCTATGATAAAGCAAAAAGATATCAGTGGTCTATCAACAACGGCACAATTGAAATGAAGGCCGAAGAAGTTACCGAACTGTTTACACAGATGAATGAAGCACTTAACGCTATGAATTCATACAGCGGGCCGGCCACTATCGAAGGCTGGAGTACAACAAATAACACCCAGATCGGGGCACAGTACACTCAAAATATGCTGTCAAAAGTTAACCTTGATTCGCTTTCTCAAATGCCAGGTACAGAAGACAATTATAATGCTGGTATTGCGAGCGGCTCCTTTGTATGGCTTTATGACGGCAGTGAGATGACCGCTCCAATTAATGCCGGAATCTACAGAAATGCTGACTGGTCTACTTCTATATACGGTGCCAGCATTTATCTTACGCAGGGAGATAATCTTTCTCTTGCAACAAATTGGCATTTTAACACAAATGCAACGGTAGCAAACGGAAATCAGACCAACTCAGGATGGTATTATGAAAATTATAATGACGAATTATTGAATTCGAGCGGTGAAGATAGCAACGTTGTTGTTCCGTGTTCAAGCGGTAACTGGGTGCTGGGCTCTAATTACCTAGTTTATAATGTTTCAAATGCGCCTACAAACTATCTTACAACCATAAATCCGCATTATAATACAAAGAACTATTGGACCAGTATTGGACGCGGATTTGTTAACCATGATATTGTTTTTGACGCACCAATATACATTATAAATTATGTTCCGGTTGAAAATGCACTGTTCAACAACGAAGAAAGGATCGCTTATCTTCAGAACATCACGAATTACAGACCGGATACAGCAAAAGAGCTTCTTGGAGCTTATGACGCGCTTACCGAAATGAATTATCAGTTTGACGTCAACAATGAAAACGGCGGCGTAAACAACAGTAATGTTGAAACTTTCGTCAATAAGCTCTCCGCAGCTGTCAGCAGGCTCGAAGCCGTTGATACTACAGATCTTACCGGTATTGCCGATTATCAGCCGCTTATTTCAAAGAGAGATGAATATACCGATGAGTATACAGCGTTGGTTGAAGGTGAGAAAGATCTTTGCACCACCTCTTCTTGGCAGGCGTTCGATAATGCATATAACGCGGTTGTAGAGCACTTTAACTCGCTTTATCCTTACGGTGAGGATCAGCCATTCGTAACGGATGAAAACGTTATAGAAAGACTTACCAATAACATTGATGATGCTTATGCAACACTTGTAAGAAAAGCGGATTATGAACCGGTAGATTCAAAGGTTGCTGAAGGAACCGAATATACTGTTAAAAACAATACCAATAACGGAACAAATTTAGATAATCAGATTTATACTTATTCAACCTATGAACCGTTCAAAACGGCTTATGCTGCTGCAAAGACTATCTCCAGCAATACGGATGAATATAAAAACAATATCCCGATGTATTATGTATCTTACCAGCCCACGGACCCGTCACAGGGTGAATACGGGCCGTATATTGCTTTCGATAAGAACGGCAGGGTCGTTACAAACAATACCCAGGATACTGATTACTACGCTTATATAGGCACTTATTACGACAGAAATGAAGACGGCTCCTATTCAGAGAATTATCTTGAGGAAGGCGACTACATTTATTATAACGGCAGCTACATCAATGTTCGTAACTATCGTTATTATGCTGAAAGTGTTTCGACAAGAATACTTTCCTCAAAACAAATAGAGATCAATACCGCTTCTTCAGATCTGGAAACTGCCAATGCCGGCACCTTGCCGGTAGTGGACTACACTGCATACAATGCTACAACGGATCTTCTAAAGTATCAGGATATTGCTGCGTTTACTGACGCATATATCGGGACGCTCGAATCATCTGTTTACAGCATCATAAGAAATCAAGGAATACAGGATTCCAGCGTAACTTATGCAAGCGGACTTGAAGGTGTCAGCTCTATAACCTGCACCACACTGCCCTACTCTTCCGGATCAGGAGAAAAAGCATATGTATCTGCAGAAGGCCGAGTCTGGAAAGACACTTCCGATCAAAACGTTCTGGACGGCATCACCAGAAACATTCTTCAAAACCTCAAATTGGATAATACTGAAAACATCAGTGTACGCAGACAGGTTGAAGTTACATTTAATTACGTTCTTGGTGACAGCGGCTCAGTAAACGAGATAGAGAAGAAATCTATCAACTACGGCGATAATTATCGTGCTGAAACACCGGACGGCTATACTGCGTATAAGTGGGTAATCCGAGAAAATGAAAGCGGCGAAACATTTACTGTTCCGTCAGCGCAAAGTTACAATGCAAAGATCACTACGCCTGTTACAATAACTGTATATTGCTCTGAAGAGCCGATAGAAAATCAGGTGACTCTTAGAGTCCTTAATCAGTACGGCCATATCGTTCAGGAGTACAACGTTGCAGCGGATACAGCGATTACACTGGCTGATAATCAGTATACAATTGCTGAAAACAGTCCCGTATCCATGCCGGACGCACCTTTCTACAGGTTCTCCGGATGGCTCGTTAACGGCACGGCGCACGAAAACGGAACCGTTGATCTTTCAGATTACACTACCAGCGTCGTAACCTTGAAGCCCGTATTTGCGGTTGCTTCCGATTCATATACAATAACGGTTGACAATGCAGCGGTCACCTTGGAAAACGGTGCCAATATCTATTATGATACGCAGGTAACGGTTAAACCCGCAGACGGCGCAATCGGACTTGCAGCAGATATAAACGGAAACTATTATGCAGTTTCTTACGGCAGTGAAGAATATTCATTCTACGCCTGCGGAAACATTAATTTCTATTCAATTTATGAAAGTGATGACGGCGCATTCACGATCAACGATAATGCGATTGAGGATAAAGAACTTGTCAGAAAACTTTCATTAAGACTTCCGTTTGTATATTCATTGCAGGATGTCAATGACAGCAACCAGTTCTTTACATACAGCGCTTCAACGGCCAATATTCCGGAAGGTGCTGAAGTTACTGAGGTGGGTACGATCTACACCATAAGCGAAGATATCGGTAATGATTCTAACCAGTTTGTGATCGGTGCTCCGGGAGTTAACAAGAACACGGCCAAGAATCAGCTGAATACGATGCAGTATTATCTTGGTATAAACAATTCAAGAGATTTGAAGATCTATACCAGAGCTTATGTGAAGTACAGCTACAAGACAAATGTGACCGAAGGCAACGTTAGTGAAGACACAGAAATTCAGACGATAGACTACGGCAACATTTGTGTTAGCCGATAAAGGGAGGAGTTTATAAATGAAGAAATTTTATGAGTCTCCTTCTGCGGAGATAACAAAGTTTACCTTAGAAAACCCTATTGTTACGTCAGGTTTAAACGAAGGTGGCGAAGTAATCGATCCGTATAGTGAATTCTAGGACGCAAAAAATGGGCAGAGGAACCTTTCCTCTGCCCATTCTCTATTTATTATAAATTTCTGTAATCTTTTGTGCTTTATCACGCACCATTTCGGCAAGATATACCGGACTGATTACCTTTATCATATTACCAAACTGCATGATCCAGGAAACAAATCCATCGCTTACTGCCGCTTCCACGTTCGTTTCGAAATGCTGTATATCTACAGCAGTAAGCGGTATGCGCGGTCCGAATCTGTCTAATATCTGCTCTCTGAGATCAAGATGACATCTCAGGGTAACTGTCTCCACTTTTCCGCTGAACATATTAAACATTTTCGAGGAGTAATCGGCCGGATCAAGCGATTCATTATACTCACTACATTCGGATACAGGCCTAGCGTCTTCATCAAGCACATTAATATTTCTGATCCTGTCAAGCCTTAGATTCATCAAATTATCATGACTGCTTTTGTTGCACACCAAATAATACCTGTCATCTTTCCATATAAGCGCATAGGGCGAAACAACAAACGATTTTGTTGTGTAGCTTTTTTTATTTTCTTTATCTATTTTACGGGTGCTGTATCTGAAGCTGACTTTTTTCCGGTTTGAGATCGCGTCATCCAGCATATCGATTATGTAATATATCTCCTCGTTATCACATTTATTAACACCTTCTCTATAGACCTGCGAGGAGAGCGAATCAGCCTGATTGACCGAAAGCAGACCTCTTAGCTTAGAAGTCAGCGAACGCGTCTTTTTGGGCGTGATAAAGCCTGCAGACGTTACCGCATCGATCAAAAGACGTATCTCGGGCGTTTCAAACTCACGCGATGCAAGATAGAAACCTCTTTTAGGTGAAAGAACCGAATTTACAGTAAATCCGCATTCATTCAGTGCCTTAACGTCAGCATAAATACTTTTTCGTTCACACTGAACGCCGTCTTTATTCAGCAGGTCAATAAGCTGATTGGATGAAAGCGGATTATCTTCATCCGAGTATTTACGAAGATATTTATAGATCAGCAGTGTTTTAATTTTTGTTGACTGCATATTCACACCCCACAATAAATTTGATGGAACAAAACCATTATATCATACTCAGACTATTTTTTCAACAATAGTACGAAAAATTGGACAGCAATCAGACGATCCGCTTTTGCCGTCCTCTGTCATGACAACAATACAATATTTCGGATCATTATAAGGGTAAATTCCTGCAAACCATGTGTTGAGCACTTCCCTGCCGTTATTATAAATACCGCTCTGAGCCGTGGAGGTCTTGCCCCCTGAAAGATCATTATAATCTGCTGCGGATCCGGTACCGTTCGTAACCACGTACCGCATATAGTTTCTGAGCGTCGCGGCGGTTTTTTCACTGATAACCCGGCTTGAGGGATTATATGCCAGCTTATCCAGGTTTCCGCTGCTGTCGACTATTGCCGATATCAGGCGCGGCTCTGCATAAACCCCTTTGCCTGACAGTGCGCACAACGCTGTGCAAAACTGCAAGGGTGTTGAGGTTAACAGCCCCTGGCCAAACCCAAGCAGCGAAAGCTGACCCTTTGAAGTCTGTAAAGTATTTTCACTTGGCAGATTACCGTCTGATACAACATTTCCGGGCATGATCTCCGTATTTCCGCCAAATTCGAATGCTTCTGCCGTTTTATGAAGTTTTTCCGGTCCGAGCTTTAGCGCTAGCTCAACAAAAAAGCAGTTGCACGAGTTGGCAAGCGCAGATCTGATGTTTTCGTTGCCGTGCGCCTTGTTTTTTTGGCAGGAAAACTCAGTGTCGCCTACTGTTACGCTTCCTGTACATTTAAAGTCGAGTTCCACTCCGTTTTCCAGCGCACACGCCGCAACTATAAGCTTAAAAACCGAACCGACCGTGTATGCCATGACCGGCCTGAACATATTATCATCAGGTGTTGAATACATTGCAAGCACCTCTGCCGTATCTGCGTCCATTACAACGACAGCGCCTTTACGCATATATTTTGCAGACTCTTCAACCGCCTTTTGAATTTCATTATTGATGGTCAAAACTACACCTGCCGGAACTTCTGTATTCATTTCCTCTGTAATTTCACCTTCATCGCCCTCAAGCAGTCTGCCCATCGCGTCTATTCCAAAATTTATATTTTTTTCATAGACTGTTTCACCGTATTGCTTTTGTATAAATTTTAAAAGAGCCGTAGACTGTGTATCCTTCACTTCATATATTTTTATATATTTACAGGCTGCATAGCTGTCTACCGGGCGCACTACCGGATAACCCTGGGATAGCTCTTCCACGATCTCTTCAATTTCACTTTGTGTAAAGAGGAGTTTTAATTCGGACAGGCAATTTTCATTTGGCCTAATCACGGCAACCAGGGCGTTTTCATTATTATTCATTTTCTGCATATTTCTGTCATAGAGGGTTTGTTTTTCCGAAGTAATGGTGAGTGTGTAGCTGTTATATCCGGAAGACACTGTGTAATCTCCGCTGAGTGAAATATAGCCAACTCTTCCCAAAGCACCGGCAAAAAGGATTGAGATCACCGCTGCAATGCTGATTATTCTTTTGCCCATAAAAAACGCCCCCGTGATATTATTCGCGGAGACGTTAAAAATTAATCACTTTTTCTTCTGAAAATCGCATCAGCAGACACCGGTTTATCACAGTCAAAAGAATAAACAGAAGTCGCCTTATTTGCAACAGAAGTTTTTTCACTGTCCGTTTCACAATATAGGTTTGAAACCACAATGTTATACGGTTTTTTATAAGGCTCCAAAACTTCCAGTTCTTCACCTTCATAAAACCTGTTTCTCTGGTCAACCGTAATTCTGCTGCCGTTTATATTTTTTAATAGTGCACAGACTTCCCAAGAACGCACATATCCGCCGTAATCCGTGACCTGCCCATTTTTGATAGGCCCGAAATAAAAACCGGTGGTATACTCTCTGTGGCTCATTCTGTTCATTTCATCCAGTATCCACTGAGAAGGTCTGAAATCCGGCGAAGGATTTATCAAGTATTCATCTATAGCAGCCCTGTATGCGTGTGTAACGGCCGCAGTGTAGTATTCGCTCTTGGCCCTGCCTTCAATTTTAAAGGAATTGATTCCGGAAGCAGCAAGTTCCGGTATATGTTCTATCATGCATAAATCGCGTGAATTAAAAATATAAGTGCCGTCTTTCTCCTGATTCACAGGAAAATATTCTCCGGGGCGCTTTTCTTCCATCAAGTGGTACTTCCAGCGGCACGGCTGAGCACAGTCTCCCCTGTTAGCGTCTCTTCCCGTCAAATAATCCGAAAGAATACATCTGCCGCTGAAACTCATACACATTGCGCCGTGAACAAAAGCCTCGATCTCAAGTTCCGGCGGGCACTTGTCCCGTATGATTCTTATTTCATCAAGTGAAAGCTCGCGCGCAGTTACAACTCTTGACGCGCCCATTTCATAATAGGCGTTTGCTGCTGCATAATTCACAATCCCGGCTTGAGTGGATACATGGATCTCCACATCCGGCGCATATTTTTTTGCCATCTGTAAAACGCCCATATCCGCAATAATAAAAGCGTCTACACCAACATCCTGAGCAAAACTCAAAAAATCAGGCAGTTCGGGTATTTCATCATTTCTTGGCAAAGTATTGCAGGTCAAATACAGTTTTTTACCGTTTTTATGAACAAGCCCAACTGCTTCTTTTAATTCGCTGCCGTCAAAATTGGACGGATTCGAACGCATTCCGAATTTAGTTCCGCCGATATACACCGCATCTGCGCCGAATTTAACTGCGAGTTTTAAGCGCTCGAAATCACCTGCCGGTGAAAGAAGTTCTATATTCTGCATATTCGTTCCCCGCATCAATAGCTCAAATACGGCGCATATCTCTGGATCAGTGTTCTGAATTCGGAATATGTTTCAGCTGTATACAAAGTACCGTCCATATCATGGAAGAAAAAGTAAGCGTCAGTATCAGCAGGTTCCAAAACAGCCTCTATAGCTGCAAGACCAGGATTACAAATAGGACCTTCCGGCAAGCCAACTACAGTTGAATCAGAATTTGTATTATAATACTGCAAATAGTAATCCGCCGTATGGGCAGAGGTTGAAGAAAGCGCCGGAGCAACAGTATTATTAATATAATCTGAAGTTGACTGACAGCCAAGAGACGGAAAATTGGTTGTATCGGCAAGTCTGTTTTCAATAATAGCGGCTATCGTCTTCATCTGATCCTCCGCTCCGGCTTCAGCCTGAACGATCGAAGCAATCGTGATGACCTCATGCATGGTATAACCCATTTCCTGAGCCTTCGTTCTGTGTTCCTCGGTAATGACCTCTTCAAAATGGCTCAGGAAGGTTTCCATAACGCTTGACGCACTCTGGCCTATATAGAAATCATAAGTCTCGGGAAAAAGGTAACCTTCAAGCCTGTACGGAACAGTCTCCTTAGACTGAAGATCCGAAACAAGTGAATAACTGAAATCAGTGGATTCAATTACTGAAAGCAAAGAAGCCCTGTCGCAAACTTCGTTTTCAACGAGAAGATCCACGATCTCAGGCACGGTATAGCCTTCCGGGAACATAAGCCTGACGGTTTCGGAAGTATCGGCTTCACCCATCATGTTGATAAGCATTCCTTCCAGTCCCATCTGCCCGTTTAAATAATAAACGCCTGCCTTAAAAGGCCCGGTCACATCATAATCGCCTACAACTACAGATGCAAATTTTATATAAAACTTGCAAAAGTTTTTGCATGTGATCAGATCATAATCTGCCAGAAGATCGACCGCATCCGACGGTGATTCAATATCCTGTGCATAATTGATCGTGACAGAGGATTTGGATTTCGTCATTCCAAAAATGTCATTTATACAGAAAATCGCGTAAACGGAAATAAGCATAGAAACAGCAATAACGATTATAAAAAACCAGTATGTTGAAGCTACACCGCTTTTTTTGCCCTTGTTTTTCCTGCCGTTTTTATCCGCATTGCCTTTCGCAGTTTTTTTTGCGGTTTTTATTCCGGAATAATCCTGATTTGTAAAATAAACATCCTTATTTTCACCGCGGGAATCTGTTTCTGAAAGATTGATTCCAGTCTCGTCCAGCTTAAAATCATCTGCCATAAAATACCTCCTTTACACACTGATCATTTTTTCTTCTGTAATTATGTAATCCACCGGCAAATCATGGCTTTCCGCCGGAAGTGATTCGCTGATTAATTCATTATAGCACAAACCCACACTTGTAATTGTAAATTTTTCTAAAAATCTGTCATAATAACCTTTTCCATAGCCGAGCCGATAGCCCTTTGGATCAAAAGACAGACCGGGAACAACACATACAGCGTTTTTAGAATTCTTAAACGGTTTGCAAACAGAAATATCCGGCTCCATGATTCCGAAAGCACCTTTTTTAAGTGCTGTCACATCTTTTACAAGATAAAAGGTCATTTTGCCGTTTTTATCCAAGCATTTCGGCAAATAAAGTTTTTTTTCGTCATGAATGGCTTGGCAAATAACTGCAGACGTATCCACTTCACTGCCGTAGCTGCAATAACACAATATCTCATCTGCAGATGCGTATATACTGCTGTTTAAAAAATTGGCACAGATAAGACGATCTTTTTCAGATTTATTTAAAATATTTGCTCTTTTTTGCTTTAGCCGTAAACGCAATTCGTTTTTTATCTGCACTGGATGGACTTCCTCACTTGATCTGCGGCGTCTTCGCCTTTTAACGCGGAAACAATTTCCAATCCGAAATCTACAGAAACACCGGCACCTCTTGCCGTGATAAAATTACCGTCTCTAACAACATAATCAGAAGAAACAGCCGCACCTTCAAGATACTGCTCAAAACCGGGGTAAGCAATTGCCCTTCTTCCTTTAAGCAATCCCAGTTTTCCAAGCAGGGAAGGTCCGGCACAAATGGCGCACACCAATTTGCCCATCCCGGCAGCATTAAGCAGGCTGTTTTTTACAAAATCGCTCTTTTCAAGATTTGTTACACCGGGCATTCCTCCCGGAATAATAACGGCTTCTGAAGCCTCAATATCTGCCTCCCCGGGCATAATATCTGCCGTGACTTTAACTTTACATGAAGATTCCACCACTGGGCCTGTAATCCCTATCGTTTTAACCTCTACACCGGCTCTGCGCAGCATATCTACCGGAGAAAGAGCCTCGATGATCTCAAATCCATCTGCAAGAAAAACGTATACCATAAAAATCACTCCTATGCTTTAAAACCTGTACCGCCAACAGGCAACTTACAGCGCGAACAGATCATACCGGAAGGATATTGATAATCGCTGCCTTCATAAAGGTACTCGCATATCTCTTCGCTCTCATCAAACTTAACTTTATTTGTATATTTTCCGTCCGAAAACAACTTTGTTTCAAATCCGAAGCGCCTATAAAATTCAAACAGACTGTCCTTAGCCGGAATGAGCCACAAAAACTCGTAATCAAGTTTTTTTGCCTCAAATATCAGCCTTGAAACAAAACCTCTTCCCCTGAATTCACTTTTTGTGCACACTGCATACAAATACGCGCCTTTTCTGTTACAATAAAAACAGTCAACGAGAAAAAGCATCGATACCAAAGCATCGTCCTTAAAATACCCAAGGCACAATTTATGCCTGCAGTTTTCAAGAAAAAAAGTAATATCTTCTTCTGTATCCCCAAAAACTTCCTTCCAAAGGGCAGTGATCCGGGAAGAATCGTCTGTAACAGCAATCTTATCAGCCATGATACACCGCCGTTTCTTTTTTCAGCCATATTGCAGGTCTGTAAGACTGCTTAGCCTTTCTTAGACCAGGCAATCCAAGATCCTCTTCCCTGTTTACATATATATATCCGTCCTCAGCAAGGCGTTTGGCAAACTCCCTGTTGATCATTGCATAAGCTCCCTGAATATCCGCCGGAGCCTTTTCAAAATGAGTTACAAAGCAATGCTCGTTCATCCGCTCTCCGTAGGTATATGCGATCGGCCTGTTATTTACCCTTATCAGTCCGCCTTTAAACCCAAGATCTGAATAGTGCTCAAAGCCGGCAAGAACAGCCTCAAACTCAAGGGAATAATCCGTATCGCTGTCTGCGTCATTCCTGTTCCGGATCCAGCTTGTGTGCAGATCAATACATTCTGAAATGTTTTCCCGATCAATTTCTTTATAACTCCAGTCAGGAAAATTCTTTATAAAATTAGATATATGGTTGCGTTTTGAGTGATACTTTTTTCCTGTAAGCGACGCCAGATCAGAAACCATATAGATATAATCATTATTGCCGTCATCATATTCATACGAAAATTTCCCGGGGAAATCAGAGTCCAGAACAGCTTTATAACTTTCCGTAACGCCGTAAATACGAGGTCTTATTCCAAGTGCGGCAGCATCGTTTATTATAGCCAAAACCGCATCCCTGAAACTGCCTTCGCCTATCGGAAGAGAATACTGAAAGTTTTCATTATTGCCCCAGCGGCATATTATAAAATCGTCATAACGCGCTACAAGCGATTTATAAGATGCGCGCCAGAGAAAAATATTACCGAAAGTGTATTCGCAGTTCATACTGTGCGCGTATGAAAAGCACCGGGAAATCCAGTCTTTATCGTTTAATTGTGGTGTTCTGAAATTCAGCATAAAACCTCTTTGATCCATTCTAATATTTTACTGTGGATATATTCGACAGGATATGGCTCATTTGAGTCAGAACACGGAATGATCTTCCAGTTTTCTTTTGAGGCAGCATAAAGAGCTGCGCTTCGGCAGTTCTGAAGAAATTCAACGTTATTTTCATGAACATCTTTTTCAGATTCATCTCCGCCGTAACGCTCTGACAATAATTTTTGTGAAATTTCCACCGGCATATCAAGATAAATGATGAGATCCGGTTTGGGAATAGCAAGTTTTGCGTATTCAAAATCCGCGCTCCACGCAAGGTATGCATCCCATTCGCTTCTGTCGATCTTTTCCATCTGATAAATAGAATTAGATGTAGCATATCTGTCTGCGACGATAAGCGTGCCGCTGTCATAATCTTTTTTCCAGTCAAGATTAAAAGAAGCATATCTGTCCACAGCATAAAACGCGCTTGCTGCAAATGCATTAACAGTATCGGCATCTTTTCCAAAATCTCCGGAAAGATACATTTTTACAAGCGTGCTTGAAGGGCTGTCATAATCGGGAAGCTTGATCTTTCTGAAGTTGATATCTTCTTTTTTCAGATAGTCAACAAGCATTTGTGTCTGCGTAGATTTACCGCTTCCGTCAAGGCCCTCAATAACGATTAGTTTTCCCATTGATTTTTTCTTTTTACCTTTCTTTTATTCCCGTGCTCATCAACAATATAAGTGTTGTCAAGCTGAGAGGTAAGGCTTTCTTTAATGCTGTCTATATAAAGCTTTCTGAGCCCTGCCTGTTCTTTCTTTTCTTCATCGGAAAGCCCGCTTTCCTTTGATTTCCGGGCCAGTTCATTGATTCTGTTTATCTGCTCTTTACTGATCATCAATCCAAAAAGTCCTTAAGTTTTTTACTTCGGCTCGGGTGGCGGAGTTTTCTGAGCGCCTTTGCCTCGATCTGGCGGATACGTTCTCTTGTAACGTTGAATTCCTTGCCTACTTCTTCCAGCGTTTTAGGGTTTCCATCCTTAAGACCGAATCTTAGCGAAAGAACCTTTGCTTCACGGGGCGTCAAGGTCTTAAGGACTTCGTCAAGCTGTTCTTTAAGCAGACTCATGGAAGCAGCGTCCGCAGGAGCGAGCGCATCATCATCAGGAATAAAATCACCAAGATGTGAATCCTCTTCTTCACCGATAGGTGTTTCAAGTGAAACAGGTTCCTGTGAGACACGCAGGATCTCCCTTACCTTTTCAGGCGGCATATCAAGAAAATCAGCAATCTCCTCTGGCGACGGCTCTTTTCCGTTTTGGTGAAGAAGCTGACTGTTTGCTTTTTTTACTTTATTTATCGTTTCTACCATATGAACAGGGATCCTTATCGTTCTTGCCTGATCGGCAATTGCCCTTGTAATAGCCTGTCTGATCCACCACGTTGCATAGGTGGAGAATTTAAAGCCTTTTGTATAGTCAAACTTATCAACGGCCTTTATAAGCCCCATGTTGCCTTCCTGAATCAGATCTAGAAACTGCATTCCCCTGCCTACATATCTTTTTGCAATACTGACAACAAGGCGCAGGTTTGCCTCTGCCAGGCGTTTTTTGGCTACCGGGTCATCATCAGCAATCCTCATTGCATATTCGATCTCCTCCTCGGGAGTAAGAAGCGGCACACGTCCGATCTCTTTAAGATATACCTTAACCGGATCATCCATTGCAGCATTATCGTTAGTGGCGACGGTATCCGCCGCATCAGTCTCTTTCGGAAGATCAACTTCAAGCGGGATACCGTCAAGCGCTTCCGAAGAAAAATCGTCAATAATATTGATATTGGCGCTGTCGATCATATCATTCAGTTTTTCGAGCTCGTCCACATCAAGATCAAGATCTACGATTAAGGTGTCTATCTCCTGAGCAGTAAGGTGACCAACACTCTTTCCTTTTTCGACCAGCTTTTTGAATGCAGCTGTTTTTTTGTCGTCATTAACCTGAGGGGTATTATTTTTATTTTTGTTATCCATAATCTTTCTCCTCTTAATTATGTATTAAAAAGCTTTCTGAATTCATCGTCAGTCATATCTGCGGCCGATTTTTTATTCTTTTTTGAGTTTTCTTCCCTAATTAAACTCATACAGTCAGTAAATTCAGCCTTAGGATTATCACTCGGTTTTCCGCGCGCGATGATTCCTGAAAGTCTGCCAAGCTCTTCAGAAGAGAGCACAGCGGAAAAATTCATTAAATCATTATCATAACCGTTTGCAATATTCTCTAACACCTTTCCGTATACTTTTCTGAAAAAGCCTGCCGGCAGCTCATCCGAGCCAAAATCAGAAACAAGTTTGACACAGTCCGGATATTTTATCAGAAGATAAAGCAATCTGTCAACGGCTTTTATCATTTTGGAGGTTTCACCCATATCGCGGCTGAGCTTTTGATTTTCCCTGATCGTATTAACAACAGGGGCATTCAGTTCCTTTCTTCTCTGCCGTCTTCTGTCAGAGCGCATATACTTATTTAACTGAGCTTCTATGGAACTTTTATCAACGCCGATCTCCTCGGCGATCCTGCTCATATACAGATCGCGCTCAACCGGATCCGCCTGCGCAAGTACAGGTACTACAGCTGAAGAAAAATCTATTTTGCCCTGAGTCGTTGCAATATTATATTTGCTGCGCTGACGTAAAATATTATATTCTGTTTCGTTCATCGCTTTATCTATCATTGCGCCGAACTTTTCAACGCCTACGTTTTTTATGATTTCATCGGGATCTTTTCCGTATTCAAACGCAGGTATCCTTATTTTCATATCCGTATTTCTGAAAAGGCCCACCGCCTTATCCAATGCTTTTCTTCCCGCATCGTCATTATCATAAGCCAGGATAACTTCGCTTGCATATCGGCTTATAAGGTGTACCTGTTCATTTGTAAGAGCTGTTCCGCATCCGGCCACACAATTGGTGAATCCGGCCTGATTCATTGCAATAACATCCATGTAGCCTTCGCAAAGAATGATCTCGCTCTTACCGCTGTCCTTGGCAAAATTAAGGCCGAATACTTCATTGGTCTTCTTATAGGCCAAGGTCTCGTTGGTGTTTATATATTTCGGCTTACTGTCATCAAGCACGCGTCCGCCAAAGGCCACAACATTGCCCCTCACATCAATTATAGGCGTCATGACACGGTTTCTGAAATAATCATAATAATTATTCTTCTGGCCTTTTCTTACAAGGCCCGCTTCGTACAGTTCATTGACTGAAAATCCCTGGGATCTTAAAGCCTTCAGCAGACCGTCCCATTTATCCGGAGCATAGCCAAGCCCGAATTTTTTTATTGTGTGAAGCGTGAATTTTCTGTTTCTGTAGTATTCAAGCGCGGCGCTGCCTTCTTCGCTCATCAATACGGAATAAAAATACTTTGCCGCTGCTCTGTTTGCCTCATAGATCCTGCGGCGTCGTCTGGAAATGCTGTCATCAAAACCATCAGCCGGCATCTGAAGCCCGGCACGCTGGGCCAGCATTTTTACCGCGTCTATATAATCAAGATTTTCAATTTTTTTTATAAAGGTAACCGCATCGCCCCCTGCGCCGCAGCCAAAACAGTAAAACGACTGGGTTTCGGGATAAACCGTAAAGGAAGGAGTTTTCTCATTATGGAACGGACAGAGCCCAACCAATGTTGAACCTCTTTTTTTAAGGTTTACATATGTTGAAACAATATCCGTAATATCGGTTTTATATTTCAGCTCCTGCAGAAAAGACTCGTTTACAGGCAAATCCACAACTCCTTTCCAAAAAATTAAAAATCTGAAAATTTAGGAATAAACAATCTGCAGTATTCTTTTAAGGCATAAGTATCGCTCATTCCGGCAATATAATCACATACCGCTCTTTGTTTGCCTTCATTATCTGCAATTGCAGCATATGTATCCGGTAACTTGCAAATGTTCTTTAAATAAAAGCCGTAAAGTTTTTCAACAA
This sequence comes from uncultured Clostridium sp., assembly GCA_958422185.1. Classification (GTDB taxonomy): domain Bacteria; phylum Bacillota; class Clostridia; order Oscillospirales; family Acutalibacteraceae; genus Eubacterium_R. The sequence continues at coordinate 67,296 of CATZNW010000004.1, forward strand.
TATAATAGGCTTTTTCATCTTCTTTTTTACACACATCGCTTGCATATACGTTTTCAAACATGAACGAGCGCAGTTCAATAAACGCTTTTTCACACCCGGAACTCATGCATATATCGCCCGAACTGTTTGATATGATGTCCGAAACCAGTGTGTTGATCCTTTGTGTTTTTCTTTTCCCGAGGGTCACGCGAAGATGTTCCGGTATATCTTCCTCCGCCATAATGCCGGCGGCAACTGCATCATCTATATCATGATTGATATAGGCTATCTTATCAGCACAGCGTAAAACCCGGCCCTCAAGCGTGTCAGATTTCACGGCGCCGCTGTGACAAAGTATAGCATTGCGAACTTCTTTAGTTAAATTGAGGCCGGCACCCTGCTTCTCAAGTTTTTCAACGACTCTTACGCTTTGCTCATTATGACGAAAACCGATGTCAGACAATTCTCTGAGCGCTTTTTCACCGGCATGGCCGAACGGCGTATGGCCCAGATCATGACCAAGCGAAGCGGCTTCCGTCAGATCTTCATTCAGCCGGAGCGCTCTTGCGATTGTCCGGGCAATCTGAGCCACTTCAAGCGTATGAGTCAATCGGGTTCTGTAATAATCGCTCTGCGGTGCAAGAAACACCTGCGTCTTATGCTTAAGCCTTCTGAATGCGGAAGAATGGATTATCCGGTCCCTGTCTCTCTGATAACAGGTTCTGATGGAACATTCTTTCTCCTGCCGGTCCCTTCCCCGTGATTCAGATGAGAGAGAAGCATATTTACACAGGAAATCCTTTTCAGTCTGCTCAGCCTTTTCCCTGATCGTTTTTTCCAAAATAATCACCGTTATCATTATTCTGATAAATAATACGTATTATAGACTATAAATCCTTTTTTATTCAAAAATTTTTCCACTTGACATATTTTCCTTAACCGTTTATTATCAAAATGAGGTTTTAAATATGATATATATTATTGTGCTGATAATTGCTGTACTTCTATCTGCTTTTTGCTATTATCAAAACAACACGATAGATAAAACAGAATATATTATTTTAAGTAACGAGATCAAAGGCAGAGTTACTCTTGTTCAGCTTTCCGACCTTCATTCAAAGCCGTTTGGCAAAGTTTTGAAAAAGCTTGATGAAATAAAGCCTGACATTATTGCCGTTACAGGCGATTATATCAATGATAAAGGCAAAAATGAAAGACAAATGTTGGAGTTCGGCAAAGAACTGTTAAAACGTGCGCCTGTGTTTTATATCACGGGCAACCATGAAAGACGGCTTGAACACTTTGACGGGCTAATGAAAGAGCTTTCAGACATCGGTTTCAAAGTTCTTCTTAATGAGACAGCACAGATAACGGTTAATTCGAGCCAAATTACTTTTTTGGGACTTGATGAAAACCAGGCGGATTTCAAAGACTATAAAGAGCGAAAAAAAGGAACGTTCAAATACAAGGATATGACGCCTTATTTTGCAGAACTGGACAAACTGGGCGGATTTAAAATCGTTCTGAGCCATTTCCCGGAAAACTTTGAAAAGGTAGAGGAAAACAATTACAGCCGGTATGATTTTGATTTGCAGCTCTCCGGGCATGCGCACGGCGGTCAGTTTATTCTGCCCTTCCTCGGCCCGGTCTACAGCCCGGGACAGGGGCTGTTCCCTAAATATGCAAGAGGTTCGTTCGGAGAAAGACCGCGTTTGATCGTAAGCAGAGGACTAGGCAATGCGGAATTCCCGCTGCGGCTTTTTAACCACCCGGAAATAAACGTTATTTACCTTGAAGAAAACAAATTCGACTGATTCAAACAATATAAGCGCCACTATCCCGTGCCAAAGCCACGGGATATTTTTACACTTTGGCATATTTTATCCCCGTTTTAACAAACGCATATCTTCCGTTGCTGAGTTCAGTAAGTTTATCAGACAGCGCATCACACAGGCTCTCCCGTATCGAAAGGATTATTTTGACACGATCTGCAAAGATACAGTCCTCAATATTTGCGCCCGCATCCTCAAGCATAACGCGCACTTTTTCATATAAAGAGTAATCCGTTTCAACATAAAGCACGGCACACGGTGCCATAGTTATGATTCCGCCAGCTTCAAGCGCTATACTGGATGCGTGTGAATACGCTCTTACAAGGCCCCCTGCCCCAAGCAATATACCTCCGAAATATCGTGTAACAACCACACAGACGTCCTTGACTTCGCTTTTCAGTATCGCGTCAAGGACAGGAACGCCGGCAGTTCCTGAAGGCTCTCCGTCATCACTGCAGCGCTGAATATGATTGCAGCTCAGTACAAATGCCGGAACATTATGCGTTGCTTCCCTGTTTTTACTTCTGACAGCAGCAATAAAGTCCTCTGCCTCTTCCTGTGTTGAAACAGGCTTTACGTATCCTATAAACCTTGACTTTTTTTCTGTAAATTCCGCGCAGGATTCTTTTTCAACCGTTTTATACTCACACATTTAAAACACCAAAGAAAAAAGGCAACGCAAAACGCTGCCTTAATTTGTAGTTACGCTTTTTTGCCGTATCTCTTATTGAACCTGTCAACACGTCCGCCTGTATCAACAAGCTTCTGCTTGCCAGTAAAGAAAGGATGGCATTTGGAGCAAATATCTACCTTGAGTTCGCTTTTCGTGCTCTTGGTCTCATAAGTTGCGCCGCAAGCGCACTTAACAGTACATGTATCATAGTTGGGATGAATTCCGTCTTTCATTGTTTTCACCTCTTTAATTAAAATCTTATAATGCTAAAGAATAATACCACAAGTAAGCGCAAAATGCAAGTGTTTTTTGCAAATTATCTGTATTCGCACACTTTTGAAAGGTAAAAAGAATATAAAACCGCGCTTTTAACAGGCTTCTGCAATGTCTTTTCAATAACTTTCCTATAAAAAGCTATCTGATTTTTATATCTTTCCAGCAGCTCCGTTTCAGATTTGACTCTGTCCGTCTTATAGTCAACAAGGATCAGATAGCCGTTTTCTTCAAAAACACAGTCTGAAATCCCGCGGACAAGAATTTTTTCTTCTGAATCCGTTTCAAAAATTTCATTTGCTTTTACAAAAGAAGAAATTTTTATCTCTCTGTAGATCTTATCAGCAGAAAACATACGCCCGGCAAAATCCCCGTTAAAGAAATCAGAAAGCGCTTTTCTGTCAATAGAATCGGCTTGGGCGGAAGATATATAACCACTGCTGCGAAGCCTTGATATTTCATTTTCAATATCCTTTTTAGCAGCTGTATAATCACAAAACTGCATAAAAGTATGCATTGCTGTTCCCTTCTGTCCGGGAGTAAGTCCGCCTTCATTCATAAATGCCGGTTTGGACAGCGCAAAAAACTTCGGATCAGAATCATTTTTATCAAGTTCTGACGCATTTAATTTTGCCGCAATATTCACATTTCGGAGCCCGGGGTATTCATAGCCGACACGTTCTTCAATCAGTTTTACTATATTTTCATCAGCTTCAGCCGGCTCGGTTTGCGGCATCTCAGCGTCTTCTTTCTGAAGATCGGAAATATCTATACTGATATCAAAACTGCTGTCCGAAACGTTTATTTTTACAGGTGAATCCTTCCTAAGAAAAAGGCCGTCTTTATGCAAAAGAGCAGCGCAGAGCAAAAAATCAGCGTCACAGTTTATATCACGGCAGATGCAGGGTTCGATACTGCCGGAAGCGATTCTAACGGAATCAGCCGTGATCCTCTTTTCCAGACTTTCAAAAGACATCATGGCTATAAACTGTTCCTTGGCTCTTGTTACAGCAACGTACAATACGCGGAGATTCTCACTTAAAGCCGCACTTTTGTTGATATTCTTCATAATTTTATTCTGAAGCGTTTCCATTCGGTAAAGCTCTTCTTCATTATGGCGCTTCAGTGAAACTCCGTATCGCTCATTAAAAATCAGATTGTTGTTCAGATCACTGTAATTATACTTTCTTGATGTCCCTGCAAGAATAACCACAGGAAATTCAAGTCCTTTTGAATGGTGAACGCTCATTATTTTAACTGCGTTTTCTCCTCCCGCGCTGAGTTCGGCTGCCTTGATGCCGTCCGAGCTCTGAGAAACACCGTCTATAAGGCGCAGGAAAGAAGTCAGTCCCACTGAGGAAGATGAATCAAACTTCTGTGCAAAAGCAATAAACGCATTTATGTTGGCATGCCTCTGGCGCGCGTTTCCCAGAGCGTTGACAAACGCAAAAACGCTTTTATATTCACAGATATAACGAATAAAAGAGGCCATACTCATTGTTACGGCTGTTTCTGAGAGCATCTGGATCTCCTTTAAAAATGCAGAAGCTTTTTCTGACTTTGAATTTACGACGCTTGTATACAGACTGCATTTTGCGCCGGCGTTTTCAAGTTTGATCTCAGTCAGCTCATCAGCGGTAAACCCATAAAAAGGCGACATCATTGCTGCGAGCAGGGAAACATCTCTGGACGGATTATCAATTGCCCTCAAAAGCGATAACAGCATTTTGATCTCAGAACACTCAAGCAGATCAGAATTGCTCTCGCTTATCGTTGGTATTCCGAAAGAAGTGAGCACTCTGTCATAATGATCAATATGCTTTTTGCTGTTTCTTAACAGAACTGCAAAATCCCCGTAAGTAATATCTCTTTCTCTGCCGCCGTCAAACACTTTTTCATGAGATTCAACCTTTTGCTTAATCATTTTGGCAATCGCGGCAGCTTCGCTCTCATCCATGTCAGGAGATTTGCAGCCATCCGTTATTTTGAAATAAATACAAGGCTCTCTGCGCGGCGGGTACTCTGCCCCGCAGTTCAGAAACTCCCTGGAATTATAGTCAAGCTCTCCGACCTTTTCGCTCATAAATTTTGAAAACAGAAAATTTGTGAAATCACAGATGTCCTTTCTTGAGCGAAAGTTTTTATCCAGTATGATTCTTGAATCGCGGCACCGGTCGCTCTCATCATAATCTTTATATGTTTCTTTTTTATGATTAAAAATATACGGCATTGCAAGGCGGAATTTGTAAATACTCTGTTTTACGTCACCCACCATAAATCTGTTGGAACCGTTTGACAGCAGACTGAACAGCGTATCCTGAGCCTCGTTAGTGTCCTGATATTCGTCCACAAGGATCTCATAAAACGAAGAACAAAGATCCTCAGCAGCTTTGGATCTGATAATACTGCCGTCATCACCGGTATCCATGAGCAGTTTCAGCGCAAAATGCTCGATATCGGAAAAGGTATATGCGTTGCGTTCTTTTTTGAGATTCATAAATTCTTCCGAAAAGCGGGAAACAACTTTGAAAAGCATTTTAAGAACAGGATAGATAGTCTTGTTATCCTCTTCAAATCTTTCAGAGGGAATCGTTATCTCCTTTTTCACCGAATTTATTATGTCCTTGTAAAAATTCCTGCGGGAAACGATCTCATCCTTATAAACCGGAGTATCAAAGTCCTTTTTAGAGGAATAAAACCTTTTAAATTCAACTTTAGACAGTTCTTCAATAAGAGCGTCCCACCCTGAACAGGCGGCTGAAACAAGATTTCTGCACTGATGGTTTTCCGCGTTGAGAAAATCGCCGTAATAGCCTGCACAGTCGTCTGTTTCATTTATGAAAGCAAGGCACTCCTCCGAAAGCTTTAAAGCGTAATTGAGTCTATCAAAGGCATATTCTACAGCGCTTTCATACCAAATACTGTTTTCAAACCTGACATCCGGCCTGTAAGCCTCAATAACACGGCTGAGCCAAAGCAAAGGACGGGGCTGTGCTGAAATGTAGCCGTAAGTCTCTTTTACAGCAGAAATAAGACCTGATTCATCTTTTGGTGACGAAAGTGACTCGACCAGTGCCAGAAAATCAGGATCGTTTTCCTCATAAAATTCGTCAAGAACCGTATTAAGGGCAGTGTCGGAAATAATATCCGCCTGCGAATTCTCAAGTATGGTAAAATCCTGACTTACGGAAAGTTCGAAAAAATTTTCCCTAACCAGATTATTACAGAAGGAGTCTATTGTACATATCTTTGCGGCCGGCAAAAGTGAAAGCTGGCGCATGACACGCCTGTTTTCCGGCGAATCTTTTAATATCTCCTCCAGTCGCGATGATATTCTTGCTTTCATTTCAGCAGCGGCCGGAGTCGTAAAAGTTACAACAAGCAGTTTATCTATATCCACCGGATTTTCTTCATCTGTGATTAGGCGGACGACACGTTCAACAAGGACCGCTGTTTTACCGGATCCGGCAGCTGCAGAAACGATAATATTGCCGCCGCGTGCATTTATTGCATTTTTCTGCGGCTCAGTCCACTGTCTCAATGTCCTGCACCTCCTCTAATGCTGAAATGACTTTGCTGTCATCCACAGCGATGATCTCACGCTTATTAATATACTTTTTATTAGCACAAACATCCGCATAATCACAGAATTCACAGGTCTTGTCATGATTTTTGCCGTCGATTGGATTTTGTTCTATGTGTCCTGCATGAAGGCTGTTACCCATTTCAGCCACAAGACTGTTGATTTTCTTAGCAATTTTTCCGAGTCCTTCCAGTGAGGCAAAACAGCCCTTCACATTGCCTTTTGAATCATAGGATACGGGAATGAATCTGCCTTTTACGCCCTCTTCCATATCATTAAGGATATCGTGTTCATCATCGTACAGAACGATTCCCTTCATCTTATACTCTGAGTCCACATCACGGCTGATCTCTTTTTCAGCATCGTTTCCGTCCACTGAATATACTGACCTTGCGGCATGCATATAGAGCACTCCTGCCGGGGTACCGCAGAATCTGCTGTTTTTGTCCGAGCATATTGTAAAGAGATAAACAAACATCTGAAGATTCAGACCATAAAGGACATCAGAAAGCTTAAACTGCTTGTTTCCCGATTTATAATCCACAACGCGTATATATTTTTCGCCGTTTTTATCCAGAACATCCACGCGGTCAACCGCTCCGCGTATTTGGACTGTGCCGTCCTTAAGCCGGATTACAGCAGGTTTAACATCGCCGTCATGATCAATAACAAGCTCAAAAGCCTGCGCCGAGAAAGCGGAATGAGAGAATTCATCCGCAAGACGTAAAACTACACTGTACAGCATTTTTGAAAGGCGCATAAACTGATATCTGAAGCGCTTTGTAAACTCAGAAGTATCGCCAAGCTGTGTCTCAAAATACTGATTTAGATACTTGTTTACTATGATCCTTATATGCGCTTCGCTTTCCCTGGCCAGTTTTTGAGTTCCAAGATCATTCAGTACGTTTTCGAGCACATAGTGAATGACAGTACCGGTCTGCATGGCGTTCATCTGCGCTTTCTGAAGCGGCCGCGCCATCAGGCCGAATTTGCAGAAATATCTGAAACGGCAGTTGAAATAATCCTCCAGCCTGGAAGCCGAAAGATACATATCTTTTCCGAAAAGCGCCTTCGAATTTTCCTTGTTTTTGATTAAGAGTTCCTCATTTTCAAACAAAAGCCTTACCGCTTCATATCTTCCGTCATTTTCAAAATATTTTTTTAAAGATTCGGAAAATGATGTATTTTCACCGAATTTCGCAGCCATAAGATCGAATGCGGAAGTCCCGCTCTCAACAAGTTCAGTTTCCGGTATGTCTTCATAACGCAGGACTTCAATATTCGGAAACAGAGCGGTCAACGAAGTCACTATGGATGACGGGGCGTCATTTTTAGCATTGCCTTCATATGACACAAACAGCTTTTCAGACGGTGCGCTCAAAGCCATATAAGCAAAATACCTTTCCTGATACGTAAGCGTTTCGCCAAAAGAATAAAGCGTAAAATCATTTTCACTAAGAATTACCCTATCACCCTCAGTCAGAAGGCCTCCGCTGAAAACCGATCTGGGGAACTCGCCCTCGTTAGCCCCGAGCATAAAGACTATTTTGGGATTGTCAGCCCGCATTCTGTCAGCCTGACCAAACTGAACGCAGTCGATTCCCTGCGGCAAAACTCCAAGATCTTCTGAATTTATCATTATGTTGAAAAGGCCTGTATAATCCTTTACGGAGATCTTTGCATCGCCTGAAACAACTGCCAGATCGTTCAATATTTCCATCAGGAGCTCCCATACCCGCTGCTGTTCACCGGAAAGCGTGTTCATTCCGAATTCATTCAGATCATCAGCAAGTGATCTGAGCTTTTGATTTGCTCCGAATGAAAGAAGCGCATTATAAACGGCTGCACTGATCTGAGCTGCGTTTGCGTCGGAAACGGCTATTTTCAATTTATTAAGGCGGGAGTACAGATAATCACGCGAAGTATTGAGCTTTTCGAGCACGGTTTTGTCATGATCAGTAAGCTCTGAGGAAAAACCTTTTGCGGAATTTACAAATTCAGCTCCCCATTTTTTTACGCCGCTTATGCTCCACATATACACATAATTTTCCAAGCTGTTGACTGCTGAGGAATCCAGGGCGGTAAGCCCGGTTTTTGCCAGACTCAGGATATCATCGGATCTGAATGAATACACAACGGTTCTTAAAAGGAATCGGACAAAAGCAACAACAGGCTGCGCGCTGATGCTCTGCCTTTCATCGTCAAAAAAAGGAACTCCGTATTTTCTGAAAGCATATGAAAGCTCATTTCTGTATTTTTCCGCATCTCTGCAAATAACCGCTATATCTTTTGCTTTAAAGCCTTTTCTCAGCTGTTTTTTTATCATGAGTGCTGCATAGTCGCATTCATCAGAAAGGCTTTTTGCCTTGTATATACTGATAGAATCGGGTTTCTCTTTCAACGGACCGCCATTTTGCGAATAAATTTCCTTTTCGCAATACTGAAGATATTTATTTTTTGATCTAAAGTTTTCAGTGAGATTGACTATGTTATACTCCGCTCCGAAATCCTTTGCGATCTTTATAATTGCGGACGCCGTTTTGTTTATGTATGAAAACAGATCAAATTCAGTATCTTCTCCGAAAGAATCTGTGGCAAGCGTTATATATACGTCATCTGCATCTTTTACTATAAGCTCAAGGATCTTTATTTCATTGGCAACAAACCCGTTGAATCCATCAATAAATACCGTTTTCCCTTTTAGATAAGACGTTTCGGCAAGCCTGAGATACAAACGAGAAAACTCATCTGCCGAATCATAGTACACACCATTAATGATATCCTCGTATTTTTCGATGATTTTTGACATGTCGTGAAGCTTGCCCGCAAGAAGATTCTTATCGATTTTTTCCGACGCCGCTTTAATTTCCTGCCATGATTTTGAACAAGATTTCATTTCATCGTAAATATCCGTCATTGAAGTGATAAACGATATCATCTCAGTCTTATCAGAAAACACGGTAAGTTCATCTTTAACGCTTTCCATTGCCTTCTTCATCAGCACAGCCTTTGCGCCTTTTGAAAGCACCGGTAAAATATCACCGCCGTAAATTCTTTTTATCTCGTTTGAAAGACGGGTAAACGAAAGATTCTGAACATAATTCACCCTGCTTTCGCCGAGCATGGCAAGAAGTCTTTTTTCCGCGGTAAAATTATACTGCTCCGGTGTGAGGAGCAGTATATTTTTATTTCCGTTTTCTGCAAGCGTGCGTATTTTATCAAAACAATATTTAGTTTTACCATAGCCGGCACGGCCTAAAATAAGATTCAGCATTACATTACCTTGTTAAAATTATTTAAATCAAGCTTGTTGAATTGTTGTAAAAAGCTTTTGATCTCAGCGGCAATTTTTACAGCCCTGCCTTTTCTTTCGCTCTCGATATTCAGCGGAAGTATCGGATCATGAACTGAAAGTCTCAGCAAAAACCAACCGCCGTCAAAATTCACCCTTACGCCTTCATAGTTTTCTTTTTCAACACACCATTCGTCGTGTGAAGAAGCGTATGTGCTGAGCGCATCAATTACGGTTTTGCCATAGGTTCTGAAATCCCTATCACGGATTGCGATCCTTATTTCAAGACTTTCTTCAGGTTCCTTAAGCGAATCGATAAGCGAATCTATATCCCTGCCCTGTTTTTTGAGCCTTGCGAGCAAAACGATTATTTTTGCCGCAAGATAAGCTCCGTCATCAAGAAAATAATTTTCCCTTAATGCGGCATGTCCGCTTGTTTCTATGGCAAGAGGGCAGTTTATTCCTTCCTTATTCAGCTCAATCGCCTTATTAATAACGTTTTTATAGCCGCGCTTAAATCTCAGCTGCTTTCCGCCGAGCCGGTTCTCAATAAAATCACGCAATCCGTCTGAAGTGAGGCTGTCAGTAACGACCGTGCCGCCGTTATTCTTTTCCAGCGCTATAACCCCGGCAAGCGCAACAAGGCGGTTTCTGTTGATTTCCTCACCGTTGCGGGAAACGCAGCCCATTCTGTCCACATCAGTGTCAAAAACAATGCCAAGGTCAGATTTGCTTTCGAGAACCATATTTTTTGCGCACATCATGGCATCCTGATTTTCCGGATTGGGTATATGGTTGGGAAACATACCGTCAGGCTCCAGGAAACGGCTTGAGGTTACGTCAGCACCGAGCGGCGCAAGAACTTTTTCCGCATAAAAGCCACCGGCGCCGTTGCCTGCGTCAACCGATATTTTAAGTCCTGACAGTGGAAGCTCACCGCTGCCCACGCCATCCTTAATTATCTGACGCAAATGATTCGAATAAACACGCATAAAATCATATTTCGTAACCGTGCCGTTTGCCCGGCCGGGCCGGATATCATAAGCAAGATCAAGGATAGCTTCAACTTCAGTGCCCTCCAGTCCGCCGTTCGGCGTAAAAAATTTCAGGCCGTTTTTCTGATACGGGTGGTGTGAAGCGGTGATCTCAAGAGAAGCTGAAGTTCTGATATCCGAGACAACAGCCATAAACATAGCCGGCGTTGCGCAAAGGCCGCAATCATATACAACGGCACCCTCTGCGCAAAAGGCAGAGACTGCAGCGCTTTTGATCCTGTCTGCAGATATCCTTGAATCATGGCCAACGGCGATACTGAAAGTAGAGCAGTTGAATTTTGATTTATACCACCTGACAAAAGCAGTGCAGATTGAACTTACAACTTCATCAGTCAACTGTACTTTTTCCTTCTCCGTTTCTACTGCTGTGCCCCTTATATCACTGCCGCTTTTAAGTTTTAACAGTTCATCTTTTGTAATAGTCCGCATTGATAAGTCCCTCATTAAACGCGTTATCATAAGCCTCGATCAAAAATTCGTACATAGGCGCAGATTTTTTGATCATCATTCTTAAATCATCAATTATTTTTGTTGTGGCTATCCTGCTGAGATCTTTTTTCCAAACGCAAAAAACAATGCTCTTAGCATTCAAATATTTTTTAAGCTCCTCAGGCGCGCCGGGAACTTTATCTTTCTTATAAAACTCATCGGCAGCGTATTTCAGTCCGGCGTTTTCAGCACTCTTAACTGCATTAAGCCATCTATCAGGCTCTTTAACAATGAGTTTTCTTACCTCATCAAATTGTGAAGGTTTACCTGTCCACATACCCAAACCGTATGCATAACCCTCCGGTTTGAATTCAAACCAGTAAAACGGAGCAAAGGGATATTCAAATTTATTACGTCTGAACATAACCCAAAGGTTTTCCCTGTATAAAAGTTTGCTTTTTGTTCTCCTTGTATCCCTTCTTATCCGGGAAACGATATAAGTGGGATTCGTATCCATAAGCGGATCAAGGTCACACAAAATCTCGGAAAGGTCAAGAACCATCTGCCGCATGGGAACCGTTGCACCCTGTTTTAATTCTTCCTTATGTTCTTCATAAAAGGCTTTTGAATCATTAAATCTGTTTAATGACAAAAGCTCAATAATCTCGGGTTTGATACCCTTATAATTATACATCAAGCAATCCCCCGTCAAGCATCTTCTGTGCGGCCAACAGCGCGCAAAGTTTTGAACCGTGAAAAGTAAGTCCGCCCTGGATCCAAGCATAATACGGTTCCCTGATCGGAGCGTCTGCGGAAAGCTCGATGGAAGAACCCATTGTAAACGCTCCCGCCGCCATAACAACTTTACTGTCATACCCCGGCATATCCCAAGGTTCCGGAGACAAATAACTGTCTATCGGGCTGCCGCTCTGGATCCCCTGGCAAAACGCAACCAGCCGTTTTTCGTTGCCAAGCCCTAAAGACTGAACGATATCTCCTCTTTCCGCATCATAAGCGGGCGTAGTGTCAAACCCGAATCCGCTGAAAAGAGCCGAAATATAAACGGCGCTCTTAAGCGCCTCGCCGACAGTATGCGGCGCATAAAACAAGCCCATATAAAGTTCCCGGTTCATACCGAGAGTGGCGCCAACTTCCTTGCCGAGCCCGGGTGTAGTCAGTCTGTAAGCACACTTTTCAACAAGATCTTTCCTGCCGGCAATATAGCCGCCTGTTCTGGCCATTCCGCCGCCGGCATTCTTAATAAGCGAACCTGCAATCAGATCAGCGCCGACATCACACGGTTCCTGCTTCTGTGCAAATTCGCCATAGCAGTTGTCTACCATAACTATTACATTAGGATTTTTTGATTTTGCTATGTTAACAGCCTTTTCAATTTCATGTATAAGCAGGCTCGGTCTTAATTCATAACCACGGCTCCTTTGAATGTAGACCATAGTGACAGAATCATCGACCGCATCGCTTATAGCGTCATAATCAAGCCTGCCGTCTTTTAGCGGCACTTCATCATAGAATATCCCGAAATCTTTCAGAGATCCCATGCCTTCGCCAGAAATGCCTATTACGTTATGAATAGTATCGTACGGAGTGCCGGTAACCGAAAGCATTTTATCACCGGGGCGCAAAACACCGAAAAGCGCAGTGGCAAGCGTATGGGTTCCGCAGGTAAAGTTATGACGCACCAAAGCGTCTTCCGCGCCAAAAACATCCGCCCATATTTTATCAAGTGTTTCTCTTCCTCTGTCTCCGTAGCCGTAACCGGTTGCTGACGTGAAATGACTTTCAGACACACCGTGCTTTATAAACGCGCTTATAACCTTTTGCTGATTGTAATCTGTGATTTCATCAATATTTTTAAACTGGTTTTTGACTTTTTCAAGCGCTTTGTCTGACGCTTCCAAGATCCTGCCGTCAATATCAAAAAAAGGGGTCATTTATACATTCTCCACTTATCTATATTTTTAAATCCGAGATCCATATAAAAATCTTCGTTTTTACCGTCTTCACGCATAAGATACACCGTTCCTTTTACTTTACGGCACAAATGCGAGACCGCCGCGCCTGCATATCCTTTATTTCTGAAAAAAATATCGGTTTTTACACCTGTGAGAACCGCTTTTTCTTCATAAACGGATGAAAGCAGAGCGCTGGATATGATTTTTCTGTTTCTACGGATCGCGCAGGCTTTAGCGGTCGATCTTGATATTCTTCTTCTTATGTCCGTATACCAAAGATCAAAAGGACCCTCATAACCGATAAAGTCATACAACTCATATAGATCGCCGTAACTGTCCAGATCACAAATATCAAGCTCAGGCTTAAAAAAATCTTTTTGGGAAGACGCCATTACGATTCCGGACGCATATCTGCGGTCTAATACAAAATCATCAGCGCAAAGCAAAGACGAAAAGCCTTGGATTGCAAAGAACTTAGACAATTCCTGTAAGTCCGCTGTCTGAATATCGACTGCAAGCGTAATATCTGAATCGAGTTGACTGAAAACAGCCGTACAGACGTCATTTATTAACTGTCTGTAAAACGAAACGAAAGAATACTTAAATCCATAGGCGGTTGCAAGTGATTTTATACGAACTGTATAAATGTTCGCATCTATATAGTCATTAAGTTTTTTAAATTCCGTTATCTTTTCAATCATACAGCGAATCTAAAAATGCCTTCAAAAATTTTTTGGTTTCAAGAATATCACTCTTTTTAACGACGCTTGAACCGGAATGAATATATCTGCACGGCAGCGAAACGGCACACACACGGCATCCTCCTGCCGAAGTTTGGATCGCGCCTGCGTCATTACCGCCGGCGATTTTCGTTTTCGTCTGGACATTCATTCCGTTTTCTTTCGCAACTGAAAGCGCCTTGCTATAAAGATCGCGGTCATAAACGGTTCTGCCGTCCATGTATGATATAACAGGTCCTTTTCCAAGCAGGCAGCAACGCTCCGCGCCTTGCACGCCGTCGATATCGGCGGCAGTAGTAGATTCAAGAACGATGGCTATATCAGGTCTGACTTCAAAAGATGTGCATTGCGCTCCCCTAAGCCCTACTTCTTCCTGAACATTAAAACAAAAATAAGTATCGTATTCCAGTTCACTATTTATAAGATCGATCAAAAGCATACAGCCTATCCTGTCATCAAGAGCCTTTGCTTTTATAAAGCCGTTTCCGAATTCGCAGTAATCGGATATAAAATAAGCGAAATCTCCCGTTGACACAAAAGTTTGCGCTTCTTTCTTACTTTCAGCGCCAATATCAAGAAGAAAATCGCTGAACTGCGGGGCGGCATCCTTTTCACTATTACTCATAAGATGAACCGCTTTTGAGCCTACGATACCCGCTTTTCCGTTTACGTTTAACCGGCGTGTCAAGACAACTTCCGGATCTATTCCGCCGACCGGCGAAAATTTAAGATAACCGTCATCCGTGATGGACGTGATTATAAATCCAACCTCGTCCATATGCGCGCTGAGCATGATCTTTTTTTTAGGGTTTTTTTTGCCTTTTTTAAATGCAATTACAGAACCGAGCGCGTCCACTTTATAATCGCAGTTTTCCTTTATGTTTTCTATGATAAAATTTCTTACTTTGCTTTCGTCGCCCGATGTTCCGTTTAACAGGCAAAGTTCTTTAAGCATTTGGATTGCACACCCTTTCCGAAATGTAAGCAGTTATAAGATCAGCAGTTGCTTCAACATCTTTCATATCAATGACCTCTGACGGAGTATGCATATATCTTAGCGGAATGGAAATCAGCCCGCACTTAACACCGCCTTTTGATACGGTGATAACATCTGCGTTCGTTCCTGTTCTTCCGTTCATGATTTCTTTCTGACAGAGAATATGATTATGTTCCGCGCATTTTACGAGTAAATTGGAAATTTCTTTATCCAAGACAGGAGAAAAGCCTATCATAGGGCCTTTTGAAAGGAAGCCGCATTCATCTTTGCTGCACTGAGGAGAGTACCCGAAGGAAACATCAATACATAACGCCTCATCAGCGTCAACCGAAAAAGCGCCTGCCTTTGCGCCTCTGGTGCCGACCTCCTCCTGCGATGAGATCATGACGGTTATTTTGGCCGGCAAATTCTTCAGCCGTTCAAGAGCAAGGATAAGCGAAGCCACCCCGCATCTGTCATCAAGGCAGTTGGAAGAGATCATGCTGCCGCAAAGAACGTCAAACCTATGGTTAAAGACGATCCTGTCACCGGGTGAAACAAGTTTTTCAGCGTCTTCCCTGCAATATCCTATATCCACAGCAAGTTCGGATATATCATTTACTTTTTTATCTTTATCCGTCCTCAGATGAGGCGGAACCGCGCAGATAACGCCGCGCAGATTTTCTTTTCCCAGAACCGTAACTTCACTGGCCGGCAGAAAACGCCTGTCCACCCCGCCGCTTGAAGAAAATTTTAAAAAGCCCTCATCGGTTATAGATGTAACGACCAATCCTATTTCATCCATATGAGCGTCCAGTAAAAAATGCTTTCCGCTTCCGAAAGTACAAAACACATTTTTCATACTGTCCGTACGGACATCGCCATACTGTTCTAAAATATCTGACAAAGTGACGTGAAGATTCTCTTCACAACCGGAAAGCGCAGCGCATTCAGTTAAAGTTTTCAAAAGTTTCAAAGTATCCATTATTCTTTAAATCCATTCACAAGTTCTTTAAATTTTCTGCCCCGGTACTCAAAGGTTTTAAACTGGTCAAAGGCAGGACACGCCGGGCAGAGAGAAACAATGTCGCCGCTTTTTGCGTTATCTTTCGCGATCATAAGAGCGTGCTCCATAGTATCCGTTCTTTCTATTTTCAATCCGCTGGTTTTATAATTTTCGTCTGAAACAACAGCGTCATATATCTTACCTGCAGTTGCGCCGTTTAAAACAAGAAGTTTAACTTTTTCCAGAATAAGCGGAACCATCTGGCTCATATCGTTTCCTTTATCAGAGCCGCCGCAGATCATAATGATCTTCTGGTCAAAAGCTTTAAGACCGCTTATTACCCGTGACGGCGAAGTGGCAATGGAATCGTTATAATACTTAACGCCTTTAAATTCGCGAACAAATTCGATTCTGTGCTCCACGCCGCCGAAAGTTTCGGCTGTTTTTTTCATATTCTCAACGGAAACAAGGCCCCACACGGCAGTAATTGCGGTGCAATAATTTTCCACATTATGCATACCGGGTATTTTAATAATATCTTTGTTGAACAAAGCGGTTGTTTTGCCGTTTTCACTGAAAACGATATTTCCGTTATCATCAAGGTACGTGCCGTTTTGAACAGGGTGATTTACCGAAAATTCATAAAGTTTGCCGCGTATATCATAGCGCATATCATGATAAACTCTGCCGCCGATGGAATAATCACAGTCCGCATTCAAAATCGCTTTTGAATCAGGAGCCTGATAGATCAGAATATTTCTTTTGGCGTCAACATATTCATCAAGATTAATATGATGATCCTGATGTGTTATCTCAATATTTGTCACTACTGCAATATCAGGCCTGCGCACCAAATTTCCCATTGTTAAAAGCTGAAAAGACGAAAGCTCAACGACTGCGATGTCATCCTCTGTAATATTCTCAAGTTCGGGCATCAGCGCCTTGCCTATATTTCCGCCGAGGTATACTTTTTTGCCCTGCGCTTCAAGCATTTTTGCAATGATAGTCGTTGTAGTCGTTTTTCCGTTTGAACCTGTAACGCTAATTATTTTTGACGGACAGAGTTGGAAGAAAACTCCCATTTCCGTTGTTACCTTCTGCCCTCTTTCAATGCATTCGCCGATCCATTTATTCTGGAAAGGCAGAATACCGTGCGAACGGAACACAAGATCCATATCCGGAAGAACATCAAGATAGTTTTCACCCAAACTGAACTTTACTCCAAGTTTATCAAGTTCACGGCACATATCAGCACCAATATACGCTCTGTCCCTCTGATCACAGGCATAAACATCAGCTCCGTGCCTTGCAAGCCATTTCGCGCACGGAACATTGGCAACGCCCATTCCCACAAAAGCAACCTTTTTGCCTTTTAAAGTTTTCAAATATTCCTTTACTTTTTCCGTCATCATAACACCTCTAATGAGCATAAAAGGTACCGTTAAGATAGTCCTTAATAGTAAAATCTTCCATATGTTTTTCAAGTTCTTTCTGGAACGGAAGAATCTCTTTATGTTTGAGTTTTTCAGGTATAGGAACACGGCTGTTCATTAAATATTCCGCAGTCATTGACTGTGTTTTTGTCTGCATATTGCCAAGAAAATAGCAATTAAGGCTCTTTGGTTCCGCAATGGCTATGGCGATCTTGAGCTGTTCTTTCTTACCGAATGTGCAAACCATTTTGGAAAGTGAGATCGCACCCTCCTGCGCTTTATCCGTAACAAAAACGAGGAGACAATTTCCCGATCTTTTCAATCTTCTGACCGTCAGATCATTAACAGCGCAGTCAAGATAAGCAAGTATGTCGTCCTTGGACAGATCATCCACGCCGCAAACATAAAAAAATTCTTTCCTTTTAAACGCGGTATAGCTGAATTCAAGCCCGTCATATTCAACATTGCTTTCTAAAGCAAATCCGTTACCTTTCAGTTTTTCAAAAAGGCCCTCAAGATATTGCTCAGGGAGGGATGGGACTGCGTTTATTTTGTAGTAACCGCAATCTTTTATCTCATGCTCGATCCTTGTTAAAAAAGCATTTGTTTTACCGTATTTGGAATAATAAATCAGGGCGACAGCTAAACTTGCAACGATAAGTATATCACTCAGGTAACTGAATACGATTGCCGCTGTTCTTCCCCATTCCTCAGTGTAAGGCTGAACGCCGATATAGACAACAATATAAACAAGCGTTATGCCGACAAGTATTTTCATTGCCGTAAACATTATTTTTTGTTTTTTTCTTATTTCTTTCATGACCACCTCAGCCTTTCAGACAGCAGATGCATTGTGTATTTCTATTTTATCATTTCTTTAAACTGCTCTTCACTGATCACTTCCACACCAAGGGCATTTGCTTTATCAAGCTTGCTTCCTGCTGCCTCACCGGCTAAAACATAATTCGTTTTTTTAGAAACAGACGAAGAAGTTTTTCCGCCGTAGCCCTCAATTATCTTTGACGCTTCGGATCTTGTGAACGAATTCAGAGTACCCGTGAGGACGAAAGTTTTACCTGCAAACCTTGTATCTTCAACAACAGAAAGCAAATCCATATTTACTCCTGCTTTTTTAAGACTGTCCACAAGAGCTTTCGATTCTTCATTTCTAAAGAAATCACATACGCTTTCAGCCATCACTCCGCCGAAACCGTCTATATCAAGTATATCCTGCACCGATGCCGTCATGATATTATCCATTGATTTGAAATGATCGGCAAGCAGCTTGCCAGCTTTCGCCCCTATGTGACGGATGCCGAGAGCAAAAACCAGTTTAGACAGATCGTTTTTCTTTGAATTTTCAATTGAAGTTATAATATTGTTTATGCTTTTATCTTTAAAGCCATCGAGCTGAGCCGAATCGATCTTCTCGAAAGTCAGAAAATAAATATCCTGTGTTTTTTCTATAAGTCCGTTATTCACAAAGGTTTCTATGATAGACGGTCCAAGTCCCTCAATATCCATTGCATCCCTTGAACAGAAATGAATAAGATTTCGCAAAAGCTGGGACGGACAGTCGGGATTGATGCATCGAATTGCAGATTCGCCTTCCTCACGAATGACAGCGCTCCCGCAGCTCGGGCAGAATTCAGGAAATCTGAAATAACCGTCTGAATGATGCTCATTTACGCAAAGCACTTCCGGAATAATGTCGCCTGCTTTGCGGACTGTTACAATATCGCCTATTGAAATTCCTTTTTCCGCTATAAAATCCTGATTGTGAAGCGTTGCCCTTGACACAGTCGTGCCTGCAAGATGAACGGGTTCCAGCACCGCTGTCGGGGTCAGTACACCGGTTCTGCCCACGGCAATCTCAATATCGGTAATCTTTGTCTGCTTTTCTTCCGGCGGATATTTAAAGGCTACAGCCCATTTGGGAAACTTGGAGGTAGAACCGAGTTCGCCGCGCATAGCGAAATCATCTACCTTGATTACCGCGCCGTCAATATCATATTCCAGACTGCCGCGGCTGTCCCCGATTCTGTCGATTTGTTTTAAAGCGTCTTCAATATTGTCAACAAGCGTATAACCCGGGATCGTATTGAATCCAAGTTCCTTTAAGAAATCAAGGCTTTGTGTATGAGAGGTTAAGGAAACGCCCTCCGCCTGCTGAACATTAAACACAAAAATATCAAGGCCTCGTGTTGCGGTAATCTTACTGTCTTTTTGCCTTAAAGAACCGGCGGCTGCATTACGCGGATTTTTAAACGGCTTTTCACCGTTGATCAGCTGACGGTCTACCACCTTTTCAAAGCTCTTTTTCGGCATATAAACTTCGCCGCGCACCTCAATATAAGGAATATCCGTATTGAGCTTCAGCGGAACATTACGGATAACCCTGAGATTTCCGCTGACATCTTCACCAACATCGCCGTCACCTCTTGTGGAACCTCTTGCAAATATACCGTTTCTGTATTCAAGCGAAACGGAAAGTCCGTCTATCTTTGGCTCAACACAGTATTTGGGATTTAAAACAACATCCGTCACGCGTTTTTCGAAGTCACGGATCTCGTCTTTGGAAAAAGCGTCCTGAAGAGATTCCATACGAACGGTATGAACAACGCTCTCAAAACTGTTATCCGCCTTTCCTCCTACTCTTTTTGTAGGTGAATCCGGAGTGTCATACTGAGGGTATTTTTCTTCAAGTTCCTGAAGCTCACGCATCATCATGTCATATTCGTAATCTTCGATTTCAGGTGAATCGTCATTATAATATCTGTCGCTGTGATAGCGCAGGGTCTTTCTTAAATCTTCAATCTTTTTCTGAATATCAGACATAAAATCACCACCGAAATATTATAACAAAATCCAACGTCTTCTTCAATATAATATTTACGAATAATTATCTGATTAAACAGTAAAATAAAAAGGCGGGTAAACCCGCCCTTTATCAAACCGTAAATTTTCTGAAAACTTTTTTTCCTTTTCTGACGATAATCCCGTCAATCAGCTGCTCCTTAGAAACTGCCGCATAAGGATCGGTAAGCTTTTCGTCATTTATGGTGATACCGCCCTGCTGAATGAGCCTTCTGCCTTCGCCCTTGGATTTTATCATACCTGCCTTCAGCATAATATCCAAAACAGAAACACAGAGATCATCGTTAAAATCACAATCCTCAACTGCTGTGGACGGCATATCGGAATGATCCGCTCCGCCGCCGAAAAGCGCTTTAGCGGCGTTCTGTGCCTTAACGGCATCCTCCTCACTGTGAACGAGCTTCGTGAGTTCAAAAGCAAGTTTTTCTTTTGCGGCATTGAGTTCTGCGCCCTCAAGCTTCTCATATTCTGCGATCTCGTCAAGAGGCATGAATGTAAGCAGCTTCATACATTTGATAACATCGGCGTCGTCCACATTGCGCCAATACTGATAAAATTCATAGGGTGATGTTTTTTCAGGATCAAGCCAAACGGCGCCTTTTTGCGTCTTCCCCATTTTTTTGCCCTCAGAATTTGTGAGCAGCGTAATGGTCATGGCGTCAGCATTACCGTTTAATTTCTTTCTGATCAGTTCCATACCGCCAATCATATTTGACCACTGATCATCTCCGCCGAACTGAAGATTACAGCCATATTTCTGATACAGAGCATAGAAATCATAGCTCTGCATGATCATATAGTTAAATTCAAGGAACGAAAGACCGCGCTCCATTCGCTGTTTGTAGCACTCAAATGAAAGCATACGGTTAACGGAAAAACATGCGCCCACTTCCCTTAGCAGATCTATATAATTCAGATCAAGAAGCCAGTCCGCATTATTGACCATAAGTGCTTTGCCGTCTGAAAAATCAATAAATTTTGACATCTGTTTCTTAAAACAGTCGCAGTTATGCTGAATCGTTTCAACCGTCATCATCTGGCGCATATCCGTTCTGCCGCTGGGATCGCCAATCATTCCGGTGCCTCCGCCGATTAGAGCAATTGGCTTATTCCCCGCTTCCTGCAGCCTTTTCATAAGCGTAAGAGCCATAAAATGGCCTACATGAAGAGAATCGGCGGTCGGATCAAAACCAATATAAAAAACAGCTTTGCCGTTGTTGACCAAATCTCTTACTCTTTCTTCATCAGTCACCTGCGCGATAAGTCCGCGTCCGCGCAGTTCCTCATAAATTCCCATGTTTCTTATCCTCCTGTGCATTTATCAGCATTTCCTGTGCGCTTTCCAGCAGGGAGTCAGTGATCTGAAGCCCGCCCATGATTCGCGCAAGTTCATATTTTCGTTTTTCAAAATCAAGCGGCGTCACGCGGGTAAACGTTCTGCCGTTTGAAAATTCCTTTGCAATAAGCAAATGTTCGTTGGCAAAAGCAGCGATCTGAGCGGAATGAGTAACTGTAATCACCTGAGTGCTTTTCGAAACTTCTTTCAGTTTCAGTCCGATTTTTCCGCTGGCTCTTCCGGAAACGCCGGTATCTATCTCATCAAATATCAGAGTACCGACCGTATCATTATAGGCTATAATATTCTTTATTGCAAGCATGATCCTTGAAAGTTCGCCGCCGGAAGCAATTTTTGCAAGAGGTTTCGGCGGCTCGCCGGGATTAGTTGAAATAAGAAATTCTATCTTATCCACGCCGGTTGAAGAAAGAATGCCTTTTTCAAAACGTACCTCAAAACAGATTTTAGGCATATCAAGGAACTCAAGTTGAGCCTTAACATCGGATTCAAATTTTTTTGCAGTCTTTTTTCGCAGCTCCGAAAGTTTCTGAGCAAGATCTTCCACTTTTCCAAGCGCGGCATCATAATCGTCCGCTAATCTTTCAAGTTCTTGCTCATCCGTACTTATGGAATTTCTTTTTGCTTTAGCGCCTTCAAGACTTTTCAGCATATCGCCTTCCGACGGGCCGTATTTTTTACCGAGCCTGTAAAGCAGATCAAGCCTTTCCTCGATCCGTTCCTTTTCGCCGGGATCAAAATCAAGATCCTGAACAGACCTTTCAATGAGATTTTTAACGGTTTCCAGCTCATCATCCACATTCTGAAGCAACGAATATGCTTTTGCGCAATCGTCAGACAGACCGTAATATCTTTCGATCTCTTTCGCGGCGGAAGATAAAGATAACCTGGCACCTGCAAATTCGTCATCGCCGTTTATAACGCAAAGAAGCGAGTGATAAGCTTCAAGCGCATCGTCTGCGTTATCCAATGCCTTTTTGCGTGCGGCAAGCTGCTCCGTTTCCCCTTCGCTTATATTAGCGTCTTCAAGCTCTTTAATCTGAAAATCGAGAAGTTCTGTATTATGATCGTTTTTCTCCGCCTGAGCCGTCAGTTGTTTAAGGCGGCGCCGGATGTGAATGAAGTCCGAAAAAGCGGCTCTATATTCAGTAAGGAGCTTTTCGCCTCCGGACAGCATATCTATAAATCTGTAGTGCTGCTCCGGATCCAAAAGCGACTGACTGTCATGCTGCCCGTGTATATTTACCAGAGTTTCTCCCACTTCACGCAGTACAGACACCGTCGCCGTTCTCCCGTTGATCTTACAGGAGGATTTGCCGTCCTTGCTGATTCTTCTTGACAAAAGAAGCGAGTCATCCTCCTCCGGAGAGTAACCAAGCTCAATCAGTTTATCCTTAACTGAACCGTTTATTTCTGTAAACAACGCTGATACGTACGCAAAATCGGCGCCGCTGCGTACAAGTTCCCTTGACGTACGCTCGCCGAGAATAGCGTTGATTGAATCAACTACGATCGATTTGCCTGCACCGGTTTCCCCGGTCAGAACATTAAAACCTGACTTGAATTCTATCTGGGCTTTTTCTATTACCGCTATATTTTCTATATCAAGAGTTTTTAACATTTATTACTTTCTCCAAATTAGAAGTGAAAACGCGTGCGGCTTTCTCATTTCTGCAAAGAATAAAAATAGTATCGTCGCCAGCAATTGTTCCGACAACACCGGTCCAATTTGTAGAATCAATGGACGCGCATACGGCACCCGCGGTTCCGGAACAGCATTTTATGCATACAACATTCAATGCGTAATCCACGCTTATGATAGATTCATGAAAAATGCCGCTGATTCTGAAATCCGATCCGCCGCGAGAATCCCTGACGCCGGTAGAATATATATATCGGCCCTCCTCGGAAAGCTCCTTAACAAGCCGCAGCTCCTTAATATCCCTTGAGATCGTAGCCTGTGTTACATCAAAACCGCATTCTTTCAGATGCGTCTGCAGCTCTTCCTGCGTTTCGATCCTGTATTTTCCTATCAGTTCAATTATTTTTGCGAGTCTTCGTTTCTTCATAAATCATGAGCCTCTCTCAATAATCTTTTTCTTTACCGTCTGATAAAAATTATCTGGTTTGACTTTGATAAGCTTTGCCTTATAATCGGAGAGTGATATACATACTACACATCCGCCGTCAATCTCAACGGGCTTTTCTCCGTCGCAGGTTAAGATCGCATTGTTTGACACATCGCTTCTTACCGATATATTGAGCGCAAATTTCGAATTCACAACAATACTTCTGTCCATAAGCGAATGAGGGCATATAGAAGTAATAACAAAGCAGTTAAGATCCGGGCTGAGTATTGGCCCGCCGGCTGCAAGGGAATACGCTGTTGAACCGGTAGGTGTAGAAATGATAACGCCGTCCGCACGTACGCTGAGCATGTCTGACTTATCTGATTTTATGTCGATATCTATCAGTCTGGCAAAATCGCCTCTTGAGATTACTGCGTCGTTCAGACAATGATTATGGCTCGTAACGGTTCCGTCTTTGATAACATCAGCCCTGAGCATGATACGTTCGTCGACCGTATATTCACCTTTATGGACAGATTCGAGAAGTGATATCTCATTTTTTTCAACGGCACTTAAAAATCCAAGTCTTCCGCCGTTTATTCCCAATGCAGGCTTACCCCGCAACGCGGAGTTTTTAGCAACTTTCATCGTTGTGCCGTCTCCACCGAGGGCAACAGAAATATCGCAGATATTGTACATCTCGGATTCCGGCATAAATGAGCAGCTTTCGCTATCAAGCAAGGATCTGAATTTTTCGCTGAAAACCACTTTATTCTGAACGCCCGACAGCACTTTTATGACTTCTTTTGCCAAAGCGAGCATATCCTTTTTTTCTAAATTTGCGAAAACAGAAAAAATCATTGTAATTCCTCATGAGATCTGTATACAATTTCAGCAGCATCGATATCTTCGGCTACGGCAGGATTATCACTCGGAGAAATCCACATAAGATATTCTATATTTCCCTCAGGGCCTTTAACAGGCGAATAATCCAGACCCATAACGGAAAACCCGGCATCGGCAGCCTGTCCGATCACTCTGTTTACCACTTCAGAATGAACGGAAACATCCCTGACGACACCTTTTTTTCCGACTTTTTCTTTTCCCGCCTCAAACTGCGGCTTAATAAGGCAGACCGCGCTGGCGTCAGCCTTTAAAAACTTTTTCAAATTGGGAAAAATCAGTTTCAGGGAAATAAACGAAACATCCACGCTTGCGAAATCGATCTTGTCGGTTATTTTGGTTTCATCAGCATATCTGAAATTCGTGCGTTCCAGATTTACAACTCTTTCATCACATCTCAGTTTCCATGCCAGCTGCCCGTAACCGACGTCAACGGAGTATACTTTTGACGCTCCGTTCATCAGCATGCAGTCAGTAAAGCCACCCGTTGACGCTCCGACATCCATGCATATCTTCCCATTCAGATCGATCGGAAAACGCCGGATCGCTTTTTCAAGTTTAAGCCCTCCGCGGCTCACGTATTTTAAGGTGCTTCCCCTCACTTCAAGGATATCACCCTCTTTGACCTCAAATCCCGCTTTATCAGCCCTCTGATTATTAACATAGACCTGTCCGGCCATTATGATTGCTCTTGCTTTCTCCCTGCTTGGAGCATAACCGCGCTCAAATACGGCAACATCAAGCCTTATTTTCTTGCCCACCTTTTACCACTTCCAAAACGCTCTCTGAATCAAGATGATACATTTTAAGCTGAGATCCCACAGAAGCCTGCCTGATAAACTCATCATAAACGGCAATATGGTGAAAATGAACGCCAATACCGTTTTCCTCAAGTCTTGACGCGAATGTTTCCCCTATACCTCCAGAGCGTATACTTTCCTCAAAAAAGAACACATTTTCCGCATTTCGCGCCAGCATAACGGTTTCATTGCTTAACGGCTTTATTTTGTTCAGCTTAATAATAAAAGTGTTGCCCAGTTTTTCATATGCGGCATAACATTCGCTGAATTCCCTGCCGTAAGCGACGATACAATTCTTGGCATTTATATCTCCAAATACAGCCGCATCCTGTTTTTCATATGTATAGTTCTCCGGCATGACACCGGCTTTTCCGCGCGGATATCTTACTGCAACTGCCCCGGGATCGCGGTAAATGCCCTTAACAAACATGAGAGCCATTTCCTCGTAATCAGACGGCGCATAAACAGTAAGTCCGGGAACACTGTTCAGATACGCAGTATCAAAAACGCCCTGATGTGATTCGCCGTCTTCGCCAACGAACCCCGCCCTGTCAATACCGAAGATCACTTTTAGATTCTGCATTGCAACGTCATGAATAAGCTGATCATAAGAACGCTGAAGGAATGTGGAATACACAGCGAACACCGGAATCATACCGTTTTTCGCAAGACCGCTTGCAAAAGTAACGGCGTGCTGCTCGGCAATACCCACGTCAAAAAATCTTTTTGGATATTTTTTTCTGAACTGCGCGAGTCCCGTTCCTTCGGTCATAGCCGCAGTGATACAGCATATTCTTAAATCATGAGAGGCAAGATCACATACGATATTTCCAAATGAGGAAGAAAAAGTTTCTCCGCTTGACTTCGGTTCGCCCGTTTCAATGTCAAACTGACCGATACCGTGAAACTGCGTAGGATTTTTTTCAGCAGGATTATATCCCTTGCCTTTAACCGTGTTCACATGAACCAGAACGGAATGATTATGCGCCTTTGCCGTTTCAAGCGCTGCAACAAGAGCATCAATGTCATGCCCGTCAATAGGACCGTAGTATCTGAATCCAAGATCCTCAAAAAACGTAGCACTGTGATAGATCTTTCTTCTTAAATAACCGTTCAAAGCTGTTAAAAAACGGTTTATCTGATTACCTATCTTCGGAAAATGGAACAGCGCTTTGCGCACTCCGGATTTGAACGTTGAATACTTTTTTGAAGTTCTGACCTGCGTCAGATGCTTTGCCATGCTGCCCACATTCCGGCTGATGGACATTTTATTATCATTAAGAATTACGATCAGATTGCTGTGGTTATCACTGGCACAGTTATTTAAAGCCTCGTAGGCCAGACCGCCTGTCAGAGCACCGTCGCCGATCACTGCCACTACCTTGCCTTTTTCATTTTTTATCTGCTTTGCTTTTGCAAGGCCTATCGCTTCGCTTACCGAAACACTTGAATGACCGCTTGAAAAAATATCATGCTCACTTTCATTCGGGCGGGTAAATCCGCTGATTCCGTTTTCCGTGCGCAAAGTATGAAAGCGATCTTTTCTTCCGGTTAAGATTTTGTGCGTATAACACTGATGACCAACATCAAAAACGATTTGATCGACTGGGCTGTTGAAAACCTTGTGCAGCGCAACGGTCAGCTCAACAACGCCAAGATTTGAAGCAAGATGTCCGCCGGTTTCTGAAACGGTGTTAATCATCAGTTCGCGTATTTCGGAACAAAGCTGGTCCAGCTGTTCATCAGAAAGCTGTTTCAGATCTTTTGGTGAATTTATGTTTTCAAGTA
>CATZNW010000005.1 GCA_958422185.1 uncultured Clostridium sp.
CTGTACTGCCTGCAGTCAGTTTACAAAGGAAAGAATCCTTTGAACCGCCGCCTAAAAGATAAAGCACACTGAACTTCCGGCGTGTGTTTTCCTCGATCTGCGCCAGAGCGTACTTATATTTCATGGCAAGGCTTTCATAAACGGTTCTTATGATCTCACCGTCGCTTTGCAAAACGGCCTGCCCTGTTTCTTTGCAACGGTCCATGATCTTCTGCGGCATATTTCCCGGAAGCGAAAAGGCAGGGTCATCCGTATCTATAAAGCCTGAAAACGGTTTTGCATTTTCGGCAAGGTGCTCCATATCCGCATAGGAATAGTGTTTGCCCTGTTCCCCGAAACTCTTTTTCAGCTGCTGTATGAGCCACAGCCCGCTTATATTTTTAAGATAATTTATTTTTCCGTTCGCGCCGAGTTCGTTTGAAAGCTCATCTTCCATACTCTTTCGGGTCATTATAGGAACATCACATTCGCAGCCGATAAGCGACCATGTGCCGCAGGATAAAAACGCCGCGGTTTCATTTTCAGAGCACGGCATTGCACACACGGCGCACTGGGTGTCATGCCCCGCCGCCTTAATGATCTTTATGCCCTTATATGCGCCGGCCGGCGTTGCGCTTTTAACAACGGGAGGCAGAATACTCTGCGGCATTCCCGTTAAGGCAAACACTTTTTTGTTCCAGTCTTTCCTTTTCAGATCCAGCATCTGAGAAGTTGACGCAATAGTTTGCTCGGCGCTGACAGCGCCGCACAGTTCATATACTATAAGATCCGGAATAAAAAGAAATTTAGACGCGTTTTTATTTTCCTCCGCAGCCAACTGGAAAAGCGTATTTATATTCATGATCTGAATGCCCGTTTCAGAATAAAGATCATCCGGCGGCATTTTTTTAAAGATCTGCTCCGGAATATTTTCCGTTCTTTTATCCCTGTAATTATAGGGGAGCGAGATCCGTTTGCCGCTGTCATCAAGAAGGCCGTAATCAACGCCCCAGGTATCAAACGCCATGGAATCCGCGCCGCCGGAATCCATGGCAATATCTATGCCTTTTTTGATCTCTTGCATAAGATAATCCATATCCCAGCGAAGCGTGCCGTTTTCGGTAACGGGAATATTTTCAAACCTGTGTATCTCTCTGTAACGGATCCTGCCGCCTGAATATTCGGCAAGCACTGCGCGTCCGCTTGACGCGCCCAGGTCAAATGCAAGAACAGTGCTCATCAAAACACCTCCGGATCACTGATCTTCATCTGCATGAAGCATTTTATCTTCAGGATTAAACACCTTATATCCAGGATGACGGCCGGTCACCCTATAAAAACCCCTCAGATCTATAAGTTTCTGAATATTATCCCTGCTGATATCATGGCTGCCGCCGAGAATGACCGCATTGATCGTAATCTTGGCCCAGAGTTCAAGACTTTCCATCCTGTAAAACGCGGTTATAACATCACTTCCGACCGCAAGAGCGCCGTGATTTTCAAGCAGCATGACATCATGCTCTTCAAGATAAGGCTCAATAGCATCCGGCACCTCTGTTGTGGACGGAGTTCCGTAAGGCGTAAGCGGGACGCTGCCTATAACGGAAACGTCTTCTATCATATTATACATATCCATAGCCTTGTGCGCGACGGCGAATCCCGTTGCTCCCGGCGGATGAGCATGAATAACGCTGAAAACATCCTCTCGTTTATCATAACAGCGCAGATGCATTTTGATCTCACTGGACGGACGAAGCCCGGGCGCCGCCTCCAGCACATTTCCGTCTTTATCGATATGTATAAGCTTATCCGGAGTAATAAATGATTTGCTCATGCCCGTGGGGGTGGCAAGAATAGTACCGTCGTCCAGCTTGGCGCTGACATTTCCGTCATTTGCGGCCACCCAGCCGAGCTGCCACATTTTATGACATACGTCACATATCTGGTCCTTGATCTCATCCATATTCATATTTATCCGTCTCCTTTTAAATAAAATGTCCCTACTTTGTATTATACTGTTGATACATTACGCTTTCTTGGTGTATAATGTGATATATTAGTACAATATTCACTTTTGAGGTGTGACGCATCTATGAGATATTCCGATTTTCAGGAAAAATCAACGCGGGGAACATTCGGGTTTCCGATACAGCTCTATTATGTTGACCGCAACCACCCGCAGTATGAAATGCCGCTTCACTGGCATATGGAATGCGAACTAATACTTGTGCTTAAAGGAATATTTAATCTTTATGTAAACGGAAGATCCATAAAACTGAACGAGGGGCAGAGCGCTTTTATACCGGGCGAGTTTATCCACGGCGGAATACCGGAAAACTGCGTTTATGAATGTGTTGTTTTTCAGATGGAAAACTTTCTGGATTCAAGCGCAAAATGCCTTGAAGAATACCGAGGCATATATGAAAACGGCCTGATTAGCGAGATGATATTTGAGCAAGGCAGTATAAACGGAACGCTTGCAGACAGCATTTTTGAATCAATGGAAACAGAGAGCGCGGGTTATGTTTTTAAAACCACCGGCCTATTATGGCAGCTAACGGGAAACATTATTGAAGCATGCGAAAAAACAGCCGCCAGAATCAATACGGACAGGATCTACAAACAAAACACAAGGATAAAAAGAGTGCTCGCAAAAATAAGGAACGATTACGCAAAGCCCATAAAGCTTGAGGATCTTGCGCGCGTTGCCGGGCTGAATCCGCAGTATCTTTGCAAGGCATTCAAGCAGGTAACAGGCAAAACGCCAATAGATTATCTGAATTATTACCGAATAGAATGTGCAGGAGAAATGCTCTGCTTTGAGTATATGACGGTTACGGAGATTGCGCTCCAGTGCGGTTTCGGCGATCTGAGTTATTTTAACCGCCTTTTTAAAAGACAAAAGCATATGTCCCCCACCGAATACAGAAAAATGCACACCGGTCTGCGGACAAAATAATTACCAAAAGGAAATCAGACTATGGAAAATGACGAACTTGCCAACGCATTAAAACACAAAAGAGAGATACTCTTTTCAAAAAACGGGGACCTGCTGCGCGACCTTGACTGGAAGCTCACTGAGTGTGACAGGCGAATTGCAATACGATGGGCATTAGACGGCGCAAAGGAGTGTGAAAAACGGCTTTTTGAAAAATATCCGTTTGACGATACGGCGGCGCAGGCAATAAAAGAGGCGGAAAAATGGGCGCGCGGTAAAATAAAAATGCCGCAGGCAAAACCGGCGATACTTAAATGCCACGCACGGGCAAAAGAGCCGTGGGCAGATAGCGAGGGGCGCGCGCTGTTCCACGCTGTCGGTCAGGCCTGCTCAGCAGTCCATACACAGCGCCATGCAATCGGACTTGCGGTATACGAACTAACGGCCGTCGCAAGAAGATATGATCTTAAAACGTGCGAAAAACAGATCTGTTCAAAAATAAGCGAATACGAAAAAAGACTGGAACGGCTGAAAAAAGACCGTAACGCACTGAACGGGCAATGGGCGGATTTCATAAAGAGACCGGTAAAGAAAAAAGGCGATTTCTAACAATATTGTAATATACTATCCGCCGGCTTGAACGATACGCTTTTATTTGATAAAATAAGAGCCGGAAAGGCTGTGGACAGTAAATTATGTATAAAATCTTTATAATTGAGGATGACGAAGGAATAGCCTGCGCAATAAAAAAAGAAGCCGAAAGCTGGGGCTTTACGGCGAAACCCGCAGGCGATTTTTCAAATATTTTAAGTGAGTTTTCGGAATATTCCCCTCAGCTCGTTCTGCTTGATATATCCCTGCCGTTTTATAACGGCTATTACTGGTGCGAGAAGATACGCGCCGTATCCAGCGTGCCGATCATATTCATATCCTCCGCCGCGGACAATATGAATATGGTTATGGCTATGAATATGGGGGCTGATGATTTTATTGCCAAGCCCTTTGATATAAATGTGCTTATTGCAAAAATAAACGCGCTTTTGCGAAGAGCATATGATTTTGCGCCTTCCTCCCCTATTCTTGAGCACAGGGGCGCACTGCTTGACACCGGCAGGGGCATACTTGAATACAACGGTGAAACGGTTGAGCTGAGCAAAAACGAATACAGGATCCTGCTTGAACTTATGCGGAACAAGGGCAGGGCGGTAAGCCGAGAAAAACTGATGCAGAGCCTTTGGCAGACAGACAGTTTTATTGATGACAACACGCTTACCGTAAACATAAACCGCCTGCGCAGGAAGCTGGACTCGGCAGGGCTGCAAAATTTTATCAAAACAAAATTTTCCGTAGGCTATATCATTGAATAGGGTGATAGATTGAGATTCTTCTTAACTTATTTAAAAAAGCGCAGAGTGCTGATCCTGACTTTACTTTTGTTCTGCCTGATCTTTCTGTGTGCTTTTGCTTTATATCATCTGCCTGTGGGGGCGGTTCTGTACCCCGCTCTGGTGTGTCTGTGCACAGGCGCGGTGATAGCGGCTATAGATATTTCAAAGGCTAAGCGCAAACACGAAACGCTGTGTGAGATAGAAAAAATGCGCGCCGAACTGATAGACGGCCTTCCGGAACGGATTACACAGGACGACGAGGATTACCAGAATATTATAGAAAACCTGAGGCGGGAGATCCGGACTAACGAAGAGGCGTTCAACGGCAGATTCGGCGATATGGTTGAATACTACACAGTTTGGGCGCACCAGATAAAAACGCCGATAGCGTCTATGCGTCTTACTTTGCAGGGCGAGGATTCGCCGCTTTCACGAACGATAAGCGACGATCTTTTCAAGATAGAGCAGTATGTTGAAATGGTGCTGTGCTATCTGCGTCTGGACAGTGACAGCACGGATTACGTTATAGCGAAATACGATCTGGACAAAATACTGAAACAGGCCTTTCGCCGTTTTTCAGGCCAGTTTATCTCTAAAAAACTGAAACTGAATTATGCAGAGACGGAATTCACGGTGCTGACGGACGAAAAGTGGATCTTATTCGTGATAGAACAAATACTTTCAAATGCCGTTAAATACACGCCGACAGGCGGCGGGATCCGCGTTTTTATGGAAACGCCGGGCATACTGTGCATTCAAGACAGCGGCATAGGCATAGCGCCAGAAGATCTGCCGAGGATATTCGAACGCGGATACACGGGCCTTAACGGCAGAACGGATAAAAAAGCGAGCGGATTGGGTCTTTATCTTTGCAGGCGGATATGCGATAGTCTGAATCACCGCATATGGGCCGAATCGGACCAGGGAACAGTAATTTATTTAGATTTAAGAAGCAGAAAACTTGAAACGGAATAGCATTTATTTCAACTTCTTACGGCACCGTAAGAAGTGGGCGGGGAAATGTAAGCACATTCGATGGCTTGCGTTTCCCCTTCCTGCTATAATTGACAGCAGGAAAGGAGAGATACGAATGAGTATTCTTGAAGTAAAACAGATCAAAAAGATATATCAGACCCGTTTCGGGGGAAACCAGGTAACGGCGCTGCGTAATGTTTCGTTCAGCGTTGAGCAGGGCGAATATGTTGCGGTAATGGGTGAATCCGGTTCCGGAAAGACCACCCTTTTAAACATTCTTGCCGCGCTTGACAAACCAACCTCCGGCACGGTCAAAATTGCCGGCGAAGATATTTCAGCAATCAAAGAAAAGAATATTGCCGCTTTCAGGAGGCAGAACATTGGCTTTGTTTTCCAGGATTTTAGCCTGCTGGATACTTTTTCGGTTGAAGACAATATTTATCTTCCGCTGGTGCTTGCGGGAATGAAATATGAAGAGATGCACCGCCTGCTGCCGCCGATAGCCGCGCAGCTCGGAATTACGGATATATTAAAAAAATATCCCTATGAGATCTCCGGAGGTCAGAAACAGAGGGCGGCAGTTGCCAGGGCCGTCATAACGAATCCCAAACTGATACTTGCGGACGAACCCACGGGCGCGCTTGATTCAAAGGCAACGGATGAACTGTTAAAACTGTTTGAAGAAATTAACGCCGCCGGACACACGATCGTTATGGTAACGCATTCCGTTAAAGCGGCAAGCCACGCCGGCAGAGTTCTTTTTATTAAGGACGGGGAGGTATTTCACCAAATTTACCGCGGAGGGTGCACGGACGAACAGCTTTATCAGCGCATTTCGGATACGCTTACCATGCTTGCAACAGGCGGTGATGCCGTATGAAAAAAGCGTTTTACCTACGCCTTGCTTGGGACGGCATGAAAAAGAATAAAAAGCTGTACCTGCCGTATATCCTGACCTGCGCCGGAATGACAGCCATGTTTTACATTGTGGCGTTTTTGAGCAAAGACGAATCTATGCTTGCGGTCAGCGGCGGAAACGTGATACAGGGAATACTTGTTTTCGGCACATATGTGCTTGGCATATTTTCACTTTTAATACTTTTTTACACGAATTCGTTTTTGATACGCAGAAGAAAAAAGGAATTCGGTCTATACAATATCTTAGGAATGGATAAAATAAATCTTTCCAGAGTTTTGTTTTGGGAAAACGCCGTTATCTTCTGCATATCTACGGCATCGGGGCTTCTGTGCGGGCTGCTGTTTTCAAAATTCGCTCAACTTTTAATGGTAAACATTTTAACCGCCGACGCAGACTTTAAACTCGGCGTATCGCCCGAATCCATAGGGCTGACTGTATTGTGGTTTGCCGCTATCTTTACTTTGATACTTATCAACGCCCTAAGGCAGATTCATATGACAAACCCGGTCGATCTGCTCAAAAGCGAGAACACCGGCGAAAAGCCGCCGAAAGCAAACTGGGCGATCGCCGTACTCGGCGCGCTGATACTAGCCGGGGCATATGTTATTGCCGTTACCATTACGGATCCCACGGCGGCGATATTGCTGTATTTTGTTGCGGTGATCATGGTTATCATAGCAACATATATGCTGTTTATCTCCGGCTCCGTTGCCCTGTGCAAGGCGCTGCAGAAAAACAAGCATTATTATTACAAAACAAATCATTTTATATCCGTTTCCACAATGGCGTACAGAATGAAAAGGAACGGCGCGGGGCTTGCCTCCATATGCATACTCAGCACAATGGTGCTTGTTATGATCTCCTGCACGGTATGCCTGTATACCGGCATGGAAGACAGCCTGCGCACACGCTATCCGAGGGATCTTGTGATAGACATTCACGCTGCGGAGGACGGCAGCATAGATGAAAGCATCATAAACAGCACAAACGATGTGTTTGAAAAAACGGCAAAAGAAAGCGGAGCGGATCCGCTTAATAAGATTAGTTACCGTATTTCTGATTTTTCAGCTAACGTCAGCGGCAATGATTTTCAGATAATTACAAACAACACTTATTACAGCAGCGCATACAATGTTCTGATCGTACCTATTGAGGATTACAACCGCCTGATGGGCAAGAATGAAACGCTTGGGAAAAATGAAGCGATAGCCTATACAACAAAGCTTTCGGATTATGACGAAAGCACGGTCAATATAAACGGCACGGGCGAACTTAAGATAACAAAATATGTTGATGATTACATCGGCTACGGGATCGACACCAGTTCTGTAAACGACAGTATTTATCTTTTTGTGCCGGATTATGATGAATATATTGCCCGGTTTGACAATATAACAGAGCCGAACGGCAGCAAAGTTGTGAGTTCGCACTATATCATAGGTTCTGATTTTAACTGCGAAACAGACGAGTTATCCGCCCTGACTGAACAGTTTCAAGAAAATATTAACAGGAACGCCACACTCTCAGCGTCAGAATGCCCAATTACAATAGACAGCATTGCCGGCAGCCTGGAGATGTTTTTAGGGCTTTACGGCGGACTTTTCTTCCTTGGCATACTGCTCGGAATAGTATTTATCTTCGCAGCGATACTGATCATGTACTACAAACAGATCTCAGAAGGGTATGAGGACCGCTCCCGCTTTGACATTATGAAGAAAGTCGGCATGACGGAAAAAGAGATCAAAAAGAGCATCAATTCACAGGTGCTTACGGTATTTTTTGCGCCGCTTATCATGGCGGGGATCCACCTGGCTTTCAACTTCCCGCTTATTAACAGAACGATAACCCTGCTCGGTTTCACAAACCCTGCCCTGCTCATAGGAACGACTGTTGCATGTTTTCTGGTGTTTGCAGTTCTTTATGTAATTGTGTACCGCATTACATCAAGATCATATTACACTATCATTAGCAGCGCGAACCGGTGAGTTTTACCGGCAGACAGGCAAATATATGTTTAAACGCACGACGATACCTCTACGCTGCACTAAAAAAGGTCTTGCAAACGCAGGACCTTTTTTAACCGAAAGCCGGGGCGCTTCCTCCCGAACACCTGCGCCGCTTTGCGGCTGACTGTTCGGAAACTCGTCCGCAAGTTCAAATCTTGATTAATGAAAAACAGGGTACCTGACGGCACCCTGTTTTCCATGGTCGAGGTGACAAGATTTGAACTTGCGGCCCCCACGTCCCGAACGTGGTGCTCTACCAAACTGAGCCACACCTCGATTGATTTTGCACTTGATATTATTGCACACTTTTTTGAATTTTGCAATAGTTATTTTTAAAATTGTAATATTTCTGTTTTTTGACATATAAGCCGGGATATGGTAACATAATTTTATCACTTATTACCAAAACCGGGGGTTATCGATATGAAAAAGATCATTGCCGCGATACTGACGGCTGTTATTGCCGTAACAGCGGCGCTGCCTGTATATGCAGCGGACAACGCCGAACTGAACATTTCGGCAGATAATATTTCACATGATGTTTCAGACACGCTTTACGGAATATTTATTGAAGACATTTCCAAAGCAGGCGACGGCGGACTTGTTTCGAATCTTATTTACAACAACAGTTTTGAATATAACGATACTTCACAAGAAAACGCCGAACTGAACGAGGCCTACTGGAATTTCACAAACATTGACCACACCGTTTCCACTGCGGACCCGATGAATGAAAACAACACCCACTATGAGGAGCTATCCGTTTCGGGGCGAGGTCTGGTCACAAATCTGGGATGTGTTGAGCACTGGGATTACAAAACATATGACCCGAATGAAAAACTGCAGCAGACCGCAGATATGGGCTTTAAAGAGGGAATGCAGTATGATTTTTCATGTTACATAAAAAACATAGATTTTAACGGCACTGTTCAGGTCTATCTTGACGGAGACAAAAACCCTGCCTCCGCATACCAGCTGGACATATCAAACACGCAGGCTGACTGGCGCAAGGTTGAGACAACACTTGAATCCGCGGCTACAGAGGACGGTGCGCTTACCATAGAATTTAACGGCACCGGCACACTCTGCCTTGATTTTGCTCAGCTCATCCCTCACGATTCATACGGGTACGGTCAGGAACAGTGGCAGTATACCACACTGCGTTCCGATCTGGTAGACGCCATAAAAAAGCTTAACCCGTCATTCATCAGATTTCCCGGCGGATGCTTCTGCGAAGGAGATTCGCTGGAAAGGCTTTTTGACTGGAAAGCTACGATAGGCCCGCTTGAGGAACGCGAACAAAGCTATAATGTTTGGCGCAATGATGACGCGGGCGACTATTATATCAATTCAAACGCCATGGGCTACGGTGAATATTTCAATCTTTGCGCCGATCTGGGGGCCGAGCCGCTGCCCTGCCTGAATGTGGGGCTGACCTGCCAGGGACGAAACGGATTTGATATAAATGTTGACGCGCGTGAAAAGCTTTCCATGAGCGACGAGGAATTCAGGCAGTATCTTATTGACGCGCGCGGATACGCACAGGACGATAACGAGGGCATCGAGAACAGGATCAGTGAAGTAAACGCGCTCGGTTACACAAGCGAAGCGGACTTTGACGCTTATCTTGAAACTATAGCGCTCACTCCGGGCACCGATGAATGGGAAAATTACGTTCAGGATATTCTAGATCTGATAGAATATGCGAACGGAGACTCCACAACTACATACTGGGGCGCTATCAGAGCGGCAAACGGACATACAGAACCGTACAATCTTAAATACATAGGCCTTGGAAACGAGAACTGGGGCGACGTATACTGGCGCAATTTTGACGCGCTTTACAGGGAAGTGAAAGCCGTTTACCCTGATATAACGGTGGTTACAACCTCCGGAACATGGCTTGGAGGAGCAGATTTTGACAGGGCATGGGAAACAGTAAATACCCAGTACAGAGACTGTTATGTTGACGAGCATTATTATACCTCCGGCAGTTATATGTATGAAATAAACAACAGATATGACAGTTACGACCGCTCCGGTGCAAAGGTATTTGTTGGCGAATACGCCGCAACAGCGGACGGAGTAGGCACTATCCAGACAAAGAGCAATATTCTTGAAGCCGTTGAAGAAGCGGCATATATGACCGGCTTTGAACGCAACAGCGACATTGTGGCAATGACCGCGTATGCGCCGACATTTGCAAAGATAAATTCACAGAACTGGGCGGTAAATATGATCTGGTTCGATTCACAGAAAACTGTGCTTACACCGTCCTACTTCACGCAGATGCTCTATGCAAACAACATCGGCACAAAATATATCGACGCCTCCTTCACCGGCGATATTCCGGTAACGGAACTGGCGCAGTCCGTTACCGTAAATGAAAGCGAACAGGCGATCTATATAAAACTTGTTAATTCAAGCGGCAGCGAAAGAACCGTAGATCTGAACCTAAGCGGATTCGGCACTATTAATTATGCTTCCAATCAGTATATTTCCGCTGAATACAAATCCGCCTGCAATGAGATAGACACCGAATATTATGTTGCGCCGCAGGAGGAGCAGCTTAACGTAAACGGCGAAACAGTTAGCGTAAGCGCAGGCAAGTACAGTGTAAACGTAATCAGGATAGCATACGGCAATAATGACGGCAGCATACTGTATCAGCTTCCGGAAGATCTGCCGCAGCAGGTCTCCGGCTATCTGCCGCCGGCGCTCAGGGTTGCAATTCCCTGCGTTATCGGCGTTGTGGTAGCAGGAGCAGTAATAGCGGTTATAGCAGTTAAAATGTCAAATAAAAATAAGAAAAAGAGAAGCTAAATGAAAAAAATAACAGCAGTATTTTTAACATTGATATTATCAGCATTTTTATTGACGGCCTGCTCTGCCGAGCCGGAATACACCGGCATAGAAAGGACGGCAGAAAACAGCGTTTCGGCGGTTACGTTCAACTGTGCAGCGCCGTGGGGCAGCCTAATCGACGGGACGCAGTCCTCCGCACGCGTAAAAAGGTTTGCGGCTTATATGAACACGATAAGGCCGGATTTTATGGGCACGCAGGAAATGAATTCTAACTGGCTCAACAAGCTTGGCGAACTTATGCCCGATTATGAATCATACGGAGTTGCACGCGGCGGAGATAAAAATGAAAAACAATCCGAAATGAATGCGGTTTTCTGGCTTAGGGATAAATACACGCTTGTGGACAGCGGCACATTCTGGCTTTCCGGAACACCTGAAAAAGAAAGCAGATATGAAGGCGCCGGCTGCAATAGGATATGCACATGGGTTTTGCTGCAAGACAATCAAACGGCAAAGCAGTATCTGCATATGAACACCCACCTTGATAACGTGAGTGAGGAAGCGCAGGGCTACGGGGCAAATGTGATTCTGACTGAAAAACAAAAACTGACCGCGCAATATCCTGACGCAAACGTAATACTGACCGGCGATTTGAATCAGACCCGCGGCATGAGCGCGCACAGCGCTTTTTCAGCCGAACTGAACGATTCCCTGTCTGCCGCCGGCGATAATGAAATGAAAGGCACATATCAGGCCTGGGGCGATCAGGAAAGCACTGAACCGATCGACTTCATATTTTCTTCAGCTGATCTGGCAGCTGTCAACTATGAAGTGTTAGACGATATATCAAACGGTTATGTAAGCGACCATTACGGAGTCTATGCCGAGTTTGCCGTTTGACGTATAAAAATAAAACAAATCAGGGTAGAAGATCATGATCAATAACAAATACTATCTGAACTGCATATGTTTCGGGAGAGCCGCGGAAGGACTGCGGGCTGATTTTCAGGAACAACTGGAGGAAGCACAAAAAGAAATCGGTTTTAAATATGTTCGTTTTCACGGCATCTTTCATGATGATATGGCTGTTTACAGTGAGGTTAACGGACAGCCTGAATTATGGTTTGGCTATATGGATAAGCTTTTTGACTTTTTGCTTAAAAACGGATTAAAGCCAATACTTGAACTGGGTTTTATGCCCCGGCAGCTTGCAGGGAACGAGGAAACGCTGTTTTGGTGGAATGCACACACTTGCCCGCCAAATGATTACGGTAAATGGAGCTTGCTTGTTAAAGGCACTGTTGAACACCTGATTGAAAGATATAGTTCAGACGAAGTGAAAAGCTGGTATTTTGAAGTCTGGAACGAGCCTAATTTAGATTCATTCTGGCATGGCACACAGGAGGAATATTTCAGGCTTTACGAAGTCACGGCAAAAGCCGTTAAAGAAGTCTGCCCCGATTTAAGGGTGGGTGGGCCTTCAACAAGCGGTGCTGATTTCAGGGAAGGCCTGGAATATTTCAAAGCTTTCATTTCCTTTTGTGAGAGTAAAAAACTGCCTGTAGATTTCTTTTCCGCTCATCCCTACCCTACATACTGGCCTCTTGACACAGACGGCAATGAAAAAATGGGATATATGGAAAAGGACATCTGCTCTGAATTCCTTGACAATTTAAGAATAATAGCAGCTGATTCCGCATACAAAGGTGCAGAGATACACCTAACGGAATGGAATTCTTCTCCCAGCCCCCGTGAATCTGATACACGACACGCCGTTTAAAGCGCCTTTCATTATATATAATATCGTTAAGAATTTCGGAAAGGCGGATTCGCTCTGTTACTGGGCCCTCACAGATATTTTTGAGGAGAACGGACCGGGAGCCGAACCTTTTCACGGTGGTTTTGGGCTTATCAATGCAAACGGAATAAAAAAGCCTTCATACTGGGCGTATGTCTTCCTTTCAAAACTCGGAAGCGATATCATTGAGATTACGGATAATTACATAATTACCAAAGACAGCTGTAATTACCGAATTATAATATGGAACTATTGCTATTATAAAGATGAATTTGCCGGCGGAGACAGAAATGCGCTGTCCTTGCTGAACCGGGACAATGTTTTTGAAAACAAAACCGAGCATATATCTTTATCAATTGATCTGAACGGAAGATACTGCCAAACGGTGTACACTTTGGACGAAACTTCCTCTGCCTTACATAACTGGATCAAAACTGGCGCGCCGAAATATCCGTCTGCAAAGGAAACGGATTTTCTCAGAGACATCAGCAAACCTAAGGAGGAAAAAAGTATTATATCCGAATTTTGCATTCACGAGAAAGTAAAACCGCATGAGGTAAAAATGTTTTTACTGGATAAAATACAGTTTTAAAACGAAAACCTGAAGATCCGCCGGTTTCAGCCGGCGGATCTTTTTGTGCCGTAAAACGGATTATTACATATAATAGTTAGGACGGGAAAATAAATCATACCGGAGAACATAACTTCAATTGACAGGAGAGGATAATTTTTTTATAATAGAAATATAGTTAGAGAATGCTAACTGTTTTTGATTGCGGTGATAAAATTGTATATAAAAGTAATTCAGGGCTTGCTGCTTCCGCTTTTAGGCACAGTGCTTGGTTCGGCATGCGTTTTCTTTATGAAAAAAGAGCTCAACCAGAACATACAGCGCGTCTTTACGGGATTTGCCGGCGGAGTCATGGTAGCGGCAAGCGTATGGAGTCTGCTGATTCCGGCAATGGAACAGGCAGAATATATGGGAAAATTTTCATTCATACCGGCAGTGGTGGGCTTCTGGGCAGGCGTGCTTTTTCTTCTGCTGCTCGACAATATTATTCCGCACCTGCATCTGGACAGTAACGAGCCGGAAGGGCCTAAAAGCCCGCTGTCAAGATCAGCGAAACTGGTGCTTGCCGTTACGCTGCACAATATCCCGGAGGGAATGGCGGTGGGCGTCGTCTATGCGGCTCTGCTCGCCGGCAGCACGGATATTACGGTAACAGGCGCACTGGCGCTGTCGCTAGGAATAGCTATACAGAATTTTCCCGAAGGTGCGATCATATCCATGCCGCTTCACAGCAGGGGCACCGGAAAGTTTAAATCATTTGCCGGCGGTGCGCTTTCCGGAATCGTTGAACCGTTGGGCGCTGTGATAACGATACTTGCGGCAAGCTTTGTTACACCGATCCTGCCATATCTTTTAAGCTTTGCCGCAGGAGCTATGGTGTATGTTGTTGTTGAAGAACTTGTGCCGGAAATGAACAGCGGCGGACATTCAAATATAGGCACGCTCTGCTTTGCACTTGGATTTACGCTTATGCTTGCACTGGACGTTGCGCTTGGATAAAACATTTTAAAAGGAGTACAGATACTTAACGTTCTGTACTCCTTTTGCTTGCGCCGGTATATTAATGCCCGAAAGTATTTGAGCTTTTGGCAGCCGCCTTTGCGGAAAGCGTATTTGCAGCGGCAAACAGATTCTCGGTCGGAGCCACCGGGCACATAAGAACCTTGCCCGTTCCTCTGTAAACATTTACCAGTCCCTCTCCGCTCACGGCTGAGCCTGCAAGGGATCGTGTTGTGCGCTCAACAGTAAATTTAAGCGACGAGGTCCAGCAAACGGCAAGATTTCCGTCTATTTTTAGTTCGTCATTATCCAGCTCAACCTGAATAAGTTCATCTGCCGGAACATTGCTTTCAAGCACGGCTACGCCCCTGCCGGCAAGGCTTAAATTAAACAGCCCCTCTCCGCCGGCAACCGCCGATGAAAGGTTTGAACGCGCGGTGATATTTCGCTGAACCGTACCGTCGCATGCAAGGAACATGCCGTCTTCAACCGTCATTCCCGAGCCCCACTCGGATACTTCCTGCAAAACTATGAATTTATAGGTAGGCTCCAGCACAAGAAGCCCGTTTCCGACATATTCCGGCTTTACGGCGGATTCTTTGGTCACGGCGCCTTTAACGAGTTTGCCGAGCAGATCGCCCACCCCTTTTATGCCGCTTGTTGCCTGCACAGCGCCTGCCGCCCACTGCATTGAGCCTGCCTGCGTAACGACGCTGTTGCCGCTGAGTTCGGCAATGACCTGGCGGCGCCTTACATCCATTTTACTCATAAAGTACTCGGTCTGGGCGTTAAAGGCGGATACGCTTAGATCCTTTTCATATTCAAGCACCTTAAAACAGCCGAGCGAATTTATGATCTTTCGGTTCTGATTGCTTAAATTGTTGACTTTTACTGCCATGTATATTCTCTCTCCTTAAAAAATATTAACGCTGTTGCCTTACTTATCCGGATATGCCGCTCTGTTCATTGCCGCTTTTATATCAAAGAGACATTCATATTCATACCACGGCGCCTCATCTTTGATGATCTTTAAAAGTTCCGGGCAGATACTGCGGTCTATTATGTATTTCTTGATTAAAAACTCTTTTCTGACGTTTTTGGTTAGATACGATTTATGAATAAGAGAAAAATCAGTGAGCAAAAGAAAAACGCCCTGCTGATATTTTGTAAAATCATTAGTAGGTATATCAATCAGCCGTGCCTGAGGTGAAGTTTCTATCACATTGCCGTCCATAAAATTTTTAACACGGCGTATTACTGCCGGAGCCAAATCCGATTTTTTTATGTTTTTTATCTGCTGCGGATTATTATAAACTGTTACATTGTATGTATTCAGCCAGCATTCCGCCGTAACTATATCTTTCGTATAATTGTCCGTATCTGCTATTTCGGCAGTATAAAGCACGATATCGTCAGCAAAATACTCTCTGCCCTTCAGCGCAAAAGAAAGCGCAACATAAAGTGATTTCGTAAAATCAATAAACGGTGAAATATCCAGGTAATGCTGCGCGAAAGCGCAAAGTTCATAAAGCCTATATTTTGTTACATTGCCGAAAACACGCTGAAATATATTATAAAATTCACCCATATTTTTGTAATAATCCAGCAGAAATTCGCTGTTTATATCCGCTACAGGCTCATCGCTGCGCAAAAGCTTCTGCTTATCTCTAAGCAAGGTGGGCATAAGCGGACGGGACAAATCATTTATCCTTTCTCCCCTGTAAAAGATCGTTCTGTCTTTATTTGAAAAATCCCTGTCAAACGGTTCCTTTATAAGTTCGTAAAAATTCTCCATACCGTCAATTTTGATCTCATTAACGCTGAAATCAAAATCAAGCTCGTCCTCAAGCTTTCTTCCAAGATCGTTAAATATGCTGAGCTTTCCTTCCATAATAACCACCGATTCTATTATACAATAAAGAGATTGTGAAAAAAAGAGCAAATCTTAATCTTTCCATTGATTTTAGTTTTATAAAATGTTATTATAATGGCGAAAAAGCAAGAAGGAGCATTAAATCTATATGAGAGGTATCAAAACCACCAAATCCAGGCTCCGTAAGATCATATTTACGGAAGTTGCGAAAATGGCATTTGAAGGATGGGACGAAAAGAAGTTTGAAAATCTGCCCTATAAAATAATACAGGGAGACGTTGCCCAGTACAGGGACAGCGTTTTCGTTGAGCGCGAGGTTGTTGCGGAGAGGCTCAGAGCGGCAATGGGCGTTTCTCTCAGGGATTTTAACG
Source organism: uncultured Clostridium sp. (assembly GCA_958422185.1). Lineage (GTDB taxonomy): Bacteria > Bacillota > Clostridia > Oscillospirales > Acutalibacteraceae > Eubacterium_R. The sequence continues at coordinate 16,623 of CATZNW010000005.1, forward strand.
ACTTTGCGTCTATCTGTGAAGGCGTGGACGAAAGCCTTGTTGACGAAAAATACTATGAACCGCCGCTGATTGATATTATCAAATTCGCGTGCAACAGATGCCCTGAGAACAGAGTATTCGTTACTGACGCATGCCAGAACTGTCTTGAACATCCGTGTGTAGAGGTGTGCCCAAAGAAGGCGGTTTCCATTAAAAACGGCCGGTCTTTTATTGATGAGGAAAAATGTATTAAATGCGGAATGTGCATGAATGCATGCAGTTATCACGCCATCGTAAGGCAGGAACGGCCGTGCGCCAAAGTCTGCGGTATGAATGCAATCAAATCAGACTCCTTGGGCAGAGCTGAAATAGACCCTGATAAATGCGTTTCCTGCGGCATGTGCCTTGTCAGCTGCCCGTTCGGAGCGATAATAGATAAGAGCCAGATCTATCAGACGATAACGGCTCTTAAGAGCAAGACCCCGGTTTACGCGGCAATAGCGCCCGCTTTTGCCGGCCAGTTCGGAAATGTCAGCACAGGCAAGATAAGAACTGCGTTTAAAGAGCTGGGATTTGAAGATGTTGTGGAAGTTGCTGTCGGAGCCGATCTCTGCACTATAGAAGAGGCGCAGGACTTTATGAAAGAGGTGCCTGAAAAGCAGCCTTTTATGGCAACTTCCTGCTGCCCGGCATGGTCCGTTATGGCTAAGAAGCTGTTTCCCGAATTTGCGTCATATATTTCCATGGCACTCACGCCCATGGTGCTCACCGCACGCCTTATAAAAGAAAAACATCCGGAATGCAAAGTAGTTTTTGTTGGCCCGTGCGCGGCGAAAAAGCTGGAAGCAAGCCGCAGAACGATCAGAAGCTATGTGGATTTTGTGCTTACCTTTGAGGAATTCAGTTCGATCCTTGAGGCAAAAAATATAGATATTGCGCAGTGTGAAGAGGATGAACCGCTTGGCAGCGAATCCAGCGGCGACGGCAAGGGTTTTGCCGTAAGCGGCGGCGTTGCGAAAGCAGTTGAGAACGCAATAAAAGAAATGGATCCGGACCGCGAAGTCCTTACCGCAAGAGCGGAAGGCCTGCCGGAATGCCGCAAGATGCTTCAGCTTGCCAAGGCAGGAAAATACAACGGTTATCTGCTTGAAGGCATGGCCTGCCCGGGCGGCTGTGTTGCCGGAGCGGGAACAATAGCGCCGGTGAAGAAATCCACCGTTGCCGTAACCCAAATGGCACAGAAATCCGAAGAACAGAATGTTTTAAGTTCAAAATACAAAGAATATCTTCGGATCCTTGAAGAAAAATAGATCCTAATCAATATAAAAGCGTTTCCCTGATAACCTCTGAATCGGGAAACGCTTTTTACATTATATTTATTCCGTATAATAATTATGAAATAATTTTGAAATTTGTTACAACAATTTAAATATTGTCATTACAACATTGCCATTACTGTAACAATATGTTATTATGTAAAAAAAAGAAGGGTGGTGTTGATATGGCTAAAGAAACAAAGCAGCATATTCTGAAGGGATTTTCAGAGCTTTTAACTGACCATGATTTTGATAAGATAACCGTAACTATGCTTGTTGAAAAATGCAATATCAGCAGGCAGACCTTTTATTATCACTTTACAGATATCCAGGCACTGATCAACTGGGGCGTTAAGCAGTATACCCACGGCAGGGTAGAATCCGCCAAAAGCGCAAAAGACATGAAAGAGGCAACGGTCATTTATCTTAACGGAATTGAGAAAAACAGACTGTTTCTAAAAAAATGTTTTTCATCTTCCCTTGCACAGTACATGACAAAGCTTATAAGGGACAGTATTATCGAATATTCCACAGAATTCTATATGCGCTCAGTAAAGGCCGGCTATTCCAAAGCAGATGTGGCGGATTTTATTATTGAATTTACGGCTAACGGAGTCACCGGCTTTATTATTTCAAAAATGTTTAACAACGAGGAAGTTGATATTGAGGAGCTGGCAGATAAAATGTATCACTGCATAATAGAACGCCTTGCCGGAAACAGCTTTATGAATACAGGCGTTCAGTAATATACCTCCGCCGTTTTCACAAATTTTACCACCGGCGCGTCAGATCCCCCTGCTTTAAACAGCAGGGGGATTTCATTTTGCGCAGCTATATAAACTGATTTACGGCCTCATCATATTTATATCCGATCAAAGCGAGCTTGGCTTCTATTTCTCTTTTATCCTGCCCGTGCGAGGCGCAGAGATCATCAAGACTTTTATAATTATCCCTGAGTTCAGTATTTATAAAGCTGAGCAGCATGACCGGATCGCGGGGAAATTTCATGATCAAAATCCTTTCTGTTTTAATTCGTATTCAGAATAACGGCATCTGTTCATTAAAATATCACAAATTACGCCTGTTTTCAATAAAAAAACGCAAGTAAATATTGAATATTTTTTAAACTTATGAGATAATATATTGATTATAATTATATAAATAACGGAGAAATCAGATGGAAAACGGAAAAAGGCTTGCGGAGCTTTTATTCCCGCACATTTCAAAAACGCCTGAATATTATGAAAACAAGTACCCAGAAAGAAACCTGAAAGACGGAGCACGGGTAACGCGCTTTGCCCCGAGCCCCACGGGATTTCTTCATTTCGGGAATCTTTTTACCTGCCTTATCTCATACAAAACGGCAAAAAGCACAAACGGTGTTTTCTATGTAAGGGTTGAGGACACAGATCAAAAACGCAAAATAGACGGCGCAGTAGGCGTTATGCTGAGCGGTCTGTCTTATTTTGGAATCGTTCCTGACGAAGGCGTTGCGGGCGAAAATGAGGAAAAGGGCGAATACGGCCCCTATTATCAGAGCCAAAGAAAAGAAATCTATCAGACCTTTGCAAAAAAACTTGTTGAAGACGGATATGCCTATCCCTGCTTCTGCACGGCAGAGGAGCTTGAAAAAATAAGAGAATCGCAGGAAAATGAGGATATAAAGGGCTATTACGGCCTATACGCAAAATGCCGCTACCTTACCTATGAAGAAATAAAAGAAAAAATAGACGCCGGGATGCCCTGGACTTTACGCCTTAAATCGCCCGGAGAAGAAAGCAGAAAATGCGTGTTTGAAGATATGATCAAGGGCAAAATTGAAATGCAGGAAAATGTGCAGGATATTGTGCTCTTAAAATCGGACGGAATTCCCACCTATCACTTTGCGAGCGTTGTTGACGACCACCTTATGAGGACAACGCATATCGTGCGCGGCGACGAATGGATCGCAAGCTGCCCTATACACATTCAGTTAAACAAACTGCTTGGCTTCAGGACGCCGAAATTTGTGCATGTTGCGCCTATCATGAAGACCGAGGGAGAGGGCAAGCGCAAACTTTCCAAAAGGAAAGATCCCGAGGCGGCGGTTTCCTATTATTCCGAAAAGGGCTACCCTGCCGAAAGCGTAAATGAATATATGATGACGCTTGCGAATTCCAACTTTGAGGACTGGCGCAGAGCCAACAAAAACGAGGATATTTCTAAATTTCCGTTCAATATTAAGAAGATGAGCGTTTCCGGGGCGCTTTTTGATATTGCAAAACTCAAGGACATCTCAAAAAACGTAATATCCACAATGAACTGCGAAAAGGTCTTTACGCTCTCTTATGAATGGGCAAAACAGTACGATAAAAAGCTTGCCGCGCTTTATGAGCAGGACAAGGACCGCGCCAAAGCGATCCTGAACATTGACCGCGAAAACAAAAAGCCGCGCAAGGATATTGCGAAATGGAGCGATATTCCCGATTATATCAGTTATATGTTTGATGAAACGTTCACGCCGTGTTATGACTTAAACGGGAACGCAACGCCAAAACTTGCGGTCAAAGCGCTTGAAAAATATATTGACGCCGTTGATCTGAACGACACGAAAGAAGAATGGTTTGAAAGAATCAAAAGCATTTGCGAACCTGTAGGCTGCACGCCGAATGTTAAGGAATTCAAGCAGGATCCCGAAAAATATAAAGGGCATGTGGGCGATATTTCAACGATCATACGGGTTGCGCTCACGGGACGCACCAACACACCGGATCTTTATGAAATCACAAAGCTTTTGGGCAAAGAAAAGGTTGAAACAAGGCTCAGCGCTGCCCTAAAGCATTATGAGGAGGAAATCTGATGGCAAAAGAAGGCAGCAGAGAGATAAAGGAAAGTTCAAACTTTATTAACGATATAATTGAAAAAGACCTTGAAACAGGCGCTTATTCAAGAGTGCAGACACGGTTTCCGCCCGAGCCGAACGGCTATCTGCATATCGGCCACGCAAAGGCGATATGCATCAACTTTGGCGCCAAAGAAAGATTCCGCGGAATATGCAATTTAAGATTTGACGACACGAATCCCACAAAGGAAGATACGGAATACGTTGACGCTATTGCTGAAGATATCCAGTGGCTCGGTTTTGACTGGGATAACGCTTATTTCGCGTCTGATTATTTTGACTATATTTTTGAGTGCGCGATAAAACTTATCAAAAAAGGCAAAGCGTTTGTCTGCGATCTGACTCCTGAACAGCAGCGTGAATACAGAGGAACGCTTACCGAACCCGGAAAGGAAAGCCCTTACAGAAGCAGAAGTATTGAGGAAAACCTTGACCTGTTTCAGAGAATGGCAAACGGTGAATTTCCCGAAGGTTCAAGAGTGCTTAGAGCAAAAATAGATATGGCAAGCCCCAACCTGAATATGAGGGATCCCATCATCTACCGGATAATGTACGCTCATCATCACCGCACCGGAGACAAATGGTGCGTATATCCGATGTATGATTTTGCACATCCGCTTTCTGACGCATGCGAGAAGGTCACGCATTCTTTATGCTCACTGGAATTTGAAAACCACCGCCCGCTTTATGACTGGGTCGTTAACGAATGTGTTGAAGGCGAAAAACCGAGGCAGATAGAATTTGCGAGAATGAATCTCAATTACACGCTGACATCCAAACGCAAATGCTTAACACTTGTTGAAGACGGAATAGTGGACGGCTGGGACGATCCCAGAATGGCGACGATAAGCGGTATGCGCCGCCGCGGCTACACGCCTGCGGCTATACGCGATTTCTGTGAAAAAATAGGCGTTTCAAAAGCATACAGCGTGATTGACTTCGCGCTGCTTGAAAGCTGTGTAAGAAATGACCTGAATATGACTTCACGGCGCGCAATGGCAATACTTGACCCGATAAAACTGGTTATAGACAACTATCCGGAAGATCAAACGGAAGAAATAGCGGTTGATTACCACCCGGACCACCCTGAATACGGATCAAGGGCAATGCCTTTCAGCAAGGAACTTTATATTGAGCGTAACGACTTTATGATTGAACCTGTCAAAAAATATTTTCGCTTGTTCCCCGGAAATGAAGTAAGACTTATCAAGGCTTATTTTGTTACCTGTACAGGATATGAAACAGACGAAAACGGCAACGTTACCTGCGTGCACTGCACATACGACCCTGACACGTTCGGCGGCGACAGCCCGGACGGCAGAAAAGTTAAAGGCACGATCCACTGGGTATCCGCAAAAGATAACGCTGAGGCGGAAGTAAGGCTTTATGAAAGACTGTTCAATGTGCCTAACCCGAGCGATGAAGAGGGCGTTTCATCTTTTGAGGACAACCTTAACCCGGATTCGCTGAAAACAGTTACCGCTTACTGTGAAAAGAGCCTTGCGCAGGCAAAACCGGGCGACAGATTCCAGTTTATGAGAAACGGTTATTTCTGCGTTGATAAAAACAGCACGGAGGATCACGTTATTTTTAACCGCACCGTTCAACTTAGGGATAGTTTTAATCCTAAAAAATAATGCGGTATTCATGTAAATAATTAAAAGACAAACTCCTTTTGCACAATAAAATGCAAAAGGAGTTTTTTTGCCGCAACCGTATATCTTCGGTTTATATTCAGCAGATCATAAACAAGATATTAAGCGTTATTCTTTCTCTTTTTAAGCTGAATTTTTTGATGAACTGCATTGCATAATGCGCTATCCACGCCCAAAGCCCCATAATTGCCGCGTAATTCAGAAGGAAGACCGCAAGCGTTTCTTCCGCATCAAAAAAAGCGAAATGATTCTGCAAAAACAGATATCCGGGCAGATCGTATCTTATAAATGCCGCTGCGCCCCAAATTGCTATGAGAGATCCGGCAATACGAAATACCCACTTAAAAAATCCGGGATGCTTTCCAGCACCAAACAAGCCTTTGATTCTGCCCGTAATAACGCCCCAGTGAAGACCAAGGTGGACAGACATAAACACAAACCCCCAATATGCGCAAAGCATATGAAGACTTCTGCCGAAAGAAGAAAGGCCGCGGATATGCAGAAAACGGAACACATGGTTGGATAGGATCACACCGCTGATCATCAGCCCCAGCATACAGAGCAGAATGACGGCGGCAACACAAGTCATTACAATTCTTGCCGCTGTATATCTGCCCCTGAACAGATTTTTCAAAAAGCCGATGTTGAGTATGTGGTGTATTATAAACAGAACAGACATGGATATGCCTATCCACTCATGCGCCTCTTCACCAACAAGCGTGTACGCCATTAAAAGCAGCAGAGCGGCGGTCATGGCAATATCAACGATCATCTTGATTCTTGCGTTTAGTTTCATAATGCAACTGAAGACCGGTATTTATTTTGTTACCGCGTCTATACATGAGATCGCGTTCAGCGTGCGCGGAAAGCCTATAAACGGCAGGCACTGCGTGACGGCGTCAATAAGCATCTCACGGGTATTTCCTACATTCAGATTGGCCGCAACATGCGCCTTTGCCTGCGGCTCGCATCCGCCGAGAGTGCAGATCGCGCAGAAAGTGATGAGTTCCCTCGTTTTAAGATCCAGTGTTTTTCTTGTATAGAAATCACCGAAACAGTAAGCCGAAAGATAATCCTGAATATGCTTTTGATCCTCAGGGGCTGATGCGCGCATATTATTTATCAGATCTTTACCACAGATGTGCTGCTGCACAGCAAGCCCGTCGCTGAATCTTGTATTCTCATTCACAGTTCCCTGATCTGTTACGGTATCGGCAACGCCTGCTCTTTCAAAGGCTTTATACGCCTCTTTAAGCGCAAGATTTACCTTTTCCATTCCCACATACGGTGTGCAGTGAATCAGCGTTTCTCGGATCTCATTTGCCGAAACGCCGGCTCTTAGAGCGGCGGAGGCATATGTTTCCATAACTTCATATGTTCCGGAAGCGGTAAGCGTTGTAAGAATAACGATTGCCTTTTGCTTATCGTTTAAAACGCCGTGTTCCATCACATCGCCGCACAGAAAACTGCCGGCGATATTCTCAAATTCAGAATCGACGTAGCCGTTTGCAAACTGTTTGCCGTCAAACCATTTTCTATTGTTTTCTTCTGTTTTTTGCGCTCTGTTCATTTAAAACACCTCTGAATGATTTCAATTATAATATGCCGGGCAGAACGGATCTGCCGAAATGATTAAATTTTTTGATCATCTGTTGACCAAGCATGTTTTTCCTTTGCCGCAGTTACTGTGTTCTGCGCCATCACGCCAACCAGTTTATGCGGCACATACGGTTCTTCAAGATAAGCTGTTTCTTCGTCTGTAAGTTCAAGATCCGTTGCTTTTGCCGCGCCGTCAATATGACGGAGTTTTGTTGCGCCGGCAACCGGCGCCGTTACCTTTTTAAGGAGCCAGGCAAGAGAAACTTCCGTCATCGTAACGCCGCGTTTATCCGCAATTTCTGCAACCCTGTTTATGATAACGGAATCCTGTTTTGCCATTGAATCATATTTAAGATGAGCGTAACTATCCTCCTGAAGCCTTTTTGAAGTTTCACCCGGGTGCTTGGAAAGCCTGCCGCCCGCAAGCGCACTATACGGGGTCATTGCAATATTGTCCTCGCGACAGAGTTTCGCCATTTCGCGTTCTTCCTCACGAAAGATAAGATTATAATGCCCCTGAACAGAAATGAATTTTGCGAATCCCTCTTTATCGGCAAGATCATTCGCCTTCGCCAGCTCATACGCAAAGCAGTTTGAAATACCGATATAACGCGCCTTGCCGGATTTAACAACATGATTGAGCCCTTCCATGATATCATAAAGCGGCGTCTGATGATCCCACATATGATAAATATACAGATCAACATGATCCATGCCGAGATTCTGAAGGCTTTTATCTATCATTCTCTCAATATGCTGCTGTCCTGTAACGCCGGCGGCAATTTCTTCCTCGGTTCTGGGCAAAAACTTAGTTGCAACAACCACTTGATCACGCTCCGCAAAATCCCTGAGCGCTCTGCCGAGATACTGTTCGCTCGTGCCGCTCTGATATGCAATTGCCGTGTCAAAAAAATTTATTCCGAGTTCAAGAGCGTGCTTAACAATCTCCCTTGTGTGTTCTTCATCCACGGTCCACGAATGCTGACCGTTTGACGCGTCACCAAATCCCATACAGCCTAAACATATGCGGGAAACATTAAGATCTGAATTTCCGAGTTTTGCGTATTTCATTTTCACACACCTTTCATTCATTAAAATTAAAGATACAGATTTTTTTAGTTATATTCACCTTGATTCAGGCTTCTGCTTCATTTTAAGGCACGGACCGATAACACCGCCAATGCTTAAATACTCATAATTCGGCATATCAAACAGCACGGGGGCAAGTTTGGTATAATCCACCTTGCCGTTTTCATTTAAAATACTTTCTTCTGCAAAGGTATTCTCTATCTTAAGAATAAAATTATCAAAGCCTTCCGAATCGTATATATCGTCAACGGTGCAGTCCATAACAAGCGGCGAATCCTTTATCATCGGAGCGCCCGTAGTTTGTGAATTTGTATATGCAAACACATCTGATTTATCATGCTTTGCTCCGCTCACGCCGCCTACATAATCTGCCTTCGGCAAAAGGGCTTCATTTACTATATTTACGGAAACAGCCCTGTTTTCTTTTATTGCGGCGCTTGAGAAATGAGGCTTCGCGCAACTTATCATGATTCTGTTATGGCCTATAATGCCTATATGAGCAACAAGCAGCCAGTTTGGCTTTCCGTTTACATTTGTGCCCACAACCACTGCCGGGGTCGGATAAAGAGTGAGGGCGGTGCCTATATTTTTCTTCATTTAATCCCCTTCTTTCATCTTGGTTTTATCATTTTGACTGTCTATTTTGTGCCTTAAATAATCAAGGCGCTGAAGCTGTTTTTCACGGAAATGGATCTCATCAAGCTTTGAATTTCTTTTTTCATTCAGAATATTCAGGAGTTTTGCATCCGACGCGCCGTTTTGAAGTTTGAGACGCATATATTTTTCCGTTTCATCAGGAGTAAAGCCAATATCATGCAGCGTCATAATAAGACTTAGATTTTCCAGATCGGAATCATCATACTGCCATGATCCCATAACCTTTTTAACCGCTTTGCAAAGCCCCCAGCCTTCATATTCCTTTAATATCTCCGGCGGGATATTATACTTTTCACTAACTTCAAAAAGAGTCATACCGATCCCTTCCCAGGCAAACCCGAGCGCCTGCGTCTTACATCTTTTATTACGGCCTCAAAAAGCCGCGCCGAAAACAGCGCAAACAAAAAGGCGCCCTTTTTGGTACGCCTTTATTTTAACTCCTTATTCCAAATAAGTAAAATACTTATATTGCATTGTCAGATATTCCTGAAATACATTTCTTGACATCATCAATAAATCTTTCTGCCGGGGCTGCCGCGGGCTGCTCTTTTTTCCAGGCAAGCACCGCCCCCACATCCAGTTTTGGGGCAAGCGGAACGATTTTGATTCCCGGGAATTCTTCATCAAGAACATAGCAGATAGCTGATCCCACTCCGTTCTGGACCATATTCACTGCATTTCTTACAAGATTATATGAAGCGGCAACCTCAAGATTGTCATAATATTTTCCGAACCAGCCCGCGAACGTGTTCTTGACCATCTGGCGGTAGACAAAGATAAGCGGTATGTCAGCAAGGTCCTTAGGTGTGACAAACTCTTTTTGAGCCAGAGGAGAATCGTCTTTTACCATGACCGCCCACTGTTCCCGTACAGGCATTCTAACAAATTCATACTTACTTATGTCAACGGGTTCCATCATAAGGCCAAGATCAAGCAGTCCTTTTTCTATTCGCTCTTTAATATCGTCTGCATTTGCAGTATATATCGAAAAACGAACACGAGGATGCTTTTCTCTGAAAGCCGCTATTCTGGCGGAAAGAAAGTCCATATTACGCGTTTCGCCGCAGCCGATCGAAATTTCCCCGGACAGTTCTTCTTTGCTGCCGGACAGCTCCTGTTGCGTTTTTTCGGCAAGAGAAATGATCTCCTGCGCGCGGCGGCGCAACAGCATTCCTTCCTCCGTAAGCTTAATATTGTGATTGCTGCGGCTGAAGAGCCTGACTCCCAGTTCGTCTTCAAGCTGCATAAGCTGCCGCGACAAAGTCGGCTGAGTTATATGTAAAAGTGCGGCTGCTTTTGTTATATTTTCCTCACGGGCAGTCATTAAGAAATATTTTAAAACTCTGAGTTCCATAGCTTTGCCCCCTTCCGTTCTATTTTAACACAAATTTTAAGCTTAAACAACATTTCTTAAATGCAGAAATAGATTTAAGGCATGGCATTCGTCAGTCATAATAAAATCCCCCGCGGACGCGGAGGATCCATGCGTGATCAAGATGCTGATTTCAAAGTAAGTCTTAATTTATCTGCGATCATTGCTATAAACTCTGAATTCGTCGGCTTGCCTCTCTGGCTCTGAATGGTGTAGCCGAAATAAGAAGAGAGCACATCTACATCACCTCTGTCCCATGCCACCTCGATCGCATGGCGGATCGCCCTTTCCACCCGGGACGGCGTAGTGTTATACATTTTGGCTACCGTGGGATACAACAGTTTTGTTACAGAGGATAGCATTTCCGTATCTGAAACGGATAATTTGATCGCTGTGCGCAGATACTGATAACCCTTGATATGCGCCGGAACGCCTATTTGCCTCATGATATCGGAGATCACGACCTCAATATCCAGATCATTTACAGACCCGCGGTCCTTTTGCTTGCTTTTCCACATGGAAAGCCTTTCTATCTTGCGGGAAACAGATTGCGCGTTCACCGGTTTAAGCAGATAATAGTCCGCACCCTCGTTGATAAGCTGTTCTTCAAACTGCGGATTATCAACGGAAGACAAAATCAGCACAAGCGGCTTTTCACCATCTTTCTGCGCAATATGCTCCAGCACGTCTATCGCATCTGCATTCGGCATGAACGCGTCCATAAGAACGGCGTCAAAATGCTGGGCGTCAAGAAAAGATATGATCTTCATTCCGTCCTTAGCGCAAACAACAGCGTCAAATCCGTTTTTTACCAGCTCTTCCGCGCATTCTCTGCCGAACTCATCGGTTTCACCTACTAATACTTTAAATTTTCTGTCCATAAGATTACCTCCGTTTGTGTATTTCTTTCACATTTTAGCATTATGTGGTAATTTATGCAACTATTTTTCACATATTTTTTGAATTTTTATAATTTTCTTCACAAACGAGTTTTTTCGACAGATTTTCGTATTGAAATTTTACATTTTGCACAAAAAAATAACGTTTTATATTTAAACACGGCCGGAAATATGTTATATTTATTATATGAAACATAAAAAAATAGACGATTTATTTACCGAAACAATAGAATATTTTAACGGGGACATAAAAAGAATCCAGCATTTTACAAAGGTCTATACCTTTGCAGCGCTGATAGGAAGGCTTGAAGGCTTAAAGGAACGGGAGCAATTTTATCTTGAAGCAGCCGCCGTTGTACATGATATAGGTATTAAAAACGCTGAAAAGAAATACGGCTCCTGCAACGGAAAATTGCAGGAAAAGGAAGGCCCGCCCGTTGCCAAAGAACTGCTGAAACGCCTTGATTTTGACGAGGAGACCATAAAAAGGGTTTGCTATTTAGTGGGAAATCATCACACATATAAAAAAATTGACGGGATCGACTTTCAGATACTTGCGGAAGCGGATCTGATTGTAAATTTTTGTGAAGAGCAAACGGATACAAACAGCATAAAAAACGCGATTGAAAAGGTTTTCAGAACAAAGACCTCCGCAGAGATATGTAAAACTATATTTAAATTATAGATCCGGACCTGTGCAAAACCGGCCGAATAACATTTGGAGTTGATCATATGCCGCTTTTCAGTATAATAGTACCCGTATATAATGTTGAAAAATACATAAATAAATGTGTTGACAGCGTTTTAAACCAAACTTTTACGGATTTTGAACTTATACTTGTTGATGACGGTTCACCGGACGGCTGCCCGGCTATTTGTGATGAGTATGCAAAAAAAGACCCCCGCGTCAAAGTTGTTCACAAGGAAAACGGCGGACTTTCAGACGCAAGAAACGCCGGGCTGGACAAATGTGCGGGGAAATATGTCATCTTTCTGGATTCGGATGATTTCTGGAACGATGATAACGCATTAAATCTGCTTTATGAAAAAGCAAAAAACAACTATGATATAATCATGTTCGGATGTACTCTTTTTTTCCCGTCTAACGGACAGCAACATATATCACAGAACGGCTATAAAACGGATCTTATTGAAAATTCTTCCAAGACCGAAGTGCTTCACTATCTGTTTTCAGCAAAAATGATCCCCGGAGGGGCTTGTATTTTTGCATTTAAGGCCGCAACGCAAAAGCAATATGCAATAAAATTTAAAACCGGAATATGTTCTGAGGATTATGATTTTGTAATTGATATCTTTCTAAAAAGCAACAGTTTTTCAGCAGTTAACAACGCATTTTACATGTACAGAAAAGGAAGGGAGAATTCCATAACAGCATCGTCTTTTGACAAAACAGCTGACGGCGTGATTTACACCATTGAAAAATGGCGGGCAGAAGCGCAAAAAATAAACGACGAGACCGTTAAAAAAGATCTGCTGAATTATCTTGCATTCATCTATTGCACTTCTCTTGTTTCCCTTGGAAGAATGCAACCGGCAGACCGGGTGAAATACACAAAGAAATTAAAGGGCTACGAATCTATTTTGAAATACGGTTACTGGAAAAAAGTTAAGCTTATACGGCTGTTTGTAAAAACTGCCGGCATTAAACTTACTGCTGTATTGTTAAAAAAATATCTTGAAATAAGATGAGGACAAATGAAAAAAAAAGTATTGATAGTAATTCAGCAACTTAGGCGCGGCGGCGTTGAAGTAGCGGCGGTAAATTTCGCTTCGCATCTTGATCAAAATAAATATGATTTCACATATTATCTGCAGCATATAGACTGTGAGCAGGACGAAAAGTTATTAAAGATCATCAAAGAAAACCATTCACATGTTATAGTTAAACCTGATTCGGCCCGCGGATATATCGGCGGATTTAAAGACGCAGTTCGTATTATGCGGCAAACAAAATTTGATATCGTTCACAGCCATGTTATGTTTTATAACGGAATTATAATCTCCGCGGCAAAACTATGCGGTGTGAAAAAGCGAATTTCCCATTCACATGCCAAAATGTGGAATAAAAAAGAAAATGTTGCCTTTAAACTTTATAGAGCTATGATGCGTAAACTCATAAATGCTTTTGCAACGGATAAACTTGCGTGCAGCCAAGAAGCCGGCGAATATATGTATGGCAAAAGGCAATATCAAAAACAGGGAATATTCATTGCAAACGGCATTGAAACCGCTCATTATGCTTTTTGTAAAAAAACGAGGAATGAAAAACGCGCCGAACTTGGAATCAAAGAAAATGAAATACTTGTTGGGCATATAGGAACGATCTACCGAATCAAAAATCAATTATTTTTAGCTGAGATTTTTGCTAAAATGCTTAAAAATAACATAAATGCAAAACTTATGCTTGTTGGCGAAAAATATGATATAAAAGACCTGAATGAAAAAATCTCCAGATTAAACATAGCCGATAAGGTTGTTGCAACAGGCGCACGCAATGATATTCCTGAACTTTTACAGGCATTTGATATCATGATCTTTCCTTCTCTTGTTGAGGCGCTTCCCGTATCACTTATAGAAGCGCAGGCGGCGGGTTTGCCCTGCCTTATATCAGACAGAGTTACTAAAGATGTAAAATTCAACAACAATATTGAATTTATGCCGCTTGAGGAGAACGCTGAAAAATGGGCAGATAAAGCATTTTCTATGCTTGGCGGAAACAGAGAAGCTGTTGACTTAACTGATTTAAAAAAGACTTATGATATAAAGGAAGTAGCAAATAAACTTGAAAAAATCTATTCGGATGGTTAATGTATGTTTAGTATTATAGTACCTGTATTTAATGTTGAAAATTATCTGCATACTTGCATTGAAAGTATCCTCCGCCAGACTTATGGTGACTTTGAACTGATACTTGTTGACGACGGCTCGCCGGATAACTGCCCGGCTATCTGCGACGGTTATGCAGAAAAAGACAGCCGTGTTAGGGTCATTCACAAACAAAACGGCGGACTTGTGAGCGCGCGCAAATCCGGCCTTGAAATTGCAAGCGGTGAATATATAGGCTTTGTTGACGGCGATGACTGGATCGAACCTGATGCATATGAGAATTTTGCACAAATGATAAAAACATATTCACCCGATATGGTACTGAGTGATTTTTATTATGACGACGGAACTAAACTGACCGGCAGTGAACAATTGTTTGAGCAGGCATTTTATGACAGAACCGCAATGAAAGAAAAGCTATACCCCAAAATGCTTTTCAGCGGTACTTATTACAAATTTGGAGTAAACCCCTGCTGCTGGAGCAAAATATATAAAAAAGAACTTTTGAAAAAAAATCTTTCTGAAGTTGACAACAGGATAAAAATGGGCGAGGACGCGGCTTTTACTTATCCCTGTCTGCTTGACGCGCAATCCGTTGCGATCGTAAAAAAGCCCAGCTATCATTATATTCAGAATCCGCAAAGCATGACAAGCGCATATGACAAAACGCTTAAAGATATTATATTTTTGGCGTATAACAGGATAAAAGAAAAATGTACAGAATGCGGCACATCGCTTGGAAAGCAGCCCGATTATTATTTGATTTATCTTGCAAATTTCTTGCTGAGAAATGAAATATCCGGCGGAAACGTCAGCGAAGGTATTAAATTACTTTTAAAAAACGAAGAAGTTATAAGTGCTGCAAAGAACATAGAACTGTCTGCTTTGCCGCTTCACACCATATTATTTACCCAGGCACTTAAGATAAAAAGTACACATTTGCTAAAAGCATATTCAGCGCTGTTAAAAAAATCAATGCAACGGAGTAAAAACGATGAACAAAAATGAAAAAATAAGTATTATAGTTCCTGTTTATAAATCAGAAAAATATCTTAACAGATGCGTTGAAAGCCTTATTCATCAAACGTATAAGCATATTGAAATCATACTGGTTGATGACGGTTCACCTGATGAATGCCCTAAGATGTGTGACAACTGGGCGGATAAAGACAGCCGGATTAAAGTTATACATAAAGAAAACGGCGGCGCTTTTTCAGCCAGATTTGCGGGAATCGCAACAGCAGAAGGAGATTATATCGGATTTGTAGATTCTGACGACTGGGTAGAAGCCGATATGTTTGAATATCTTCTTTCCCTTATAAAAAAATATTCGGCAGATGTAGCGAATATAAAACTGTTAAACGTAGAAGGAAAAGATTCGCCGGACAATCAAAATCCGATTGAAAAAGTCAGCACTTTTGATTTTGCCGGAATTTTGGAAAATATGAACTCAGAAGGCTTTTGGTCATTGTGCAACAACTTGTATAAAAAAGAATTATTTGCAGGAATACCAAACGGCTTGCCTACAGATCTGGTTTTCAGCGAAGATATGCTGATGAATTATTTTTTATATAAACAAGTGAAAACAATGGCGGCGTCAAATTTAATAAAATATTATTATTACAGGCACAGCGAATCCGCTATTGCCGGAGAGCTTAATTACAGTATAGTTGACGACGCTGTGTTGGCCTATAATATCATAGACGCAGATATGGACAAAAACTCTTCGATATACCCTTATTCAGTTGCAATGAAAATAACGAATGATCTGTTTTTAATAAATAGTATTATAAGGAACAATAAATGCCTTGACAGGTATGAAACACTTAGGAAAGACATTTTAAAGCACAAAAAATATGTGTTCAGTAAAAAATGTTCAAAGATCTTTTCTTTCAAGCATAAAGCCGGCATAATTCTTTTGTTGATAGCTCCTAAAATTTATAACAAAACGATTTTGATACGCCGTTCGGTAAGAGGATATTGATGATCTGAACTTTAAAACATAATTAAGCAAATAAAGAGACGGCAGTGTGCCGACCTCTAAAAAGATAGTTACTTGGCTAACTTTTTTGGGTCACGTCAAAAGCCGTCTCTTTATTTATTGCTTTTAAGAACCATTTCAACTATATCGCGGTCAATCTCCATACTGAATTTTCTTGCAAAAATTGCGGGTGACGATTTGATTAAATCCATATCCTCTTTCCTGAAAACATAGGGGTTTCCCCTTTTCCAGTCTATCAGCCGCGCGCAGGCGAGGTGATCATCATTGCAGTTTGGCATAAAGAGGTTATCCTGAAACGGACTGTTCATAAATATCGTTTGAACAAACACCTCGTCCGCACAGTAGGAATATCTGAACATATGCTCCCACTTATCCATGTTTTCTGCAATATAGCGCGCGAAATCACCGGTTATGCTGAACCAGTTGCAGCCTTTCTGGACTTTAATGTTATTCTTTTTAAGCCTGTTTACGCCTAAAAGCATTTCTATCTTCAAAATTGAAAAGGAAACAAGTTTACGAATAAAAGTTCGTTTCCCTCTGAAAAAATGATAATATCTTATGCGCCCTACTGAAGAATCCGAAACTTTATTTGATGAAAAATGAATAAATTCCTTACCGTTGTTTTTTTCAAAATAACTATGGATCTCATCATTTGACTTTACAGGCAGGTCGCATCCTGAGATCAGATGATAATACGAATATCTTCTGTTTTCCGTTTCGTTTTTAACGGCAGCATCGATCAGGAGCATTTCCGCTCTGACCTGGCTGAAATCGCCCCATGTTACGTTTACTCTTTTAGTAAAGTGAATTTCGGATCGCTTGGGAATCGATTTAAACCGCCTGAAATCAAAATCTTTAACTTTTGCGTCTATATGAACGAAGATATCATTTCTCTCATCATCAAGCGCTGTGATCAGTTTTTCCAGCAGATCAAACTGATCATGCGCTATAATCATTATCGCATGCATGAACATCAAACCTTTTGTATATCGGATTCTTTGCTTTTAGCCTTTTGATCTGAAAATAATTTACCGTCAAGAAAGCCTAAAATCTTTTTGAACAATAAAGCAAACGGAACGGTTACCGCGAAACTGATCAAAACGAAAAGATATGTATTTGTTATATTAAAATGCAGCAAAGCGATCATAGGTATGCGCATTAAAATATAAATTTCAAACAAATGCCTGCCAAAAAAAGATAAGATTTTATTATTTATATCCACTTTCATTGTTACGGCAACAACTACCGCACAAAAAGCAATCAGAGAGATCTCATAGCATATGATGTTGCTGCGGAGAAGGTGTGACACAGCAAACACAAATGCACATAAAATAAATAATAAATAATAATTAATAATTAACCGGCTTCTTCTTTACAAAGAACTCAATCTTATCCTTACAAAGCGAATACCATATGCCGAGTGGATAAAGAATAACTGTATCGAACCACCAAGATTCCTTAAAAGGTACAAGCACACCAACATATGCTACCGTCAGCACAGTTACAAGCGCAGCGGCATAATAGGCCTTATTTTTAAAGATTGTGAATGCAACATAAGTGACAAGGTACATGATAAGAACGGCAAAAATATACCAGTTGCTGTTTCCGACTGATTTCCACCCTATAAAAGAAAGTATCACTTGCGGCACGCTATAATTTTTAAGAGTACCAAGGCATAAATCAAGAATTATAAATAATATTACTGCTATATCGAAGTTAAAAAGAGTTTTTGCAATTCTGTTTTTAGGGAACGAACGGATATATTCCGTTCCTTTTTTCTTTATGGATTCCATAACCCCGTAACCGGAATAAAACAGAAACATAACCACAACGCCCTGCCCAAGATGATTCTGAAAAATATTATATATATTATTCAGTGTATCATCAGAATAACTCGGCAACATAGAAACGTAGTTTCTGGCATGGCTCAAAAACACAAGCAGGATAAAGATTCCTTTTATCGAATTCGTTCTGTCCATGGCAAGATAGTTTTCATTGAGTCCGGTTAAAACAGGCTTGGCAAACTTTATGCGCCATAAACACATCAAAAAGATCAAAGCCAAAAACAAAGTCATGATATATTATCCTTTTTGATTTTTGTTTTTAATTTATCGACCACCCGGGTAACTGCATTTTGGATAAACTTAAACGGAAGATCAAAAATCGGAATTGCAAGAACACAGGCAACAGCCACGGAAAGGATCATCAATATGACCACCCCGAAATACGAAAATTTTTCAACCAGAAACGCCTGAAGATCAACGGCGGCCAAAACCCTTGCAACAAAATAATGGATAAAATATATCTGAATCGTTCTTGAACCCGCACCGGTAAAAAACTTGAAATGTTTTTTAGGAACAACCGCGCATATTCCCATAATTATAAAAGCGGCAACAAAATACTGCATTATTCTGAGCAGAATACCGATCTGAGGAAATTCCATTCCCGAATAGGAATATCTTGACGCGAAAACCGGCCTGAGTTGATAAGCGTAACCTGTAAAAGCCAGGCAAACAATACCAGAAAGTACGGTTATTATTATTCCAGCCGCCTTGACAGCTTTTTTATTCAAAAAGGTTTCTGCCTGCTGAGGTGTAAGGCAATATCCCGTATAAAAGAACGGGAAAAATACCAGAAACTTTGAAAGGCAAAGAAAATCACCAATAAAATTAAAATAACCTGCCGCAAGCGATACAATAACGGCTATGGGCAAAACGATCTTTGGATTAATATTTTTTATTATATAAACCAGTATTAAATACCCTGCCGTTACAAACATATACCAAGGGGCGTTTGGGGTAGTAAACCAACTCCAGTCGGGATCGCCGCCCGCTATTAACTCAATCAGATATAGTCCGAATTTCATTGCATATCCTATAAGGATATAATAAATTACCCGATCTATACGCAGTTTATGTTTATCATCGTACCTTAAAAATAATCCTGAAACGAACAGGAACATAGGCATAATAAAAGAATTAAGAAAAACATATACTGCCTGTGCCAGCCTGTTTGAGCCGGTTAAATAATCAATAAAATGTACAATAACAACAAGCGCAATCAATAAAAATTTCACATTATCCCAATAGGGGTTTCTTACTTTGATCGTCTTATTCAACGCTTTAATCCTTTCGTTCATACAGTTTATTTTATTAACTGTATTTCTTTGCCGAATAATTTAATGCCCGTTTTTCCGTATTTGCCCGCTAAAAACGGAAGTATACTGCTTACAACATAAGAAACACATGCTAAAAATACAGTAATGATAACAGCGAGCAGACCGTAAACAAATGTATTTTCAGGTAAATGACCTGAAACGAAATATGAAAACTCCCTGTGCACTATCATAATGATCAATGACTGCTGACCGACAAACAAGAGTATGTTTTTAACAAATTTTACCTTAACCATAAAATATGAGATCATTGCAATAAAAACAGTTCCTGCGCATCCGGCAACTATAAAAGCAGGGAAATTCCCGTACTCGCCGATCGCCATCTGCACATAACCGGCAGCAGCAGAGGAGCCACCTTTTAACGTAATAAAACACAAACCAAATCCGGCAAGCATGAATACCACGCCTAATATCTTTTTCTTTTCAACTAAATCCATTACAAAGTTTTTTAAGATATATCCAAAATAAGGGAATAACATTGCCGCCAAAGATATATCTATTCCCCACGGCCAGCGGTATGGAGAGATCTCAATTTTGCCTATAAAGAAACCTGCAATTGCCAAAGCAAGGAAAATTGCGAAGGTTATCAGTTCGCCGCCGCGCTTTTCTATAAAAAGAAACATTACGATCTCAAATAAAACGCAGGAACAAAAATAACTTGTCAAAAACCAAAGGGTGCCCATACTGCCTGCTGCTTTTATAGATTCATCAGAACCCCAGCAAATCAGCAGTATATTCTTAACACCGAACGAACCGTAGATCAAACCCCAAATAAAGTATGTAACCGCATAAGAAAATACTCTTTTAACCAGCCGTTCCCAAAGTGCCTTTGCGTTTGAGGGGCGTTTATATGTCATTCCGTAAACGGAAAAGAAAATCGGAACATGAAAGCCATAAGTATACGCCTTAAATAAATTTTCTTTAGAAAGCATATGGCCAAGAACGATAAGCCATATTCCTATTCCTTTTATCCCGTCAACATAATCCAGATGCTTTTTTGCCGGAACGGATTTAAATACGCTGTCATTTTTATCACGAATGTTTGAAATATCCGAAATATGCTTTTCTTCAGCAGTTACCATTTTGAGACTCTTCCTTCATACTTTTAATCATTCTTATATACATATCTTTCAGCCCGACTTCTGGCTTCCAGCCGAGCTGCTGAAGTTTATCTGAATTCAGAAGACATTTCAATTTCGGATTGTAACCGTATTTCGCGGGATCATCCAGCTCGATACGGACATTTATTTTTGAATCCTCTAAAAGATCAGCAACCATTTTTGCCATATCGATTATACTCATTGCAGTATCCGGATTGACGATATTATACGCCTCTCCCCTTGCGCCCTTGACCATAATTAATATTAAAGCCCAGAGCGCATCCCTAATATAGCAATGGTTTCTTAAAGTTTCCCCGGTGGTTTTAAGCACGATATCCTGTTTATTGATAACACTTCTGGCAAACTGGGCAAAAACACGGTTATCGCTTTCACGCACACCGGGGCCAAATGTGAGCGACAACCTGCCGATACTTGCAGGAACGCCAAACTCACTGCTGTATGCAAGGCACATATTCTCACAAAGTCTTTTACTTTCTTTATAGCTGCTTCTTGGCTGCAACAGATCAATATAACCGTAATCGTTTTCATAAATACAGTCTTTTTCAGGATCTGTTTGCCCGTATACTTCCAGAGATGAGAAAAATACCAGTCCTGAAACATTTTTTTTCTTCGCGAATTCAAGCACGTTATATGTTCCGAAAACGGCAGTGTTTATTGTATCGGTCGGATGATCAACGTGAATTTTTGAATTGCCGGTTTTTCCGGCAGCGTGCATAATGTAATCCACACCGCAATCCATATTCAGCGGTTGTTTAATATCGCCAATAACGATATTAAAATTCTCCCGGCATTTTAAATCATTGAATGCTTTTTCCGCGTTTTCAGCCGAACGGCAAAATGCAATTACGTTAATCTTTGTATCATAAAGCCTATTGCAGCAAAGGAAAGCCTTAACTACTTGAGATCCAAGCAGCCCGCTGGCACCCGTTATCATAACGGTTTTCCCGTCCAAACCGAGTGAACTTATCTTTTTTGCAAGGATCTCAATATCTTCCTGCAAAACGGAATCATTTTTTACTTCTATATCCATAACTGCCCCTTATTCAGCGTTCATCATATATTTTGCATAATTTATATCTTTAGGTGTTGTGATCTTAAAGTTATTCACACTGCCCTCGCTGACATAAATATCCATACCCTTATTTACGAAAAGCTGCGATGTTCCGGTCATTTTCATCAGTTCCTCGGTCGTATAAGACGAGATCGTTTTATAAAAAAGATCCATTTTACAACCGGCGGGAGTCTGCCCTATCCAAAGCTGTTTCCTGTCAAAAGTGGAGGTCAGGCGGCCTTCCCTTTCGCTTTTATAAATAGTATCCGACACGGGCACAGACGCCATCGTTACATTGAATTCCTTTGTTTTTTCAACTGAATCCTTTAATATTTCGTATGAAACGAACGGCCTCACCGCGTCATGAGTTATAAGTATGTCCTCTTCCCTTGCTCCGTATTTATCAACTATATCGTTTATAACGTTTAAGAGGGACATCATTCTCTCTTTTCCGCCGGTAACAATAGTGATCTTATCAGCAACCGCGCTGTAATTATCCTTAACAAGCTTTTCGGTATGCTCTTTCCACGCCTCATTTACGCATATGTAGATCAGATCGAAAAGATCCGACTCAAGGAATTTATCAAGAGTCATTAACAGTATGGGCTTTCCTTTTATTTCAAGGAACTGCTTTGGGATCCCCGCGCCGACTCTTGTGCCTTTTCCGCCTGCAAGTATTGCTCCGATTACCATAATTTTTACCTCCGCTAAATGAATTTAAAATATTTCAATATCCTGACGGTAGAATTGCCGTCCTGATACTTATGGATCATATCACGTTCTTTTTTCCGCTTTTCTTTATAATCGTCTTTTCCGCTTACAACGTCATTTATAAAATCATTAAAATCAGAAAGATTATAAATAAATTTGCCCGGCATATGCTCAAGCGGATCATCAATAATAAATCCCTTGCCGTCTGCATAATTCCTGTAATCACTGAGTTCAAAAGCAATAGGCTTGTCCGTTAAAAGATAATCCGCAAAGACCGAAGAGAAATCGGTAATAAGCGCGTCTGAAACGGAAAGCAGATCGTATAATTTGACCCCGGAATTTAACAGATCGTCATTTGAAAGAGTCTTTATGTTTGTAAGTTCCTCAAAATCCGCTTTTTCAAGTTTTTGAGACGGGTGATATTTTATGATCAGAAGAGAATTACAGGATTTAAGCGTTTCATTGATTTTCTTTAAATTGTTTGGTGAAATTAAGCTAAACTCTTCAACCGCACTGTTTTTATAAACAGTAAAATCATTTTTATGGGTTCTGAAGGTAGGCAGCCAAACAAACAGTTTATCATAGCCCTTTCTGATATTCTCCGGCATGCTCGCACCGGTTACAAGCACATCCGTGCGCGGATAGCCGAGCGATAACGAAATCTTCATCTCACCTGGATTACATGCATCGCCGAGTTGTCTGTGGTAATCCGACATTCTTATTACTGCCGTATTAAAATCCACATCCCAAAACTGATTTTTTGTATTTTTATAAGAAAATCCATGCGTTAAATATATTCTGAACTGCTTTTTCTTGTTTTGAATACCGCAGGGCTCATGAGTATAGAAGCAATATTTTGCCTTTGCAAAGTAATATATGCTTTTTACACTGCGCAAAGTATAGGCAATATATTTTACCCTTTTTGAATTCTTATATTTTTTAGGATCTTTCACAACCCATACGAATCTGTATTTCCGGGTATTGTTTAAAAGATATTCAAAAACAGGATAGGAATTGTCACTCATATCGCCGATGCTTTCAAAAAGAATAAGATTTTTCTTAACCGGCGTCAGTTTTTCCCATAAATGAATGATTTTAAATATAAAAATTTTTATTTTGAGCAACAAACTATCACCTTCTAATAAGCTTCTTTTTTACTACTCTTTTGAAAAATCCCATTACAAGATCTTTTTCATAGTTATTCATAGAAAAGCGCCATACGCAAAGGCAGTAAATTCCAGTATAAACAACGATCCATATTAAAAGTTTTATAATGGAATCCGTATTAGCAAAAATCATTATTAAAACGCCCGCGGCAAACGGAAGAATCATCCCCGCCGTTTGCCTTAAAATATTTTTCCAAAACAGCACCATATCAATATTGATTTTTTTATGATAAACAATATTCATAATAAGACCGTTTGCCAGCAGCGTGGCAAACGCAGTTCCGACCGCCGCGCCTATACCCTGCCAAATTTGGCACAGAAAAATACTGACGATAAGATTGATGAGCGCCATTGCGCCGTATATGTAAGCTCTGTAATGGTGGCGGTTTTCTGCGCGCTGAATTTCTATGCCGACATTCTGAATCAACGGGATAATGCTTGGAACGATCAGAATGATTGCAATCGCATAAGAATCGTCATACCCCTCGCCTGCCCAGAAATAGATAAAGGATCTTCCAAAAAAAACAACACCGGAAGCTATAAGAGCAAGAAGCAGATACTGGATTCTGCCCACCTTAACAAAGAAATCCGTAATCGCATGGCGCTGTTCTTTAGAATCCATTTCATAGGAATTAACCAAATGATGTATATGAGGCGTGAAAACGCCTGATATAGCTGTTGAAAATGTTTGAAAATGAGATTTCAGACTTGCTCCGACAGAATATACAGCAACGGCCGCTGTACCACAGAATCTGCCAAGCAAAATACTGTCGATTCCGGAATTTATCTGATCTACTACCATATTTATAGCAATCAGGCCTGAAAACGCAAGTACACTTTTAAAAAGTTTCTTCTCTATGTGTTTAAAATCAAATCTGAAATTTAGCCGTTTAGCGTAATATATGGTTATGAATCTAACTATAACTCCGGAAACAAATGCAACTGCAACTAAGCCAACAGCACCATAACCCATCCACAGAACAATAATATTGCAAACTATACCTATTAAAGACGATATAATAGAAGTAAGTTTGTTAAAAATAAACTTTTGATTTGCCGAAACGAAACAATTATATACTACTGTAAAAAAACTAAATGCCGTTGAACAGCTTATCATTATCATCATCGTTTTAGCCTTTTTCAGTTCTAAAACTGTTAAACCATTTTCAAAAATAAGCTGCGGATTAAAAGCAATAACAAACCCCAATATCAATGAGATAGCTGAAATTATGAGAAATACAATTAAAAACAGCGCATTAAAACTGTTGATCTTATCCTGCCTGTTTTCTATTTTATATTTTGAAAAATACCGAACATAAGAGCTGGTAAAGCCAAGGTCTAAAAGACCCAACAAAGACATAGTTGAATTTACTGTGCCATATAGACCATATTCATTTTGACCCATAAGGCGCAATATAATAGGTGTTACAAGCAACCCGGTCACTGCGCCCATTGCGATCTGAATATATGACAGAATCGCACCTATTTTTCTTTCTGAAGACTCTGAAATTTTTTTCATTTGTTTTTCCCTTTAGCCGATTAAAATTTGCAGCTTGGCGATTGGTAATTAAGTACACTAATTAAGTACGCTGCTACAAATGATCTTTAATTTTGTATAGTTCCTTGCCTATTTATATTTGCGTTATCCGAATATACATTTAAACGCATAAGAAAATAAAGAATTAATGCTTCTAAAAATAATTACCGCAAAAAGAAATACCCGCTTATTTAATTTTAAAAGAAGCAGCGCAGATTTTTGCCTTTTGCTTACATAACGATTTTTGAAAATTGCACCTGCATTATCTGTTAAGACCTTTGAAAATGTTAAAAAATATTTTTGCCGTAGCTGCTTAACATTTACTGCTCTGCTTAAAAGCGCAAATGTATGAATCGTTAAGCGATAAATTACTGCTTCTGTTAATTTTTCATTGCCTTCGCATCTTTTTTTAATATCATAAAATATTCTCCAGCTTTTTGCACGCGCCTCTGAAAGATACGCTGATGTAATAGACATATTTGGCCTTTGCAAATAATGATAATACGGCGTTTCAATTATCACAAGTTTATTGGCATTTAGCATAACATCAAAATTAAAAAGTACATCTTCTGCATATTTTACATTTTCATTAAAGTGGTTTTGCAACACCAAATCGGTGCGATAAAGTTTTCCGCATACTTCAGGGCGAATGTTATCCAGCAGCAGATTATATACAATATCATTTTTATAATAAGAGCCGGCCGTGATTTTACAAATTTCCGTTTTGCCCTGAGTAAAATCCATAAAAAAGCTGCAGACTGCAATATCTGCGTTTTCTTTATCTGCTGTTTTCAAAAGCTGTTCAATCATATTAGGCTCTATCCAGTCATCACTGTCAACAAAAAGTACATAATCACCGTTAATTATGTTTAAGCCGGCATTTCTGGCGCTGGAAAGGCCACCATTCTCTTTATGTACAACTTTTATGCGGCTGTCTTTTTCTGCCCAGGAATCGCACATTACAGGGCTGTTATCCGGTGAGCCGTCATCGACAAGAATTATTTCAAGATTTTTATAAGTTTGATTCACTATACTATTAATACATTTATTTAAATATTTTTCAGTTTTATATACCGGTACTATTGCACTTACTAAATTCATATTATTTGCTCCTTTTAATAAAATTTTTAATACAAATTCTCAAACAATTTAGTCGATGAAGTATTAAAAATATTAAAGGGCTACAATTGAAAAATACATAACTCATTCTTATATTTTTACTTAGACAATCTGAATTAATAAAAGACTTTGAGTTACGCTTCATTTCATTTACTATTTCTTCATATACAGATTTTAATTCTTTAGTTTTATTCTTTTCGGTTATTTCTTTAAAACAACTTAAAAGTTCTTTAGCAAACATTCTGTTACACATCTTATAAACCGGTTCATTATCAATTTCAAAATCAAGTATTTTTTTGGTGTTCTTCCACCTTAAAAGCCATTTTTCATTACACTTGTTACTTGCAGAATTTTTTCTGTTATAGAAATAATTATAAAAATAGTTACTAATTGCACTAACTCGTTTAGAATTTTTAAAAAAATAATAATTGAAAATGAAGTCTTCTCCAATTTCAAGCGTTTCGCTAAAATATATATTATTTTTTTTGACAATTTCTGACTTATATAATTTATCACAAGTTGAAAACAAGAAATTTTCTTCAGAAAAATAAGCACACAATATATCATTGCCTGTAAATGTAGCTTCCGGAAAAGCCGCGACAGCACCATTTGACTGACCATCTTCAAGAACAATCCTCATATTACAACTGCACAAATCCGAATCATCTTTTTTAATTCTCAAATGCATTAATTCATACATTTCCGCTTCTATAAAGTCATCCGGGTCTATAAAAGCAAAATATTTTCCATTTAAATTTTTAATGCCCATATTTCTGGCAGATGCCACACCGCCGTTTTTTTTATGTATTACTTTAATGCGCTCATCTTTCTTTGCCCATTTATCGCACATTACAGGGCAGTTATCCGTTGACCCGTCATCAACAAGTATTATTTCAAGATTTTTGTAAGTCTGATTTACAATACTTTTAATGCATCTATCAAGATATTTTTCAACATTATAGACAGGCACTATCACGCTTATTTTTTCATCCATAACGCTACCTCTTTATTTTATATAAAAATTTAAATATCAACGGAAACTTAAACATAAAATTTTCAATTTTGCCGACAGCGCCTATATCGAGACACATTTTATATGCTTTATTGAGGATTTTTTTTGATATATCGGAATTATCATAAACTTTTATGCACTTTCTAAAATCACTTTTTGCAAATGCGCGTATGCTTTCGTTGAAGTCTGATCGTCCTATAGCATTAAAATATCTGAAGTGGTCATGATCCGCCAATACGCAGTCATAAAATGTTTTCATATTTAACGTTCTGACTGCACTGCCGGAATGAATAACATAACCATATAACGGTTCCGGAAGAAAACATATCCGGGAAGCACGGCTGTATATGATCGGGGCAAGAGTCCAGTCCTCAAAAACACGGCCTTTCGGAAATCTCAACCCGCTGAAAAGGGAAGAACGTATGATCTTATTGCAAAATGAGACCCATTCGCCTTTGCAGGATGCGAAGAACTCACTGAGCAGTTCCTCTGACGTATATGTTCGCTGCGATTGGATATAACATTCAGAATGTTTATATATTGAATAATCATCATTATAATGCGTAAAATAGCAGGCGCTGATGTCGGCTTCATGTTCCTCAGCCTGCATAACGAGCGTTTTATAAAAATCCGGAGCTATCACATCATCGCCGTCAACAAACCCTATAAAATCGCCATTGGCAGCATCTATACCGGCATTTCTTGCGCTTGATACACCTTCATTCTTTTTGTGTATAACCTTGATACGGCTGTCTTGTTTTGCCCATTCATCGCACATATGGGGGCAGTTATCCGGCGACCCGTCGTCAACAAGGATGATTTCAAGATTCTCATAAGTTTGCTTTATAATACTATCAATACAATGATCAAGATATTTTTCTACATTATAAACCGGCACGATAACACTGATCTTATATTTTTCCATATCTATTAGTACCCTCTAATTTTTTTCCTGATCAGAACGGACAAATCATAAATCTGGGGGCTGATGATTAAGAGAAGTATGCCTGCCTTGTGTTTCATTTCAAAATGCAGATCTTGTTTGAATATAAGATTTCTATATTTCAGTATATCTGTTCGGAGCAATTTATAACGATCGCGGCATTTATTATTTCTAATTATACTATTAAGGCAAAATAAATCTCCCAAAACGCGGTTATAGATATACTTTTTAAATATTTGAGAATCTTTATCAATAAAATTTTCAATATAATCGTAATACTTTAACGAATCATCGATCATAGAGTAATTGATACAGCCAGAAGTTATGGAATCCGAATGTCTTACAAAAAAATATTCCTTTTGGCTTGATTCCACCATTTTTTTTGCATTTTTAAAAAGGAAAAAATTTAAAAGATTATCTTCACGGTAGCGCAAATCCGGCAAATCCGGCAAACCGTTAAACAGATCTCTCTTATAGAGTTTGTCCCAATTGCCCTCATGCATATATCTGAGTATCATCTCTTCCTGATCCGATACAATTAGGGATGGTTCATCATGATCTGTAAGCGGAACTTGTTCTCCAAACTGTAATTCAATATGACCGATTTTGGCAATCTGAGAATCATTGTTCACAAGAAGGGTATACAAAACTTCGTACATATCTTCTTTAATAAAGTCGTAGCTGTCAACAAAGCCTATATATTCTCCTGTAGCACAAGATATGCCTGCTCTTCTTGCAGAACCTGCGCCTCCATTAGTCTTATGTATAACTTTTATGCGTTTATCTTCTTTGGACAATGCGTCACATATAGACGGGCAATTATCGGTTGAGCCATCGTCAACAAGGATGATTTCTAAATTTTCATATGTTTGATTTGTAATGCTTCTAACACATTTCTCCAGATATTTTTCTGCGTTATATACAGGTATGATCACGCTTATTAATGGATATGTCATTTATTGTGTCTCCTAACTAATTTACTATATAGCTTTAATGATACACACAGTATTGCCGTTCTGATCTTTTCACTATTTGTATACATATAGCTGCTGAATATTTCTTTTTTATGTGACAAAATCATGTTTCTAAGCTGCCTGATTTCATTTTTAAACTGATTTGATTTTATTGCGCCGCTGAGTACAACAAAGCAGGAACTTACCAGGCCCCGCACAGCATAAGGCTCAAGAGCTGTACCCTTTTCTTCACTTAAGATTATTTCTTTTGATTTAACAGCATCAAATGCCCCTATACAAAAATCTTTTTTTGTAGTGCTCTCTGAATTAGAAACATAATGATATTTTTTATCAGTGAGCAGTGCTACGGACTTTGCTTTTTTAAAAGCAAAATAATTAAAAACAAGATCTTCACAGCATACAAAACGCGGCATTTCCAGATCTTTTAAAATATCCTTTTTAAAAAGTTTGTTCCACAGCACCCCGTAAACATAGTTGCCGGAAGCGATGAATTTCAATATATCGTTTTTATTTTGATCCACTAACCAAGCATTGTCATAATCTCCGCCGAAGAAACCGCAGACCGCAATATCGGAATCTTTTTCTTTTATTATTTTATAAAGGGATTCCAGCATATCCGGCTCTGCGTAATCATCACTGTCGACGAAAGAAACATAATTTCCGGTTACAATTTTTAAAGCGGTGTTTCTTGCATTTGCAACGCCTTTATTTTCTATGTGTAAAACTTTAATTCTGCCATCTTTTTTTGCCCATTCATCACACATGCGGGGGCAATTATCCGGAGAATGATCGTCAACGAGAATGATCTCTAAATTTTTATACGTTTGGCTTGCAATGCTTTCAACACATTTATCAAGATATTTTTCTGTTTTGAAAACCGGAATGATAACGCTTATTTTATCGTTCATTTGTATAGCCTTTCCTTGTCAAAAGTGGAGCCACATCAAACTGCTTCCCGCAAAATCATACCAAAAATGAACTGCAGAATATGCAAATAAGAAGAAAGAAGTTACGCCTTTATTCATTGCCCTAATTTTTTCCGCACGCGGCGTATCAGAATCATAAGACAGATTGATAAGTCCTTTATCCAGCCTGTCTTTCTGAAGCTGCATACCCACCATATAAACACAGGCAATCACCGCCGGAAGTATCCATCTTGCAACTCTGTGAAAGAGCATATTGCTGATTACGGTACCGAACATGAAGAAAAGCAAAATCTCCGCAAATCTGAAAAATCTGAGATCACCTTTATTTTCAACATATTTTTTTATATATGTGTAACAATATGCAAAAATTAAAACCGAAACAACATATGTTGCAACATTAACAAGAAAGTTGGTCTGCGTTGAAACCGTCAAAGTCTCCGTAACGCGCTCCGTTTTTCCCGCAAGATTCTGGATAAATTCATTATCCGTCAGATTGGAAAGCAACGTTATTGAAATGCTGCCTGCAGCAATGATGAATATCATCAAAACATTAACAAATTTGCTGGCGGTCTTATAGGAGAGCCATGCAAAAGCAACAAGAACAATTATAACGATTCCCGTTGAATGCAGGCCGATTGCAAGCACATAACCTGCAAAACACAATAAAATATTCTTTTTCTCAACAAAATGGTAATAAATACAGGCAACCAAAATGGAAAATGTAAGACCGTTTCTTGTGCCGCTGTACAGATCATAAAACCAAAAAGTGGATAAAAAGAAAAACAAAGCTATGGCAAGATAGAATTTATTAACATTATAACGCTTTGCAACTTTGTAGATAACGTTCATTAAACATCCGTAAGCAATAAGGATCGTAAAAAACGGAAGAAAATGATTGTCAGGGAAAAGACTTATAAAATAAAAATAGTAACCAGCAACAGGAAGCGCGCCGAAATCGAACTCATTATTATCCAGCATCCGCTGAAAACGGTTCCAGCCGCCGTCACGCATTTGATCTATTATTCTGAAATATCTTCCAAGATCGTCTGTTTCGTTTGGCTCACAATAAAACGCAAGAACTGCAAGCGCAACAACAAGAAGCGCAAACGGGATCCATGACTGTTTGCGCGGTATAAGGAAATACAGAATAAAAAATGCTGCTATTATAGCAAAATACACTAACAATGCAGACAACATGAATCCCTCCTTTGCTCTGATCTTTCTGAACCTCAGTTTTCGTAAACGCCCGTTCTGTAATAACCGGCCAATTTTTCGGCACAGTCAAAAATATCCCAACCGGAATCCTTCATGGTCCCGTAAGTATCTTTTCTGGGCAGCACACCGATCTCCATAACCTTTTCCGCCCACGCACGGGCGCCGGCCTCAAGCGGCAGCGAAAACACATCCTGCGTGACCGCGACTTCTTTCGTTACGCGGTCCGACATAAGAACAGGAAGGCCGCTTGCCTGCGCTTCCACAACGGAAACGGGCAATCCCTCTTTCAGCGAGGGAAATAAGAACACATCCATGGCTGAAAGCAGATCGCTTACGTCTTTTCTGTTTCCGAGAAATCTTACGCTTTCTTCCGACAGGGAATATGTTTTTATCCGTTCCTCAAGCATTTCATCTTTTTCCGCTCCCACAAGGAGCAAGACGGAATCTTTACGCATTTTTTTAATTTCTGCAAACGTTTCTATGATAAAGGGATGGTTTTTTTGCGGCGGATAAACCCTGCCGAGATTGCCCACAGCAAATTTTCCCCCAATGCCGAGAGCGTCTCTGACGGCATTTCTTGTTTGCGTATCAAATCTGAACGCTGCGCAGTCAACAGCGTTTCTGATAACACAGAAATCCTTTTTAAACCAGAATCTTCCTGCCGCCTCTCCGCAGGCGAACTGCACGTCCGTAAGTTTTTTTGCGGGTGCCGCCAGCAGCTTGTTTCTTTTTTCGTTTGCTTTTTCAAGCGAATACCATGTTGAATGACAATGGCAGCATATTCTTTTTATACCGGCAGCTTTTGCCTGAGGCGCCATAAAGACCGCAAAATGCGGAGCATGGATATGCAGGGCCTGCCATTCACCTTTATGATCGGCAAAAAAGCGGCTCATATCCCGCCTGAGCAGCCCTTTCGGCGAAGGGGCGGGTATTTTAAATACACGCCCGCCGAGCTTCTCGATATCCGCCTGCCTTGTTTCTTTTTTTTCCGCAAAATAGCAGACATCAAATTTTATATCGGGCGGCATAGCTTTAAAATAGTTCAGTATAACGCTCATTACCCCGTTTGCCACGCCTATATCGGGAATCATATGTAAAACTCTCATCTGGAAACTTCCTGCAATATCTTATAAATATCTGAAAACACGCTGTTTCTTTCATACGGACGAAGCGTATCTTTATTACTGAACGTAAGACTGTTTTTATCTTCCGCTGCAATAATTTTTTCCGCGGAACTGACAAAAGCATCCGTATCTCCGAGTCCGCACACATATCCGCCGCGCCCGTTTTCAATAAGATCCGTAACGCCTCTTATATCGGAAACAACACAGGGCAGACTACATGACATTGCCTCCATAACGGCAACGGGAAGCCCTTCCTGCCGTGAAGTGAACAGAAAAATATCCGCAGCACAATCCATCTCCAAAATATCTTTACCGTAACCGAGCAGAAAAACATTTTTCTCTAAACCGTTTTCCGTGATATATCCGCGCATCTGCTGTTCCAACGGGCCCTGCCCACGGATAAAGTATTTGACATTTCTATGGCCTTTTAGCACGAGCGCTTTAATAATCTGCAGCGCAAACAAAACATTCTTTCTTCTTGAAAGCTCATTTGCGGAAAAGATCATTATATCACTGTCTGTCAATCCGAGTTCCGTTCTTTTTTTTGCTCTGGTCGCCTCAGAAAAAACGAATTCGGAAAGATCTATACCGATCCCGTGAATATACTTTATATCTGCCGAGCCGAAACGTTTTTGGGCCAAAGCATAGTCTTCACGGTTCATTGTAACGATTACATCCGTCAAATGGGAAGCCATTTTTTCCATAGGAAAAAATAACAGCCAGTTCAGCGCCGGGGCTCCTTTCCAGAAATGAAAGCCGTGAGCAAAATAGACGACCTTTGCTCCTTTTTTTCTTTGCCCCGCAACCGCAAGGCGGGTAATGATTCCCATAACGGGTTCGTTTGTAATAATAATATCATATCTGTTTTTTGACAGATAACTTTTCATCTGAAAATAGCCGCGTATATTATGAGGAGACAGTGGACTTCTTTTCAGATCGACCACCGTTATCCGCGGGTCTCCGTGATGTTTAAGAGCGCGTTTCAGTTCACCCAGTCTGCCGCCGACATGAGAACAGACAATATCTACCCGGTATCCGTTTTTGATCAGATTTTCAATATGAAATACCCAGAACTGAACAAGATTGAGTTCGGTTGCGGTAATAAGAATTCTTTTTTTCATTTTTTACAGTTCCGTGAGATTCTGATCCGAGGCGGCCTGCCTGATCTTGCGGGCGATAGCAGCACTGTCCATGGAATACTTCTGCCTCAGATACTTTTGTGTGCCGACTATGGATGAATAAGTATCCTTCAAACCTATCCGCAGCAGCTTCGCTCCGCCGACAGAGGCAAGCACCTCCGCGACCGCGCCGCCGAATCCGCCGACGATATTATGCTCTTCAACGGTAACGATCAGATCGAACCGTTGCGCACATTCCGTTATTGTTTTGCTGTCTATGGGCTTTACGAATGGAAAAGTATACAGTGCGGGATCCATACCGTCTTTGTTCAAAACAGTTATGGCGTCTTTTGCTTCCTCAAATATCGCGCCCGTTGAAAAAACAGCAATCTTTTCTCCGTCTTTGATCTTGATTGCATCAAACGGCTTATAACTGTCAAGATTACTGTGAATACGCGGTTCTCCGCCTCTTCCTAAACGCAGATAGCACGTTCCCGGCGTATCGTAGGCGGCTGTTGTACACATCTGGGCCTCAGTAAGATCTCCCGGAGCCATAACGGTCACACCCGGCATTGCGCGCATCACGGCAATATCTTCCGTAGCGTGATGGCTCATGCCCAGAGAGCCGTATGTAAAGCCGCCCCCAACGCATACGATCTTTACATTGGCATCATGATAGGCACAGTCATTTCTGATCTGTTCAATACATCTCAGCGTAGGGAAATTACCTATAGAATATGTAAAAACCGTTTTCCCGGAAAGCGCCATTCCGGCAGCAAAACCGGTCATATCCTGCTCCGCGATACCGGCGTTGATAAACTGATCAGGGAACTTTTCCCAAAACGGCTTTAGAACGCCGAATCCCAGATCACCGGTTATGAGAATAACGTTATTATCCTTTTCCGCTATATCTATAAGAGTCTTAACAAAAGTATCTCTCAAAACAAAACTCTCCTTTACCTGGTTTCATAAGGATCGGTCATTCCGGCGGGCATTGCCGTGTGCAGTTCCTTTACCGCGTCGTCATATTCCCAGCCGTCATGCGGAAATCTGTAATGCCAGAGTATATCGTTTTCCATAAAAGATATGCCCTTGCCCTTAACTGTGTTTGCAATGATCACGGTTGGATTGCCCCTGTTCTGTAAAGCATTCTCAAATGCTGACCTAAGCGCCCCGTGATCATGTCCGTCAATATCCAGAACATTCCATCCGAAAGCTTTCCACTTATCCGCAAAGGGGCTTAATTTGATCGTATTTTCGCAATAATCAAGGCTTTGCATTTTATTATGGTCAACAACGGCTATTAGATTATCCAGCTCATAATGGCGGGCAACCAGAGCCGCCTCCCAAACGGAACCCTCATCGCATTCGCCGTCGCCCAAAATAACAAAAGTCTTATAACTCTTTGCATCTTTTTTTGCCGCCATCGCCATTCCCGCACCGACGGGAAGCCCGTGACCAAGCGAGCCCGTTGAAAAATCTACTCCCGGAACACCTTTGTGAGAAACATGCCCGGAAAGCCTTGAACCGTTCTGATAGTGCGTCTTGAGTTCCTCTGTATCAAAAAACCCTTTTTCGGCAAGCGCCGCATAGATCGCGGCTCCTGCATGACCTTTTGAAAGAATGATTCTGTCACGTTCATCGGAAGTAGGGTTGTCCGGAAAAACATTTGCTATATCGGCATAAAGAACCGCTATAATATCCGCAACGCTCAATACGGACGCTATATGCGACCCGCCGGAGAGATGCGTCATTTCAATCCCGTGACGCCTGATCTTCCATGCAAGCTGCTCGCTGTTCATTTCCAAATTCCATCACCTTGCCATTTCGTTTATTTACCCGCCATACAGATCCGCACTGTTACCGACCCGGGGTCACAGCGAAGAGATCTTCAAAAGGCGTTCTATCTCGTCTTTTGAAAGGCTCCAGTCCGTCGCTTCTATATTTTGCAAAAGCTGCTGAGGCTTTTTAATTCCTACAAGAACCGCGCTGTTTTCAATATAATCAAGAATAAATCTCACGGCAACAGCAGAAACGGGTCTGCCGTGTGCCTCGGCTATCTGCTTTAGCACTTCCACTATTCTGAGATTCTGCTTTAATTTTTCGCCGTGAAAATTAACGTAAACATCACGCGAACGTCTGTCATTGCTGCTGAAATCAACATTGTTTTCGTTATATTTGCCGCTTAAGATCCCCTGCCCGAGCGAGCCCCATGTAAGAGGTGTTATTCCGTATTCATCGCGAAACTTAAACATATCCGCCTCATTCTTGCGGCAGGCAAGAGAATATTCGTCCTGAAAAGTTACGAACTTATTTTTATACTCCAATAATTCCGGTTCATCTTCACAATAAATATTAGAAAGGCCGAAATATCTTATCTTACCTGACTGCTTTAAATATTCAAGCGTATCAACTACATCGCCGAGAGGCGTTTTGCCGTCCCTGTAATGGATCACATAAATATCAATATAATCTGTATTTAGGCGTTTTAATGAGTCATCACAGGCTTTTATAATATAATCCTTTGAGTTATCATAAAAAGTAGGGCGGCCCGGTGCAGCCCTTACACCGAACTTGTCCTGAATCACAACATTTTTTCTATCTGCTCCGAGCGCCCTGCCAAGGATACGTTCCGAATTGCCAAGCCCGTATGTGTCGGCCGTATCAAAAAAATTCACTCCGCATTCAACGGCGGCTCTTACGGAATCCACAAGATTTTTTTCATCAACATCGCCCCAGCCGTATCCCCCGAGCGGGCATCCGCCCATGCACAGCCTTGAAACGGTCAGCGAAGAATTCTTTAGCCTTATATATTCCAACCTATCACCGCCTTTTACAAAATAAAAAAGAAAGCACTTTTTTGAGCACGTCAAAAACGGTTTTGAAAAATATTTTTACATCCGTTGAAAAGGAAACCTCTGCGGCATATCTGACCCTTAATGCGTTTTTATTTTTCAGAACATATTTTTCATACATTTCATCCGCATTTTCACTGCCGACTATTTCATCAAGATTTATAAACAGATCAGAGCTGAAATCCGTTATGCCAGGCCTTACCTCAAATATGTATTTTTCATCGCCATCATATGAATCCGTATACTGAAGGAGCTCGGGCCGCGGCCCTATAAAGCTCATCTCGCCTCTGATAATATTTATCAGATTAGCAATCTCATCAAGCTTGGTCTTTCTTAGAAAAGCGCCTACCCGGGTTATTCTGGAATCGTTTAAAGCGGTAGTGCCGCCGCCTATCTGATCGGCATTTTTTACCATCGTGCGGAACTTATAGATCCGAAAAGGTCTGTTTTTATATCCGCCGCGTAAAGCGCGGTAAAAGACCGGAAAGCCGCTGTCCGCAGCAACGGCGGCAGAAATCACAAGAAAAAGCGGTATAAGCAAAATAAACAGAAAAAGAGAAAAAACAAGATCAAGCGCTCTTTTAACGTAGCGGTTATAAACACGTTTACAGCCGGAAATGCTGTCGTGACTCGGAAATTCTATATTCAGTTCTTTGATTTCATCCATCGTCTTCATGCAAATTCACCGAAATCAGCGCACACATTCTGCTGCGTGTATTTATAATATTTATATTATAATATAAAAAAAAGAAGTAGTCAATAAAGCAGACGAGATAATAAAGAATTGCCGCCATACGGCTTTCGTTTTTTATTGATTTTACCTGAAGTTTAAGCTAAAATAAGCCTGAGGGGGCGGCGCTGCGCGCTTTAAAGTAATATAAATACGCGCCGTAATTAAATATGAAACTGAGATTCAGAGAAAACGGCGAGTTCAGGATACTGATCATAGCCGATGCGCAGGATACGGATTCTCCGCAAAAGGAAACCTCCGATATTATAAGATACTCCATTGGGATAGCGGCGCCTGATCTAATTGTTTTTCTCGGCGACAATATAGCCGGCGATTTTGACGGCGTTACTCCCAAAAAGACAAAATCAGCAGTAAAAAAGCTGCTGGAACCGGTATGTGAAGAAGAGATCCCGTTTGCGCTTGTTTTCGGAAATCACGACCACGAAGGGCTGACGCATAAATGCGGCTTTGAAGAAAAAGAGGCCAAAGAATTCATAATTGAAGAATTTATGAAAAGCCCGCTTTGTCTTGCTGTAAAAGGAGAGCCGGATTCCGGTGTAGGCACATATAATCTGCCCATTATCGGTTCAGACAGTGATAAGACCGTGTTTAACCTTTGGTTTATGGATTCCGGAACTTATGACCGTAACGGCGGCTACGGTTTTGTGCAGCCCGACCAGAATGCGTGGTATATCCGAACATCAAACGCGCTTAAAGAGCAAAACGGCGGGGAGCCGGTTCCGTCATTTTTATTTCAGCATATACCCGTTGCCGAAACTTACCGGCTTATGAAAAGGTATCCTTTTTATGTGCCCGGAAGTGTTACCGGCGGTTCCAAACTATTTAAAGGATTTTATAAAGGATACAAAAACCGGCAGGGGAAATTCAGAGAGGCGCCGTGCTGCTCAAACACCCTGAACGACCAGTTTGAAACATGGAAAAGGCAGGAAGATATCATATGCGCCTTTTTCGGGCACGACCATACAAACGACTACCTTGGCAGAGTTGACGGCATTGACCTTTGCGCTGTTCCGGCAGCAGGATATTACAGCTACGGCTGGAATCACGGGTCACGGAGCGTTACGATACACGAAAACAGCCCTTATGATTTTGACACGGAGATCCTTGGGGAAGCCGATCTGCTTCCATATTCGGTTTTACCGAAGTACAAGCAAAGGCACGGATACTGCGAATATAAAAAACGGAAGCCTTGGCAGCTTTTTTGAGGGAGGTGATTTTACGGCAACATGGGGCATACATTTCCGGATAGCCGATACGATCCTGGCACATTTAAAAAATATCGACCATGAATATTTTATAATAGGCAACATAGCGCCGGACTGCGGAAAACGTGTTGAAGGCGGCTACGATCCGCCGACGGAGGTTACCCACCTGACAAAAATGTGGAACAAATGCGACTGCGACTGTGATTATATATTTGAAAACTGCATAAAAAACGAAACGGACTTTAAGAAAAGATCCTTTTTTGCAGGCTATTACACCCACCTGCTGACGGACAGGCTTTACAGCCGGCTTATAAGTATTCCGATAGAAGAAAAATTCGGCCTGTACAGGGAAAACCCCGGACTTTCAAAACTTGTAAAACGAGAATGGTATGACGCCGACTTCCGATTTTTTGCGCAAAACAAAAGCCCTGCTTTTGAAGAATTCAAAAAATACAGGGCGTTTAAAGAGGCCTATCCGGCAATTTACAGAAACGGCGAAATCGGCATGCAGATGAAATATATTGTTGAATTTTACAAAAATAAGAAACCACAAAACGTTGAATTTTTCTATACAGACAAAAAGAATTTTGACCGTTTTGTTGATACTGCGTGCAAGATCATTTTAGAAGAGATGCATAAAAACTCAATGATAATAATGTTTAACTGACATAAAAAGGAGGACGTAAAAACGTCCCCTTTTTTGACTATGCTTTGGCTTTCCACAATTCATGAACATTGCAATAGGCAACGGCTGAAACAGGCGTTTCACCGTCTGCCACATAAAACACGGCGTGCGGTTGGTCATTGTGTGAAAGATATTTTATCTGGAAGCCCTTATCCGTGCTGAGCACTATCCATGAGATGAGATGCTCTTTGGTCATGGGATGCTCCGCTTCTCCGACCTTAACGGTTACCTTGTTTCCGTTCTGCTCGATCACCGGCACATGTTTTTCGGCGGCGCCGTCTGAGGTGCACGGTTCTATGAGTTTCATATTATGGCCGCAGCAGACAACCGGCATATTTTTATCCTCGATCTTTGTAATTATGTTTTTACAGGTTTCACAATAGTAAAATTTAGGTTCCATATCCATACTCCCTTTGATCTTTTTGCTTATTTTGCCCGAAAAAACAGCATTTAATCATAATACTGAGAATTTTTCGGGTAAAAATAGTAAAAAGAA
Source organism: uncultured Clostridium sp. (assembly GCA_958422185.1). Lineage (GTDB taxonomy): Bacteria > Bacillota > Clostridia > Oscillospirales > Acutalibacteraceae > Eubacterium_R. Next base: position 56,103 of record CATZNW010000005.1, read on the forward strand.
AGGACGGATATCATGGATATTAATGCACTGTTTAAATTTTCATACGGACTATACGTTATAACCGCAACCGAAAACGGTAAGGACAACGGCTGCATAGTGAACACCGCGGGGCAGATAACAGATTCTCCGAACAGGATCACCGTAACGATAAACAAAAACAGCAAAACACACGATATGATAAAAAACACAGGCGTTTTCAACGTTTCTGTTTTGGCTGAAGACGCAGATTTCAAACTTTTCAGGCACTTTGGATTTCAAAGCGGATCAGAAACCGATAAATTCAAAGATTTCACGGATTACAAACGAGCTGAAAACGGTGTAACTTACATTACACGCGGCACAAATGCATATATATCTGCAAGGGTGGAAAACGAGATCGACGAGGAAACACACACGATGTTCATTGCCCTTGTTGAAGACGCAAAAATTCTTTCAGACGCTCCATCGGCAACTTACGCCTATTATTACAGCCATATAAAACCAAAGCCGCAGGAAAAGAAAACGGATAAGACCGTCTGGCGCTGTAAAGTGTGCGGCTACGAATATATCGGCGAGGAACTTCCGGCTGATTTCATATGCCCGATCTGCAAGCACCCTGCGTCTGATTTTGAAAAAATAAATTAAGTATATCAAAAGACTGCGTTTGCGGTCTTTTTTTTAGGCAGATTTTTCACCTTAGTTTTGCTCAGCCGTATTTCATGCCTGATTTTCAACTTGTTATGCTGAATTTTTGACCGCCTGATTCAATTTTGATGACAGGAACCGTATAACAGATTATAATACAATCATCAGGAGGTGGTTTTTTGAAGATCAGTTTAGAGTACTCTGAAAACAAAGAACTTGAGGTTATTATAAAGGGAAATACAAACAGCGAAGAGGCTGCCGGTATAATTTCGGCTCTCAATAATATCTCCATATTCGGCAAAATAATGCTTAGAAAAGAGGATGAGAATTTTCTTTATGATCCTAAGGACATTTTTTATTTTGAATCAGTAAAAGGAAAAACTTATGCCGTCACGGCAAACGAAAGATATGAAGCAAAAGAAAAGTTTTATGAATTATGCAAAACACTGAAAAGCAAGGGTTTTATACAGATAAACAAAAGCACAGTTGTAAATATTAACCACATCAGATCGATCTCAGCGGCAATTATTACGCAAGGCTCATCAGCAGGGAAGAAAGGCTGACGATCTCAAGAAAATATTTTAATTCATTTAAGGAATTTGTGAGGAGGTAAAACCATGAAAACTTTACGGAATATACTTAATTTCGGAATAGCCGGCGCGGGAATAGGCGCTGTTATAACAACGATCTCAATGATGCTTTTAGGGGTCAAAAACTGCACGGTTGCTGAATTTGCCGCTTGGATAGTTGCATCTATCATGATAGGCATTGCAACGATGATCATGTTCAGCGACAAACTGAAGATGCCGGCAGCCACCCTGCTGCATTTTGCCGTTTGCTTAGCGATTGTAACGGTAACCGTATGTATTTGCGGATATATAAATCATTTTTTAACGTTTTTACGGATGATCGTTCCGATGTTCCTACTGATATACGCGATCGTGTACGCCGCCTTTTTTGCAACCGCAAAATTAAATGAAAGGGCCGTAAACAAGGCTTTAAATAAAATGAAAAGAAAAAATTGAATCAGTACAAAAATATCCCGCTCTTGTAGGAGCGGGATATTTTTATTCTTTATAAACTGCCCGGTAAAAGCACGGCTCGGGAGAAACTTTTATCCGCCTAAAGCCGGCTTTTTCATAGATATGGATCGCCGCCGGATTTTCCGAAAACAGGAAAGTGGGTCTGTCGCACAGATTTACAAGATACGCGATAAGGTCCTTTGCGAATCCCCTGCCCCTGAATTTTTCAGCGGTTTCAACAAGATCAAGGCAATACATTCCGAACGGTGTTTTCACCAGCATGGCAATACAGGCAGGCTCATTATTGTAAAACCCGCAGAAGAGCCTACATTTTTCACTTTTTACAACTCTTTTAAGCAATTGCCTGCTTCGGTTTACGGTATCCGGATCTTCACTAAGATATACGCTGTAAATATTATCAAGCAGTTTTTCAGTTATATCATTCTTGCTTTTAAGTTCCCTTATACTAAGATGATCCGAAGGAGTTATAAGGCACTTTTCGGAAAGCAGAAAATGCTGAAAATCACCAAACCGGTAGACATTGAAATCCGAAGTGAACATCCGTTCTTTATAATCCCGGTGCTGGGCGCCCACAAGATAGATCCTTGGAATTATACCTTTTTCGGTATAAAAATCCGTTATTTCACTCAGCGCAAACTCAAAATATTCGTTTTTTAAAATGCAGGCATGATTAACATCATGCATGGTTTTGTTGCTTTCATCATAAAACATTATGCCCCATTCGGTCTCTTTAAAATCAGCATATGCTTTTGGGGCATAAAGATCTGAAAGCAGTATCAGTTCTTTTATATTCATATATCCATACCCTAAATTGGCTTAGGAGCCGGCGGCTTTGCCTGCTCTTTTTTATATTCGGCGGCCTTTTCAAGATAATGGCGCGCGTTTTGTGCGATCTGAGCGGCGGCACGGTTATCCAGCGTTGCCTTTGCTTTTGCGGGAACACCCATAAGAAGCGTATTATCCTCAAAAACTTTATTTTCCGTTACAAGCGCCCCGGCGCCGACAAGGCAGTTTTTGCCGAGCTTTGCGCCGTTCATAACGGTTGAATGCATACCTATAAGGCTGTTATCCCCAATCTCGCAGCCGTGAATAAGAGCATTGTGCCCGACCGTTACATGATCCCCTATAACAGCGGGAAAGCCCTGTGAGCAATGTACTGTGCAGTTATCCTGAATATTGGAATTTTCACCGACGATGATCTTTTCATCATCCGCCCTGAGAACAGCGCCGTACCAGACGGAACTGCCCTTTTTCAGTGTAACGTCGCCCACTATCACGGCATTATCCGCGATGAAAGCGGCGTCTTTTATATTTGGCATTTTACCTTTATATGATCTTATTATCATTTGATCACCCTGTTTAATCTGCTGATTATGATTTTACTTAATATACCTATAACAGCGCCCGTAACCGCCCCGGCAAGCAGCAGCACAGGCAGATAATACACGATCCTGTAAGTCTGCATAACGATTGCCGCGGCCGCTATCTGACCTATATTATGCGTGGCGCCGCCTATGATGGACACACCGATAACGGAAAGCGATCTGCACCTTTTTGCAAGCAGCATTGCGCAAAACGACAGCACCCCGCCTGCAAGACTGTAAACAAGTGAAAATACGCCGCCGAACGTAAGCCCGGCAAGTATGATCCTGATAACGGACACGGCAAACGCCTGCTTTTCGCCGAAAGTATACATAGCCGTTACCACAACTAAATTTGCGAGTCCGAGTTTTATCCCCGGAACACCGAAATGAAACGGGATCAGACTTTCAAGATAAGAAAAAACAAAGGCGAGCGCAACGAAGAGCGCAAAAAAAGCTGTTTTTTTTGAAATGTTTTTCACCGTGCCACCCCGTCTATTTCACTTTCTTTGCCGTCTGACTCAGCTACGGAAACAACGACTCCGTTCGGCAGGCAGATGATACTTTCACCGCTCAGGCTTATCGGAGCGTGGTTTACGCATATCTGATCCGGGCAATCGGCATATGTAACATGGACGCTGCCGTTTTTCACCTCAACGGTATTTGTAACTTTGCCGCCTGTTTCAACATTATAAACGGCGTCTTCATCAAGCGGCATTGTGTGTATTACGGCGCCGTTTTGCTCTATCTCCGCATAATTTCCGGTATTGTGATTAAAAACGTAGAGCGCAAGAAAAGAAACGGCGCACACTGCAAGAATAACGGCGGCAACGATTATATCGCCTTTTTTCAAAAACTTCATCTTCATTGCGCAATATCCTCAAAGCCCGCCGAGCGGCAAACATTACCGTCCGAATCCATAATAACAGCCTCACAACCGTCAAAATCTTCCAGATAATCAAGCGCCTCCTGCGGTTTCAGCTGAAAAAGAGTTGTGGACAGCACATCGGCAAGCGCTGAATTTTCCGAAATAATGCTTACACTTTGCACGCCCTGAGCCGGCATCAGCGTTTCAGGAGAAATAATATGGCAGTAGCGCGTACCGTTTACCGTATAATACCGCTGATAGTCTCCGCTTGTAACAACACTCTGCCCGTTTGACGCGTGTACAACGGCTATATAGCCGCCGTTCGGATCTTCAACGCCTATATTAAACGGTGTTTTACCGTCCGAATTCTTATATCCGAGTGTTTTAACATTGCCGCCGAGATTGATGACGGCCGACTGCCAGATGCCGTTTGCAGTTATAAATTCGCATATTCTGTCACATATATATCCCTTGGCGATGGCGCCGGCATCTATGCTCATTTCCGGGTCGGCAAAAAAAACGGTTGAGTTTTCCTCATCAATAACCAGATCATTAATATCCGTATGTTTGGCTTTTTGATTAAGGATATCCATATCAGGAAGATAGGCCGAATCAGGATCCTGAATACCGTGTTCGCGGGCATCATGCCAAACAGAAAGCACCGCGCCCATAGCTATATTTACTTTGCCGCCGCTTATCTCATAAGCCTCTTTGCCCCATAAAAGGAGACCGATTATTTTCTTATCTGCCTTGACAGGCGCCTTGGCGGCGTTTTCATTGATATATTTCAGATTTACAAGATCGCCGTATGAATTATAAATATCATAAAGCTCTGAATATGTTTTCAGTTCGTTATAAACGGTATCATAATGCTCTTCAAAATCCTGCTGCGATGCATCAACTGCCGTTATGGAAGACGCCGTATCAAACAGATCAAGAAAATCCCGTGAAAAGGACTGTTTCCTGCTCTGCGCGCAGGAGGAAAAAGACAGCAAAATAAAAAGGGAAAGAATCAGTGAAATCCATTTTCTCATAACTCTCCCCCTTTCAAAACCGAAATTTAATTATATTTTCTAATGACCTTTGACGGGCACTTTTCTGCGCACACACCGCAATGAACGCATTTATTATAATCGATTTTTGCAAGGTTATCCGTAACTTTGATTGCACCCGTAGGGCAATTCCTTTCGCATATGCCGCAGCCGATACAGCCGGCCTGGCAGTTTACGCGAACGGTCTTGCCCTTTTGTTTGTTTGAACACTGAACGCGGAAAACAGACGACGCCGGAACGATCTCTATCAGATCCTGAGGGCACGCCTTTACGCACTTGGCGCATGCAACGCACAGATCAGGTTCAACAACTGCCTTTCCGTTTATGATACGGATCGCTTTACTGTCACACACAGCGACGCAGCTGCCGTAACCCATGCAGCCGTATCCGCACGACATATCGCCGCGCCCCAGCGCGAACTTGACGGCAGTACATGTTTTGGTGCCGTAATAATCAAACTTTTTAGTTCTGAGATCCGTAGTTCCGGAGCAGCGAACAAAAGCTACCTGCTTTTCCATTTTTCCGGCCTCAACGCCCATGATAGCGGCTATCTTATCAGCGCCTGCCTGCCCGGCAACCGTGCAGGCGGTAACCGGAGCTTCTCCGTCCACAATGGCTTTTGCAAGCGCATCACAGCCCGCATATCCGCATGCGCCGCAGTTGTTGCCCGCAAGGCATTCGCGCACAGCCACTTCCTTTTCATCAACATTAACATGAAAAAGTTTTTCCGCAATACTAAGCAGGATCGCTATTGCGACGCCCACCAGCGCAACAACAGCCGTTGCAATAAGAATGTTTTTAATATCCATAATAAACTGTGCGAACCTCCTTAAGCAAGAGAACTGAAGCCGTAAAACGCTATTGCCATAAGGCAGGAGGTAAGGAGCACGGCAGGCGTGCCTTTAAACGGCCCGGGAACGTCATTACTCTCTGTTTTTTCACGGATCCCTGCAAGTATGATGATGGCTACGGCATAGCCCAGGGCCGTGCCGAATCCGGTTACAACTGATGTAATAAAATCATTGCCGTCCTGCACATTTGTGAGCGCAACGCCGAGCACTGCGCAGTTCGTTGTGATCAGCGGAAGATATATGCCCAGCGCCTGATAAAGCTTTGGCACGAATTTTTTGAGAAACAGTTCAATAAACTGAACAAGCGCCGCTATTACAAGAATAAATATGATCGTATTCAGATATTCCAGTCCGAGCTTTGAAATAATACCGGTATAAAGAAGATTGGTCACCGCGCTTGCGATGGTGATTACAAATATGACCGCGCCGCCCATCCCGGCTGCCGTTTTGATATTCTTTGATACGCCTATAAAAGAGCATATACCTAAAAACTGGCTAAGGACAACATTGTTTATAAGGGCGGTTGTAAGAACAACAAGGAAAAGTGTTTTAAACATTATTCATCGCCCTCCCTTTTTCCGTTGCACGAAAGGGAGCAGTGCATGCAGTCTCCCTTGCAGGCGTCTTCCTTAACATGGCGGTTTGCGCCCTTGACTCCAAGCTTATTCTGGATCGCGCACAGAAAGGCAAGCACAAGAAATGCACCGGGCGCTAAAATAAAGATTGAAACGCCCTCATAACTTTCAGGCAGGATCTGAACACCGAAACAAGCTCCGGTGCCGATAAGCTCGCGTATAGCGCCTATCGCCACCAAACCTATCGTAAAACCAAGCCCCATACCGAGGCCGTCAAAAATTGAGGGAATAACTTTGTTCTTAGCGGCATAGCTCTCCGCTCTGCCCAGAATAATACAGTTTACAACTATAAGCGGAATGTAAATGCCGAGCGCGTCATAAACAGATTTTACATAACCGTGAAGCAACAGTTCAACAATCGTTACGAAAGACGCCACGATCACTATATATGCCGGCATTCTTACGCCGTTCGGGATCACCTTTCTGAGGGCGGAGATCATAAGATTGCTCATTACAAGCACAACGGTAGTTGCGAGCCCCATCCCTATCCCGTTTATTGCCGATGTGGTAACGGCAAGAGTTGGGCACATGCCAAGCATAAGCACAAAGGTGGGGTTCTCTGTTATGATTCCGTTTTTTAGCCTTTCTGCGATCGGATTCATTTAGCCCACCTCCTTTAAAACTCTGTTATAAACAGCCAGCGCGCTGTTTACCGCCTCTGTAACGGCGCTGGTCGTAACCGTTGCGCCGCTGATCGCATCTATCTGGTTGCCCGCTGCACCGCCGCCTTTTACATATTCAACAGATGTTGCGTCCTTGCCCGAAAACTGAGACGTAAACTCGTCTTCCGTACAGCGGGCGCCCAGTCCGGCAGTTTCACTGTTTGAAAGGACAGAAAAGCCCGTGATCTTATCCGTTTCAGAATCGATGCCTATGGCTACGGATATATCTCCTCCGTAACCGTTGGGCGAAACCGCGGCAACAACATAACCGATCCTTTCTCCGTTTTCATCATTGGCAAAAAGAATATCACTTACGGTACAGCCTGAAAATCCCGCCGCGTCCACTGCACTCTGGCCGCCTTCAAGAAGGCTCTGAACATCCGCCGGTGTTTCAAAAACTGCGTTCGGATAGACTGTTTCATAAGCTTCAAGCCTTGCGGCCTCCTCTGCCTTTGCTATCGGTTCCTTTGTGATCTCGTTGACGGCGGAAAGCGCAAGTCCTGCTATCAGGGTTATGATGAGCAGGGCGGCACAGTTTTTAATGAAAGAAGATTTAGACTTTGCCACCGATTACGCCCTCCTTTTTTTACTTGATTTAACGCCGAAAGGTCTTGGCACTGTAATCTTTTCAATAACAGGCACAGCAAGGTTGCTGATAATAATGGCATATGAAACGCCCTCGGCGCTTGAACCGAGTATACGGAAAGCTGCAGTCAAAAAGCCTATGAGCACAGCATAAATCACCTGCCCCCATTTGGTTATGGGACTGGTCGTATAATCTGTTGCCATGAAAAACGCGCCTGCCATCAGACCGCCGGTAAGCAGTTCGCCAAGCATGAACTGCCAGGTTGGCATACCGGTTTTAGCAAAAGTAAAAATAAAAATGAATACTGCCGTTGAAAGTATGTATACAGCAGGAATTCTGATGGAAATAACCTTTTTTACAAGAAGGTAAGCCGCGCCTATTAGAATAGCCAGCACAGAGACCTCGCCGATACAGCCGGTCTTGAATCCCAGAAACGCATCAAGCAGATCCACGCTTCCGCCCGATTTCAGCACCGCAAGCGGAGTAGCGGACGAAACGCCGTCCACAGAAAAATCAGTCATCCTTGATGCGAAGGAGATAAGCAGGAAACAGCGCGCGCCGAGCGCAGGGTTCATAATATTCTGGCCTAAGCCCCCGAAAAGCATTTTGATGATGACAATAGCGAACACGCCGCCTACGGCGGGAACCCACCACGCAACATTCGGCGGCATATTCACTGCCAGGATCAGCCCCGTAACTACCGCGCTGAAATCAAAAACCGTTATCGGCTTTTTTACAATAAGCTCAAACACCGCCTCAGACACAACACAGCTGAGCACCGAAGAAAGAATCACAAAAAGAGCGTTGATTCCAAAATGCCAAACACCGAACGCAAGGGTGGGCACAAGCGCAATACAAACGTCTATCATGATCTTTCTTGTGGAACTTTTATCCCTGATATGAGGGGAAACTGAAACATTATACATATTAATTTTTCCCTCCCTGAGCTTTTGCCTTTGCAGCTCTGATTTCCGCCTTGGCAAGCTTGAACGACTGCGTCAAAGGCCTTTTTGCGGGACAGACATAAGTGCAGCAGCCGCACTCGATGCACTCCATACCGCCGATCGCGCCGAATCGCTCATAATCCTCCGCCTTGACGGCGTGGGCCATAAGCTGCGGCACAAGGTTTTCAGGGCAAACGCCCACACATCTGCCGCACCGGATACAGGCGGTAGTTTTCATAGCCTCAACATCGTCTTTGGTGAGTGCAAGTACGGATGAAAATGTTTTGGTAACAGGAAAATCAAGATCCGGCAGGGCTGTTCCCATCATGGGTCCTCCGGAAATGATCTTTTGCGTTTCAGGCTTGAGGCCGCCGCACTTTTCAACGAGGTAGGACACTGGAGTACCGATCAGAACATCCGCGTTGCAGGGAGCATTCATTCCGTCCCCGGTTAAAGTAACGATTCTGTGTATCAGCGGCTTGTTTTCGCAAACGGCTTCATAAATAGCAAACGCGGTGGCTACATTCAAAACGATCACTCCCGCATCCGCCGGCAGCATATGGGAATTTATCTTTCTGCCGGTCACGCTTGCTATAAGTCTGCGCTCGCCGCCCTGCGGATATTTTGTTTTAAGCGGCATAACGCTTACTCTGTCAAGTCCTTTGCTCTGCTCCCTGAAAGCTTCTATTGCGCGCGGCTTATTATCCTCTATAGCAATAACGATCTTTGCATTTCTGAATATACTGAGGGCCAGTGTGGCTCCCGTTATGATATTGCCGGTCCTTTCCAGCATAAGGCGGTAATCAGAAGTCAAATACGGCTCGCATTCGGCTCCGTTAATGATCAGGTAATCTATATTTTCCATATTTTTCGGGGTGAGTTTTACGCCTGTGGGAAAACCTGCTCCGCCCATGCCTACTATCCCGGATTCGGAGATTATGCCCGCGATCTCATACGGAAAAAGCTTGCTCGTATCCGTTACCTCTCCGTAACCCTGCTCGCACTCGTCTGTAAAATCGTTTTCTACGATTATACATTTTGAAACAGAGCCATTCGGGTTCTGCCTGTCCTCAATAGCTTTCACCTTGCCTGAGACGGAAGAGAAAACGGAACTTGAAACCGCACCGGCGGCTTTGCCGAGCATTGTGCCCCTAAGGACTCTGTCCCCGGGTTTGACAACGGGAACGGCGGGAGCGCCGATATGCTGACTCATAGGGAAGACCATAATATCAGCGGCGTCTATTTTTACCGTTTCTTTATTTTCGGAAAATTCTTTACCACCGAAAGGATGGATTCCGGATTTAAAAGGAACTTTCTTCATACCTTACACTCCTTTCCCACATTCTAACACAAATAACGTGTGTTTTCAACAAGGATTTTTATAGAAAAATGCCGTAAAAATGCGGTTTTTTTGTAATTATGGGCAAATAAAAAAACAGCGCAAAAAAACGTTTTTACAGGTCTTTTGCACTGCGTGAAATCAGTTTGCCGGCAATGTGCTCTGAGCCTCAGATGATCCGGAAGAAGCCGCCTGCTCAACTGCTGATGAAGTATCCACATCAAGTTCAGTATAGGTATCCGTTTCGCGGTCATGACTGAGGACCGTATGGCCGTCGTAGCTGATAAGATAAACTCCCGCCTCGTCAATAGAAACAGTTCCGTCAGCATTCTCTGTTTTTGTACCGACAATAACTTCAACATAATAACCGTCGTGAACTCCGTCCTCGACCCGGATGCCGCTGTTATTATGAGCCACGAAATTATAATCGTCCCACGTACCCTCAAGCCCGAGCTGCTCGGTTGACAGGCTTTTTATAAAGTCAACGCTGTTTCTGTCCTTAATGACCGCAGGATCGGTCGTAATCGTAGTGACGGTAGTTTCCTCATCTGAAGAACAGGCGGAAAAGGAAAGGCACAAAACCGTGCACACAAGTAAGATCCATGCGATGATTCTTCTTTTTTTCATATCTGATCCCTCTAATCAGCAAATATCAAAATACCAAATACAGAACCATTATATATTTATACGCCGGTTTCGTCAAGCAGTTTATTGATTTCACTCTCTCCGAAAACCATGATGCCGCTTTTTATCAGCAGATCAGCCGTTATACCGTTTCCGTTCGTAAGGGCGCCGGAAAATGTGCCGTCATAAATAACACCCTTTCCGCAGGACGGACTTCGTTCCTTTAAAACAGCATATTTTGCTCCACATTCCTCCGCAATATAAAGCGTTTTTCTGGCGCCCTTTATATATTCCGCAGTAAAATCCTCTCCGTTTTTTGAGATCGCCCTTCCGTTTATGATTTCATTCGGAACGCGCGGGATCTTAAGTCCGCCGAAACATTCCGGGCATACGGCAACCATATCGAAATGCTTTTGCAGACGGATAACATCTTCATTTTTATTGCTTTCTCCGTTATATTTGCAGTTCTCACCCAGGAGGCAGGCAGAGACCACCAGTTTCGGCTTTTTGCCAAGAGCGTATCTTTCCACTGCAACGGCAACGCCGTCCTCCTCGTTGGACAGGGTGATATATTTTGCTTTTTGTTTGCAGATCTCATCTGCGTTAGCCATAGCCGTGCCGTAACCGGCAAACTCAAGCATTCCTATATCATTATCCGCATCCCCGAACGCCATTACTTCTGAGCCGGCAATACCGAGTCCGCTGCAAAGACCCGCAAGCGCGTTGGATTTATCAACGTCCTTTGCCGTCATCTCTATATCTCCTGCTACCGGGGAAGTGCAGTCTATACCGTTATGATGAAAAAGATAATCTCTTATTTCGTCATAATACTCTTTTTCAAAATAAAAAAGGTTGATTTTTTCAACGCCCTGTGCAGCAAAAGGCATGATATCCTCGTGAAAAACGGTTGAGGCGGCATAGGATTCCAAAAATTCCTGCGGCAGGTCCATACCGTTAAAATACTTTTCTCGGCCTTTTTGAGCATGCTGCTTTCCGTTTTGATAAAATTCAAAATATACCGGATATTTATTTAAAAACTCAAAAATATCCGCAGCAGTATTCTGCGGCATATAATTTCTGTAAACCGTTTTTGCGGTTTTTAAATCACACACCGCAGCGCCGTTTGAATAAATCACATAATCCAAAAACGGTATCTGATCTATAACATTATATATAACTGACAGGGTTCGCCCTGTGGCAACTGCGATCTTTATGCCTTTTTGGTGCGCTTCTAAAAGCGCTTGTTTCGTTCTTTCGGAAACGGTGATATGATCCGCGCCCAGCAAAGTGCCGTCCAGATCGCACGCTATTAATTTTACCGGCATAAAAAACCTCCTTAAACAAACCGCGGGGAAATCCGCAAACAGCGGAAATCCCCTTAAACACGCATTATATCTGATGTCTGTTTTTAACCTTTATTCTTTCCATGGCGCGTGAAAGATTGGCCTTGGTAACATAATAATCATACTGGCTCATCTTTTGGCGCAGTTCCTCCTCCGCTCTTTCCATCGCCTCTTCGGCGCGCCGTTTATCTATCTCCTGCGGCAATTCCACGGACACGCAGATCATCGTAGCCTCATTGGAAAGAAATTCAAGAAATCCGTCGCTCACGAAGGCCTCCTTGATCTCGCCCTGCGCCGTTTTAAGTCTCATTTCACCCGCGTCAATAGGTACGACCGCATTGCAGTGATGGGCAAGAAACGTAACGGAGCCGCCGTCCATATACGGCACGGTAAGGCTTTGCGCCTCACCGTCAAAAAACACCTTATTGGAAGCTACGATCTTAATTCTGAAGGTATCCATTATTTCATTTCCTCTGCCTTTTTAAGAACATCATCAATTGTGCCGGCGTTGAAAAACGCCTGCTCCGGAACATCGTCTACCTCGCCGTTAATGATAGCCTTAAAGCCTTTAACCGTGTCTTCAACCGGAACGTAAACACCCTTAAGGCCGGTAAACATTTCAGCCACATGGAAAGGCTGAGACAGGAATTTTTCAATCTTCCTGGCTCTGTAAACCGTTGTTTTGTCCTCCTCGGAAAGTTCCTCCATACCAAGGATAGCGATAATATCCTGAAGTTCCTTGTACTTTTGCAGATATTCCTGAACGCGCCTTGCAACCTCATAATGCTCGGCACCTACAACTTCCTCTTCAAGATTGCGGCTGTTTGACTCAAGAGGATCAACAGCAGGATAAATACCCTTTTCCGCGATCTTTCTTGAAAGAACGGTGGTTGCATCCAGATGGGCAAAAGTTGTTGCCGGTGCGGGATCAGTCAGATCGTCCGCAGGCACATATACAGCCTGAACAGAAGTGATAGAACCACTTTTCGTGGAGGCGATACGCTCCTGAAGTTCACCGACGTCAGTTGCCAGCGTAGGCTGATAGCCCACCGCTGAGGGCATTCGGCCCAAAAGGGAGGAAACCTCCGAGCCCGCCTGAATAAATCTGAAGATATTATCTATGAAAAGAAGCACATCCTGATGCTCAACATCACGGAAATACTCCGCCATCGTAAGTCCCGTTTCCGCAACGCGCATACGCGCTCCGGGCGGCTCGTTCATCTGGCCGAAAACAAGCGCTGTTTTATTAATAACGCCCGATTCCTTCATTTCATTCCAAAGATCGTTGCCTTCCCTGGAACGCTCGCCTACGCCGGTAAAAATGGAATATCCGCCGTGCTCATTGGCAATATTTGTAATCAGTTCCTGGATCAGAACGGTCTTGCCTACGCCGGCGCCGCCGAAAAGGCCTATCTTTCCGCCTTTAGCATAAGGCGTAAGCAGATCTATAACCTTGATACCCGTTTCAAGGATCTCAACACCCGCGCTCTGCTCCTCGAATCCGGGAGGGCGGCGATGGATCTCCCAATGCTCGGTATCTGACAGGTCCTCTAAACCGTCTATCGTTTCACCTACAACATTAAAAAGCCTGCCAAGGCATTTTTTGCCTACAGGAACGGAAATTGACTTTCCCGTTGCAGTGACTTCCAGATCCTTATAAAGGCCCTCCGACGCGGCAAGCATGATACATCTTACCATACCTGAACCGATATGCTGGGCAACCTCCATAACAAGCTTTTTACCGTCCACGGTCACCTCAAGCGCGTCTTTTAATTTGGGCAGTTCGCCCTCAAACTGAACGTCCACAACGGGGCCCATTATCTGAACTATTTTACCTTTATTCATCTTTTAGGATTCCTCCTAATTCTTCTTTTTCTGCGCCTTGGCGCCGGCAATGATCTCAGTTATCTCCTGAGTGATCGCCGCCTGTCTTGCTCTGTTGTACTGAACTCCAAGCTGCTTTATCATATCTGAGGCAGCGTCAGTAGCAGTCTCCATAGCCATCATTCTGGCATTGTGTTCGCTGCAGTAGGATTCGATCAGCGCACCGTAAATAAAGCCGGCAACATAATCCGGCACTATATTGTTGAAAACCGTTTGTGCGTCAGGCATAAATTCGGCGTTTTCATAATAATTATTTTCGTCGCGTATCTCGATATGCTCTTTTTTCAGCGGCAGAAGCTTTTTGGTGACCGGCTCAACAGTCATTGAATTCACCATTTTTGTATAAACAACATAGATCTCGTCCAGCTTCTGCTCTTCAAACAGCTCAACAAGGATCTTTGCAATATGCCTGGCTCTGTTCATAGACGGATTCTGCGCAGTATAATTAAAGTTGATATCGATGGGGATATTCTTTTTTTCAAAATAATGCCTTCCTGCCTGGCCGACTATGAAAAGCATATTCTGCGCCTCCATTGCGGCGCTTTCCTCCGTGGCTTTTATTACATTGTGGTTATACGCACCGGCAAGCCCTTTGTCAGCAGTAATGACCAGAAAGCCTTTGCGCCTGTCTGCTCCTTTACGCTGAGGGCGTTCGTCAAAATAATCGTTTCCTGCGTCCGGCGCAACATTAAGGATCTTTGCAAGACCGTCCTGAATCATAAAGAAATACGGCTGTGTATTCTTCAGATCCCGGCGCGCCTTTTGCAGTTTGGATGAAGACACCATGTACATTGCATTTGTGATTTTCATGGTGTCCTTAATAGACTTCATTCTGTCTAATATTTCTCTTGCGTTAGCCATGATGCGCCTTCCCGAAATCATCAATCGCCTTCAGGATCTTGTCCTTCAGCTCATCAGTAAGCGTTTTCTGTGTCTGTATCTCGTTAACGATATCAAAGCAGCTTTCGTTAATATACTCAAGAAGATCTGCCTGATATGCCTTTATTTTCTCTGCCGGCACGTTTACAAATTTTCTGCCTATCGCGCCTACAAGAGTAACGACCTGATCTGAAAGCGACATGGGATGCCCGAGCGGCTGCTTCAGCAGCTCCATAAGCCCCTTGCCGTAGTTAAGGCCGGCTTTTGTTTCCTCATCAAGATCCGAAGAAAACTGGGTGAATACTTCCATTTCCCTGAACTGCGCAAGATCTACTCGCAAAGAACCGGCGGCCCTTTTCATAGCTTTTGTCTGCGCCGCTCCGCCTACACGGGAAACGGAAAGACCAACGTTGACGGCAGGACGCTGACCGCTGAAGAACAGATCGCTTTCAAGGAAGATCTGACCGTCAGTAATGGAAATAACGTTTGTTGGAATATATGCGGAAACATCGCCTGCCTGTGTCTCGATGATCGGCAGGGCAGTGATCGAACCGCCGCCAAGCTCATCTGAAAGCCTGCTTGAACGTTCAAGTAATCTGGAATGAAGATAGAATACATCACCCGGGTACGCCTCACGGCCGGGGGATCTTTCAAGCAAAAGTGAAAGCGCGCGGTAAGCCACGGCATGTTTGCTGAGATCATCATAAACTATCAGCACATCCCGGCCCTTATACATAAAATATTCTGCAAGGGCAGTTGCGGCGTAAGGCGCAATGTACTGAAGCGAGGCGGAATCCGCCGCGCCCGAACAAACGACGATGGTATACTCCATCGCTCCATTCTTTTTAAGTGTGTTCACAAGCTTGGCAACGGTAGATGTTTTCTGACCTATTGCATTATATATACAGATACAATCCTTGCCTTTCTGGTTGAGGATCGTATCAAGCGCGATCGAAGTTTTACCCGTCTGTCGGTCCCCGATAATCAGCTCGCGCTGTCCGCGGCCTATGGGGAACATGGAATCGATGGCAAGAATACCCGTCTCAAGCGGCTGAGATACGGATTTTCTGTCCACGATAGAGGGCGCGGCGTTTTCCACCATTCTGTAATCGTCAGACTGGATCTCACCGGCGCCGTCAATCGGCTCACAGAGCGCATTTACAACTCTGCCTATAAAAGCGTCGCCGACGGGGACGCCAGCTTTCTTGTGGGTACGCTTTACTCTTGATCCTGCATGGAGCTCACTGTCCAGGCCGAAAAGGATACAGCCCACCGTGTTGCGCTTTATATCCTGGACCATACCCTTGATACCGCTGTCAAACAAAACGATCTCGCCGTACATGACGTGCTCCAGCCCATGGATGGTAGCAATTCCGTCTCCTACGGAGATAACGGTTCCGATCTCCTCATCGGAGACCTCGAACTCATAATCCTTTACCTCTGTTTTAAGGATGGAAATGATTTCGCCCGTGCTTTCCTCGCGGCTTTTTTTAGCCTCTTCAACAAGCTTTTCTTTGATCCCTTTGATCTTGGATCTGAGGCTTCTGTCATACTGTTTATTGCCGACTTCAATAATAAAGCCGCCGATAAGGCTTTCATCCTTAATGATCTCGATCTCCGCGCTGCCGGCGTTCTCTTCCCTGGCAACAAAATCACGGATTCCTGCCAGCTGCTGCTCATCCGGTTCGGTGACGCAGAAAAGCTTTGCGCGGGCAACTCTGTTTTTCCTGTCAGACGCAGAGATAAACGCCTCTTTAAGCTCCTCCATGATATCGAGTTTGCAATCAACGGCAAGTTCTTCTATGACCTCGCAGACCGATGAAGGAAATATCTCTTCTACCACTTTTTTCTTTTCCGCAACGGTAACGGTGGGGCTCATAAGAATCTGATACAGCTCTTTGGTTTTAAGCAGATCCTGAGCCTTTTCAATATCCGCAACGCTGACCTCTGACATAAGCAGCGTTTTAACCAATTCATCAATTTTACGGATCATTCCTCTTCACTGCTTTCCTTAAGAAATTCATCAAAGATAGCGCTGTTTTTATCTTCGTTTACATTGGCGGCAACAACCTTTTCCGCCGCCTCAATAGCAAGCGAGGCAATATCCTCTCTGGCGCTGAGCATTGCCTTTTCGCTTTCTGCTTCTATCTGCTTCTGGGCATCCGCTTTCATTTTAACGATATCCTGCTGAGCGCGGCCGATTATCTTTGAATACTCGGTCTTTGCATTTTCGCGGGCCTCGGCCAGTATGCGCTGTGACTCCTCATCGGCTCCCTGAAGCTTATCCTCATACTGCTTCTTGAGTTCAAGCGCTTCTCCCTTTGCGGAATCAGCATCCTGAAACTGCTTGTTTATCATCTCTTTTCGCTTATTCATTACCTTTAAAATGGGCTTGAAAAGGAATCTTTTCATAAGCAGATAAAAGATAACCAAATTAATAAGCGTAAAGAGAATATTCCAGTCAAATTTAAGCATTAACTGTTTTCCTTTCGTACTTATTGAACCATGAATATTACAAGAATGCTTGCAACCAGACCGTAAACGGCTGTTGCCTCGGCAAGTGCGCAGCCCAGAATAAGGGTTGTTCTGATGTCGCCCGCAGCCTCCGGCTGACGCGCGATGCCCTCTACGGCCTTACCCGTTGCTATACCGATTCCTATACCTGCTCCAAGACCTGCCAATACTGCGATACCGGCTCCTATTGCTACTCCCATAATCAAATTCTCCTTTATCCATAAATTATTTTAAATTTAATCTTCCACGGCTTCCTGTATATACATAGCCGTTAAGAACACAAAAATATAGGCCTGCAAAAAACCGTCAAACAAATCAAAATAGAAACTGAAAGCCAGCGACACGCCAACTTTAAAGAAAACAATACTTTTAATCAGTTCCATAATTATAAACGCGCCTATCACGTTTCCGAACAGTCGCATACAAAGCGAAAGCGGCTTAATTACGATTTCAAGCACATTGATAGGCGCAACGATCGCAACCGGTTTTGCAAATGATTTAAGATGGCCTCCAAGCCCCTTTGCCCGGATCCCGGCGATCTCAACAATAACTATGCTTGTGATGGCCATTGCAGCCGTATCCTGCATGCTTTTGGTTGGCGGCTTAAAACCCAAAAGGCCGATCATGTTGCACGCGCCTATGAATATAGCGGTGCTCATGAGCCACGGCATATATCTTTCGCCTTTTTCACCGAGTATGCCGCGGAAGAAATTTATCATTTTATCCATACATACTTCAAGTATCTGCTGGCGTTTCGTAAGCTCGCCCTCAACTTTAAGATTCCTTGTGAGGATGATTGCAAGAATGGTTAATGCCGCCATGATTATCCACGAAACGACCGTAGTTTCGTCCACCGAAATGTTTGTGCCCGGAATGGTGAAAACCGATTGAATTTCCAGCTGGTCAAGCAGCTCTTCCTTTAAATCCATCGTAACGGGCATTAAATCCATATACTCGCCTCCCATACATAAATTCACGCTCATTATAGCACTTCTTAACCAATTTGCAACAGTTTGGCTGCAAATTAATTCTTTTGTATAAAAAAATTTCTATGTTTTCCCCCTTTTTTTATCAAAATGTTATATTTACATATGCGTATATATGGTTTATAATATTTTTGCTTAATTTTAAACATTAATTACATTAAAAGGAGTAGTTATGGCCAAAGAGCAGAAAAAGATGGTGGACGACATTACCTCTATGGATGAGGATTTTGCAAAATGGTACACCGATATATGTAAAAAGGCGGAACTTATTGAATACACAAGCGTAAAGGGCTGCATGGTCATCCGCCCTTATGGCTACGCCATATGGGAAAATATACAGAAGATACTGGACAGCATGTTCAAGGCAACCGGCCATCAGAACGTTTGCATGCCGATGTTTATACCGGAAAGCCTTCTTCAGAAAGAAAAAGACCACGTTGAAGGCTTCGCGCCGGAATGCGCATGGGTAACGATGGGAGGAAACGAACAGCTTGAGGAAAGGCTCTGTGTTCGTCCCACATCAGAAACGCTTTTCTGCGAACACTTCAAAAATATCGTTCACTCCTACAGGGATCTGCCCAAGCTCTACAACCAGTGGGTATCCGTTGTGCGCTGGGAAAAGACAACCAGACCGTTCCTGCGTTCAAGGGAATTTCTGTGGCAGGAGGGGCACACCCTGCATGCAACCTCCGAAGAGGCGATAGAGGAAACCGAAAGAATGCTGAACATATATACTGAATTCTGCCAGAAATATCTTGCTATGCCCGTTGTTCAGGGAATGAAGACGGACAGTGATAAATTTGCCGGCGCGGAACGCACATACTGCATTGAGGCGCTCATGCATGACGGCAAAGCGCTTCAGGCAGGCACTTCCCACTTTTTCGGAGACGGCTTTGCAAGAGCGTTTGACATTCAGTTTGCTGATAAGGAAAACAAACTTCAGTATCCTTTCCAGACCTCATGGGGAATGACGACACGCCTGATCGGCGCGATCATCATGACTCACGGAGACAATAACGGCCTTGTGCTGCCGCCCGCCGTTGCGCCGGTTCAGGTCATGGTGATCCCCGTTGCGCAGCATAAGGAAGGCGTTCTTGATAAAGCCAAAGCTGTTTGTGACAGACTGAAAACATTCTGCCGCGCAGATATAGATGTTTCCGAGAACACACCCGGCTGGAAATTTGCGGAATATGAGATGAAGGGCGTACCCGTAAGAGTAGAAATAGGCCCAAAAGATATAGAAAAGAACCAGTGTGTAATCGTTACGCGCCACAACAGGGAAAAAACTTTTGTTTCTCTTGATGAGCTTGAAACCGTGATTCCGCAGAAGCTGGAAGAGGTGCGCACAGGCCTTTACAATGCCGCTCTTGAAAACAGGGAAAGACGCACATATTCCTGCAAAACTATGGAAGAGATCACACAGGCGCTTGAAGAAAATGGGGACGGATTCGTTAAAGCCATGTGGTGCGGTGACGAAGCCTGTGAAGATAAAGTAAAAGAGATCACCGGGGTAGGTTCACGCTGCATTCCTTTTGAACAGGAAAATATCTCTGACGTTTGCGTCTGCTGCGGCAGGCCTGCAAAAAAGATGCTTTACTGGGGCAAAGCTTATTGATTACTGCAATATAAATAAACAAAAACCAAAATCATTACGGAGGTAAAATTATGGCGGTATTGGTAACAGGCGGCGCCGGATATATCGGCAGCCATACCTGCGTTGAGCTCCTTAACGCAGGCAAGGACGTTGTTATAGTTGATAATTTCTATAACTGCAAAAGATCCAGCCTGGACAGGATTAGGGCACTCGTAAACAAGGATTTCAAGTTTTATGAGTGCGATATAAGAGACAAAAAAGGCCTGGATGAGATCTTTAAAAAAGAAAAGATCGATTCAGTGATCCACTTTGCCGGTTTAAAAGCCGTTGGCGAAAGCGTTCACAAGCCGCTTGAATATTTTGACAACAATGTAAACGGCACACTTGTTTTGCTTGACGTCATGCGCAGCAACGGATGCAAAAAAATTGTTTTTTCATCCTCCGCAACGGTTTACGGAATGAATAACGTTTCACCGCTTACCGAGGATATGGAGGTCGGCGGTGTTACCAATCCTTACGGCCGCACAAAATATATGATAGAGTGTATACTGAAGGATCTTTATGTTTCAGACAACAGCTGGTCCATCTGCCTGCTTCGCTACTTCAACCCGATAGGCGCGCACAAAAGCGGAACGATGGGAGAGGATCCAAACGGAATACCCAACAACTTAATGCCGTATATCACCCAGGTTGCGATCGGCAAACGCGAATATCTGAATGTATGGGGCGATGATTACGACACACCCGACGGCACGGGAGTCCGTGATTATATACATGTTGTTGACCTTGCGCTGGGCCACATAAAAGCTGTTGAAAAGGCAGAGAACAGCGAGGGGTTGTTTATATACAATCTTGGGACCGGCAAAGGATACAGCGTGCTTGACGTTGTAAAGGCGTTTGAAAAGGCTTCCGGCGTTAAGATCCCATATAAAATAGGCCCGAGGCGCGAAGGCGATATTGCAACATGCTATTCAGACCCGGGCAAGGCCTACAAAGAGCTTGGCTGGAAAGCCGAGCGCGATATAGAAGAAATGTGCGAGGACAGCTGGCGCTGGCAGAAACAGAATCCGAACGGCTATCCCGACTGAAGTTCTCTAAAGGGTAACGGCAAAAGTTTCATTGTAAAAAAAGCAAAAGGCAAATATGCTGTTATGGAGTTTTTCAGAAAACTTAAAAACAAAGCGGTCAATTTCTGCAAATGGATATGGAATGAATGTAAAGACTGGCGCACGCTCGTTTTGCTGCTTATAGTTGTTGTAATCATGTATACTCCCGTTTGGGGCGGATATCTGCTGCACATTCTATTCGGCATCAAATGGGGCTCAGTTGTTGCAACGGCATATCTTGCCTTCTGGGCAGGGCCTTTCACTCCGTATTTTCCGCTTTGCATAGCCATAACCTTTGGAATCAAAAAGATCATTGAAAAGATCGCCGGCAAAAAAAGCGGGAAACAAAAAAGCAAAAATAATCAATAAAAAACAAGCCTCTTTATTTGAAGAATAAAGGGGCTTGTTTTTATTTATACGCATTATAAAATGAAGGCTGCTCCTTTCGGAACAGCCTTTTTTATGTATTTACCTCTTTCTGCTAAACTGTATACGGTTAGATCATTCAGTGATCCTCTTTTTAAAGATGAGCCAAACGATCATGCCTGCCGCAGCAGCAAGGATAACGGTGATAACACTCATGCCCGCGAGCTCCTGTGCGCCGGTATTCGGAAGGTTCGGATTGTTATTGTTTACAGCCGGAAGAGTTGCGTTTGCGTTATCCCCTGAACCGCCGTTATTGCCGTCGCCCTGATTTCCTGAACCGCCGCCGGGATTCGTGCCGGGTTCGTCAGGATCAGGACCGGGCAAAGGCTCGCCGCTTTCATCAGTAAAGGTTACGGAAATCGTTACATCTGTTGTGTTCTGGTTCGCAGGATCGTTTGAAGTTACGTCTGCGCCGTTTACTGTGTAATCATATGCGGTTTTGCCTGCCGCAGCAGCAACAGCCTGACCGTTTACAGTAAGCGAACGGATAGTGTAGCCTTCATTAGCGGTTATAGTGAAAGTCTTGGACTCTGTCTGCTTAAGTTCAACCGTGCCGCTGGGACTTATCTGTCCGCCCTGTCCGGCCGCAGCCTCTATCCTCCAGATCTCATTGCCTGTAGGGATGCCGCCTATCAGTCCGTTATCCAGAATAATGCCGTAGCCGTTCACCTTTCCGGCCGCCTGTGCGGGGTCAAGTATCTCTTCAATGAGCATATCAACTATGGAGGCAAAACTTTCCGGAACAACGCCTTTAATAAGTGCCTTGATAGCAGAATAGGTTTCCGTGTCAGCAAAAGCTACATCATAGAGCCAATAGAATACTGTTGACATACAGCTGTCTGCTTCACCGGTTCTGAGAAGCGTGTATTCATTATAGATCGTTGAACTTTCCACTGCGCTGAGTGTTGCGCAGTCAGCCAGTGTTGACCACGGAATATCGCCGATGTTGAGAACCAGCTCCGTACCGTCGCCGATAAGCGAACCTACATCTATGGAATCCGGGATCAGGTTATTGATCGCCTCTGTAGAAAGATCCAGACCAAGTGTGGTGAGGTCAAGCAGCGGACCGTCGCCGGCAAATGAAGCAGCGAGACCTTCAAGGGAAACGATCTTGCCCTGGTCTGAAAGAACTTTCTGAATATAGGTGTTGAGTCTGTCACCGTCTACAACATACGCAAGGCGCGGAAGTATTTTGATAAGTCCGTTGAGCGGATCCGCAGCAATAGGATCTACAACGTTTGCAAACAGTGAATCGATTATAGGTCTTAAGAACTGATCGGCTGCGACAGCGGCGCCGGATTCTTCCTTAACTGCGTAATAGTTCGCCCTGTATTCCTCCGTTGTGGGCAGATCGTTCATACCAAGCTGCTCAAGGAGAGGAAGAAGGTTTTCATAAATGCTTGGGGCATAATTGCCGTTATCCGCTACCTGAGAATCAAACATTCTGAGACCGATATTAGCGGTTACGGTGAGAAATCCCATTGCCTGAAACGAGATTTGAGCATCGGGATCAAGCAACTGGGTTATTGGTCGCAGAACGGCGAGAAGAGCATCAATAAATCCGTCTTTATCGCCGGAAGTGAAGCCCCAATCCTCTGCCGTAAAATCGATTGCAGCAATCTTATCCAAAATATTTGTACCTTCCGGATCACCTTCTGCAACTTCCGCTGCGTTGATTTTTTCAACAACCGCGCTGAACTTGCTCTCCGGAAGAGAAGAAGTAAGATATTCCGGTGTAATAACGCCGCTGATGATCTCACCAAGCGTGATAAGGCCTTCAATATCCGTGGTGTTGTGGGATAGCGTTGCATACAGGTCAAAAATTGCGTTGATGACAGAGGCCTGATAAAGATTATCGGACAGGATATCGTCCAGATTGACAAAAGTTCCTAATAAACTGCCGATATTATCAACAAATGACTGGATACCGTCTTCCGTCCAGGCAACTTTGCTGTTGGTAGGACGAACAAAATCGGCTGGTCGGAACGCAGCGATCTCGTCTGAAAAATCATTTGTATCTTTGATCGGAGTAACGATCTGAACGAACTTATTATAAGTTTCCTCCGGGATAGCGCCTTTACTGTCTGCGCTGAGCTGCGCATACATGCCCTTCGCCTCCGTTACAATCTCGTCAGTAAGTGCATCCAGATCTATACCGTCTACATACTCAACAAAATTATTTAACTCCGCTTCATTGATATAGGCGGTAGCCTGGCTGAGCAAATCAGAACCTGTATAGGTGCTTACTTCCGGGCGGTTATTATAAGCCTCTAAAGCGTCCGTATGTTCGTCAAAAACAATCGGAACCGAAAGCGCGGCGGCAAACTTCAAAGTGGAATTACTCAGAATGCTGTCTGCCATAGCCTTAGCATCCGTACCCAAATTATTATAAGCCTCTACAGCTGCCTTTATTTCTTCCAAATCAGCGCTGTCTGTATCCTCAACAATCGTTTTACCAACTGCAAGAACATCCTGAACCGCTGTTGTGACACCAGCATATTTGGATTCCAGCATTTCCAGAAGCATATCTATTGCCTGTTCTGAAACCGCAACCTGATCAGACTGAACTAGGGCATAATAATCCTGATATGCTTTCAGCATGGTAGCTCCGTTCTGATCCGCTTTCCATTCCGCTGTTTTATCCGAATAACTATAGGAAATAAACGTGCTGTAGGATACGCTGGACGGATTCTTTCCAGCTTCCGTTTCATTATCCTGAACATTATTATACGCATACTTGATCAGATAGCCAACGGTTGCAGTTTTTGCGTCAAGACCTGTGTGGTAGAAATAGAATCCGCCATCACCGGAACTGGTTGTAGACAAATAATTTGAAAACTCGAACTGCTTCGTATCAAATCCGATAACTGCCTTTGCCCAGGTCTCAAACGCAACCTGCGCCTCGGCATTGTCTTTCCAACTGAAGTTGCTGGAATCCACATTACCTACACTGAAAAACGTTTTGTACGCGTCGTAGACTTCTTGATAAGACTCCGGAAGCGCGCCTGCGACTTCTTCGATAGCGTCCAGATGGTTCATAGTTGTCTCTGCATACTGCGCAGTGCTGTAATATGATTCATCCGGAAGCACTTCACGTGCCACAGACTGGGTTACATAGTAAAGGATAAAGCCATAATACGGCGCTGAAAGTTCCAGTTTCTGAGTTTCAGACAGGGCTTTGAGCGCTGCGACAGCGGCATCATAATCATTTACAGCCTGCTCATGTCTTTCCGCATTTGATGTTGAAAACAGATACGTGCGATTATCATAAAACGCAGCTATTTTCGTCTGAACATCTGTTACAGCAGAGTCAGCAGTTTCGCCTTCATCCGCCGCTATGGCGTAAAATCCTACGGTAAATGTTGAAAGCAACATAACGACCGCAAGAAAAACACTGAGCAGTTTTTTGCTTTTGTTCATCAAAATCTCTCCTTTTAATATAAAATAGCTTTGGTCTAAAAAACAGACCGTTCGCAACTTAAATTATATGTTTACAAATTAACAATGTCAAGTATTTGGTGAATTAAGATAGAATTTATTTATAAATTCGTTATTTTTAACGCTTAATAAGTATATTTTTTGTATATTTTGAATAAATTTTGCAACGAGCCATTTTATAGACCGTTTTTTATTATTCCGTCTATTTTAAATATAAAAAACAGAAATTATCATATAAAAAATGGAAATATCAGGCAAGTTAATAATTGATCGTATTTTTTGGATATACAAACTGTATTTATGTTCGTTTATTCTTTTATAATTCCGTAAAAAAAGACTCGGCCTTTTGTAGGCAGAGTCTTTATCTTACAACTATTCTTTTCTGTAAAATTTTATTAAATTTTGCCCTTAAACACAATTACAAGCACTATATCCACAACAAAAAGGCACAAAGCAATGATACCGCCGATCAGCGCCTTTTTGTTTTTGGACTCAACCTGAGGGGGAAGTGTTACGCCTTTCTGCTTCATGACAAGCGGTACAGCGATACCCATAGCGGCGAACGCGGGGCAGATGCCTATTGTGCAAATACCTATGATTGACATAGTGAATGCAAAGGAAGAAAGTTTTTCGATCGGATCGGTATTCTTTTTATTTTTCATTATGATCACCTGCTAAGATCCCGTATTTATTTACAACACGGTTAATTTTCTTTATAAACGCCTGACCGAACAGGAACAGAAACAAAGCCGTAGCCCCGCCGAATATTACTGAAAACGGGATACCGGCGGTATATACTGCCATTATGCCCGAAAGTGTGTACTCGCTGAGCATGGTTAACACGGAGCTGAGATCGGAAATCACTCCGTAAAGCACAAAAATAAGGATGAAGCCGAAGACCGCAAGGCTCCATTTATTGATCTTGACCCTTTTAAATATAAGCCCTGCCGCAAAGCCGACCAGGCCGAGAGCGACCATCTGAAACGGCGTCCACACGCCCTGTCCGAATATAAAATTGGAAACGAATGCCGAAAGAGCGCCTATTATGTATCCGCGGCGAGGACCGAGGCACACAGCAGAAGCCACAACGACGGCGCCTATCGGCTTAAACTGGGGAATCAGGTAAAAGACGGCGCGAGAAGCCACGGCAAGTGCAACGAGCGCAGAAACAAGAGCCAGTTCCCTGGCGGACGGCGCCGAATTTTCATATCCTATAAAAAACGGCAAAAGCGACAGCACAAGAATGATCGCCGCCGCAAGATAATAGGAAGCGGAGCCGGAAAAGAAGATCTGCCATATAGCGAGAAACGCGAGGGAAATTACTATAAATACAAAAAAGAGAATATTTGCGCAGCGTTTCATCCTCACACCTCCGCGTCGTCAACCGAAACGATCCTGCCGCCGGTCAGTGCAGAAAGTGAGGTCGTGTAAATATCCAGGGCGGAAAAAAACTGCCTGCGCGGAGCGGATGAAACGATATACCCGTTAAAAAGAAACGCCGCATTGTCCGCATACCTGCCGGCAAATTCCAGATCATGAGTTGCAAGAATAACCGTTTTGCCCGCGAGGCACCAGGCATGCAGAATATCCGCAAGACACGCCCTGAAAACAGCGTCCGTACCTTTTGTAGGCTCGTCCAGCACAAGAATATCCGCTCCGGTCTGTTCAATCTTTGCCAGCGCAAGGCGCTGCGCCTCTCCCCCGCTCAGATCAAAAGGATTCCTCTCTTTTAGTTCTTCAAGCGCGTAGCGGCGCAGGATCTCATCACTGTTTACTTCACCGCTTACGGTGTCACAAAGAAAAAGCGAATAAACATTCTGCGGCAGATATGCTGTTTTTCCTTTTTTCGTAATTCTGCCTCCGTACGGATGAAGAATTCCCGATATGCATTTAAGCAAAGTGGTCTTGCCGCTGCCGTTTGCGCCTACGATAACGTTTATCCTGCCTGACTGCGCTTTGTAATCAACGCCGAAGAGCACATCAGGCGACTTTTTTTTATATGTAAAGGCAAGATTTTTAACTTTGACCGCTGCCGGTGTTTGTATGTAATCGGAAACAGCTTTTTCCTTTACGTTTTGGATCTCCGTGCGCGCAGAGGAAAAATCAAGCGTTCTGCTTTTCAGTATCCTTGTATATTCAGGCAGCATAAGTTCCATATCATTATGATGCTCCGTCAAAAACCCTGCCAGCCCCTCCGGGGATCCCGTATAGAGCGCGTTTCCGTTTTCAAGGAAAAGCACTTGATCTGCGCGCCCCAACATGGCGGGCGAATGCTCGCAGATCACAACCGTTACACCACGCTCTTTGTTCAGGCGGAAAACCGCGTCTCTGAAATGCATCGCGGAAATAGGATCAAGCTGGGAGCAGGGCTCATCCAAAAGCAGCACCCTTGGATTCACGGATACAGCGCACGCAAGAGCCAGCAGCTGCTTTGTGCCGCCGGAAAGATCCTGCGTTTTTTCATTCATATACTGATTCAGATTAAAAAAACTTGCCGTCTGGGCAATCTTGAGCGTGATCTCTTCCCTGCTTAAGTTTCTGTTTTCAAGGGAAAACGCAAGCTCTCCCATAACAGTATCCGTTATAATATTGCTTTCCGGATTCTGCCCGACAAATCCGATCTCCTCTTCCCCAAGGCGGATGAAACCGCCTGTCCGCCCGAACGGCGCGATCTCTTTTTTCATAAGACGCAAAAGCGTACTTTTGCCGCTGCCGGATCTTCCGCAGAGCAATACAAGCTCTCCCGATTCAATGCTGAGGTCAATACCGCAAAGCGCTCTGTTTTCACTGCCGGGATATTCAAATGTCAGATCTTTGATCTCAATAACCGCCATTTTGCGTCCTCCGACAAATCTATCATCAGCGGCAAGAGGCACAGGAGCGCCCACAAAACAAGTGCCCAGGCATCAAAATTTAAAAGCAGCAGCTGATGATACTCAAAATCAAACGCGCCTTTTACAAAAGCCGCTATCTGAAAAACAAAAAGCCCGGTAAAAGCGAAAATCATAATGCCGTCCGCCGCTCTGAATCTATACGGCGAATAGTGCCGCCTACCTTTTTTAAACCCGCGGGCACGCATCGTATCCGCGGTTTCGATACTGCGCTCAAGCGAAACGGAAACGAGCGCGGAAAAACGGCGCATGGTGTTTTTTAAACCTCTCGTTTCGTTCCCGATGCCCTGCTGGGCTTCTTTCAGTTCACCGGCTGTTTTGATCATCAGGGGCAGAAAGCGCAACACCATTGAAAATACAAGAACCGTATTCGGCGCAAACCTGCCGAAAAGGGCTGCAAATTTCTCGCTGGTGATGATCTCCGAATAAGCCGAAAACCAGACGATTACGGCGGCAAGCATAGCGCCCAGGCAAGCGCCGTAAACAAGCGGTTCAAGAGAAAAGGCAATGCCCGAAACGGAAAACAGCACCGTCTGTCCGTAGCGGCAAAAAAGCATATTGAAGACCGCCGCGATCACAATGACAGGCAGACTGAATCTCAGCTGCGCTGCCGTACGGCGCGCGCCAAAAAGCCGCAGACTGTAAACCAGAGCGCAAACAAGACTTGCCGCAGAATATACCGGGTTGATAAAAACGATCGTTACTGCTATAACAAAAATAAAAAAGAGAAGGCAGACAGAGGGATGAAACTTTGAAAATCTATCCATATCTGCTCCTCCGAAAACTATATTTTTACTCTGTACCCTGCTGCCAGAAAACGCAGAGCGGAAAACGGCACGCCGGCTGTTTTCCTGTTCCGATCCCGTAATATGACGATCATCTGATCCTTACATCCTGTTTTGTCTGGAATCTGTACCCGTACTGATCCAGAATATGCATTTTATTAAGCGCTACCATAGTGCCCTTTGAAACACAAAGCTCCGCACGCGGCGCGATCATAACATCAAGGTCAAGCGCCTGGGCAAACAACTTGTCTATCCCGTAAATCTCCGAACACCCTCCGGTGAGTATTACGCCTGAATCCTTGATATCCGCCACAAGCTGGGGAGTTGTTCGCTCAAAAAGAATAGAAGCGGCGCCCGTCAGTTCCTCAAACAGAGGCCTAAGGCACTCATAGATCTCATTGCCGCTTATCTCAACAACGCAGGGCATACCGGAAAACATATCGCGTCCCTTGGCCTGCATGCTGACATCTTCTTCACGCACAACGGCACCGGCAATGCGGTTTTTGATCTCCTCCGCCATTCTTTTTCCTATAAGCACACCGTATTTTTCACGCATATGGCGGGTGATCTCCTCATCAAAGCGATCACCGGCAATGCGAATCGTATCTATTTGGCTCATACTGCCCTGGCTGATGACCGCCATATCCGTTGTGCCGCCGCCGATATCAATAACGAATGCACCGGTTGGCTGCAGCGGATCGATTCCGGCGCCGAAAGCCGCGCAGAGCGGCTCCTCAACAAGGCACACGGATCTGGCGCCGGCGGTTATGATGACGGATATGAGCGTGCGTCTTTCAACATCTGTTGCAAGGGCCGAAACAGCGGCAACCACACGCGGCTTGAAGATGCTTTTTTTGATGATCTTATTTATGAAAAACTGCACCATGCGGCAAGCGATTGAATAATCTGTTATCGCTCCGCCGACTATTGGCTGAATAACGGATACGCCACTCGGCTCCCTGCCCTCCAGGTAATATGCTCTTCTGCCGGCATAAAGGATCTTTTGTGTTTTCGTATCATACGCAACGTAAGACGGCTCGTTTACCACAACACCTTTGCCTGGCACGGAGATAACGATTGAGCTTGTGCCGAGATCGATTCCCAAATCATAACCGAACATAATTTCATTCCTTAATACAATCTATATGCGCAACCGCGCGCTATGAAAATCATTATATAAATGTTACTGTATAAAATCATTATTGTCAACAGTTAAAAAGTGAAGAAGCGCGCTGTAACGGCGGCTTTTTTTATCGTTTTCCACCATCGCCCGGATATTGTTTTCCGTACCGACAAGAACGATCAGCTTTTTTGCCCTTGTTATTGCTGTGTAAAAAAGATTTCTGTAGGCAAGTTTCTGCGGTGTGGCAATAACCGGGATTACAACGCCGTCAAACTCAGAGCCCTGGCTTTTATGCACCGTCATTGCATAAGCAAGTTCAAGTTCACCGATACTGGCAACGGAATACATGGCCTCCCGGTCATCAAAACGGACGTTTATAATATCCGCGGCGCGGTCTATACGGGTCAGAATCCCGATATCACCGTTAAACACACCCATGCCGTTATCGTTTGCCTTAAACCAAGGAATATCGTAGTTGTTTTTGACCTGCATGACCTTATCGCCCTCGCGCAGAGTATAGCCGCGGGATATAATTTCATTTTTTCCCTTGGCTGGCGGATTCAGCTGCTTTTGCAGCATCATATTGATATTCTGCGACCCCACTTCGCCTTTCTTCCCCGGGCACAGCACCTGCAGATCCGCAACCGGATCCATTCCGTAAGCCCCGGGAAGGCGCCGTGTTATAAGATCAACTATTTTTCTGCATGCGGAAAGCGGTACGCTTTCGCGGAGCATGAAAAAATCGGAATCAGCGCCGTTGTCTGTTGTAACCGGCATTTCTCCCTTAACAACTCTATGCGCATTTGTAACTATCAGGCTCTGCATTGCCTGACGAAAGATCCTGTCAAGCTCAACAACGGGTATCATTCCGCTTTTTATAAGGTCGCTCAGTACGTTTCCGGCGCCTACGGGCGGAAGCTGATCCTTATCTCCCACCATGATAAGACGGGCACGCAGGGGAAGCGCGTCAAGCAGGGAATCAAAAAGGAAAATATCCACCATTGAAAGCTCGTCAACAATTACGGCGTCCACATCAAGCGGATTTTTGCGGTTATGTACGAAAACAGGCGTGTCACTGCCGTCTCTGTACTCAACTTCAAGCAGACGGTGAACCGTTTTCGCTTCCTGACCCGTAAGCTCTGTCATTCGCTTTGCGGCTCTTCCCGTAGGCGCGGCAAGCGCAACCTCAAGCCCCCTGTTTTGCATAAGCGCTATAATTCCTTTAACGGTTGTTGTTTTACCCGTGCCGGGACCTCCCGTTAAGATCAGCAAGCCTTTATTTACCGCGATCTCGATCGCTTTGCGCTGTTTTGAGTCAAATTCAATACCGTTTGCCTTTTCAAACGCATAGATCTCCGCGCCGGAGATCTCACTCTGCTGCGGCGGATAATTTACCGATACCTTAATGCGCTCTGCTATGGCCTTTTCCGCATTATACGCTCCCGGTGTAAACAGAAATTCGCGGCCGTCAATATCTTCACGGAAAAGGCGGTGATATTCCAGCGCGTCGTCCACCGCGATCTCTGCGGTATCATCAGAACAATCCAGGTAATTCTTTGCTGTTTTTACAACGGATTCACGCGGCAGGCAGGTGTGCCCGTTTGAAAGATTGTATTCAACAATATGCTCGGCAAGCGACTGCGCCCTCAGCCCCGGCGAAACAGGCTCCTCAAGGTTCTCGGCAATCTCTTCCGCGCGGTCGAAATCATAGATACCGGCTGAAACAAAATCGTAAGGATTGTCACTGAAAACTTCTGTTGCGTTTTCACGGAAAAACTTATAAGCGTCAAAAGCCTCTTTCTGGGTAAGGCCTTTTTCCTTTAATTCCTCTATCGTCTGCCGCGAAGCAAACTTTTCTATAAAGCTTTTCTGTATCTTTCTTGCCATAGGACGGCTGATGCCCTTTACAGACACAAGCCGCTCCAGATCATTTTCAATAACGTCAAAAGATTCCGCGCCGAAAGCGTTTACTATCTTTTCCGCGGTTGCACGGCGTACGCCTTTTATTATGCCGCTTGAAAGATAGCGCAGGATTCCGGCGGCGTCCTGCGGCAGAGTTTCCGTAAGCGTTTCGGCCTTAAACTGCCTGCCGTATGACGGGTGGACCACCCACTCCCCCGCTGCCTCTATCTGAGAGCCGACCGCAAGCTGAGGAAAATTGCCCACAACGGTAACGCCCTCATTTCCGCTTGAAATCTCCATAACCGTATAGCCGTTTTCCTCATTGTAAAACGTTATATCCTCTACGGTGCCTTTTATATTTTCAAGCATTTTTTCAGCCATAGATTTTACCTCTCTTGCTTTAAAATTGTATCACAAATATATAAAAAAATAAAGACAAACGCCGCCAAATTTAAACTAAATTAAAAAAATCCGTCCTGGTAAAAGGACGGATCAAGTATTTGCAATTCATTTAAATTATTTTTTCTTTTTAGAGATCAATAATAAGGCACCGGAAAGAACAGCAGCACCTGCTGCGGCAACAAGACCTGCATATGACGCGCCGGTATTAGGCGATTTTGCCAAACCGCTTGCAGTTGAATTTGCTGTCTCACCCTTAACGTGATTTGAATCTGTAGCTTTACCCGTTTCGGTATTGTTTGTTGTCTGGTCATCAATATCACTTGTCGGTACATCGGGAATAACTGTTGTTTCTTCCTGAGCGGCTTTAATTGTTAAAACTGAGGTAGCCGTTGCGTTTGTATAATTCAAAGTTACGGTGTGATCTCCTACAGAAAGCGTATCAAGATAAGCCGGTTTGAATGTGAGTATTGTTGAACCTTCAGCAAGCGTATAATTTGCCGGATCAACTGTTTCTCCATCCATAGCTACGCTTACAAAATCATTTATATCATAGTTACAGCGAATCGTTGCGCCTTCCGAAGAACCTTTTGTATATTCCTTATTAATTTCTGTTATTGATCCTCCTAGTTTCTCAAGAATTTCTGAAATATTTGAAACCGTTATATGAACATCCATTTTCCCAATCGATTCATTTTTAGAATTTTTAACTGCAAAATCATAATCAACCGATGAGGATACAAAATTTCCCGGATTAACTAATGTTATAACGCCGTTAATGCTGTCATATTTTGCGTATTCTGACACAATCGTAACATCATCAAAATATTTCGTTGGGATAACTTCGGACAGATCAAGCGTGCAAACCTTATTTTCATCCAATGATGCCTCAAGAGAAACATATTGTGTATCACAAGTCAAACCCCATAATTCTGCATTATTGCTGATGTCCAATGCAGTTAACTGGTTGCCGGAGCAATCTAAACATTCTAATTCCGAATTGTTGCTGATGTCCAGTATTGAAAGCTGGCAGTTAGTGCAATACAATTCAGTTAATTTCAAATTTTGGCTTACATCCAAATTTGTTATATTACTGCACCCTAAATACTCCAATTCAGGATTGCTACTGACATCGAGTGATGTTAGTGGGTTGTTGTAGCATGATAAAAATCTTAATTTCATATTATTGTTTACGTTCAGTGCAGTTAGCTGATTACCGTAGCAAGATAAACTTGTTAATTCCAGATTATTATTTACATCCAGTTTAGTTAGTTCGTTGTAGGAGCAATCCAAAGACACTAATTCTGGATTATTGTTTACATCCAGTTCAGTTAGTTCGTTGTAGGAGCAATATAAATACGATAATTTCGGATTATTATTTACATCCAGTTCAGTTAGTTCGTTATCGTAACAAGCTAAATACGTTAATTCCGGATTTCTGCTGACATCAAGTGTGGAAAGCTGATTAGAAAAACATATCAAAGATGTTAATCTCGTATTATTGCTGATGTCCAATGTAGTTATCTGATTGATGAAACAACTCAAACTAGTTAATGCAGTAAAGAACTCGACACCCTGCAAAGAATGAATTACTTGTTCATCGTCATAATTTTCCGGATCAATTTCCGGAATGAATATTTCCGTTACAGCTTGGACCTCATTGTTTGTTATATATGAATTTTCCGCAAATCCTAATCCATCAGCAAGATATTTTCTAAAATGATTATCAGGAAAATTATTTTTACAGATATGCAGTTCTCCGTTTTCATTTACGCAGGCCGGAACTCCGCTGAATATGCCGAACACATTGCCGGTGCAAGCTGACTCCGCTCTAAGCGACTCATTTTCAGATTCCGCAAATGCGATGGCGGATACCGCACATGTGCTTACAAGCATAATCACTGCCAAAAAAAAGGAAAGAAATTTTTTTAGCCTCATTGTAAACCTCCTCAAATTAGATAAACAAAAAATAATTAACTTACAGATAATATCCGTAGCAGTATCTATTTTACACTATATTAGGTGTATCGTCAATACACTAAATGAAGTGTAGCGTATAATTTATTTATTAATATTAAGGAGATGCACTTTATGAAAGATTACACGGAAAGAATAAGAGATCTGAGAGAAGATAATGATAAAACGCAGCAGGAGATCGCCGATTATCTTGGCACTACGCAGCAAGTCTATTCAAGATACGAAAAAGGGATCAATGAAATGCCGATCAGACACATTATTGCTTTGTGCAAATACTACCATGTTTCTGCGGACTATATACTTGGATTAAAGGATGAGATCAACTAAAAAAAAAATAACAAGAGCGGCAAAAGCCGTTCTTTTTTACAACAACAAGATTACTCTACAACCGTTTATAGTTATATCACCAAAATATAATATACTGCAAAATGCGGTATTTTCAACATAACAGCTTGCTTTTTTATAATATGAATTAGCCATTATAGATAACTAAAATCGATATAGAGGTAACTATGAAAGAATATTGTAAAAAAATCAAAGATCTTAGAGTAGAAAGCGGTTTCACTATCAAAGAAACAGCAAAAAAGTTAGGAATAAGCCCGAAAACATACAGCAATTATGAAAAAGGGATAAGCAAGATCCCCATAAGGCAACTTATATCAATATGCCTTTTATACAACGTTTCGGCTGATTACATACTGGGGTTAAAAAAGAGAGAGTAAGAGAGCAAAAAAAAGAGCAGTCCGAAGACTGCTCTGATTTATTGAGTAAATTACTCTTCAACTTCTGTTACAACGCCTGAACCAACGGTTCTGCCGCCCTCACGGATAGCGAAGCGAAGACCCTTTTCGATAGCGATAGGAGTGATAAGCTCAACATCCATAAGAACGTTATCGCCAGGCATGCACATCTCTGTGCCTTCAGGAAGAGTGATAACACCGGTAACGTCTGTTGTTCTGAAATAGAACTGCGGACGATAGTTGTTGAAGAACGGAGTATGACGGCCGCCTTCATCCTTGGTCAATACATAAACCTGACCTTTGAACTTGGTGTGCGGGTGAATGGAACCCGGCTTTGCAAGAACCTGACCTCTCTGGATCTCAGTTCTCTGAACACCACGAAGAAGTGCGCCAACGTTGTCACCGGCCTGTGTGAAGTCAAGAGACTTACGGAACATTTCAAGACCTGTGCAAACCGTCTTTCTGATCTCTTCTTTAATACCAACGATCTCAACTTCCTCGTTGAGCTTAAGAACACCGCGCTCTACTCTACCTGTAGCAACAGTACCACGGCCAGTGATGGTCATAACATCCTCTACCGGCATAAGGAACGGAAGGTTCTCATCACGCTCAGGAGTTGGGATATAGGTATCAACAGCCTCAAGGAGCTCTCTGATGCAATCGCAAGCAGGATCGTCATTTGAAGCAGCGTTAAGAGCATTAAGAGCCGAACCTCTGATGATCGGGATATCGTCGCCCGGGAATTCATACTCGTTGAGCGTATCACGAATCTCCATTTCAACAAGCTCAAGAAGCTCTTCATCGTCTACCTGATCTACCTTATTCATGAATACAACGATATAAGGTACGCCAACCTGACGAGCAAGAAGAAGGTGCTCTTTGGTCTGAGCCATAGGGCCGTCAGTTGCAGCGATAACAAGGATAGCGCCGTCCATCTGAGCTGCGCCGGTGATCATGTTCTTGATGTAGTCGGCATGTCCGGGGCAGTCAACGTGAGCATAGTGACGAGTCTCTGTTTCATACTCAACGTGAGCAGTATTGATTGTAATACCACGCTCTCTCTCTTCGGGAGCCTTATCGATATCAGCATAGTCCTCAAACTTTGCGTGACCTTCATTTGCAAGATACTTTGTAATAGCAGCCGTAAGAGTGGTTTTACCGTGGTCAACGTGGCCGATTGTACCGATGTTTACATGCGGTTTAGAACGGTTAAACTTTTCTTTTGCCATTGGATTTTCCTCCTTAAAAATTTAGGTAGTTAAATTGTTATGATTATTTTATCAAAGCACAGATAAAATATCAAGTGTTTTTAATAATTTTGTTTTAATAATAGGAATAAATTAATCTTTTTTAGCCCTTGTAGAGATGATTTCCTCAGAAATTGACTTCGGAACAGGCTCATATCCGTCAGGCTCCATGGTGTAATTGCCGCGTCCCTGTGTTTTTGAACGCAGATCATTTACATAACCAAACATTTCGGAAAGCGGAACACGGGCATTGATCTGCTTGGCTCCGGCTCTGTCTTCCATACCCTGGATCTGACCGCGGCGTGAATTGAGATCGCCGATAACGTCGCCCATGTAATCTTCGGGAACGATGACCGTTACCTTCATCATAGGCTCAAGAATGATCGGGTTTGCTTTTTTAGCTGCATCCTTAAACGCCATAGAACCTGCGATCTTGAATGCCATCTCGGAAGAGTCTACCTCGTGATAAGATCCGTCATAAAGCTCTACCTTGATATCTACCATCGGGTAACCTGCAAGAACACCGCTCTTCATGGCACCCTGGATACCTGCATCAACGGCAGGAATATATTCCTTGGGAATCGCGCCGCCTACAACCGTATTGACAAATTCATAGCCTTTGCCGATACCGTTTTCATCAACGTTTGGAGACATGCGGATCTTAACGTGACCGTACTGACCCGAACCGCCCGACTGGCGCTTATATTTGGTATCAGACATGGATTCAGACTGGATCGTTTCTTTATATGCAACCTGAGGAGCACCGATATTGGCCTCTACCTTAAACTCACGAAGCATACGGTCTACAATGATCTCAAGATGAAGTTCGCCCATGCCGGCAATGATCGTCTGGCCTGTTTCCTCATCCGTATACACCTTGAAAGTGGGGTCCTCTTCTGCAAGTTTTGCAAGAGCAATACCCATCTTTTCCTGACCGGCTTTGGTCTTTGGCTCAACGGCAACACGGATAACCGGATCCGGGAAGTTCATTGACTCAAGGATAATAGGATGATCCTCATCACACAAAGTATCACCGGTTGTGGTATTTTTAAGACCTACAGCGGCTGCGATATCACCTGCGTAAACCTCTGTGATATCCTCTCTGTGGTTTGCATGCATCTGAAGAATACGACCCATTCTTTCCCTGTGGCCCTTAACGGAGTTATAGACCTGTGAGCCTGCGTTGAGAACGCCGGAATATACACGGAAATAGCATATTTTACCAACGAACGGGTCTGTTGCGATCTTGAAAGCAAGAGCAGAGAAAGGCTCCGAATCAGAAGAATGGCGGTACTCTTCCTCGTCCGTTTCCGGATTAACGCCCTTGATGGATTCAACATCGGTAGGAGCCGGCATAAAATCAACAATGGCATCAAGAAGGGGCTGAACGCCCTTGTTCCTGTAAGAAGTACCGCAGGTGATCGGCACCATATCACAGCTGCATGTTGCTTTTCTGATCGTCTTTTTGATTTCATCAACGGTAAGTTCCTGACCGTCGAAATATTTTTCCATAAGAGCTTCGTCCTGCTCCGCAACAGCTTCAAGAAGCTTTTCACGATACTCCTGCGCAAGCTCTTTCATATCCTCCGGGATCTCCTCGCGGCGGATATCGTTGCCCATATCGTCATAATAGATCTCAGCATCCATATTGATAAGATCTACAATACCTCTGAAGGTATCCTCAGATCCGATAGGAAGCTGGATCGGAACAGCGTTGCACTTAAATCTGTCCTTTACCATGCTTAAAACATTGTAAAAGTCTGCGCCCATAATATCCATTTTATTTACATAGATCATACGGGGTACATTATAGTCATCCGCCTGACGCCATACGGTTTCTGACTGAGGCTCTACGCCGCCCTTTGCGCAAAGAACGGTAACAGCGCCGTCCAGAACGCGAAGGGAACGCTGAACTTCAACGGTGAAATCAACGTGGCCCGGGGTGTCTATAATATTGATCCTGTGATTTTTCCAAAAGCAGGTTGTGGCAGCGGAAGTGATCGTTATACCTCTTTCCTGCTCCTGCGCCATCCAGTCCATTGTGGCGGCGCCGTCATGCGTTTCGCCTATTTTATGATTTATTCCCGTAT
>CATZNW010000006.1 GCA_958422185.1 uncultured Clostridium sp.
TTTTTTGCTAAAAAATAAATGTTGAGGTCTTCACCCCAACATTTATTATAGAACCGTTTTTTATCTGGGATCCTTAATTATATCTTCTGATACTCATAGGCATGCCGGCAGGTTATCTGCTGCGCCTTTTATTGCTTACAGCCAAGCGGTTTTGTTAAAAGAAAATTCAATATATTTTTATTGAATAATATGTCGTGTTATGTTATTATAATCTAAATGCCGCATTGCTGTAGCACGCGGTTTACCAAAGGAACAGGAGAAAAGATTATGAGCGAACAAATGCCGAATATGGATTATGATGCGGATGAGGTTATCAATGACTTCAAATCAAAATTCAAGTGGCCGAAAAAAGATGAGGTGGATGTTGTTGTAAAGCCTGATAAGATATGGCTCAGGCTGCTTATATCTGCCGTTTTGACAATTCTTGCAGGCGGTATAGTTTATTATATGATGTTGCCGGCGCTTAATTTTAAAGACGTTAATATGTATTTGTTTGCGGTCATTATTATTGCGCTCTTTATGGTGATCTTTGCCTTTGCCTGCAAGGCGAATAAAAAGATTGAACGCCGCGAATATATCAAGAAACAGTCCAAGATCCCTGTGATTATAGTGGCGGTAATGGTTGCGGTAATGGCGGTCGGCTGGCTTTGCGGTGCAACGATATTCAGAGCGTCGTCATACAGTGAGCTTATGCCGGTCGAAACCAGCGATTTTTCAACCGATTTTGAAAAGATCAGCGTGGACAGCGTTCCGCGCGTTGACGAACAGCGTGCCCTTACGCTTGCTGACCAGCAGCTGGGTTCGTTGTCTGAATACAAGAGCCAGTACGTTGTTTCAAACACAACTACAATGATCAACTACAATAACCGCCCTGTAAGGGTGGCTTATCTTGAATATGCCGATGTTTTCAAATGGTTCAATAATACCAAAGAGGGCGTTCCCGCCTATATGATCATAGATCTTGTTACACAGAAAGTAACGGTTGTGAACTGTGTTGAGCAGTTTGGTTCCTGTATCCAGTACAGCCCCACTGAGCTTTTTAATGAAAAACTGATCAGACACATCAGATTCCAGTACCCCACCGAACTGCTTGATACACCGAATTTTGAAATAAGCGACGACGGGCATCCTTATTGGATAACACCCGTGCTGGATAAAACCATAGGCCTTTTCGGAGGAACGGATGTTAAAGGGGCTATCATTACGGATGCTCTTACAGGAGACAGTTTGTATTACGATATAGAGCAGGTGCGCTCTGATGAATCGCTTCAGTGGATAGATGTTGTTTATTCTGCTAATCTTCTTGTTCAGCAGTATGATTATTACGGCAAATTCCAAAACGGTTTCTGGAATTCAATTATTTTCCAGAATGACGTGAGTCAGGCGTCTCAGGGCAACGGATATATAGCTCTTGATGATGATGTGTGGATCTATACGGGCATAACCTCTTCAGAAACAGATGCGTCCAATTTCGGTTTTATACTCAGCAATCAGCGCACCAAAGAAACAAGATATTATGAAAACGGCGGCGCTATAGAAACCGCTGCGCAGCAGTCTGCCGAAGATGCGGTTCAGAACTATCAGTATGCCGCAACT
The DNA here is from genome assembly GCA_958422185.1 of uncultured Clostridium sp. Lineage (GTDB taxonomy): Bacteria > Bacillota > Clostridia > Oscillospirales > Acutalibacteraceae > Eubacterium_R. Next base: position 1,597 of record CATZNW010000006.1, read on the forward strand.
TTCCCGATCCTGCTGGATATAGAAGGACAGCCGACCTACTTTATGAGCCTGTATGGTTCAAGTAACACGGTTAAGGGCTATGCGCTGGTTAACCTTGCGGATAAAACCATAGTGGGAACCGGTATCGTTGATGAAATGAAAAGTGATGCAAATGCACTCAACGCCGCTGTTGAAAACTATATTCAGGCGCTTAAGGATAAGAATATAGTGGGCGGAGATGTTGATGTTAATGAATATCTTGTTGACGAAACAGATGAAAACGCAGGCGCCGCCGCACCGGAAACTCCGTCGGATAACGGCGGGGATGCAGTCCATGCACAGCCTGCCCAGAGCGGTTCTCAGGTAACCGGCGAGGTGACCTCGGTCTTAACTTCCGTAAACAACGGAAACACTTATTATTACCTGCAGATAGACGGCACTTATTATTATATAAGTGTTGTGGACTGTATGGATGTATTGCTTGTTAATACGGGCGATACGGTAACGGTAACGGTTGGAAATGAATCTGACGGTGTGTTCGTTTCGGCAACAGACGTTGCGGTTTGAACTGACAGAACAAAAACGACCCCGCCGGAGTCTGCAAGACTCCGGCGGGGTTACTGTTTTTTCATATGAAACGGGTAATAAAGTTTTGGATTCAATCAAAATCTGTTAGATATTATATGTCATAACCGTCTGGAAGAACTGTGTGTTTAAGAACTGCCTTGAATATCCTGTTTCAAATCCGGCGTTTTCAAATTTTTCTATAAAACGTTTGGAAAATGTTTCGTAAACCAGCACAAAGTTTTCCTCTTCGGCTCTTCTTTTACAGTCGTTGATTATGGTTTCAATCTCATTTTCGGAAACTTCCGGTGCTGAGAAAATCGTGAGCAGCCGTTTGTTGAGCTGTTCCGGCACAACTATATTAACAACGTTCTGCACAACTTCCATGTGATTTAAAATATTATATGAATATTTGTTGATCTTTAGTGAAAAACCATGCTTTCCGGGGAATTTGAACACAAATTTATCCGGATCGGTAAGCGCTGCTGCAATGTTTTTACTGTCGGTCGTAATCAGTTCACCGGCGGTATTCCATTTGAAAAGGTAATAGTTAAAATATTTTTCGATAAAATCCGCTCTTTTGGATTTAACGGGGCATAAAAACATAAAAAGAGGGTCTTTTATAAAAAAACGCGCATAATCGCCGGAAAGCGAGGATATATTTAATTTTGCTTTGTTCTTTTCCATATTATCCTCTCAATTCATAGTAGTAATATATTAACGCATAAAGTTATGCCTTGCAATATTATCGGAAAAAATTAACAAAATATACAAATTTATTTAACTGCGGTCACGCGCCCGTCATTTCCGTCAGAGCAACGCGCTGAGTTCGGCAAAGTCTTCCATAGTGAAATTTTCCGCTCTTTCATTTTCGCTCCTGCCTATTTCCGCCAGAGCTGCGCGCACCTTATCTTTAGGAAGCCTGAGGGCGGAGGAAAGGCTGTTGAGCGCCGTTTTGCGCCTTTGGGCAAAGGCTGCCCTTACGATCTCAAAAAATCTTTTTTCGTTTTCGGGACGGACTGCCGGTTCTTTCCGTACGGTCAGTTTGATCACTGCGCTGTCTACCTTGGGCTGAGGCGTAAAGCTGCCGCGACCAACGTCAAAAAGTTTTTCAATATCCGCATAATACTGCGCTGCTACGGTTAAGGCTCCGCTCTCTCTGGATCCGATCTCAGCGGCGAGTCTGTCCGCGGCTTCCCTCTGTACCATAACAACGATCTCGCTTACGGTCAGTTTGCTTTCAATCAGTTTCATAATGATTGGGGAAGTAATGTAATAAGGAAGATTCGCGCATACTTTTATATCTTTCATTTTGCCGAATTTTTCTTTGACCAGTGCGTTCAGATCCATTTTTAATGCATCGCCCTCAATGATCTCAAGGTTGCTGCAGCCTGAAAGCGTCTCGCTCAGTATTGGGAAAAGCCGTTTGTCCAGTTCAACCGAAACAACCTTTCCCGCCGCTGCGCAAAGTTCTCTGGTCAGCACCCCTATACCTGGCCCTATTTCCAGCACGCCGGTTTTATCGTCAGCACCAAGACTTTTTGCCATAGCGGGGCATATGCTTTTATTTATGATAAAATTCTGCCCAAGTGATTTTGAAAATGTAAATCCGTGCCTTTTTAGCAGGTCTGTTATTTCGCTGTAATTGCAAAGATCCATAACCGCCCTCCGCATATCAGCACACGCCGGTCAAGCGCTGCTTCCGAATCAGAATACGGCATATTTTATCACAAAGCGCGCTGTTTTACAACTGCAAAATTTAACACATATCATCTTGATTTTAATTTTTTATAATGCTAAAATACTGATTGCCGTTTTACCGGCAGTTCATATTCCGGGAATTCAGATACCGGTCTGGAGGAATCGTTATGCTTAAAAAGCTTGCGTCTTATATGAAAGGGCTGTGGCATTTCGCAGCGATAAGCGCCCTTGGTATGATCATAGAGGCTGTATGTGAATTGTCGCTTCCGTCAATAGCCAGCAGAATTTATGATATGGTGCAGACGGCTCCGTCGCCGGAAGCTGTCCGCGAGGACGTTATTCTATATGGAGTAGGAATGCTTGTGCTTGCCGTCGTCGGCCTTGCAGGCGGGCTTGCAACAATGAAAACCTCTTCTATATGCAGCCAGGATTTTGCCTTCAGGCTCAGAAACGACGTGTATAAAAAGATCAGTGCTTTTTCTTTTAAAAATATAGATAATTTTTCAACTGCGTCCCTTACAACAAGGCTCACAAATGATATAACTATGCTTCAGATGGTCGTAATGATGGCGTTAAGGATCCTTGTAAGAGGCCCGGCGCTGCTTATCGTGTCTGCTGTGTTCGCCGTTTCTATAAACCCGAAGATGAGTATGCTTTTGCTGTTCATCCTTCCTGTGCTTGTTGTTATAGTTGTCTGCGTTCTGAAATTCGGCTTTCCCATGTTTCAGAAGATGCAGAAAAAGATAGATAATGTAAACAGGGTCGTTCAGGAGAACCTGATTGGTATCAGAGTCGTAAAAGCTTTTGTGCGCGAAGATCATGAAAAAGATAAGTTTAAAACGGTGTCTGACGATCTTGCCGCTCAGGGCGCAAGAGCATCAGGACTGGTTGTTACGGTCATGCCGCTGATGATGCTCATATTGAACGCAGTCGTGGTCTTTGTTTATTACAGGGGAGGCGTTGACGCCAGTAACGGCGTCATGGACGTAAGCGAGATATCTGTTTTCGCATCCTATATCATCCAGGTGCTGATGAATCTCATGATGATATCCATGATGCTTCTTCAGCTTGCAAGAGGCAAGGCTTGCGGTGACCGTGTTGTTGAAGTGCTTAATACAGAAGTGGATATTACAAACGGGGAAAAGGATTTTGTTCCCGACAAAGCCCTTGCAAAAGGCAAGGTCGAGTTCCGGAATGTAAATTTCAAATACAGTTCTTCAGATTCGGGAGACGATATTCTGCACGATATCACCTTTACGGCGCAGCCCGGTCAGGTGATCGGCGTTGTAGGCGGCACGGGCTGCGGTAAGTCAAGTCTTGTTAATCTGATCCCTCGTCTTTATGACGTTACGGGAGGTCAGGTGCTTGTAGACGGAGTGGACGTACGCGATTACAATATTAAAGCGCTCAGGGATATGATAGGCGTGGTGCTTCAGAAAAACGTGCTTTTCAGCGGCACGATCAGGGATAATATCCGTTGGGGCAAGGCGGACGCTACAGACGAGGAGATAGAAGAAGCGTGCAGATATGCACAGGCGCATGACTTTGTGCTGCGCCAGCCGAACGGCTATGATACGGACCTTTCACAGGGAGGCCTGAATCTCTCCGGCGGTCAGAAACAAAGGCTTTGTATTGCAAGGGCAATGATAAAACGCCCCAAAATACTTATTCTTGACGATTCTACTTCCGCTGTCGATACTGCCACAGAGGCTAAGATAAGAGACAGCTTTTATAATGAGCTTAAAGATACAACGGTTTTCATCATTGCGCAGCGTGTTTCGTCGGTCAAGGACGCAGATCAGATCCTTGTGCTTGACGACGGAGAAATAAAAGGTATGGGAACCCACGAAGATCTGCTGAAAACAAATGAGATTTATCAGGAGATCTACCAGACTCAGCAGAAAGGAGTGAGTGAATAATGCCGGGGCCTATGGATAATAAACACGGCTATGCCAAGCCCAAAAATGCCAAAAAGACATTTAGCAGGATACTTAAATATATGGGCAGAAGCAAGATTTTCCTCATTGTAGTTTTCCTTTCGCTTATTCTGAGCACCGTCTGCCAGATAGGTGCGTCTTACTGGCTGCGCCCTATTCTGAATGATATAGAATCCTCTGTTATCGCGGGCAATTTCATGACGGAAGGTATTAAAAAACTTATTCAGAATCTTATCATCGTAGGCGTTCTCTACTGCGGAACGGCTTTGTTCTCTTTTATTCAGAGCCGCGTTATGGTAACGATAGCGTATAAGACCACAAATCTTATCAGAAAAGAGCTTTTTAATCATATGCAGTCGCTGCCGCTTAGGTATTTTGACAGCAAGACCCACGGCGAGATCATGAGCCGTTTTACCAATGATGTGGACAATGTGCAGATGATGCTTGAACAGTCCATGGTTCAGCTCGTTTCCTCCGCGTTTACTTTTATCGGCATTATTATAATGATGATCTATCTGAGTCCGCTGCTTTTCGGAATTGCGCTTATTTTCCTTGTTATAATGGTAGTGACGGTAAGCAAGATAGGAAAGCAGTCAAGAAAATATTTCCGTGCGCAGCAAAAAGAGCTCGGCATCATGAACGGTAATATAGAGGAGTCGGTAGAAGGCCTGAAAGTTGTTAAGGTGTTTAACCATGAAGATAAAATAAACGAAGAGTTCAGAGCGTGCAATGAAAAGTTCCGTAAAGCGGCAACCAACGCAAACTTTTATGCAGGCGTTATGGGGCCGAGCTCAACCGGCATAAACAACGCAAGCTATGCAACCATAGCGCTGGCCGGCGGACTTCTTGTGCTGACATCCGGCATTGATATAGGCACTTATTTTACCTTTTTAAGCTATTCAAAGCAGTTTACCCAGCCCATCAATCAGATCGCAAACCAGATGAACACGATTTTTTCAGCCCTTGCAGGTGCGGAGCGCGTGTTTGAGATCATGGATATGGAATCCGAGGCGGATGACGGTACGGTAACACTTCAGGAAGAGTATGAAGACGGCGAAAGAAAATGGTTTTGGAATGACGGCGGAAAGCTTACCCCCGTTGAAGGAAACGTTGTATTTACGGATGTAAACTTTTCTTATGTTCCCGAAAAGCCCGTGCTGAAAAACATCTCTCTTTATGCAAAGCACGGCCAGAAGATCGCGTTTGTGGGATCTACGGGCGCAGGAAAAACAACGATAACCAATCTGATAAACCGCTTTTATGATATTCAGAACGGTACCATAACTTACGACGGTATTGACATAAGGCGAATCAAAAAAGATGATTTGAGAAAAACACTTTCCATCGTGCTTCAGGATACCCACCTTTTTACCGGTACGGTTATGGATAATATCCGCTACGGCAGACTGGAAGCTACGGATGAGGAATGTATAGCCGCGGCCAAGCTCGCGTCCGCGCATTCATTCATAAGAAGGCTTCCGCAGGGCTATAATACCGTTATCTCCGGCGACGGAGATAATCTTTCACAGGGTCAGCGCCAGCTGCTTGCTATTGCCAGAGCTGCGGTGGCAAAGCCGGCTGTGCTTATTCTTGACGAGGCCACTTCGTCTGTCGATACGCGCACAGAGCTTCATATAGAACATGGTATGGACAGACTGATGGCAGGAAGAACGGTCTTTGTGATCGCTCACCGCCTTTCAACAGTCAGAAATTCAAATGCCATCATGGTGCTTGAACACGGGAAGATCATTGAGCGCGGCGATCATGATGAACTTCTGGAAAATCATGGAAGGTACTATGAACTTTGTACCGGAAAATCTCAGTTAACTTAATATTGTAACGAATTTGTAAAATATTTTTCTTTAAACCCCTTTACAAAATCCAGCTTAAATGTTATAATTCAATCGTATTATATTAAATGTAGCTTATACTATATTGTTTTGAGGTGTTTATTATGAAAAAGCTTGTTTCGATTTTGATTTCCGTAATTGCAGCGGTTTCGGTGTGCGCCGCATTCGCGGTTCCGGCTTCGGCTGCCATTCATGTATACAGCCCGCAGGGCGTTGCAATCATGCACTCTGCCAATGATCCGCTGTTAAACGGCCAGCCAACCACTCAGGTCAGCGGTTCTCAGGTAAGCGCAGGCTCAAATCAGCTTGTTTTCACCTATTCGGGCACAGCTACTCTCAGCGGTTGGAATCTTATTGATAAAGACGGCAATGCCGTTGATTTCAGTGCTGTAAGCGGTGCATGCAGGATCGTAAGCCAGGAGGGCAATACCCTTGTTATTGAGATTCTTGACTGGTCCGCTTTTGAGTCACCGGACGGATATACCATCAATGCTCTTGCAGCTGTTGAAGGCACAACTTCCGGAGAAACCACAACAGTCAATAAAGATGATTCTGCAACTTCACCGGATACCGGCGTTTCAATAGCGGCGGCAGCGGTTTGCGCAGCGGGTGCAGGTGCTGCAATTCTTGCTCTTTCCAAAAAGAAGGACGCTGAATAATCTCAAATAAACCGATATAAAAAACCTGTTCTTTAAATAGAGCAGGTTTTTTTAATGTAACTCTCTTCAGAAAACAAACTGTATTGTATTATTTTAACGGATTGCGGTGTTTTTAATGAATGAAGGTAACGGCAAAAGCAGAGAAGAAAAGAAAAACAAAAAAAGAATCGTGCTTCTGATCCTTGCCATTATTGTTTTTGTATGCGCATGTGTTTATATAGGTTTTTATATTTATAACTCTACAATGGCGCAAAAGGAGTCGGAGATCGTTACAACCCCGGATACCACATCATCAGAATCAGGCCCGCTTGCGGATAATCCTGTTGATTTTGAATCGCTGCAGCAGGGCAATGATGAGATTTATGCTTGGATCAAGATAGAGGATACCGAAATTGATTATCCGATAGTGCAAAGTAAAAATGATGACGATTTTTATCTTCGGCACAGCGCTTATGACAAATCCTGGCTGGCAAGCGGAGCGATATATACGCAAGGAATGAACAGCAGGGATTTTTCAGACCCGGTTACGGTTATTTACGGCCACAACGGTTACAGGGAAACGATGTTTACTGCCCTTCATGAATTTGAGAATGAGGAATTTTTCAATTCCCATGAATATTTCTATATCTATATGCCGCAGAGGAAGCTTACTTATCAGGTGGTCTCCGCCTTTAAGTATGATGACAGGCATATCATGAATTCTTTTAATTTTGCCGTTCCTCAGGACCTGGCAAATTTCCAGGAAACGGTTAAAAATCCAAGTTCGGCTCTTAAGAATGTAAGAACGGAGCTTGATGTTGCGATTGATGAAAACAGCAAGATAGTAGTGCTTTCTACCTGTATTACAAATCAGAAAAGCAACAGATATCTTGTTTGCGGAGTGTTAGTAAAAGATGAAAAAACCAATTGACCCTAATTTGGACGCTGCAAACGGAAATTTTCTTTTTTCGGAAAATGATGCGGCGATCCCTGAGATCGAAAAAAAAGTACGCCTGACGGAAGATTCTGTTCCCTCCGGAGGAGATATTTTCCTTACGGAAGAAACACCGGAGCATCACAGCCACCGTCACCATCACCATTCTTCCGGGAGCAGTTCGCACCGCCACCATCACAGCCGCAGAAGACACAGGCGCAGGAAAAAGCATAAATTGCCTGTTGCGGTAAGGATACTGATAATTATTTTTGCGATCCTTTTTGCCGCGGTCGCCATAATAGGCGGCACATATCTTTATTTAAGAGAAACCGGGCACAGTTCACTGGTGGTTGAACCTGCTAACCCCAAATATGAAGAAACGATCATTTATAACGGCCACACTTATGTGTATGACCGTAATAAGGTGGCATTTGCTTTTATCGGGGTGGACCGTGAAAGCATAGTGCCGGATGACGATACTCTTATAGGTAATTCCGGCCAGGCGGATACGGATATTGTTGGAGTTATAGATACGAATACGGGTGAGATCAGCGTGATCACCATTCCCCGTGATACGATGGTGGATATTGATCTTTATACGGTAGGCGGTGAGTTCGTAAGAACGGAAAATATGCAGCTCTGCCTTGCTTATGCTTACGGAGACGGCGGCGCTTCTTCCTGTGAAAATGTTACTGCGTCTATCAGCCGTATACTGGGCAATGTGCCTGTTGATAAGTATTTCGCGCTTGATCTCAGCGGTATTGCCCCGCTTAATGATGCGATCGGCGGCGTAACCGTAACTTCGCTTTATGACTTCCCTCAGGACGGCGTTTATGAAGGGGATACCGTTACAATCCGCGGCGATTTCGCCGAAACCTATGTGCGCCACAGAGATCTGAACTCGATAGAAGCGTCGCTGAACAGAACAAAGCGCCAGACCCAGTATATAGAGGCGTATGTTGAACAGCTCAGAGGGGCTGTGCTCAATGACTTTTCTGTAATTTCAAACCTGTATAATACCGCTTCTCAGTACAGTCAGACCAATATTTCACTGAATGAAGTAACGTATCTTGCTTCCGTTGTTTTGTCACACGGAATTTCGGGTTATAATCAGTATACTCTTGAGGGAGAGATGCGCGCATCTGAAACGGTTACTGAAGACGTATTTGCCGAATATCATCTAGATCAGGATTCGGTAATGGAAGTTGTTGTAAACTGCTTTTACGAGCAGGTTAATTAATTTTAAAGGAGCAAGCAATGAATACTGAACTGAAAAGAGAGCTGGAGATATATGCCGCTCAGATAAGACTTGGCATCATTGAAAGCACTTACAGCGCAAAGGCGGGCCACCCCGGCGGCAGCCTTTCGGCGGCGGATGTTATAGCTTATCTTTACGGCCGCCAGATGAAGTATGATGTTAAAAATCCCAGGGACCCGAACAGAGACCGATTTGTTCTTTCAAAGGGCCATGCGGCGCCCGCGCTTTACAGTGCGCTTGCGTATAAGGGCTTTTTCCCTGTAGAGGATCTGAAGACCCTGCGCCATATTGATTCATATCTTCAGGGCCATCCCAATATGAATACCGTCCCCGGCGTTGATATGAGCACAGGTTCCCTCGGGCAGGGCATCAGCGCTGCGTGCGGAATGGCAAAAGGCGCTAAAATGCTTGGTAAAAATGATATTAAGATCTATACTCTTCTCGGTGACGGGGAAATAGAGGAAGGTCAGGTATGGGAGGCAATGATGTTCGCTTCCCAGTACGGGCTGGATAATCTTTGTGTGATTATAGATGTTAACGGGCTCCAGATAGACGGAGCATGTGAGGATGTTATGAGCGCAGAGCCTATCGATGATAAAGTCCGCGCTTTCGGATTTGACTGCATTGTTATCAACGGCAATGATTTTGATGAGCTGGAAAAAGCTTTTGACACCTTTGAAAAAAGCACAAAACCCTTTGCTATAGTTATGAAAACCGTTAAGGGCCTGGGCGTTTCGTATATGGAAAATGCGGTTGACTGGCACGGAAAGGCACCGAATCAGCAGGAATACGAAATTGCAGTTAAAGAACTTAATGAAAAACTTGCTCAATTGGAGGTGTGATCATGGCAGAAGAAAAATGTATTGCTACGCGCGAAAGCTACGGCAACGCGCTTAAGGAACTTGCCGAAAACGGCGCCGATAATCTTGTTGTGCTGGATGCGGATCTTTCAGCCGCAACAAAAACTGCCATATTCAAAAAGGCTTTCCCGGAGCGTCACATAAACTGCGGTATTGCGGAATCAAATATGATGTGTGTTGCCGCGGGACTCAGTACGATGGGCTTTGTTCCGTTTGCCTCCAGCTTTGCGATGTTTGCAGCGGGCAGGGCATTTGAGCAGATCAGAAATTCGATCGGCTATCCTCATCTTAATGTTAAAATAGGCGCAACGCATGCCGGTATATCCGTAGGCGAGGACGGTGCTTCTCACCAGTGCTGCGAGGATTTTGCCCTTATGCGCTCTATTCCTGGAATGGTCGTTATCTGCCCTGCCGATGATGTTGAGGCAAGGCAGGCGGTAAAAGCGGCTTATTCTTACAACGGCCCAGTTTATCTGAGATTCGGCAGGCTCGCTGTTCCCGTGTTCCACGGGGATGATTATAAATTTGAAATAGGTAAAGGTGAACTTGTAAAAGAGGGCTCGGATGTTACGATTATTGCAAACGGTCTTATGGTTGCCGAGGCGATCGAAGCAGGCAAAGAACTGCAAAATGCCGGCATCAATGCGGAAGTTATTAATATTGCAACGATAAAACCGCTTGATAAGGAGCTTGTTGTTTCTTCGGCTGAAAAAACAGGCAGGGTCATAACTGTTGAAGAGCATAATATCGTAGGCGGGCTCGGCGAGGCTGTGTGCGCCGCGCTAAGCTCCGAATGCCCGGTTCCGGTTATGCGTATCGGTATAAACGATGAATTCGGACACAGCGGCCCTGCAAAAGATCTGCTGAGGCAGTTTGGCCTTTCCGCTGAAAATATCGTTAAGGTAACAAAGGATTTCATAAATAAATGATTTAAAGACCGCTCCTACTGAGCGGTCTTTAAATTTTAACCTGGATTTAACATTTGCAACACGGATTTGACAGGCAAGGATAAAATATTGCGTAGTTTTGACAGCTTATAAATCCATTCTTTATATAAATGTTATAAATTATATATAATTTATATAAGGAGATATGAACTATGAAAAATATTCTTTCTAATATTTTCTGCACGGTGCTGTCTGTTCTCAGCATAGCGGGAGGAGCCGTACTTTTTGTAAAAAGTTTTCCGGAGGATCTGATCTGGAATCTGGCAGGAATTGTTATGATCATTGCGGGAACTGCCGCAATCCTTTCAAAGATCACAGGCGCGCTGAGCGCAGAAAAGTGGAGAACGGTATGAAGCAAAAATTAAAGGCATTTACCGATAAACATAAGGAAATATGGAAATTCATCAAGTTCTCTTTTACGGGAATAAGCACCTCTGTGCTCGAACTTGCTGTGTTCATGTTTCTTCAGTATGTTGTTTTCAGATCTTTAAATGAAGTGCCCGTTACAGATAATCCGGTCCTGTCTTTTCTGGGTATCGAATATCAGGGCTATCTTTATTCATATGCGATATCGGCTACGATCGGTTATGCCGCCGCATATGTAATGAACCGGAAACTGACGTTTCAGGCAGATGCAAATCCGGTTTTGTCAACCATTATTTATGTGATTATGGTTGTTTGTACTATTGCGTTCAACACCTGGTTCGGCGCGTTCCTGGGAACGCTTGTAACAAACAGCGGATACAACAATGTTTTCATTGAAATGCTTACCAAGATAGTTGTAATGACTGTTCCTACGCTTTGGACTTATCCGCTCAACCGCTTTGTTATTCACAGAAAGAAAAAGCCGCAGTATGCAGATAAAACATCTTAAAATATTCGCGGCGCGGCACCGCGAACTTTGGAAATTCATTAAATTCAATTTTACCGTTATAGTAACCTCGGCGCTGGATATATGTATTTACCTTTTGCTTTTATATCTTGTTTTTCCGCCTCTGAATTCACAGCCTCTGCCGGACAGCGAGATCCTTTCATTCCTCGGCATCAGATATAAAGGGTATCTGTATTCCTATCTGATCTCAACTACCGCAGGTTATGCTGCCGCATATCTCATGAACAGAAAGGTCACTTTTCATTCGGATGTTCATCCGGCATACAGTTCGGTTTTATATCTTCTGCTTGCAGTATTCAATATATTGTTCAGTTCATGGTTCGGCGGTATCGCCGGCACTTTTATGGCAGAGCATTCTCTGTCCAATCCCGTATCTGAAATCGTTTCGAAATTTATTATAATAAATATCCCCACTCTATGGACTTATCCTATTGAAAGGTATATAATTCAAATTAAGCGGGGTGCTTTCAGGAGAAAAGAAAATGATAATTGCAACTGATTTGGACGGTACTCTGCTTTCGGACAGCACGAAAATAAGCAGTGAAAACCTTGGCGCGATCAGAAGAATGTATGAAAACGGCGTTTATACCGTGATTGCAACGGGGCGCACCTTTTTTGAGATCCCTGACGAGCTTTTGGAGTGCAAGTATATTGATTATATCATTTACTCAAACGGCGCGGCAGTTTATAAAAGGGGAACGGGTGTTTTGTATTCAAGATATTTTGCTCCCCAGACGGCTTTGGGGGTATACAGGATACTGAACAATGCCAGAACCTTTATTGAACTGTATGCAAAGGGGATACCTCTTGTTGATTCCGCTAAATTCAGCGAAAGAGGTTTCGCCCGATACCGTATAGATCCGGAGTATCTGCCGGAAATGCGCAGAAGCCGAAAGCCTGTTGATAATCTTGACGGCGTTATCAGCCATCCGGATCTTAAACTTGAGATGTTTGATGTGTTTTTCAGGGATATGCAGGAAAGAGCGGAATGCAGGAGCAGAATCAGATCCTGTTTCCCCGAACTTCAGATCACTACTTCCATGCGTAATAATCTGGAGATAATGAACTCCGGCGTAAACAAGGGTACGGGGCTTTTGAATCTGTGCAGACTTGAAGGGCTCAGCACAGATGATGTTGTTGCTGTTGGGGACAGCAAAAATGATATTTCCCTTTTTTCGGCGGCAAAGTATGGCTTTGCGGTTTCCAACGCCTGTCCGGAGCTTAAAAGCGTGAGCGACGGCGTTATCTGTTCAAACGAGGAAAATATAATGTGCTGTCTGGAAGAAATGGTAGGAAAGAAAGTGCTTGTATGAATTGTATCCACTTTTTAAACACAGGTCATTCAGATTGCATAATAATAGAGAGCAACGGTCATTTTGCAATGGTTGACGCGGCTGAGGATACTGATTATCCGCCCAACAAGCCTGCGCTCAAATATCCGGGATATGAAAGGGAAGTGCTGGATTACCTTTATAAAAACTGCATGGGTGCAGACGGTCTTGTTCATCTTGATTTTGTGCTTGGCACACATGCCCATTCGGATCATATCGGCGGGTTTGACACCGTTATAAATGATGACCGGATCCTTATCGAAAAGGCGTATTTAAAGCCTTATATCGAAAGCGCTATAAATTATTTTGAACGCACACAGTGGGATAATACTGAAGTCTACAATCAGATGAAAGACGCGCTTGACACAAAAAAAGTGCCTGTAATTTCTGATTTTGACAGTACTTCTTTTCATCTGGGCGATTTTAAGATCACTTTTTTCAATGGCTCCGTTGCGCACAGGCGCAGAAAAACCGGAGAAAATGAAAATTCGGTAGTTACCCTTGTTGAATACGGCGGCTGCCGTGCGCTGCTTGCCGGTGATATGAACAGAAAGTGCGGCGGAGAAAAAGAGATCTCAAAGGCCGTCGGCAAGGTAGATCTTCTGAAAGTGGGTCATCACGGTTATGAGTGGTCGTCCTCAAAATTATGGCTGCAAACGCTTAATCCGGATATCGCCGTTATTCCGAATGATATGCAGCATGTCCACAAAAGTGTGGCTGCAAGAATAAAAAAATTCAGTGGCGCCAAGATCTATGCCACAGTTGACAACAACGGCGTAAAAGCTGTTTTTAAAAACGGAAAAATAAGTATTGAAACGGATATCATGTAAAAAGACCGCGGTTATGCTTGCATTTCCGCGGTCTTTTGATATACTTAAATTATGTTATAATATATTCGGAGGGACAGCAATGAAGAAAGTTAAAATAACAGTTTTGAAAACCACGCTTGACAAAGAACTGGCCGCAGAGTACGGAGCAGAAGGTCTTACGGCGTGCCCCATGATGAGGGAGGGGCAGGTGTTTTATGCTGATTATGCCAAACCGGACGGCTTTTGCGATGAGGCTTGGAAAGCGATATATCAGTATGTTTTTGCGCTTGCCCACGGCGCGGGCGACGGGATCTTTTATTACGGCGACTGGATCAGAAAGCCGGGGGTTGCGATCTGCAGCTGCAACGACGGTCTGCGTCCGGTTATATTTAAGCTTGAGGCAACTGACAAGGAGTCCGAGATAGACTATACTCCGGTACGATAAAAATATTTAAAAGCGCGCAAAGAAAAAGGGCAGAGCCGTTTAGTCGATATGATAGAATGAAGTAAAGCCGCGAATATTATTCGCGGCTTAAATAAATTTTGTTACCTAACCTTTTCTGCATTATGATTTAGAATAATCAACGCCAAGCTCCTGCATATGTGCAATTCTATCATTTGTGTCGGGATGTGTTGCATTCAGCGCGGCCCATAATGTGTTTTTTTCGTTCGCTCCGGCATCAATTTTCTCTAAAACATTGCATAATATTTGACCATAGCCCAGCGAACAACTATATTTGTCAGCTTCAAATTCGTTTTTTCTTGAGGAATAGAAGCATATCCATGTTCCCAGTTTTGTCCAGACGTTTATGGCTGTTACAAGAACCAAATCGAGTAATACTCTTGTTATTGCGCTTACAATCACGTCGGCAACACTGCTTGACAATATACTCAGAATTAAATGAAAAATGAAGGTTGTTATGTTTACAAGCATTCTGAATATTATAAAAATTCCTGTAACAATTAAATTGCCTACTTCGACCACTAATATAATATCGGTATCCTTATGCGCAAGGTGTCCGAATTCGTGGCTTAAAACAGCCTTGATTTCTTCATCAGAATAATCAAGAATTCCCTCAGTTAAACAAACTGTTTTACGGCCTGTTGCAAAGGCGTTTGGTGCTTTGTCCTTACTCATAAAAAATTTTATATTGTCAGGCAAATTTGGGCTTATCTTTTTTGCTTTGCTGTATACTTCTTCAAATAGGGGATTCAGCCTTTCCAGATAATCTTTTCTTTTAATTTTTTTACAGCCAGTCTGAAGTCTTAAAATAAACTCGCCAATAGGGGAAAGGGCAATACAAATTGAAACTATGTAGACAACAAATCCGATTAAATATGCCACAACGGGATAAGTCTGCATACTATACGAACTCATTGTCAAAATATAACCTATCAAATATGTAACCAGAATAGTATTTATGATCATCCAGATGATGACGCCTACATTGCTTTTTCGAATAATATTTTTAAAAAAGTCAACTAGATAAAAATTACTTGTCGGTACACTTTGGACCGTACTTTCTGAAATGCGATTTACTTTGTTACCGCAGTATTTGCAGAATTTTGTGCTCTCGCTTAATTCGCTTCCACAGTGCTTACAATACATATTTATTTACCTCTTTAATTTTCACCTAAATTTACAGTTTCTCTTGTCCTAACCGGTCCTTCAAGGTAAGCGTTTCCGCTTTCATCATATTTAATCAGGTTTAAATCTGTGCCCTGCCATACAGCGTTTACATACGCATCAAGATTATCGTTTTTGGAGATAGGTACAAATCTTCCGTTTTCATATAGAAAATAAGCCCGAGTCGAAAAACTTTCAGAATACAGGTCGGAAACTGAATACCAATGAAAAATACGCTGATAAATATATCCGTTGATATATTCGTTTTCTAACGTTTTAACAAAAAGCTTTCTTATAGGGTTTCCGTAATCGTCATTAAAGCCTATGTTGAAATCAAAGTTAAAGCAGTACACTGTGTTTTCTTTGAAATTCTTTGACTCGGAGACGGTTATGGAGTTTTCAATTTTTTCATCATTATTGCTGTCTGTTCTGGCAGAGGCATAGATCGCAGGTTCGGCGCTTTCAAAAGAATATTCTCCAGTAACGGAGTCATAAGCGCAATAGTTTTCTTCACAATTATAAAAGCAGTATTTTATGCACCACTTTTCTCCGAAGACAGATCCAAAATTGTTGTCGGAAAAATTAAACGTCAGCAGATTATTATCTTTGTCAATATTTATGCTTTCAATAAGCTGCTCGCCGCTGTAATCCATTTCGGAAATTACAACATCGGCTTGCCCATAGTAATTATTGCCGAACCACAGCGCAGCGGTCAAAAAATAACCGGCAATCATCAGTATAATTATAGCAACGGCTAAAACTGCTTTTTGCGGTTTTTTTAGCCGTCTTCTTTTTTTCGCTACAGGGGGAGAAGGTCCAATGCTGCTGACGTGTTGAATACCTTCGTCGTTTTTATGCCCGCAATATTCACAAAACAGGCTGTCTTTATCAATTTCTTTTCCGCAATTTTCGCAAAACATTGTTTTTATACCTCCAAAATAAAAAAAGCGTACAGCCGAAGCTGTACGCAAAAAACGCAAGCTCAACTGTCGCCAAACATTTAAACAAACACTGTACACAATAAGGGCAGTATTGTATCAAGAGCAAGCATTTTTATCAAAAAAATGGCTACCCTTCATGTGTACAAAAATACTGTATTTAATTTGTTTAAATATTTGGCATCTACATTTTATCATTATCATAAAAATAAGTCAATAAAAAACTCACTGTGACATTTTTACACGTCATAGTGAGTACTTTCTTCCAAGCGGAATATTTGCTTTCGAGCATAATATTTCGGTAATGCTCTTTTGCTATTCAAGATAAAGTGTGATCCGTCCGTTTTCCAGCGTTTTTTTTAGGTCTATTACCCTTTGGTTTTCAGAACCGCGGAATTTAAGGGAAATGTTTTTCCGTTCCTTTTCAAATTTGCCGTCAACAAGAATGTCTATGTATTTCAGCATTTCCTGTGCCGTTTCGGTATAAGCACGGCTTTTTTCCTTTCCCGTGATCTGCTCCAAAGTAAAGCCGCTGTAACACCACACGTTTTTCATCGGATAACGCGCTTTAAAATCTTTTAAAAGCTCCGCCATTCCTGCCTGATTTTCAGGCTCAAACGGTTCTCCGCCCAAAAGCGACAGTCCGGCTATCCACGGTGGCTCACAGGAAGATAAAATATATTCCTTGGTCTCAGCATCCCATTTTTTTCCATAATCAAAATCCCAGGCGATCTCATTGAAGCACTCCGGGCAGTGATGGCGGCATCCTGAAACGAAAACGGAGGTGCGCACGCCTTCTCCGTTTGCAATATCATTTGTTTTGATTTCTGCAATATTCATAGCGAAACAGAAGGGAGCGCAATGCAAATTACCGCGCTCCCTCTCCTTTTCTTTCATTCGTTATTACAGGTGAAGGACCCTGTCTCTTATTTCCTGAGTTCTTCCCTGATTCCAAAACTGTGTGCCTATGTATCCGCATGTGCGGCGGGCAACGTTCATTTTGCTCTGATCCTCGTTGCCGCAGTTTGGACAGCGCCAAACAAGCTTTCCGTTTTCCTCAACGATTTTTATTTCTCCGTCATATCCGCATACCTGGCAGTAATCGCTCTTTGTGTTGAGTTCGGCGTACATGATATGATTATATATATACTGCATTACCGAAAGCACCGCAGGGATATTATCCTGCATATTGGGCACTTCAACATAGCTTATAGCGCCGCCGGGAGAAAGATTCTGGAATTCGGCCTCAAATTCAAGCTTTTTGAAAGCGTCGATCTCTTCGGAAACGTGAACATGGTAACTGTTTGTAATATAGTTTTTATCCGTAACGCCCGGAATCTTGCCGAAACGTTTCTGAAGGCACTTTGCAAACTTATATGTTGTTGATTCAAGCGGTGTGCCATAAACAGAAAAATCAATGTTTTCCTTTGCTTTCCACTCTTTGCACGCGTCATTAAGTTTTTGCATAACAGAAAGCGCAAAATCCTTTGCGTCGGGGTCGGTATGGCTTTTGCCCGTCATATATTTTACGCATTCGTAAAGTCCGGCATAACCAAGTGAGATCGTTGAATATCCGCCGAACAGAAGCTTGTCGATCGTTTCGCCCTTTTTGAGCCTTGCAAGCGCGCCGTACTGCCACAGTATCGGGGCAACATCGCTGGGCGTGCCGAGCAGTCTGTTGTGGCGGCACATAAGAGCGCGGTAGCAAAGGTCCAGCCTTTCGTCAAAGATCTTCCAGAATTTGGTCATATCACCGCCGGAGGAACAGGCTATGTCAACCAGGTTAAGAGTAACAACGCCCTGGTTGAATCTGCCGTAATATTTAGGCTTGTTCGTTTTAGGATCCACATACGGGGTGAGGAAAGAACGGCAGCCCATGCAGGTGTAAACATTTCCGTTTCCGTTTTTATCGATCTTAAGCTCACGCATTTTCTTGGCGGAGATATAATCGGGCACCATTCTCTTTGCCGTGCATTTTGCGGCAAGGCATGTAACGTCCCAGTATTTTGAATCCGGGGTGATATTGTCTTCGTCAAGCACATAAATCAGCTTCGGGAACGCCGGTGTGATCCATACGCCGCTCTCGTTCTTGACGCCCTGGATCCTCTGGCGAAGGACTTCTTCGATTATGAGTTTAAGGTCGTCTCTCGTCTGGCCTTCCTCAACTTCGTCAAGATACATAAATACGGTAACGAACGGAGCCTGCCCGTTTGTAGTCATTAGGGTTATGACCTGATACTGGATCGTCTGCACACCGCGCTTGATCTCGCTCTTGACACGCATTTCGGTGATCTTATTGATCTCTTCATCCGTTGGGTCGATACCGGCATCTTCAAGTTCCGCTTTTACATCTTTTCTGAATTTCTGTCTGCTTAAATCAACAAACGGAGCAAGGTGGGCAAGGCTTATGCTCTGACCGCCGTACTGGCTGGAGGCGATCTGGGCAATGATCTGGGTGGCAATGTTGCACGCCGTTGAAAAAGTATGAGGCTTTTCGATCATAGTGCCGCTTATAACGGTTCCGTTTTGCAGCATGTCCTCAAGATTTACAAGGTCGCAGTTATGCATATGCTGCGCAAAGTAATCCGCGTCATGAAAATGGATGATACCGTTCTCATGAGCCTCAACTATATCCTGAGGCAAAAGGATCCTCTTTGTAAGGTCTTTTGAAACCTCACCCGCCATATAATCGCGCTGAACGCTGTTTACTGTAGGATTCTTGTTTGAATTTTCCTGCTTAACTTCCTCATTGTTGCACTCAATAAGCGTAAGAATCTGTTCGTCCGTAGTATTGGATTTTCTTATCAGTGAACGGTTATAACGGTATTTAACATACCTTTTTGCAACCTCAAACGCTCCCTGCGCCATGATCTGGTTTTCAACAATGTCCTGAATCTCTTCAACGGAAAGGGCGCGCGCCGCTTTCATTATTTTAAATTCAACGAATTCGGCAATATCCCTTATCTGAGACGGGGTGAGTTCTTCTTTTTCGCAGGCCGCATTGGCTTTGGTAACTGCGGCAATGATCTTGGAGAGGTCAAATTCCGCCTCGGATCCGTTTCTCTTAATAATCTTCATTACATTCACCTCCGGTAAAAGTTACAATACAGCGTAAAATATTACAAAATCGTTACATCAACTGTATGTCGCTTTTACATAATACCAAAATACGGGAAGGTTGTCAATACAAAACAGGAAAAAATCACAATATCTTGTGTGTTTTTTTGAAAAAATCAAAAAAATAAACGATATGTAGATTTTGCTTTTTTAAGCGTATTTTGTTGTTTTTTGGCTTGCAATCGGGGGATTTTATGCCAGTCAAGCTGTTATTTGCTGAAAAAAGTTACAAGCGGCAAGTACAAAACGTATAATATTGTTTCGGCTGAGATCACTTGTTGGGGCGCGATTTTACTGCTTCCTGTTTGTCAGTTGCGTGTTTCAGACGGCTTTTTATTGTATAAAGGTTTTTATTGACAAAATATGCCGGCAGCATTATAATATGTATAACTTAATAAGTCAGGGGTGCCGAAAGGCTGAGATCATACCCTTCGACCTGTTCGTTAGCACGAACAGCGGAGACTGTGTAAAGCAATATCTGCGCCCCGTTCTGCTCTGAGCGGGGCTTTTCTTTTGGCTTGTTGAGAATTTGGAGCGGTGCAGACGCGCTCCGGAAAGGAGTTTAAGAATATGGCAAATTCACAAATGAGTAAAACGCAAAAACTTACGGAAACCGCTATAATGATCGCGCTTGCTACTTTGCTTTCGTATGTTACGATCTTCAACGCGCCTATGGGCGGCTCTATAACTGCTTTCAGCCAGGTGCCTATCGTTATTATAGGATATCGCTACGGAATGAAATGGGGAATTGGCACGGGCGTAATTCACGGCGTTCTTCAGATGCTGTTGCAGGGACTCGGCAATTTTGCGTATGTTAAAGGTATTGTTGCATATTTGATTCTGATCTTCGCGGATTATGTTATTGCTTTTGCCTGCCTCGGCATAGGCGGCGCGCTGTTCAGAAAAGCTGTTAAGAATCAGACCCTTGCACTTGCCCTCGGCGGTGCTTTCGCCTCGCTTTTCCGGTTTATATGCCACTTTATCTCAGGTGTAACGATCTGGGGTGAATATGCAGACGGCTGGCAGTCGGTCTGGGCATACAGCTTCGGATATAACGGATTTTATATGCTTTTTGAAGGCATTATTACCGTTGCAGGTGTTGTTGCGCTTTCACTTGTTCTTGATTTCAACAGCCCCAAGCTGATCAGAAGAAGAAAAGTAAAAGCTTGATATACCAGTATTTTGACTCTTTGTCCCCTGCAAAATGCAGGGGATTTTTTGGTCCGGTTTTTGTCTTGTAAAGATCCGCGTGTTGTAATATAATATATGGTAAGCAGTTTTACTGTTTGAGAGGGAATTATGAACAGATTATATTGCAGCGATCTTGATATACGCGATGAATACGGCAGGCAGCGTATTTTCCGCGGTGTAAATATCTGCCTTAAACTGAAAAAAGTAGATCTGCCGGAGGCAAGAAAAAATCTGCTTAAAAAGAAGGTCATCCGCAATCTGAAAACAAGCGGCGTTAATGTCGTTCGTCTCGGCATCACTTGGGCGGCGCTTGAGGAGAGCAGGGGAGAGTATAGCCGTGATATGGCGGAGATACTGCGGGAATTTGTCCTGCGATGTGAGGCCGAAAACATATATGTTATGCCGGATATGCACCAGGATCTGTTTTCGCATTACTTTCACGGTGACGGCGCGCCGGAATGGGCCGTGGATCATTCTATAAAAAGTAAAAAACAGCTCGCCGTCTGGGCGGAAGGCTATTTTTATATGAGCGGCGTGCAGCGCGCGTTTGCTGATTTTTGGGAAGATAAGAATGGTATTCAGCGAGATTTTATAAACTGCTGGAAATTTCTTGCCGATTCGTTTTCCGGCTGTTCCAATATACTCGGCTGTGATTTCTTTAATGAGCCGTATCCGCAAAGCGGCGGCAGGGAAATATTTATAAATATCCTTAACGGCGTTGCCAAAGCCGCCGGAAAAGAGATGGATTTTCATTCCTGCTTTAAATTCGGCCGGGAAAAAACGGGAATGATTCAGGCCGCGCTCAAATTACTTTCCATAATAAGATCTTATTCGGGATTTGAAAGGCTGCTTGACACGCTTGATGATGAAAAGAATTTTTCGCAGCTCGTGGACGGAAAAGAGAATATCATTGCGGATTTTTCGGAAAAGTATTATCAGCCGTTTTTTGAAAGGATCAGCAGGGAAGTAAACTGCGGATTTAATATTTTTGAGCACAGTTATTATTCAAATCTGGGAATACCGTTTTCTATTCATGCGCCTAAGAATTCGGTTTATTCACCGCACGCGTATGATCTTTTTGTTGATTCGCCGCTTTATGATAAGTATTGCAGTAATAAAAGGCTGGATTTTATTCTTAAAAGGATCCGTGAAAACCAACTTAAAATGAACGTTCCTGTAATAATGGGCGAATGGGGCGGGGCGCAAAGCGGAAAAAACAGCCTTGCCCATATAGATCATATCATGCGCGTTTTTGAAAAGTATGCATGGAGCAGTATTTACTGGGGAATGAAGTTTGATGATAAAAAACTACTCTCTGTATTTAACCGCCCGTATCCCGCCGCTGTGTACGGCGATATAAAAGAGATACATACTGATATAAAAGAGCGCCGGTTCACTCTCGTATGGTGTCAGAATGAACCCTGCGGTAAATACGCGGAAAACGCGAATATAATTTATATTCCCGGCAAAGGAATGACCCGATTTGCTGGAAAACAGGGTGAAAACCGCCTGGAGATCGATTATGGCAATATCTTGAATTCTAAAAAATGAACAAAACAAAACGCCCGGAGAGCTCCGGGCGTAAATTTTTGTCTTCAGCGTAAAAGCTTATTTCATAGCCTCTTCCACTGCAACTGCGGTTGCAACGGTTGCGCCAACCATCGGGTTGTTGCCCATGCCGATAAGGCCCATCATCTCAACGTGAGCAGGAACGGAAGAAGAACCTGCAAACTGAGCGTCACCGTGCATACGTCCCATTGAGTCTGTAAGACCGTAGGAAGCGGGACCTGCAGCCATGTTATCCGGATGAAGAGTACGGCCTGTGCCGCCGCCTGAGGCAACGGAAAAATATTTTTTGCCGTTTTCGATAGCCCATTTCTTATATGTGCCTGCAACAAGGTGCTGGAAACGGGTCGGGTTTGTTGAGTTACCGGTGATGGAAACGTCAACACCTTCATGCTTCATGATAGCGACGCCTTCAAGAACGTCGTTTGCGCCGTAGCACTTAACCGCGGCTCTTTCGCCGTCCGAGAAAGCTTTTGTTTCAACAACATTAAGTTCGCCTGTATAGAAATCATAGTCGGTCTTAACATAGGTAAAGCCGTTGATCCTTGAAATGATATAAGCAGCGTCTTTGCCAAGACCGTTAAGAATTACACGAAGGGGCTCTTTGCGCACTTTGTTTGCCGTGCGGGCAATGCCGATAGCGCCTTCAGCTGCCGCAAAGCTCTCGTGGCCCGCAAGGAATGCGAAACACTTCGTTTCTTCGGAAAGAAGACGCGCACCAAGGTTTCCGTGGCCGAGACCAACGTTTCTCTGCTCCGCAACAGAGCCGGGAATGCAGAATGCCTGAAGACCGATGCCGATCTTTTCAGCGGCTTCGGAAGCTGTTTTAACGCCGCTCTTGATAGCAACAGCAGCGCCGAGTGTATAAGCCCAGCTTGCATTCTCAAATGCTATGGGCTGAACGCCCTTAACGATAGCGTCAACATCTATTCCCTTTGAAAGGCATAAATCCCTTGCTTCTTCAAGACTTGAAAGACCGTATTCAGCAAGACATTTTTCAATTTTGGCCATTCTTCTTTCTTTGCCTTCGAATTTTACATCATTAGCCATTTTACGTTCCTCCTGTCTCAATTACTCTTCACGCGGGTCAATGTATTTTGCAGCGTTGTCAAATCTGCCGTATGTGCCCTTGTTTGCCTCGTATGCTTCATTGGGTGACTTGCCGTGGCGGATATCCTCAAGCATCTTGCCGAGCTTAACGAATTCATAGCCGATCACTTCGCCCTCTTCATCAAGGGCCATGCGCGTTACATAGCCTTCCGCCATTTCCATATAGCGAACGCCCTTTGCCTTTGTTGAAAACATTGTGCCCACCTGGCTTCTGAGACCTTTGCCAAGATCCTCAAGGGCAGCGCCGATAACAAGACCGCCTTCTGAGAACGCGCTCTGTGAACGGCCGTATGCAAGCTGCTTAAAGAGCTCTCTCATAGCAACGTTGATCGCGTCGCAAACAAGGTCTGTGTTCAGGCACTCAAGCAGCGTTTTGCCCGGCAGGATCTCTGCCGCCATAGCCGCTGAATGCGTCATGCCGGAGCAGCCGATTGTCTCAACAAGCGCCTCTTCAACAATGCCGTTTTTAACATTGAGACTCAGCTTGCAGGCGCCCTGCTGAGGAGCACACCAGCCAATGCCGTGCGAGAAACCGCTTATGTCTTTGATCTCATAGGATTTGACCCATTTACCCTCTTCCGGAATCGGAGCAGGGCCGTGATGCGGACCTTTTTTTACGGTGCACATCTGTTCTACTTCTTGCGAATAAACCATAGTATCTACTCCCTCGCTTAAATTTAATAATTCCTTAAATTTAATAATCCTAAAATTATCACTGTTATTATACCCAACTTTATCAGTATCTGCAAGTAAAAGATCATAAAATTTGTTATTATTTCTTATTTTTTCCTTATTGCTTGCAAGCTTTTGTGCAAATTGGTATACTATATATGAACACAGTTATAAAGGAAAGATGAAAATGAAGATTCAAGAAGGGTTTGTAAAAAGAAACATTGCAGGTTCTGAGATCGTTGTGCCCGTGGGCAAAACAGCGTCTGAATTCAACGGGATGATAACTCTTAATGAATCCGGCGGATTTTTCTGGGACTGCCTGAAAGAGGATACCACCCCGCAGGAGATCGTTAATAAGGTGCTGGATATCTATGACGTCACCCCCGAAAAGGCAGCCGCAGACGTTGAAAAATTTATTGATATGCTGCGTGAAAACGACCTGTTGGAGGAGTAATACTGCGTAGCGAATGCTACACACTTTACTTTTTTGTACCGATTTGGCAACAGGGGGCTGCTTATGAGTATTGTATATTGGGATTTTGACGGCACTTTGGTTAAATCCAATCCCCTTTGGAGCGGTAGCGTTTTCATGGCGCTGAGCGAAACATGTACGGAACATAATATAGAGTTCGGTGACATAAGGCGCTGTATGGCGCATGGCTTTACATGGCATACGCCGCAAAATGATTACACCGCTTTTAAAAATGAAAAGTGGTGGGAAATTATGAATAAGCACATTTATAAATCATATCTTTCACTTGGGGTGGATGATGAAGCAGCCCGAGCCGCAACTCAGAAGGTAAGAAGTATTATTAAAAGAACCGAAAATTATACGCTTTATCCCGATTGCGTAAGTACGCTGGATGCGCTTAAAACTTTGGGTAATAAAAATATAATTCTTTCAAATAATTACCCTGACCTTATTGAAGTCATCAAGAATTTGAAACTCGATAAATATTTTGACGGTTATGTTATTTCAGCGATAGAGGGCTATGATAAACCGAGAAAAGAACTGTTCGATATTGCAAAGAATTTTAATAAAAATGATGAACCGATGTTTATGGTTGGGGATAACATAATAGCGGATATTATCGGCGGCAATAACTCCGGAATGTCAACGGTTTATGTGCATAACGGATATTGTAAAGAGGCGTCCTACTGCGCCGATACTCTGTCTGAAATCCCGAATATAATCAACGCGGATAATTTAAAATTGTAAAAGTAACAGCCGGAAGGGAATTGCTATGATTATTTATGAACTTGAATATAACTCGATATGATTTATATCGGGCGAGTTGCGGCGCTCGTTTTCGGATTAGTTAAATTTTTCAGCAGAATTTTTAGCCGTTGATGAGCGATCATTAGCGGTTATTTTTATTTTATGTGGTGGTAAAATATGATAAGATTTCCCAATTATGACAAAAGCATACTTTCAATATCGGCGTCTGTTTTAAAATATTATGGTGTTGAAGACTGCCCGCATCATACATTAAAAGAATTTGATGAAATACTAAAAAAGGATTATGAAAATGTAATAGTTATACTGTTTGACGGAATGGGCGTTGGTGCACTAAATACTCATTTGGATAGGGATTCTTTTCTGAGGAAGCATCTTGTCTGCCCAATCTCATCTGTATTTCCATCAACTACTACTGCCGCAACAACTTCAATATTATCCGGTTATTCACCTGTTGAACACGGTTGGCTTGGGTGGGATTTGTATTTTAAAGAACTTGATGAAAATGTTGCTGTGTTTAAAAATACTTTGCAAAAAAACGGAGAAAAAGCCGCGGATTATAATGTTGCTCAAAGGTATATCCCTTGTGAAAATATTTTTCAACGAATAGAAAAAGTAAATGATAATGTGAAAACATATTTTGTTTCACCGTTTGGAAATGTGCCGGCATATACATTCGATGAGATAAGAAAACATGTTTTGCGGCTTGCCGGTGAAAGCGAAAAAAAATACATTTACGTATATAGTCCCGAACCGGATAATACCATGCATAAATACGGGGTCGGTTCTGCCCGCGTTAAACGAAAGATCAAAAAAATCAATAAAACGGTTGAAAAACTGTGTAGAAAACTTAAAAACAGTGTTGTTGTCGTTACCGCCGATCACGGCCTTGTTGACAGTAAAAGAGCATTTATTGAAGAACACCCGAATATATGGAATATGTTAAGAATGCCGGCGTCTATAGAGCCAAGGGCATTGAGCCTTTTTGTTAAGGACGAGTATAAAAATATTTTTAAAGAAGAATTTGAAAAAGAATTTCCCGGCAAATTTCTTGTGCTGACCAAACAAGAAGTGTATGACAGGCATTTGTTCGGATATGGAGAACCTCACCCGCGTGTTGATGAATTTTTAGGTGATTTTCTTGCTGTTGCAGTAAGTGACCTGTTGCTTTTTAATTATCGTGAAAACGATAGGTTTGTTGCCGGGCACGCAGGTCTTGATGAACGTGAAATGGCCGTGCCTTTTATAGTGATTGAAAACCATGGTAACAATAAATAATAAAACCGAGGCTGCAATCAAGCGGTATGCGCCCCGGTTTTTTGTTATTTGGAATTCGCGTTTATGATCTTCATAACAAGTTCCCTGGTAGGGAAATCCATGTATATCGTACCGTAATATTTGGCGGGATCAAGCGGATATTTCATAAACTGCGGATTTATATATTCGGCGTTTTTCCGTGGGCCTTTTAATCCGCCTGCCGTGGAAAGGTAGTTTATGATATATGTTCCGTCAAACGGTTTTGCCCTGTCAAGAAAAGGTTTGACGCACTCGTTCCAGCGCGGTTCGGGTTTGTATTTAAATCTGTCAAGTATTATAAATTCCGCCGGGTTGGCTCCGCCTGTGTTGAGCGTCAGCGGCTCCGGTGAGACCGTATCCTGTTCGATCCAGCGAGAAAAATCAAGCCCTGTGTTTTCCGGTGTGAATTCAGGTCTGTCAGCCATTTTGCAGCGGCGGATCAGATAGATCTTTCCGCGCACTTCGCTGAGTTTCGGCACTCGGTTTTCGCAAAACCACATTCCGGGCTCTTTTGATATGTAACTGTAAAATAAGTTGTCAAAGCATTTTTCGTTTTCTTTGCCGTTGTCATTCTTAAACTGAAAAATGATTGTTTCACTCTGATTCTCACGCAGAAAGTCATAGCAGGCGTTCAGCACATAATCCAGATCCATCTGTCTGCCGAACTTGTTGGGTGCGGTAAACACTTTTGCAATGCCGTGCACCATTTTAAGCCGCTTTCCGCTGCTCTCAACTCTTATGTCAAGCGCTCTGATCCCCAGCGTCAGCTGCTCATATATCGCCAGGTCCTGAGTTTTGGAAATGTGTTCAAACTGCACATATTTTGTGACACAGTCGTGCGTTCCGGGAATGGCAAGACTCAGAAGATCCTGCTTTCCGTCTATATCGGCCATCCAGTTTTCAAGTTTCATACTATCTCTCTTTCCTGCGTTGGATGATTAAATTATAACATTTAATTTAAATTTTATCAATCATTGAAAACAGCAGTATGATACAGTATAATAATGGTATAAATATGCTGGAGCGGTATTATGGTGATTCTTGAGAAAAGCGGTGTTATTACACCGGATATGGATAAAACAAATATAGAGTTTGAATTTGATGTTCCCGGCGGTGTTTTGGTTCTGAATATTGATTTTGCTTATTCGCCGAAAACTCTTGAAAATGAGAAAGAGGCAGTGGGTTTGATTTCCGCGGCGTTTGAAAAATATCTTGGCAGGGGAAACGGCAGGAATCCGCATGATTTCCTGCCTGTAAATAACCTTATAACGGTTTCCGCAGACGATCCTTTGGGTTACAGAGGCGCGGCGCACAGGCAGCCTAACGAGCAACATCTGGTTATTGCGGCTGAAAATTCTTCACCCGGTTTTTTAAACAGGGAGATGACTGCCGGCAAATGGCGTGTTATGCTCAATGTTCACTGCTGTGTTTGCGATATTGAGTACGATCTTAAAATAAGCGGAGGTAAAGAAGAATGAGTTATCTTCCATGTGAGCTTCACTGCCATACCATACATTCGGACGGCGGTTTTACTCCTGTATCGCTTCAGCAGGCGGCAGCGGAGGATCATCTTTCTCTTATAGCCTTAACGGATCATAATACATACAGCGGTTTTGATGAGACTGATCCGGATCTTATTCCCGTTGTTCGCGGCATTGAATGGACTACTTATTTCGGCCATATGCTCGTGCTCGGCGCGCGTGATTTTGTGGATTGGCGTGATGCTGTCCCGGATAATATAGATGAAAAGATGAAAGCCGTAAGAGCAGCCGGTGGCGTGGTGGGCATAGCGCATCCGTTTCAGATAGGTTCGCCGATATGTACCGGCGGCAGATGGGAATTTCATGTGCGTGATTTCAGAAATGTTGATTATATCGAAGTATGGCACGAGGATTTCAGCCCTGAAAATACGGAAAATGACAGGGCGCTTGCTATGTATACCTCGCTGCTTGACGAGGGGTATCATATTGCCGCCGTATACGGAAAGGACTGGCACAGACCTACCCCGGCGGAGAAGCATTACGGCTGCACATATCTTCATTTTGACGGCGGCCTTGCCACTCCGGCCGGCGCCGTAAAGGCTATCCGCCTTGGCAAAACAGTTGCCTCCACCGGCGCAAAATTCATATTCCGCGTCCACCGCATGGGCAAAACCTATGGGCTTGGTTCAACGATACCGAAAGGGAACGTAACTTTTAGTTTCTTTACGGATCTTCATTCAAGGGAAAAGAACGCAGGAAAAGAAATTTTAGAATACAAAACGATCAGGATCGTTACGAACGGCGGGAAGACCGTGCTGGAAACCAGGTGCGATACCCGTCATGAACGCCTGAAGATAGAACGCGGTCACTGGTACCGTGCGGAACTGTGGGGCACCGTAAACGGCGATAAGAAGATACTGGCCGTAACAAGTCCTGTCTATTGTGAATAAAACTGCGAAAGCCGCCGTGCCCATTACTGCACAGCGGCTTTTAAAGTCGGTATTATTGATGCTGGTTTGCTGCTCGGAATTTTATCAGTAATCTTCCGGACGGTAATTTTTTTTGCCCTCCGGCGTATCTCTGTAATACTGTGTAAAAGGTTTGAAACGCGCTGTTTCTTCCCAGATCTCCTTGGCTTTCGGCGCCCAGCTTTTAGCGTATTCATCGCATTTGGAACAAAGTTCGTCAGCGCTTTCAGCTTTTATGAGATTGGTGGATTTTGCACCGCTGCGCTTAACCATTTTGCGTAATGCCTGCGGGTTTTCAAGCATGGGGCAGGGGCGCAGCATGTTTTTGTTGAACGGCTGACCCTTGTAATATTCCTTGAAAAGAGGGGAATTAAGACATTCCATGATGGATTTTTCCCTGATATTCGAATCAGAATAATGAATGAAAACGCACGGTTCAACATCACCTTCGGAGTTAACGTGAAAATAATTTCTGCCGCCGGCAATACAGCCGCCGACGAATTCTGCGTCATTCTGAAAATCCACTGTGAATATAGGTTTTCCTGTTTTTGAATTTCTTTTTTCCCTTATTGCGCGGTAAACGTGCTCCCTCTGCTCAGGTGTGAGCAGCAGGCTCGTGTCCGCGTTGTCGCCAACCGGCATATAGTGGAAATACCACATATAACGCGCGCCGGCATCAATCATTTTATCGTAAAATTCATCGCTTGTAACAGCCTCATAATTCTGGCTCGTGTAGCAGATGGACGTGCCGAAAAGGCAGCCGTGCTCTTTAAGCATCTTCATCGCGTTCATGGTTGTCTTGTAAGAACCCTCGCCGCGCCTGCCGTCATTCGTTTCCTCCGTTCCCTCAATGGAAAGCGCAAGTCCGAAATTGCCGCATGCAATAAGTTGTTCGCAAAATTCATCGTCAATAAGGGTCGCGTTCGTATACGCAAGGAAGATACAGTCCGGATTTTCCTTGGCAAGCGTTACCAGGTCATTTTTTCTGATCAGCGGCTCACCCCCCGTAAACATAAAGAAATGTGTTCCGAGTGCTTTGCTTTCGCTGATGATTCTGCGCATTTCATCAAGCGTCAGATTTGATTTATATCCGTATTCAGCCGCCCAGCACCCTTTGCATTTAAGGTTGCAGGCGGAAGTCGGGTCAAGCAGCACTACCCACGGAATGTTGCATTTGAGTTCTTCTCTCTTTTTTCTGAGGGTAGATGTGCCTATAAGTCCAAGATCTATGCCGAAAGTCAGCACGGCACGTCGCAGAAAGTCATGGTTTACTTCTTTAATGCCGCGGAAAAGAAATCGGTGCCAAACATTGGTTTCGTCCGTTATGATCTCAATAGGCTTGGTGAATGTGCTTTCAGGGTACATTTTGCCGGCAAAGGCTTTTCCCACTTTAACGAGCCTGAGCATATTCTGCTTCGGATCTTTATAAATGTATCTAAAAAGCCCGTTTCCTATTGCATGAAGCGCTTTGCTTTTTATAGATGGCATATCTGCATCTCCTTACATTGTTTCGGGTGCGGATATCTTGAGCATTCCCAGAATGTTTTTAATGGTTTCTTTAACTGCAACGCAAAGATAAAGCCTTGCCTGCATAATTCCTTCGTCGTCGGCAATAACACGGTGTGCATTGTAGAACTTGTGGAACAGCGTTGCAAGTTCTATAACAAAATGCGTGATCTTTGCGGGATCATACGCCTTCGCAGCTGTTACAATCTCATCCGTAAGGGCCGAAAGATGGCGTATAAGCTCTTTTTCCTCTTCGGAATTCAGCATATCCAGCTCATTATCGGTTGGTGTGCGCATTGAGATCCCGTCCGCCTTGGCTTTTTTGATTATGGAACATATACGCGCATGCGCATACTGAACGTAGTATACAGGATTCTCGCTTGTTTTCTGTGCCGCAAGATCCAAATCAAAATCAAAATGCGAATTCGGTTCGCGCAGATTGAAGAAAAATCTTGCAGCGTCAATCGGTATTTCATCAAGCAAAGTGTTAAGAGTAATAGCTTTGCCGGAACGCTTTGAAAGCTTTATTGTTTCACCGTTTCTGACAAGTCTTACCATCTGCATGATAACGCAGTCAAGCCTGTTGGCATCAAGGCCAAGGGCTTTAAGCGCCGCCTTCATTCTGGGAACATAGCCGTGGTGATCGGCGCCCAGCACGTCAACAGCCCTGTCAAATCCGCGTGTGACCAGTTTGTTATAGTGGTAGGCTATATCGGGCACGATATAAGTGGGTATGCCGTTTGCGCGCACAAGCACAATATCTTTGTCATTGCCGAACTCACTAGCCTTGAACCAAAGTGCTCCGTCCTGCTCGTAGGTGACGCCGAGTTCCCTGAACCTGTCAATTATTCTGTTTACGGAACCGTCTTCGTGCAGGGTGCTTTCCTTAAACCATTTGTCATATTTAATGCGGTATTCAAGCAGATCTTTTTCAAGCCCGTCAATATTTTTTGGAAGAGCATAGGCAACAAGCGCATCGCGTCTTTCCTTAGGATCGGCTTCAACGTATTTATTGCCGTATTCGGCGGCAAAATTCTTGGCGTGTTCAACAATGTCCGCGCCTTTGTACGCATCTTCCGGAAGCTCTATTCCGTCTTTATAAAGCTGAAGATACCGCACCTCAAGCGATGTTGCAAATTTCTCTATCTGGTTGCCCGCGTCATTAACATAGAATTCACGGCTTACGCTGTAGCCAGCCCATTCCAGCACCGCGGCAAGGCAGTCGCCGATTGCGCCGCCCCTTGCGTTGCCTATGTGCATAGGACCTGTGGGATTTGCGGAAACAAATTCCACAATAACTTTCTTCCCGCTGCCGTAGTCCGACTTGCCGTAGTCAGAGCCTTTTGCCATAACGTCTTTTACGATTTCAGTGTAATATCGCTGCGAGAGATAAAAGTTCAGAAATCCCGGACCGGCTATCTCGCATCTGTCAAACAGAGTACCGTCAAGGTCAAGATTTTTTATAATGCTTTCCGCAATTTTTCGCGGGGCGCTTTTGAATGCCTTTGCGCCTGCAAGCGCAACATTTGCGGAAAAGTCGCCGTTTTTGCTGTTTGCCGGTTTTTCAATATTGAAATCCGGGATCGGCTCCGCAGGCAGATCGCCTCCGGCAACAGCCCTGCCCAGTGCGTCGATTATTCTTGTTCTAAGTTCTTTTTGTGTTTCTTTAACTATTATAGACATTTTTACCTTCCCCGAAAATAAAAAATATATCTTTGCTATAGATCAGTTTGCTGTTTTTGAAAAATTCAGCTTTACTTTGTTGCGGGATGCCACCGCGCCGTTAAAATCGATATCATATTCAAACTTAAAACGCCCGTTTTCAACGTCCGCCTCAATATCGTGTCCGTAGATTCCCATCAGCATATCGCCGAATTCAGTGCCGTATTTGCAAAGATGACGCTTTGATTTTTCTATCAACAGACTGGAATGCGTTCTGCCGGAACGTGTCATCTCAACAGCGCTTTCATCTTTGTTTACTCTTACTGTAACAGTTACGCTCTCACCCGGCTCTTCAAGTTCTTCCTTATATCTTATAATATAAGCAACACCGTCGTCCCTTATTGTGCCGAAAGTCGTAAGCTCGGTAACATCGGTATCCGTTTCGTACCTTTGTGTGCCTTGCACCTCAATCAAAATCCTGTCCATCAAACCGCCTCTGAAATAATACGCTATATTGTATCATATAAAATAATTAAATTCAACATAAAAAAAGCAAATTATCGTGCCGCAGAAAGCACGGTTTTACACAAATTCAAAAATTTTTAATGACAAATTACATTTCAGATGATATAATACAAAAATGTAAAGCCCGCGGGCTTGAATCCTCATATACTACGGGAGTTGTTATAATGGAACTTGCAGAAGCTTACAGACTTATGGATAAGAGCATAAGCGAAAATATCAAGGAGCTTGGGTTTAAGAAAAGTAAGACCGGCGAAAACGAACTTGGCTATAAAAGCGAAAAAGGGCTTTTCCGTGTTATTTATGACGTCAAATCCAATATTATGAGCCTGGAGTGCTCTTATGAGGATAAGGGCGGGGATACGGCTTACGAAACGATCTCAAAATCTCTTTTTGAACTGGATTCGGCGGACGAAAAGGAATGCCGCTCGTTTGCAAATGAGGTGTCTGACGAGATCCATTCCCTTTTTGCGGCAAGAAAAAAGGTTGATCTTGAAAAAATCAAAATGCCCAAAGCTGTTTCACGTTCAAAGGCCAAAAACGGCGTGATCAGCTATGATGTGGATTCGCTTGCAAACCGCTTTGGTGTTCTCTATCCGGATCTGAAAGACGATATCAAAAGAAATATCTCGGATTACGGTGAATTCCTTCCGGAAACCTTTTTCAAGGAGATCGGAACTCCGCGTGTGCTGGAGATCATTAAAAACGGCTCTGAGGCGGAGCGCAAAAAGCTGTTTAAAATGCTTGGCGAGGTTTATGAGGACGGTACCAACGAAGTGCAGGATATAATCGGCGTTTCCATTCTCGGCGCAATGAAGAACGATCCTGCAATGATGGAAGTAGCGGACAGGTATATGACGGATTATATGTCCGGTCCTGTTCATGAGATCAATAAAATCACTGCAAAAAAGAACCGGTTTACGAGAAAGCTTGCAAATCCTCCGGCATATAAGCCTAAGAAGAATAAAAGCAATATGCTCCAGAACGCGCTCAATCAGCAGCCAAGGTAATGTTTTAACGCTGCTTACGGTACAGCATATAATATTAAATGAAAGTCATGCGGCAGTTTAAATTACGCCGCATGATTTTTTATTGCATGAATGGTGCATTTATGAAAAATAATGTTAATTTATTAACGAACTGCGTACTTTTTCAACAAAGTTTGCTAAAAATCATTGACAAAAAAATAAACATCTCTATAATAGAAGTCACGGTTATTTATTTATGAATCGAAAGTGAGGATAATTTTATGGCAAGAGTTTATAATTTCAGCGCAGGTCCGTCTACCCTGCCTGTATCTGTTTTGGAAAAGGCGGGCGCGGAGATCCTTGATTATCACGGAAGCGGTCAGTCCGTTATGGAAATGAGCCACAGATCAAAGGTCTTTGACGAGATAATCAAGGATGCGGAAAAACTTATGAGAGAGCTTTATAAGGTTCCGGATAATTACAAGGTGCTTTTTCTTCAGGGAGGTGCTTCGGCGCAGTTTTCGGCCATACCGCTCAATTTTATGAACGGCAGCGGCAAGGCGGATTATATTATTACCGGCCAGTGGGCGAAAAAAGCTTATCAGGAGGCGCAGAAGTACGGCGATGTCAGGGAGGCCGCTTCGTCAGCGGATAAAACTTTCAGTTATATCCCAAAGACAAAGCCGGAAGATTTCCGTGAAGACGCGGATTACGTTTATATCTGTATGAACAACACGATTTACGGCACAAAGTATACGGAGCTTCCTCCGGTCGGTGATAAGGTGCTCATTGCGGATATTTCTTCCTGCGCGCTCTCGGAACCGCTCGATATTTCCAAATTCGGAATGGTCTATTTCGGAGCGCAGAAGAATGTTGCTCCGGCAGGTCTTGTTGTTGTTATCGTGCGTGAAGATCTGCTCGGCAAGGCAAGGGATATCACCCCTGTTATGATGAATTATAAGGTACAGGCGGATGCCGACTCTCTTTATAATACACCGCCGTGCTGGACTATTTATATATGCAAACTCGTTCTTGAATGGATAAAAGATACCTTCGGCGATCTTGAGGGAATGAAAGCGCATAATGAGAAAAAGGCAAAGATCCTTTATGATTTCCTTGATCAAAGCAAAATGTTCCACGGCACCGTTGTTCCGGAAGACCGTTCCCTTATGAATGTTCCTTTCGTTACGGACAGTGATGAACTCAACGCTAAATTTATAAAAGAGGCGACTGACGCCGGCTTTGTAAATCTTAAAGGTCACAGAACAGTCGGCGGAATGAGGGCTTCCATCTATAACGCCATGCCTGTTGAGGGCGTAGAAAAACTCGTTGAGTTTATGAAGAAGTTTGAGGAGGAAAACAAATAATGTTTAATATAAAAACATTGAATAAAATTTCACCGGTAGGGCTTTCCAAGTTTGATCCCACTAAGTATACGTATGGTGACGATGTTGAAAATCCTGATGCTATTATGGTGCGTTCCGCCGCCATGCATGATATGGAGCTTCCCAAGTCGTTACTTGCTATCGCAAGGGCAGGCGCCGGCGTAAATAATATCCCAATCGATAAATGCACGGAAAACGGTATCGCCGTGTTCAATACTCCGGGCGCCAACGCCAATGCCGTAAAAGAACTTGTTATCTGCGCGCTTTTGCTTTCAAGCCGCAAGATAACCAAGGCTATTGAATGGTGCAAGACCATCAAAGATGACGAAAATGTGAGCAAGTCCGTTGAAAAAGGGAAATCGGCGTTTGCAGGACCGGAAATCAAAGGTAAGACACTTGCCGTTATCGGGCTGGGCGCTATCGGAAGACTTGTCGCAAATGCTGCGGTTGATCTTGGCATGACTGTGATCGGTTATGATCCGTTCCTTTCTGAAGAAGCGGCAGAGGCGCTGAAAAGGGAAGTTGTTATTGAAAATGACCTCAATAAGATCTTCCCCCAGGCGGATTATATAACCGTACATGTACCGCTTACCCCGGATACAAAAGAGATGATCTGCGCAGCCAATATTGAAAAGATGAAAGATACCGTTCGTATTATAAATCTTGCAAGAGGTGATCTTGCGAATTCCGCCGATATCGTAGCCGCGCTTGAAGACGGTAAAATGGCCGCTTATGTAACCGATTTCCCGTCAGCAGAACTGATAGGTGTGGACGGCGTTATCGCTCTTCCTCATCTGGGCGCGTCAACACCCGAGAGCGAAGAGAACTGCGCGTCAATGGGTGCTCTTGAGCTTATTGATTATCTTGAAAACGGAAATATAAGAAATTCCGTAAATCTTCCTGCGGCGTCAATTGAGAAGAGCGGTGTTGCAAGGATAACGGTTATCCACAAAAATCAGCCGAATATGATCGCAACGATCACGGATACGATCAGCAGGGACGGCATTAATATCGCAAACTTTGTGGATAAGAACCGCGGCGAGATCGCTTACAGCATTATTGATGTTGATTCGGAAGTTTCCGAAAATGCCGTTGAGGATATTAAAAAGATAGACGGCGTTACAAGAGTAAGAGTAATAAAATAATTTTAAAGTATATGTCGAAAACGGCAGGGAACTCCCTGCCGTTTTAGCCTGTCGGTAAAGCCGGCTGAAACGCACAATATATATTCACTATTTTCATAAAGAGTAGAGTAATAATGGCCAGAAAGAAAATTATGTGAACAGAAAGGCAAGCAACATATCAAGAAACAGTTAAACGCCGCATGAACCATGTGTTCATGCGGCGTTTGCGCTTTTTGCTTTTGCTCAGAGGCAATACCTTCGTGCGGTTCCCGTTTTCAAGAAAACGAGATTCATCTTGATTTTCCTCAGTCTGATCTGTGTGTTTTCGGTTATTTTTTTCTTGACAAAGCCCGACGGCTTTGCTATAATAGCACTAATCTGCTTTAGGGCATAAAAGCTTTAAAGTGAAAAAGCAAGTGCGAGGAGGAATAACTATGGCACCAAGAAAAGGCAACATGATGACTGTAAGAAGCGACATAAAAGTGCTTGACGCAACGATCAGGGACGGCGGCCTTTGCAACAATTTTGAGTTTACGGATGAATTTGTTACGGAACTCTATAAAACGAATATTAAAAGCGGTGTGGATTATATGGAATTCGGTTACCGCGCGTCCAAGAAGATGTTTGATCCGAATGAATTCGGAAAATGGAAATTCTGCGATGAGGAAGATATAAGAAAGATCGTCGGTGATAATATTTCCGATATGAAAATATCTGTTATGGCGGATGTCGGCAGATGTGATTTTAAGGAGGATTTTATTCCCAAAAGCGAATCGGTAATTGATATGGTGCGCGTTGCGTGCTATATCCATCAGATCCCTGCGGCAGTTGAAATGGTAGAGCATTTTCACTCTCTGGGATATGAGACTACCTGTAATATTATGGCGATCAGTCAGGCAAAAACAGAGGATATCGAAGAGGCACTTGAAATGCTTGGCAATTCAAGTGTGGATGTGATCTATCTTGTTGATTCTTACGGCTCGCTTTATCCTGAAACGGCGGCAGAGCTTGCAAAGATCTATCTTGATGCGGGCGAAAAGCACGGAAAATCGATCGGATTCCATGCCCATAACAATCAGAACCTCGCGTTTGCAAACACCATTGAAACCATGTCTTACGGCGTGTCTTATCTTGACGCCACTTCAATAGGCATGGGAAGAGGCGCCGGAAACTGCGCCATGGAGCTGTTGCTGGGTTTTCTCAAAAATCCGAAATATAATTTATATAGTCTTTTGACTTTTATTGAAAAATACATGATCCCGCTCCGGGAAAGCGGTGTTCAGTGGGGGTATGATATTCAGTACATGCTCACCGGCCAGCTCAACCGGCACCCGAGAGCGGCTATGGCGTTCACTGCAGATAACCGTAAGGATTATTGTGAATTCTATAAATCCCTGCTTGAAAATTTTTAGGATCTATAACGGTTGTGTTTTCTGCTGTTCGTTTTTACCGCTTATATATTGTACGGTTCAGCCGGCTTTAACTACAGTCTGTGCGCGGGCACTATGCCCGCGCTTTTTATATTGTGCCGGCAGGATTTATTATATATTGTTTATTGACATTATGCTTCCGTCGAATTAAAATATAAACAGAAAGCCGCTTTTTTGCGGCAGTAATGAGGTGAAAAGATGGAAATCGTTGCAGATAACTCTATGAAAAATATGCGCTTTATAAGGAAACTTCCGGTTCCGAAAGAGGTCAAGGAACTTTATCCTTTGAGCGAAAAAGGTGCTGCTGTCAAGGCAAAAAGAGATGCTGAGATCGCAAAAGTATTAAAAGGTGAAAGCAGTAAGTTCCTGCTGATCATTGGTCCATGTTCTGCGGATAAGGAAGACAGCGTGCTGGACTATGTAAGCCGCCTTGCCAGGATCCAGGAAGAAGTCAAGGATAAAATCATCATCATTCCCCGTATATATACAGGTAAGCCTCGTACCACAGGCGCCGGCTACAAGGGAATGATCCATCAGCCGGATCCGGACGGAGTGCCCGATATGTATGCCGGTATTCTTGCAGTGCGCTCCATACATACAAAGGCAATCGAGCAGCTTGGTCTTTCCTCTGCTGATGAGATGCTGTATCCTGCAAATTACAGGTACCTGTCCGATCTGCTTTCCTATATTGCTGTAGGTGCCAGAAGCGTTGAAAATCAGGACCACCGGCTTACCGCAAGCGGAATGGACATGCCCTGCGGAATGAAAAACGCCACAAGCGGCGATTATTCCATCATGCTAAATGCCATTACGGCGGCACAGAGCGGGCATACTTTTCTGTACCGCGGCTGGGAGGTAGAGTCAAGCGGAAACGAGCTTGCCCATGCTATCCTGCGCGGCGGAGTGGATAAGCACGGCATAAGCCACCCGAATTATCATTATGAGGATCTGATCACGCTTTACAATATGTACGCTGCTAAGGAGCAGTTTAAAAATCCGGCCGTTATTGTGGACACAAATCATTCAAACAGCGGAAAAAAATATCTGGAGCAGGTTAGGATTGCCAATGAGGTGCTTCATTCCATGCGTCACAGTGCGGATATCAAAAAGTTTGTAAAAGGATTTATGATCGAATCCTATATTGAGGACGGCAGCCAGAAAGTAGACGGAGGTGTTTACGGCAAATCCATAACGGATCCGTGCCTCGGCTGGGAAAAATCAAAGGATCTGATCTATAGTATTGCCGATCAGCTGTAATATCTCAATATGCACAAAAATTAAAGAGTATATTTGTATATTGCTACAAAAAGACTGCCGAGCAAAGTGTTTTGTTTGACAGTCTTTCTTTTTTGTGATATTATTACTGTATAATCACTTTATCACTTAAAAGCGCCAACGCTTAAAAGCGACAGAGTGAACTATTTTAAAGGAGAAATACATATGAACAAAACGGTTAAAAAGATTTTGGCGCTCGGCCTTTCGGCAGTGCTTGTAGGTTCTGTTTTCGCCGGCTGCTCGGCTCAGAACTCAAAATACACGATCGGCATCCTGCAGTCACAGCAGCATCCCGCGCTCGATGAAGCCACACGCGGATTTCAGGATGCGGTTATCGAAGCCCTCGGCGAAGAAAATGTTGAAATTACACTTCAGAACGCCAGCGGTGATTCAACTACCTGCGCAACGATTGCCAATCAGTTCGTTGCAGACGGTGTAGACCTTATTATGGCCAATGCAACGGCGGCGCTTCAGGCTTCCATGCAGGCAACCGCCAGTATACCGATCGTTGCCACTTCAGTAACGGATTATGCAACTGCCCTTGAGATTTCAAACTGGACCGGCGTTACGGGAATCAATGTAACGGGTACTTCAGATCTTGCCCCGCTTGATCAGCAGGCGGCAATGATCCGTGACCTTTGCCCTGATGCGCAGACGGTTGGCATCCTTTATTGCTCTGCGGAGCCGAATTCAGTATATCAGGCGAATGTTGTTGAAGAGAACCTCACTTCCATGGGCCTTGCAGTCAATATATACACCTGCGCGGACACAAATGAGATCGCAAGTATCACAACACAGGCCTGCCAGGAAGTAGACGTTATCTATATTCCGACGGATAATACAATCGCTTCCGCAACTGCCGCTGTGGACCAGATTGCCGGTCCTGCCGGTATCCCTGTAATCGCGGGCGAAGAAGGCATCTGCGAAGGCTGCGGCGTTGCAACACTTTCTATCAGCTATTACGATATAGGCGTAAGAGCGGGCGAAATGGCTGTTGAGATCCTTCAAAACGGCGCGGATCCGTCAGCAATGGAGATCGAAACTGCAACAGACCTTACAAAGAAATACGTTGCAGATCGTGCTCAGGCGCTTGGAATCACGATCCCGGCAGATTATGAGGCAATAGACATGAGCGCAGAATAAACCTTTTGCTATTGACTAAATTATGATATTTTGATAACATAATAGGCGGCGGGTCTTTACTCGCCGCTTTAACATGTTTTATCGGAGGAAAGAAGTTATGATGTCTTTTTTGTCCGCTCTTCCCGGAGCGGCTGCTCAGGGAATCCTCTGGGGTCTTATGGCTATCGGCGTTTATATCACCTTCAGAGTACTTGATGTTGCGGATCTTACCGTAGACGGTTCCCTGGGAACAGGCGGCGCAGTACTTGTTATGTGCGCCACAAGCGGAATGAATATTTACGTTTCCATGATCATTGCGTTTCTGGCAGGATGTATCGCGGGACTTGCAACCGGCATTTTTCATACGGTTTTCGGAATACCTGCGATCCTTTCGGGCATTCTTACCCAGCTGGCCCTTTATTCCATAAATCTGCGTATACTTGATAATAAGGCAAACCAAACGATAAGCGTTATGAATTATGATCTTGTAGTTTCGCTGCGCAATATTTCGCAGTCTATCATTGTAGGGCTTATCATCGTGTTAATTTTCATTGCCGTTCTTTACTGGTTTTTCGGTACGGAGCTCGGCCATTCTATCCGTGCAACGGGCAATAATCAGGCTATGGCGCGCGCAAACGGCATAAACACAAATGTAAACAAGATCATAGGTCTTGTTCTTTCAAACGGCATTGTTGCGCTTGCCGGCGCGCTTATTTCCCAGTATCAGGGCTTTGCGGATGTAAATATGGGCAGGGGTGCCATCGTTATCGGTCTTGCCGCCGTCATAATAGGTGAAGTCGTTCTTGGCAAGATATTCAAAAATTTTGCGCTTAAGCTTTTGGCATGCGTGTTCGGCGGAGTCGTTTACTATGTTGTTATCACTTTCGTACTTCGTCTCGGTCTTAATGCCAATGATCTTAAATTGTTTTCAGCGCTCGTTGTTGCGCTCTTCCTTGGTGTGCCTTACTGGAAAAATAAGGTTGCCGCCAAGAAAGTAAAGAGAAACGGAGGTGCCGAAAATGCTTGAGATAAAGGGCGTTTACAAAACCTTCAATCCCGGCACCGTAAATGAGAAACATGCGCTCAACGGCATAGATCTTGTGCTCAATGAAGGCGATTTTGTTACCGTTATAGGCGGAAACGGAGCAGGAAAATCAACAATGCTGAATATGATCGCAGGCGTTTATCCGGTTGACTGCGGCTCAATTATTATTGACGGCAAGGACGTTACAAAGCTTCCGGAGCACAAAAGGGCAAAGTTTCTGGGCAGGGTTTTTCAGGATCCCATGACGGGTACGGCCGCTGATATGCAGATCGTTGAAAATCTTGCGCTTGCTTCCCGCCGCGGTAAATTCAGAACGCTTGCTCCGGGAGTAACAAAGAAGGAAAAGGAGCATTATAAGGAGCTTTTGGGATCCCTTGATCTGGGTCTGGAAACACGCCTTACTTCAAAAGTGGGTCTGCTGTCCGGCGGCCAGAGGCAGGCTATTACGCTGCTGATGGCAACGCTTAAAAAGCCCAAGGTGCTTCTGCTTGACGAGCATACAGCCGCGCTTGACCCCAAAACAGCGCATAAGGTGCTTGATCTCACAACAAAGATCGTATCCGAGCACAACCTTACAACTATTATGATCACTCATAATATGAAAGATGCGATCGCGATCGGCAACCGGCTTGTTATGATGAACGAAGGGAAAATTATCTATGATGTTTCAGGGGAAGAAAAAAAGAACCTGACAACTGCTGATCTGCTTGAAAAATTCAAAGTGACAAGCGGTGAGGAACTTGATAATGACCGTATGATCCTTTCCGAATAAGCAAATATTAAATGAGATCGCCCGGCGGGAACGAATTTCCGCCGGGCTTTTTATGCCTTGATCACAATATAATCATTTTATTTGTTGAATCTGTAACCCTTTCCCCAAACGGTGTGGATAAAATCAATAGATGGATCGATCTCTTTTATTTTATCCCTTATTCTGTTTACGTGCACAGTTATGGTAGAGGTCTCTCCGATGGAATCATAGTTCCATATTTCGTTAAAAAGCTCTTCCTTGCTGTAAACTGTATCCGGGCTTGCAGCAAGAAAATAGAGCAGATCGAATTCCTTGTTTGTAAGTGTAAGTTCCTGCCCGTTAACGAACGCGCGGCGCGATTTCCCGTCAAGCTTCAGTCCGCCGGTTTCGATCATTTTAACATGGTTTGCTTCGCTTTTTGCGGTTAACCGTTCATAACGGCTTATATGCGCTATGACTCTGGCAACCAGTTCTTTTGGGGAAAATGGTTTCACTATGTAATCATCCGCGCCGTATCCGAGGCCGGTTATTTTATCGAGATCTTCCTTCTTCGCGCTTACGAGCAGAATGGGGATATCTTTCTTTTCCCTTATTCTTTTGCAGACCTCCATACCGTCCGTTCCGGGAAGCATGATATCAAGCAGAATAAGGTCAAAATCCCTTCCCAGCGCTTTTTCAAGGCCTGAATTGCCGTCAGCAGCCGTTGCAACCTCAAAGCCGTTGGCTTCAAGATAATCCTTTTCAAGCGCGGAGATATTTGCGTCATCTTCAATTATCAGTATCTTTTTCATTTTCATTTTCCTCCGGATTTTCTGTTTTTGGCAGGGATATAAATATCGAGAGCCCTTTTTGCGCATTGGCCTGTGCCCAGATCAATCCTCCGTGCAGTGCAACGATCTGTTTGCACACCGAAAGGCCGAGGCCGCTTCCGTCGCTGACGTTTGAACGGGCTTTGTCCTCTCTGTAAAGCGTGTCAAATATACGCGAAAGACTCTTCGGATCAACCCCCATTCCGTTATCCGCTATTTCAAATATAACGGAATGTTCATATTCGGAAATGATAAGTTCTATTTTGCCGCGCACGTCTTTGCGGCGGTATTTTATGCTGTTTGAAACAATGTTGTCCACAACTCTTGCGAATCTGTCCGTGTCTATCAAAAGGACAGGGTCTGATTTGGTGTTGTCTGTTATCTCAAAATCAAAATCGCTTTTTTGTAGTTCTCCGCCGATGTCCGCGGCAAACGAAACGAAGTCGGAAATGTGAACCTTTTCGCAGTTAAGCGTTATGCTGCCCAGTTCAAGCTTGGAAAGAGTAAGCAGGTCGTTGAGCATTTTTTCCATAGAAACGGCAGAGTCATATATTGTTTCAAGATATCTTTTGCGTTTTTCCGGTGTGTCCGCAACGCCGTCCTTAATTCCTTCAAGATAACCCTTTATGGAGGTCAGAGGAGTGCGCAGATCATGCGCTATGCCCGCAATCATTTCCTTTTGCTGCTGGTCTGCCCGGTTTTTGCTTTCTATGGATTCCTTTACCCTTAGGCGCATGTCGTTAAAGCTCTGGGTAAGCTGTCCGAGTTCGTTTGTGGACTGATAATCAATCTCATAGTCAAGGTTGCCTCTTGCGATCTCGTTGGCGCCTTTCGTTATTTTTTCAATCGGACCGATGATTGTTTTTGATGTGAGAAGAGAAAGAATGATTATTGCGGCAATAAAAGTAGCAACGCAAACGCCCATTACCGTGG
The DNA here is from genome assembly GCA_958422185.1 of uncultured Clostridium sp. Classification (GTDB taxonomy): domain Bacteria; phylum Bacillota; class Clostridia; order Oscillospirales; family Acutalibacteraceae; genus Eubacterium_R. Next base: position 45,032 of record CATZNW010000006.1, read on the forward strand.
CAGCGTTATTTGTCAGACTTTCAATAATGTGCTGGGAAGCATTGCTTGTATCATTGTCCTGCGTGCTGTAATTGCTGTTTGCCGTTATGATAATGTAGTTCCCGTTTTCGGTAACCGCTTTATTTACAATAACGATTCCGGATTCCCCGTAATAATATGAATTCGTGTTTTTATCAATCGGTGCAACACGGTTTGCTGCTTTCAGCGTCTCTGAAGGATCGCCGGTAGAGTAGTATATATCCCCGTTTTTTTCTATATAGATCACTGAACCGAATTCCTCAAGGCTGCGGGCAGTTTTCTGTATCTGCTCGTATTTTTCTTCTTCGCTGTCATCGCCGGTAAGGACTGATGCAATGTTGCTTACCGTCTGGCTCCACTGCAGCTGATTTATAACGCTGTAGCTCTCGGTTCCCATGGATGAAAGATCATACCTGTCCATCGAAGTGAATACGAATATTCCGGCAGCGAGCGTGAGAATGATGATCGGTATCACTATTGCAAGCACGGATGTGATTATGATTCTTGTGTTGATCTTAAAATTCCTTGTTTTTTCGGGAATCGTTTTTTTGCCTTTGAGCGCCATTAGTTCCTCCGGAGCAGAACACATTTTTATTTATAGTAGCATAAATACTGTTTTTATTCAACTTTTATATGTAAACTTTTCCAAGATTGTAAACCAATATTTCAGTTTTGGGTTGACAATTATTGCCTTTTGCTGTATAACATATATGCGGCGGTAAGCGCGAGAAATTTTTATTTGATAAGAAAGGTTTGGATTATGGAAGCGAAAGCAAGAGATAAAAAATTATTTAAAACGATTAATCTGGTGTATGTAGGAATATTTGCTGCCGTTATAGCGGTGTGCTCGTGGATACAGATACCTCTCACGGTTCCGATTACGCTTCAGACCTTTGCCGTGTGTGCCGCGGCGGGTCTGCTGGGTTTAAAAAGAGGCGTCCTGACGGTGTTGGTTTATATCTTGCTTGGACTGATCGGCGTTCCCGTCTTTTCTAATTTCGGAGCGGGTCCGGGCGTCTTGTTCGGAATCACCGGAGGCTATATAGTCGGATTTATATTTACAGCTCTTATCGTTGGCTTTGCCGTGAAGCTGTTTGGAAAAAAGATTGCGGTATATATACTTTCCATGATAACCGGAGTTGCGGTCTGTTATGCTTTCGGTACCGCCTGGTTTCTGATCTGGTCGGTAAATAACGGTTCGCCGGTGTCGCTCGGCGCGGCGCTTATGTCATGCGTGGTGCCGTTTATAATACCGGATCTGGTGAAGATCGGCGTTGCGGCTTTCCTGTGTTCCAAACTTGCAAAACATATCCGTTAGCGCCTGAAAAAATTAATTGATAATTTTTTAATTATTCTTGTAAATCCTTTTGTTTTTTAGTATAATGAGAACTGTAATATTTTGTAATTAACACGGAGGGTTTTAATTATGTCTAATTGGCTTGACGGAAAAACCTGTATCGTAACCGGTGCGTCCGGCGGTATGGGTGCTGGTATAGCCGCATCGCTTATCAAAAAGCACGGCTGCCGCGTGATCGGCGTGGCAAGAAGCGAACCGAAAATGCTCAAGTTTATCGAGGAACTTGGCCCTACATATGCCCAGCAGTTCTCCTATAAACTGTTTGACGTTTCAAAGAACGAAAACTGGGTCGAATTTGTTAAGGAACTTGAGAAAGAGGATATTCAGGTTGACGTTCTTGTAAATAACGCCGGTATCCTGCCTAAGTTTAAAAGATTTGACCGTTATGAAATGGATGAGATTGAAAAGGCGATCAACATCAATTTCTATTCCTGCGTTTATTCAATAAAAGCGCTTCTTCCAATGCTTATGAAAAGCAGTGATCCGGGAATCATAAATATAGATTCCTCCGCCGCGCTGATGAGCCTTGCCGGAACAAGTATGTATTCGGCTTCCAAAGCGGCCCTCAAAGGCTTTACCGAATCCCTCAGAGAGGAATTCAGAGGCAAGGTTTATGTTGGCCTTGTATGCCCCGGATTCACAAAGACGGATATTTTCCGCGATCAGAAAAATGACGGCGGCAAGGGTCAGAAGGTCATTGATATGATCTCAACTGACTGCGATCTTATGGTCAAGCTCATCATGTTCGGTATAGAGCACAAACAGGCGCTTCAGATCCACGGTGTAGACGCGCATGCAATGAACATTTTCGGAAAGCTTTTGCCCGTTAACGGTTCGCGCCTTTTCAGCGCGGTAATGAAAGCTGCCGATATAGATCTGTTCAGCGAAGTGTTTAAAGATTGATTTTATCGCAAAGGAGCGAAACGATGCGGTAGTGCATTGTTTCGCCCTTTTATATTTTCAGGCTAAAGGAGAAGCTTATGAGCGTCAATACTGATATTACTACACAAAAGCATATGAAGTTTAAGGAAGTGCTCGCCTATTCGCTCGGCCTTTTCGGGTTTCAGGCAATAGTGGGCCTTCTGAATTCCTATCAGGCGGAGTTTGACGCGTCCATTCTTGGCGCAGACATCGCTGTTGTGGGCGTTCTTATTCTTGTTGCAAAGATCGTCTCTGCTGTGTTCGACCCTGTCGTCGGCAACCTTATAGACCGTTCCAAGAGCAAAAGGGGAAAATTCAAGTCCATGATCCTCTATTCGCTTCTGCCCCTGCTTATCATGACGGCGGTGGTGTTTGTAAACGTTCCATTTAAGGAAAATACAGTTGCGGTCTATGTCTGGATCTTTGTTACATATCTTGTATGGAGCCTTGCAATGACTCTTGGCGATGTTCCTTCACAGGGTATAGCGTCGGTGCTTACCCCGAATCCTACGGAACGCACAAATGTTGTTTCGATCTCCAATACATTCAAACAGATCGGTTTTTCCGCCTGCGTCGTTGTAGTGCCTGTGGTTTGCCTTATCATTCCCGGCGGTTCAAAGGTCTTCGTTTCGTCAGGCGAAACGGATACGCCTATGATATCAACGGAGTATTTCTGGACGGCTGTTCTCACAGCGGTGCTGGGGTGCCTGCTTTTTGCGCTTATCCCGATGGTAAATAAAGAACGTGTTGAGTATGTTTCCGGCGAAAAAACAACTTTCCGTGATATGGTGAATGCTCTGAAAAACAACAAGCCGTTTATGCTTGTGATCATTTCTTATTTTCTCGGATTCGGCAGACAGATGGCAATGGGTATTCAGGTACAGGCGGCAAACGTGCTGCTCGGCTCTCAGAATCTGGTTGCCGTGCTGGGTATCGTTACAGCAGTCGGTTCAATGATCAGTATGGCGGTATGTCCTCTCCTTATCAAAAAAATGGGAGAAAAGAAGGTTTATCTCCTTATGTCATTCTACGGTTTCGGCGTATCAGTAGTTTCGTTTATTGTAGGCCATTTCTGGTTCCTTAATCCGGATAATATGATGCTTACCGTACTGTTTTATATAACCCTGTTCCTGATCGGCCTTCAGTTTGCGGCGGTAACTCTTATGCCTATGATCATGACTGCTGACTGCGTTGATTATTATGAATATGAAACCGGCAAAAGGATGGAAGGTGCGGCATATTCCGTGCTTACCCTCACTATAAAAGTCTGCCTTGCTCTTGGCACCGCATTGGGGCTCGTGTTCATTCAGTTTTCCGGCTATTCCGATACCGTTTCACAGATCACAGCCGGCACGGTTTCAGGCTTCAGCACAAAAACAAAGGATATAGTTTTCTTCGCCTATACGGTCATGCCCGGTATACTTGCGCTGCTTTCTACTATCCCCATGTTCAAATACGATATCGAGGGCAAAAAGAAAGCGGATATTTCAAGAGCTCTCGCCGAAAGGCGCGGAAACAAGGCGTGATCCTGTTTCGACTGTTCTGTTTTCAAGTCAGGGGTCGTCTCGGTCTGAGTCAAGCCGCCCGGGTCAGTTCCGGGCGGCTTTTGTATGCCAAAATGTAAAAAAATTATAAATAATTATAAATTTCCTTTATTTTAAATTATATATGGACTAATATATTAAAAAATTAAAAAGGCGGTTTACATATGAAAGCAAAAATGACTCTGGCGCGCGAATTTAAGATCGGCGATATTGACAAAAGAATATACGGTTCGTTCATAGAGCATCTTGGCAGGGCCGTATATGGCGGCATTTATGAGCCCGGTCATCCTACTGCGGATGAAAACGGCTTCAGAGAAGATGTTTTAGAGCTTGTTAAAAAGCTGAATGTTCCTATAGTACGCTATCCCGGCGGCAATTTTGTTTCCGGCTATAACTGGGAGGACGGCGTCGGCCCAGTTGCAGACAGACCTAAAAAACTTGACCTTGCCTGGGGCACAACAGAACCCAATACTTTCGGCACAAATGAATTCATGAAATGGTGCAAAAAGGCCGGTGCGGATTGTATGATGGCGGTAAATCTAGGTACGCGTGGTGCGGACGAGGCGCGCAATCTTGTTGAATACTGTAATCATGAGGGCGGAACTTACTGGTCCGATCTGCGAAGATCACACGGAGTAAAAGAGCCGCATAATATAAAACTGTGGTGCCTTGGAAACGAGATGGACGGTGCTTGGCAGATGGGCGCAAAAACCGCGGTCGAATACGGCAGGACGGCGCTTGAGGCCTCCAAAGTCATGAAGTGGACGGATCCTTCTATTGAAACGGTTCTTTGCGGTTCGTCCAGCAGAAATTCAAAAACTTTCGGCGAGTGGGAAGTTCAGAGTCTTGATATTGCGTACGACAGTGTGGATTACGTTTCTCTTCACCAGTATTATGATAATAAAACCGATGATGTTCAGAGCTTCCTTGCAAAAACTCTTGAACTGGATGAGTTTATTTATTCCGTTATATGTGCCTGTGATTACGTTAAGGCAAAAAAACGCTCAAAGAAAACAATAAATCTTTCTTTTGACGAATGGAACGTATGGTATCATTCAAATAACGCGCCGTTTGAAAAATGGAGTGTGGCGCCGCCTCTATTGGAGGATATTTACAATTTTGAAGACGCTCTGATGATCGGCTCCATGCTGATCACTCTGTTGCGCCATTGTGACAGGATAAAGGTGGCGTGCCTGGCTCAGCTTGTAAACGTTATCGCTCCGATATTTACCGCCAACGGAGGCAGGGCTGTAGAGCAGACTATTTTCTATCCCTTTATGCACCTTTCGAATTACGGACGCGGCTCGGCGCTTCTTCCCCTGATTGACTGCCCTAAATATGACTGTAAGGAGTTTACGGACGTACCGTATATTGAGGCTATCGCTACATATGATGAGGAACATGATGAAGTCTCGATCTTCTGCGTAAACAAAAGTCTGGATGAAGACGTTGTATTGAGCGTTAATCTCATGGATTTTGAAGGATACATGCCGGCTGAATTTATTTCTATGGACGGGTATGACAAAAAAACGGAAAATACGCTTTCCGCCGCACCGGTAAAACCGCATGAAAATTCACTTCCCGATATGGACGGCGGGGTACTGACAGCGGATCTTAAACCGTTCAGCTGGAATGTAATAAGACTTAAAAAGTAAAAATAAACGAAAAATTTAAGAATTTGCCGCCGTTTTAGTACAAATAATGAAAAAAATTTTCATTTGCTTGTTATCGGCGGCATTTTGGATTATAATCTTATAAATCATTGAATATATATTTTTTCAATATATTTATACTGTTTGCAAACGGAGAGGGTTTGTATGTACGAGATACTTAAAAAGGAACAGCTCAACAGCAGCGTTACGCGCATGGTCATAAAGGCGCCTTTTGTTGCAAAAAAAGCGCAGCCCGGCCAGTTTATCATTCTGCGCGTGGATAAGGACGGGGAGCGTGTTCCCTTTACTATTGCGGATTATGACAGGGAAAATGAAACGGTTACCATTATCTTTCAGATCGTGGGCGCTGAGACCTCGCTTCTGAATCTCAAAAACGAAGGGGATTATATAGAGGACTTTGTGGGCCCGCTCGGTAATCCCACAAAAACGGAGGGCTATAGCAAGGTTGCTGTTGTCGGCGGCGGCGTAGGTACGGCTATTGCATATCCTGCAGCCAAAAAATTCAAGCAGCAGGGCGCCGTTGTCCATTCCATAGTAGGATTCAGAAACAGTGACCTCGTTATTCTTGAAGATGAGTTTAAAGCCGTGTCTGACAGATATGTTCTTGTAAGTGATGACGGCTCAACAGGGAAAAAAGGCTTTGTTACTGACGCTCTTAAAGAACTTATCGATTCGGGCGAAAAGTATGATCTTGTTTTGGCGATAGGTCCTATCCCAATGATGAAGTTCGTTTCAAAGCTGACAAAAGAGTACGGTATCAAAACCGTGGTTTCCATGAATCCGATCATGATAGACGGCACGGGTATGTGCGGAGGCTGCAGACTGACCGTAGGCGGCGAAACGAAATTTGCCTGTGTTGACGGGCCTGAGTTTGACGGCCATCTTGTTGATTTTGACGAAGCAATGGAGCGCGGCGCAATGTATAAAAAATTTGAGCGCAGCGAGGAATGCCGCCTGTTCGGCAAGGAGGTGCAGTAAGGTGAATATAAATAAAAGGCACCCGATGCCGTGCCGCGACCCGCTTGTAAGAAACAGGGATTTCAGTGAGGTGGCGCTCGGCTATGATGAAAAAACTGCAGTTGAAGAGGCGAAACGCTGCCTCCACTGTAAACACCGCCCGTGTGTTTCCGGCTGCCCGGTAAATATTGCAATCCCCGATTTTATTGCTCTTGTTGCGCAAGGGAAGTTTGAAGAGGCATATCAGGTAATTGCAAAAACCTCGGCCCTTCCTGCCGTCTGCGGCAGGGTGTGCCCCCAGGAAAAGCAGTGTGAATCCAAATGCGTGAGGGGCATAAAGGGCGAATCCGTAGGTATCGGCAGACTCGAAAGATTTGTTGCGGATTATCATAATTCCCATGCTCAGCCCCGAAAGACCGCTATTCCTAAAAACGGCAAACGTGTTGCGATCGTGGGTTCAGGTCCTAGTTCGCTCACCTGTGCGGGGGACCTTGCCCAAATGGGATATTCGGTAACTATTTTTGAGGCGCTTCATATTGCCGGCGGCGTTCTGGTTTACGGTATACCGGAATTCAGGCTTCCCAAAGCAATAGTTGCGCAGGAGGTAGAAGGGCTTAAGGCAATGGGTGTTGACGTTGAAACCAATGTTGTCATCGGCCGAAGCATTTCAATAGACGATATACTCGAAAAATACGATGCAGTGTTTATCGGATCAGGAGCGGGCCTTCCCAGATTTATGGGAATAGACGGAGAAAACCTCAAAGGTGTTTATTCAGCAAACGAATTTTTAACAAGGATCAACCTTATGAAAGCATATAAGGAGGACAGCAGGACTCCCGTACAGCACGGCAAGCGCGTTGCCGTTGTAGGCGGAGGAAATGTTGCTATGGATGCCGCAAGGTGCGCCAAGCGCCTCGGCGCAGAAACGGTGTATGTTATCTACCGCCGTTCAATGGAGGAGCTCCCGGCAAGAGCCGAAGAGGTTGAAAACGCTGTTGAAGAACAGATAGAGTTTAAAACGCTTATGAATCCTACCCGTATCATAGGCGATGAAAACGGTAACGTTACAGGTATAGAGTGCGTTAATATGGAACTGGGCGAGCCGGATGACTCGGGCAGAAGACGCCCTGTAGAGATCAGCGGCAGCGAACATGTTGTGGATGTGGACAGCGTTATTATCGCGATCGGTACCTCGCCTAATCCGCTTATCAAATCCACAACAGCAGGGCTTGATGTGGATAAAAGAGGATGCATCATTGCAGATGAAAACGGCAGAACTTCGCGTGAAGGCGTTTTCGCGGGCGGCGATACTGTGACCGGCGCGGCTACCGTTATAAAAGCAATGGGAGCGGGCAAAGCTGCTGCAAAATCTATAGATGAATATATAAAAAGCAAAGATTGATTATTCATTTTGATTTTATTATTGTAAATATTTTTTTAATGGAAAGAATAAAGGTGCAAAGCGCATTTTTATTCTTTCCTTTTTTGTTGCCCGTTTAAATGACTGTATATTTTGTTTCAGTCAAAATCAGTTATAATATGCATGGAGTATTGTGCAAAAAGACGTAATAATTCTCCTAAAGTTGTTAAAATGAACGAAACTGACTGAAACAGGTTGACTGTTAATGACGGAATTGCTAAAATGAAGTTGCAACAGGTTGTTAAAACCTCCCGGAGGAAATATGCTTAATCAGGAAAGAAAGAACAAGATCCTTGAAATCATTGAGGAAAAAGGCGCCGTCAGTGTAACGGAGCTCACAAAATTACTGGGTGCGTCCGAATCAACAATAAGGCGGGATTTAATAGAACTTTCAAAAAAGGGAAACATTAATAAGGTGCATGGCGGCGCAACGCTCACAAACCGGCAGTTTATAGCGCTCGAGGCGGATGTCAGCGCAAAGGAAACGGAAAATATTTCTCAAAAGAAAAAAATTGCCCGTTACTGTGCGCAGCAGCTTCAGGATGATGATTTTGTTTATATCGACGCCGGCACCACTACCCTTTTTATGATCGACCATATTGACCCCGATTGTTCCGCAAGTTTTGTAACGAACGGAATCATTCATGCAAAACGTATGGCGGACATGGGACTGAATGTATATGTTCTTGGCGGCAAGCTCAAAAAAACGACCCAGGCAGTTGTTGGGCTTATGGCTGCAAGAAGCATTCACAGCTTTAATTTTACAAAGGCTTTTGTAGGCACAAACGGGGTCTCAGATACCGGCGGGTTCACTACTCCTGACACGGAGGAGGCATTCGTTAAGGCTGCAGCTATGGAAAACGCGTTCGTGTCTTATGTTCTTGCAGATTCCTCAAAATTCGGAAAGATCTCATCAGTACGTTTTGCCGCGCTGGATGCGGCCTGTATCGTTACGGACAGCGCGCCTGAGGATATCTATATGAACAAAACGGTGATAAAAGTGCTTGAACAGCAAAATTCTTAAGTAAGGGGCGATAATATGATTTATACCGTAACCTTTAATCCGGCGCTTGATTACGTTATGAAGGTTGAGAAACTAAGATTTGACGACATCAACCGCACATACGGTGAAGAACTGAACTACGGCGGAAAGGGAATCAACGTTTCTGTCATATTGTCAAGGCTTGGGGTAGAGAACACGGCGCTCGGTTTCAAAGCCGGTTTTACCGGCGAAAAACTGGAAGAACTTTTAAGGGCAGACGGAATAAATACCGATTTTATCGCTCTTAAAAACGGAATGACCCGCATCAACGTCAAGATCAAAGCTGAAAGTGAGCTGGATATCAACGCGGTAGGTCCTCCTGTTGAAGAGGATGAGATCGGAAAGCTCTTTGATCAGATCAAAGCCCTAAAAAGCGGAGATGTGATCGTTCTTGCCGGCAGCGTTCCCGGCGCACTTCCACCGGATATTTATGAAAGGATCCTGTTAGTTACCTGTGCGTCCGGCGTTGAGGCGGTCGTGGATTCAACCGGCGATCTGCTGCTCAACGTTCTTAAATATCATCCGTTTCTTATTAAACCGAACCACTTTGAACTCGGCGATCTGTTCGGGGTCAAAATAAACGGTGAGGACGATATAGAAAAATACGCGAAACTGCTTCAGGAAAAAGGCGCGCGAAATGTGCTCGTTTCCAGAGGCAAGGAGGGAGCTACCCTTATAACCGAACACGGCGGTGTTCACACGATCGGCATCATACCGGGAAAACCCTTGAATTCCGTGGGCTGCGGCGATTCAATGGTTGCGGGTTTCGTTGCCGGTTATATGAATAAGCAGGACTATGCTTATGCACTGAAATTGGGTTCTGCCTGCTCAAATGCAACAGCATTTAGTTACGGACTTGCTGATGCGGCGGGAATAGAGGACGCGTTTAAAAAATTATAATTTTGAAAATTTAAAACGGAGGGTGAAAATTTATGAGGATCATTGATTTGTTAAAGCCTGAAGCCATTACTTTGGGTCTGGACATCTCAACGAAGGACGATGCGGTCAACGCCCTTGTCGGGCTTCATGCAGCGGCCGGAAATCTTAATGACAAGGACGCCTATAAAGAGGCCATCCTTGCCAGGGAAGCACAGGGCACTACCGCTATAGGAGACGGAATTGCGGTGCCTCACGCTAAAACAAGCGCGGTTAAGGCGCCTGCTCTTGCAGCAATAACAGTGCCAAACGGTGTTGACTACGGCGCGCCGGACGGCAAACCGTCAGACCTGCTCTTTATGATAGCGGCAACTGAAGACGGCGATGTTCATCTTGAGATACTTTCACGTCTTATGGTAATGTTAATGGACGCTGACTTCGCAGCGAAACTGCGAGCGGCAAAAACGCCGGATGAATTTCTGGATATAATCAATGAGCAGGAAAAGATCAAATATCCCGATGAGGTGCCGAAAGAGGAAGAAAAGAGGACAGAGGGATACAGGATCCTTGCCGTTACAGCGTGCCCGACCGGTATCGCGCACACGTATATGGCTGCGGAGGCACTTGAAAAAGCCGGCGAGAAGCTGGGTTACACGATCAAATGCGAAACGGACGGCTCCGGCGGTGTTAAAAACAAACTTACCAAAAAAGAGATCGATGAGTGCGACGGCATAATCGTTGCGGCGGATAAAAATGTTGAAATGGCGCGTTTTGAGGGCAAAAAAGTTCTTAAGACCTCCGTTTCCTCCGGTATAAATAAGCCCGAGGAACTGATCGGGAAGATCATATCCGGAAACGTCCCCGTTTATCATCACGACGGCGTTTCCGATTCTTCAGACAATTACGGCGAAGAAAAAGAAGGTTTCGGAAGAAAGGTTTACAAACACCTGATGAACGGCGTCTCTCATATGCTCCCGTTCGTAGTAGGCGGCGGTGTTCTTATCGCGCTCGGCTTTCTTATCGACACCATTGCCGGTACTCCGGCAGGCCCGACTCTCGGTTATACAAATCCGGTCGCGGCAATTATATTCTGGATAGGCAAAGCGGCGTTTGCGCTCATGCTGCCCGTTCTTTCGGCTTATATCGCAAGCTCTATTGCTGACCGTCCCGGTCTTCTGCCGGGCTTTATCGGCGGTGTGTTCGCGTCAAGCGGTTATACTTTCAACAGTCTTATAGAAAATCAGAATCTTGTTGGTGACGACAAAGCTGTTTCCGGTTTCCTCGGAGCGCTTATCGCCGGTTTCGTAGCAGGCCTTATTATGTTGCTGCTCAAAAAGATCTTTTCGTTCCTGCCAAAGAGCATGGACGGTATCAAGCCGGTATTCCTTTATCCTTTGTTCGGCACGCTTCTCATGGGGCTGTTTATGTGCCTTATAAATCCGGTAGTCGGCTTGCTCAACACCGCGCTGTCCAACGGACTGACTGCGCTTGGCGAAACGAGCAGACTTCTGCTTTCAATAGTGCTTGCCGCAATGATGGCAATAGATATGGGCGGTCCGTTCAACAAAGCGGCTTATGTTTTCGGCACGGCCATGCTTACGGATGCAACAACTGCCAATGACTGGACTATGGCGGCTGTTCTTATCGGCGGTATGGTACCTCCGATCGCTATTGCGCTTGCGACAACGTTCTTTAAAAACAGATGGACTGATGAGGAGCTCAAGAGCGGTCCCGTAAACTATGTAATGGGTCTTTGCTTTATTACAGAGGGCGCTATTCCTTACGCCGCCGCGGATCCGCTGCGCGTGATCCCTTCATGTATGGTTGGCTCCGCTGTTTCCGGCGCAATATCGGCGCTGTTCAATTGCTCGCTTCCCGCTCCTCACGGCGGCATCTTCGTATTCCCCGTTGTTGATAACGTTTTGGGATATATTGTGGCTCTTGTAGCAGGATCCGTTGTTGGATGCCTTATGCTTGCTCTTCTTAAAAAGAAAAGAGTTCCGGCGGAGAAAGCAGTAAAAACAAAATAATGAAATGATTTTCAGAGGTGTGGAATATGGTAAGCAAAACAGTTAAAGTTGTTGATAAAATGGGATTTCATATGCGACCGGCAAATATATTTGTAAGTGAAATGGCAAAATACCAGTCAGATATTACACTTGAAGCCGGCGATAAGGAGATCAACGGTAAAAGCATTATGAATATCATGGCTGCCTGCATCAAGTACGGCACGGATGTAACGATCAAATGCAGCGGCCCGGATGAGGCCGAGATGCTTGAAAAAGCTGCCTCAATGATAGAAAACGGAATGGACTGATATGGGAATTTCTAAAACTTACAGCGGTACCGCTGTGTCCGAGGGTTACGGAATAGGAAACGCGGTTGTGATAAAAGAGGCAAAACTTGATTATTCCGGTGTTGAATATTCCGGGGCGGATAATGAGTGCAGAAGACTGGATGGCGCAGTAGAGCGTTACACTGCCGAAACAAAAGCGCTTATTGATTCGCTGAAGCAAGAGGCGGGAGAGAAAAACGCCGAAATACTTGAAGGGCACCTTGTCATGCTTGCGGATCCGTTTATGATAGGGCAGATGAAAGAGAATATTACTTCTTCATCCATGACTGCCGAAAGAGCGGTAGACGAAGTGTGCGGAATGTTCTATGCCATGTTCTCTGCAACGGATGATGAACTGACCCGGCAGCGCGCCACCGATGTAAACGATATTAAAAACAGCCTTCTGAAGATCCTGCTCGGGATAGAAGAGGTAGATATTGCGCGTGTGCCGAAGGGCTCAGTGCTTATAGCGTCCGATTTCACACCGAGTATGACCTCTAAGATCAATCCGCAGAACGTGGAAGCCATTATAGGCGAGGTGGGGGGAGTTACCTCCCACAGCGCCATTATCGCTAGGGCGATGGGAATACCCTGCATTTTGGGCGTTACCAACGCAGATCATATTTTTAATTCCGGGGAATGTCTTGTTGTTGATGCGGTCAAGGGTGTGGTCATCTCCTCCCCGTCCGCAGAAGAGATAACAAAATATTCCGGTCTGAAGGAGCAGGAGAAAAAGGAAAGACTCTTGCTTAAAGAATATATAAACAAGCCGACCGTAACAAAAGGCGGCTTAACTAAAGCTGTTTATGCCAACATTGCAAAGCCTCAGGATGTTCATTCCGCGGTTGTAAACGGAGCGGAGGGAATAGGGCTTTTCCGCACGGAATTCCTTTATATGGACCGTGCTCAGGCGCCGTCAGAAGATGAGCAGTTTGAGGCATACAGCACTGTTGCGAAGGCGATGGGCGGCAAGGAAGTGATTATCCGCACACTGGATGTCGGCGGAGATAAACATATTCCTTATCTTCAGATAGAAAAGGAAGATAACCCGTTCATGGGTCTTCGCGCAATAAGGTACTGCCTGAAAAATACACAGCTTTTTAAAACTCAGCTCAAAGCTTTGCTGCGCGCAGCATGTTTCGGAAATATTAAGATCATGCTTCCGCTCGTATGCACGGTTGATGAGGTGTTGAGGGCAAAAATGCTGCTTGGCGAATGTAAGGCGGAACTGGAGTCTAAAGGTGTTCAGTTCAAAAAGGATATTGAACTCGGCGTAATGATAGAGACACCGGCAGCCGTGTTTATATCGGATGAACTTGCCGCGGTAACGGATTTCTTCAGTATCGGCACAAATGACCTGACCGGCTATACAATGGCCGCGGACAGGGGGAACAGAGAAGTGTCTTACCTTTATGATTCAAATAATCCTGCCGTTTTAAGAGCAATAGAAGCCGTTATTCAAAACGCGAAAAAAGCAGGTATACCCGTTGGTATGTGCGGAGAAGCTGCATCGGATCCGGATATGATCCCGCGCCTTATAGAGTGGGGACTTGACGAATTTTCCGTTTCATCATCGGCAATACTCAAGACCCGCAAGTTGATCTGCGAATACGAATAAATTGTATTTAAGTTTAAAGCGCCCCGAAAAACGGAGCGCTTTAAGCCATATAAAACCATATGATAAAGCATTTGTTTAAGGAGGAATGATTATGCTTAAAGATTTAGGGGTAAAGCCGTATTTGTATCCTATGCCTGTACTTATGATTGCCACTTACTGCCCTGACGGCAGCGTAGATGTAATGAATATGGCATGGGGCGGGATCTGTGATGAAAATATGGTTGCGCTCAATATTACGGAATCGCATAAAACTTCGCAAAATATTAAAGAAAGAAGGGCGTTCACGCTCAGTATTGCCGATATCGATCATATTGAAGCGGCGGATTTCTTCGGTATAGCGTCGGGTAATAAAATGAGTGATAAATTTGAACGCTCGGGTCTGCATGCTGAAAAGAGCAGCCGTGTTGACGCTCCTGTGGTAACGGATTTTCCGCTTACTCTTGAATGCAGGGTCAAGGAACTGCAGCATTCAGATGCCGGTTTTCGTGTTTTGGGTGAGATCGTAAATGTGCTTGCGGATGAAAAAGTGCTTGATGAAAAGGGCAGGGTAGATCCAACCAAACTTAACGCCTTTGTTTTTGATCAGTTCCAGAGCGGCTATTACGCGATCGGTGAAAAAGTAGGTCAGGCTTGGAAAACCGGCGCCGGTCTTATGGACAAAGACTGACAATTCTAAATCGCACGAATAAAAAACGCAGCCCGCGGCTGCGTTTTTTATCGTTTTATTCGTCTTATTAAAGTTTGCTGTATTCCTCATCCGTAACAGGCTCGCACCATTCGTTTGAGGTATCCTCGCCCGGTACTTCGACCGCGAGGTGAGAAAACCAGCTGTTTTTCTTTGCGCCATGCCAGTGCTTAACATTCGCGGGAATAACAACTACGTCGCCCGGTTTCAGGCTCTGGGCTGCTTTGCCTTCTTCCTGATACCAGCCTTCACCGCCGGTAACAAGCAGAATCTGACCGCCGCCTTGGGTAGCGTGGTGAATGTGCCAGTTGTTGCGGCAGGCGGGTTCAAAAGTAACATTCCCTATACCGACTCCGCTGGTTGTGAGCATTTTAAGATAACTCTGTCCTATAAAATACTGCGCGAAAGCGTCGTTCGGTTCTCCGGTTTCGAATACGGCGCCGCCGCCGAGGGCTTTTTTTATTTCGCTGTCATTCATTATAAGCATCTCCCTTATATTTGATTAAATATATTATATATCTTGAAGTATGCTTTAAGTCAATACCTTATTTCATATTTTCATAATAAGATGCGGAACTTAGAAAATATTTTTATAAATCAATAAAATATTCTTAAATTTGTATTGTTTTTGTGTGATTTATTTAATATAATCAAATAGTAGTTAAATTTTTTTGTTAAAACTGCCGAAGCGAGGGGTCGAATGAAAAAAGATCTTAAAATGGTGTTGACCATAGTTTTGGCGTGCGTAATGGCTCCTCTTTGCATATGGGGCGTTTCTCGCGTTATGCTGAAAAGCGAGGAAAACATGATGGTGTCCGGCGAATGGGAGGAAATCAATTGGAGCGCCGCACAGGAATTTGATCCCCTGGACGAATCGCTTTACCATACGATAGATGTGCCCAAAGGAGAGCCATTCCGTTTGCTTGCTCTGACCGATATCCATTACAGAAACGGAGGCTGGTACGGCACATGGGCGCTTAATTATCAAAATTCTAAAACAGACAGGGATCTGCGGGAACTGGCAAAAGAAGCGGATCCTGATCTGATCATCGTCTGCGGAGATATAGAATCCGGTACGCTGAACGATATGAACTATAAACATTTTACTGAAGTGATGGACGGTATCGGCATACCGTGGACCGTTGTTTTCGGAAATCATGACGCAGAGCACAGATTTGATAAGTCTGGGCTTATGTCCTATCTTCTTCGGTCCGAATACTCCGTATTCCGTCAGGGACCTACAAATCTTGGTATAGAAAAGGAAGAATGCCTGGATTCTTCGCTTTATGATCCTGATATCGATAAGTATGCAGGAGGGCTCGGAAATACTGTTATAAATCTTCGCGATCCCGATTCCGGACAGATCTATTACGCCTTTATTCTTATGGATACGGGAGACTGGCAGAACATGGCGGGAAATCAAACCGCAAAACATCGCGCGGATAAGGGCGCAAGGCCGTTTTCCAGAACGGGAGTGGGATTAACGAACAGGCAGATCAAATGGTATGAATGGGTGGTAGACGGACTTTCGTCATATAATCAGTCCTTAGGCGCTGATGAGGATTCTGCTGCACCGGAGAGCATGTTTATCTGCCATATCGGTATGAAAGCCATGGATTATGCCGCAATACTTTCCCAGTATGAAAACAGCTGGGGAGGCCATTATACAAAAGGCGGCTATGATCATAATGATCTGCCCTTTCATACGGAGGCTGAATGGTCCCGCCCGGCAGACAGACCCTATATCGAGTACGATACGTCGGATGAAAATATCACATCAGATCCCGTACTTATGCAGCGTGTTGAGGAATATAACCAAAATTCCGCTGAACAATCGGGGAACGACGCTATTGCACAGTACTGGCTGCTTGCTGACAATACGAAACGGGAAGATTATATCAGCGGCAGAAACAAGGATTATCCCCAACCAATGCATATTCGGGAGCTCGTTTCCATAATTGACGAGGCTTATGCCGTTCACCGCGAAAATGATCTGTTTTTAAGTGCCGTGCTTGAAAAAGGCAGCACGAACCGTATCGTAACCGGCCATAATCACTGCGACGGCTATGAGGTCATGTTTGACGGAATTACATATACTTCCGTTGTTAAAACGGGTGATATTTATGCGGATAAAGAGTGTGATATGGGAAATCACGGCGGCAGTCTTTTTGTAATTACAAACCATAATCGCACGATCAGTGTGGAGAGCCGTGCGATCTTTACGAAAAAAAGCGATTATCTTTCAAAACGTTATCCGCGCCCGGTTGCGGAATGGTGAAAAAAGGCAGTTGGGAATAAATCATGCGTTTTGAAAAACAATAATTTTAAGCATCTGCGGCATTGCCGCTTTGCAATAAAACCCCGGAAATGAGGTAATTATCATGAAAGAAAAAGCAGTGAAACCATTTGGTATAAAAGATAAGCTGGGATATATGTTCGGCGATTTCGGAAATGATTTTACATTTCTGCTGTCTTCGTCATTTCTTCTTAAATTTTATACAGACGTTATGGCAGTGGACGCATATGTGGTGGGTATCGTTATGATGGTCGCCAGAATCGTGGATGCTTTTACGGATATTGGAATGGGCAGGATCTGTGACAGAAGCAAGGACACAAAAAACGGCAAATTCAAGCCGTGGATCCTAAGAATGTGCGGACCGGTTGCGGTCTTTTCATTTCTGATGTATCAAAGTTCGCTTGCCGATATGCCGTACGCTGCTAAAATTGCGTATTTATTTGTAACGTATATTCTTTGGGGTTCTGTTTTTTATACTGCGATAAATATTCCCTACGGATCCATGGCTTCGGCAATTTCTCCGGATCCCGGGGACCGGCAGTCCCTTTCAACTTTCAGAACCATGGGCGGCGCTCTTGCCGGCGCGGTGGTAACGGCGGGCATTCCCCTTGTTGCGTATGATAAGATCAACGGAAACGATGTTCTGAACGGGCCGCGCTTTACGATTATTGCCGGCGCATGCTCTGTTTTTGCCATAATCTGTTATCTGCTTTGCTATAATATGTGTACGGAGCGTGTTAAGATAACCGTGACCGAAGAACAGCTGAAGCGAAACAGCGTGGGCGTAATGTTCAAGAACGCTTTAAAAAACCGAGCCCTGCTTTCCCTTATAGTTGCATCTATATTTATGCTTATCGCCCAGCTTACTTTGCAACAGATGGCAAATTATGTTTTTCCGAATTATTACGGAAATGCAAAGGCACAGACGCTTTCCATGGTCATGATGGGCGTAGGAATGGTTGTTGCCGCATTCGCCGCAAAGCCTCTTGCCAACAAATTCGGAAAGGCAGAGATAGGCGCGGTCTCAAACTTTGCTGCGGGTATAATCTGCATAGTGCTTTATTTTATCCGCCCGCAGAACGTATTTGTTTACGCTGCTTTTCAGATGATAAGCTGGATAGGGTTAGGTGTGTTCCAGATAGTGGCATGGGCGCTTGTAACGGATGTTATAGATTATTCGGAGATCAAAAACGGTATAAGAGAAGACGGCGCTGTTTACGGCCTTTATTCTTTTGCACGTAAAATGGGTCAGGCTGCCACATCGGGTCTCGTAGGCGGCTTGCTTTCGCTTGTCGGCTATAATGAAACGACCGGATTTGACCCTGAGGTTAAAGAGGGGATATTTGATATAGCTACTCTTGTTCCTGCGGTGGGTTTTATCCTTCTTGCGGTCGTTTTGTGGTTCTGGTATCCGCTTCATAAAAAACAGGTGGATGAGGACGTTCGTATCCTTAAAGAAAAGCATGGTTCCGATCAGTGATCGTTCGAAAATCAAAATTAGGCAAAGAAAGCGGCCGGGAAGTACCCGGCCGCTGTTTTTCGCTTAATACTCACATATTAAATTCAATCGTTTTTGTTTCGCCGGCAGAGAATGGAACGGACCGTGTTTCCTGCGACAGTCCGCAGGATACGTCAATTGTCTGCGCAATGTCTGAGGTGATCGTAACGCTTGCCGTGCCGGCGTTGATATCCCATGTGAGATCGTCTATAACTGCTCTTGTCCTTGCGCGTATTCCTGTTATGCTGCCTGTGTCAAAACCGCTTGTCGGCAGGCACGGAAGTATCTCCATAACGCCTGTGTCTGAAAAAACAAGACTTTCGCTGATTATCCCGAGGTAACCTATTGCAAAATCAGTGCAGTAGCAGCTGCTTCTGTCAAAATTATGATTCGTCATGAGGGAATTATAGTAGATCCTGCTGTTCATAAGATCAGCAAGCGCGTCGCTCAGAGCGCCGCGGTCCTTCAGCCTTGCGGCGATCAGACTTCTGTGAACAAGCGCATGGCTTGCCTCATTTTCCGCCTCTCTGTTTTCAACCGCCTGAATGCATGCGCTGCGCAGTTTTTCATCGTCTTGTGTTTCCATCATAGGCCATGCGCAGTAAAGATGGCTGAGGTGCCTGTGTTCGTTGTTTTCTTCAAACTGGTTGCACGCCCATTCTTTCAGCGCGCCGGTTTCATCGTAAAGGTACGGCGGCAGCTTTTCTTTGAGTTCTTCCCATTTGTCTGTGTCCGCGTTCGGGTCAATGCTTTTCATAATGTCTGTAAGCATTTCCAGATTGCTGTTGCAGGCGGAAATATCAATCGCGCAGTTCGCGGTAGACGGGCTCGGGTAGTTTGCCGGGTTGTTTTCAGGCGAATAACTCGGCAGTATGCAGTAATACTCGCCGTCCTCAAGTGTTGTTTTTCCGCTTTCATAATGAATGTTACCGTTTGCATCCGTGTAATAATCGGGCGAAAGCATCTGATCCCAATAGTTAGCGGCTTTTGTAAGCAGAGGTAAAAGTATCTCTGTTCTGAGATCAAGATAACCGCGGTCTTTTATAGCCTGGATATCACCGTCCGTCAGATCATCTGCCGTAACGGAAAGCACGCTCTTAAGGGAGTCAAGGTCAAACTCATCGCTGAGCGGTATCTGAATATCGCCGTAACACTGCAGCGTTTCATAAAGCGGATAAAGCATCCATGCCGTGCCGGCGTTCCAGTATCTGAAGGGATAAGGATATGCCGTTTCTGTGATCACTGCCTTGTCTCCGTCCGTATTTACCGGCGCCTGAATAGCGTCAGTATAGCCGTGCGTTGCAAGCGCGTTCTCTTCCCAGTCCGGCATCTGCCTCAGCAGGAAATATACATAGCCTATGGGCGCGGAACTGATGTTTCCGGTGTTCATAGAAGAGATCTGCAGATTAACATTCGCGTCCATTGTGTATTTGCTGCCCCATCCGGTGTTCCATTCGCCCGTCCACATGCCGTAAAGCCTGCTTGTTGAATAACCGGCACAGCAAAGGTAGGCGTATCTTCCGGAATAAAACGCTCTTTGCGCAAGTGCGCTGCTAATCGTATCTTTGCCTTTAGCGTCTTTTATAAGCGCTTCGTTGGAAACATTGCCTGCCCCTGAATTCAGCGTAAGTGTTACCGCGTCAAACTGCGGCTGATATATAGCTGTGTGCTCGTTTAGCGCCGCGTCATAGTCAAACGTTGTGTTTTCGCTGTATTTTTCCGCTGCTGATGTGCATTTCTCCGCAAGTTCATCCAGCAGAGCGTAATGATCGGCAGCGGCAAACTCCTTAAACTCTCCCATATCGTATGTGCGGTCTGAAACGGTTATTAGATAAACATGATCGGCACCCGTTATCTGTATCTGGGGATTATCGTTTCCGGCATACTGTTCATCGTCAACAGTGCCGCCGTTGATTCTGCTTTTCGTACCGCCTTCGTTGATTATGTAAGTCAGCGTGGCATAGCCGCCGTTTCTGAGTTCGCTGTTTTCATAGTTAGGGTAGTGGGCAACAAATGCCAGGTAATCGCCGTTTTCAGGCGCAACTTTTTTATACTGAATATCCTTTTCATTGCCGTCCCCATAATTTGCAAGCACGGAAATATCGTCAAATGAAAGCGTAACGTTTACTTTTGTACCCGTGTCAGATTCGGAGATTTTCGTTATTGTTACGTCGTCTGCGCGTGAAGTAAACGTGCTTCTTTCCCAAGTGCCGTTCTTGTCAGTATATCTGACGCCTGCCTCGGCGGTTTCGTAATTTGTGTAGCGCACATAATTGCTTTCATTTTCATCTTCCTGAGTGATCCTGAGTTCACCGCCAGGATGATAGTAATAAACATCGTCATAGCTCGAATCGTCCGTTATATCCTGCCCGTTAATAATGTTTTGCTTAACAGTTTCAAGTTCGTCTGAAGTATCCGGACAATAGCGCACATTCTGATTCGGCATTATAAAATGAATATTTTGAAAGATTAGAGTATCGCTGTAGGGCGCGCCGCTTGTTATAACGCCCTGTCTGCCGTTTCCGCTCACCATTCCCTGACGCCAGCTGTCCGTTTTATTCTTTTTTGTTTCGGAAAGCTTTTTGTATGTTGTGCAGTAGGAGATCTTGTTTTCCTCATCAAAGATTTCGCTCACGTCCGCTGTTTCCGGCGCGCACGCGGCAAAAGACATTGCGATGGTACCTGCAAGCAGCAGGCAGACACCTTTTTTTATAATTTTAAAATTCATATATTATCACCAATAAAATTATATCATACGCTATTGTATAAAACACGACATCTTTATTGAAAAATTGTCGTATTTGTGCTATGCTGATACTGTTTAGGACGGTGTTTCTATGATCGAATTTGAATGGAACGGCGTGCGTTTTACACTTGCCGACTGCGGCAGCGGAAAGCTTGATGATATTATACCCATGCACTGCCATTCTCAAAACAGCTATGAGCTCCACTTTATACTTGGCGGAAGCGGAACTCTGCTTACCGGCTCAGGTGAATATAAAATGCATGCGGGCAATTTTTTTGTTACGGGTCCCGGCGTAAATCATTCCCAGATACCGGATAAAAATGATCCGGTAAAAGATATTTTTATTTATATCCAGAAAAAGAACGAACCAAAGCTGAATGACATGGCAAAGCTCTTTCTTGAAACGCGCTTTTTTTATCATCAGGAATTTGAAACCGGCTGCGCAGCTGAGATCGTGCGCGAATTTAAGGGTAAAATGCCGGGCAGGGAATATGCGGCGGCAGGTCTTATGATGAATCTTTTAACAAGGGTAACGCGCCTGTATTCGCCGTTTGATGATTATGTGGACCGAAAAAACGAAAATCTTAACGATATGCGTTTTCTTATAATAGAAAACATGTTTCTTTATGAGCGCGGCTTCACTCTTAAGGAGCTTTCGCAAAAGCTTGGCGTATGCGAAAGGCAGACTCAGCGTCTGCTCAAAAGATATTACGGCAAAACATTTCGTGAAAAGATTAAAGAGAATGAGTAATGAACAAGGACCTGATCTGCGGATGGCAGATCGGGTCCTTATCTCTGTTTATCTTGATTCCCGGTCAGACTCTCATGATCTGAAGCAGAAAGAGCCATGCAAGACCGTAATATGATATTGCGGCAACAAGGTCATTTACCGTTGTTATCAGCGGACCGGAGGCCACTGCGGGATCGATTTTGATCTTTTTGAATATCAAGGGAATTGCGGTGCCCGTGAAGCTGGACAAGACCATTGATATGAGCATTGCCGCACCTATACAGGCGGAAACGGCAAAGGCAAATGAAAGAACGCGTTCCTTAAACAGAAATATGTAAAGCCCTATGAATACGAATGATGCGATTCCAAGCAATATGCCGTTAATAAATCCCGTTTTTGTCTCTTTTGCCATCAGCCGTATTTTTTCGCTGAATTTCAGATCATCATTGGCAAGCACTCTAATTGTTACAGCAAGGGATTGCGTGCCTACGTTCCCCGCCATGTCAAGCACCAGAGACTGAAAGCACACAAGTATAGTCAGCTGCGCAACTATGTTTTCAAACATTCCCACAACGCTTGATACGATCATTCCAAGTCCCAGCAGAACGATAAGCCACGGCAGTCGCTTTTTCACGCTCGTTTTAACAGGTTCTTTTATGTCTTCTTCAGAAGAAAGACCTCCGAGTTTCGCGTAATCTTCTCCAAGTGTTTCATCAACGATCTCAATTATGTCCTGTGAGGTTATAACGCCTACAAGCCTGTTTCTGCTGTCCAGCACAGGAATGGAATCCTCGGAATAATCCTTTAATCGTTCAACGCAGTCGTCGATCTCCTCATCGGCGTATACATAAGGGTATGATGTCAGGATTATATCGTCCAAAACGGTGTTCTGCCGTGCTATTATCAGATCTTTAAGATCTATCGCGCCGTAAAATTCGCTGTTTTCGTCAATAACGTATATGGTGGAAACATTGTCGTTATCCGCTGCCTGGGAGACAAGCTGAGTCATAGCTTCTTTTATGCCAATACCTGATCTGATCTTTATGAAATTCGTTGTCATGCGGCTTCCGATCTCATCCTCGTCAAAAGACGCAACTAAAAGCACGGCCTTTTTGCTCTCATCATCCATAAGATCAATAAGAGTCTTTCGTTCCGTTTTTCCAAGCTGTTTCAGGTATTCGGCAGCGGAGTCCGCTTCAGTCTCGCTTAGAACCTGAGCCTGCTTTTTAGTGCCCAGCTCTTTAAAATACATTCCGAAATCATCCGTATATTCCAAAATGTCGGAAAGTGTTTCGGGATCTAAAATATTGTATATTTTCAGTCTTTCGTCTCTGCTTAGCGATTCCAGAACTGCGGCCGTGTCGTTTTCATGGTAGTCAAGCAGTTTTTGCTTAAGCGCTTTCGGCGGAAGGTTGCTTCGTATTATATCAATAAGTTCGTGTTGGTAATCAGGGTGTTGTTTTGCCTGGTTCTTAAAGTTTTTGTTTTCCATTTTGCATATCTCCCTTCTGTAATTTGCTTTGTTTTAAAGATTTTTTACACAAAAGGGCATAAAAAATCCACTGCCCCTGTTTAAGGCGCAAAAAACTCTTGATAGCGTTCTTACGGGGTAGGGCAATGGTAAACAATACTTGGAATATATACTTGTATCCTATATATTAAAAGGAAAAATACGGGCGGCCGAAACAAGCCGCGATTTTCATAAAAGTATTGTCTGCCGCGCCCGTACTTCGTGAACTGCCGTCCATATTCTCACCTCTTTTTCTGAATTTGCAATTAATATATCACACAAGCCTTAGCCTGTCAATGAAGAAAATGAATGAATTTAATTTTTTAAGCGCAGCCGCGTGTTGCAAATATAAGAGCCTGTATGTTAAAATAAAACGGGTAGTTTATGATCATTAATATTTAGGAGAATGCTATGGGTTCGTTTCTTCCTATAAATGCAAAAGAATGTAAAAGCCGCGGCTGGGATCAGGTCGATTTCGTATATGTTACGGGTGATGCTTATGTCGATCATCCGTCTTTCGGTGTATCCATCATTTCACGTGTGCTTGAAAACGAAGGATTTAAAGTTGCTATATTAAGCCAGCCGGATTGGAAAAAAGATTCTGATTTTACCCAGTTCGGTACGCCGCGCCTCGGTTTCCTCGTTACGGCAGGCAATATAGATTCCATGGTCGCTCATTACACCGCCGCCAAAAAGATCCGCAGCAACGACGCTTATACACCGGGCGGAAAGGCCGGTAAAAGGCCGGACAGAGCCGTTACAGTCTATTCCAGAATAATCAAGCGGCTTTATCCTGATTCGCCGCTCATCATCGGCGGGCTGGAGGCGTCACTGCGCCGTTTTGCCCATTATGATTACTGGGCGGATAAGATCATGCCGTCCGTCCTGATCGATTCCGGCGCCGATATTCTTATTTACGGCATGGGTGAAAAGCAGATAACTGAGATCGCCGGCCGCCTTGATTCGGGCGAAACCGTCCGTTCCCTCACCGATATAAAAGGCACCTGTTACGCTGTGGATGTGCGTGACACGCCGTACAGGGGCGTTGAAGTGCCTTCGCTTGAAAACTGTATAAATTCCAAAAAAGAATACGCTAAATCCGTGCGTGTGGAGCAGGACGAGCAGGATCATATTCGCGGCAGGGCAGTTCGCCAGAGGCACGGCAAACTGATGCTTGTTCAAAATGAACCAATGCCGCCGCTTGAAACTGACGAACTTGATCAAGTCTATTCCCTGCCGTATATGCGCGCCTATCATCCGTCTTATGAGGCGCTTGGGGGCGTTCCCGGAATAGAGGAAGTGCGCTTTTCCATAACGCATAACAGGGGCTGCTACGGGGGATGCAATTTTTGCTCTATCCAGTTTCATCAGGGGCGTTATGTTACCTCGCGCAGCAAAGAGAGTATCCTGAATGAAGCAAAACTTATTACTGAGATGCCTGGATTTAAAGGGTATATCCATGATATAGGCGGTCCCACGGCAAATTTCCGCCGGCCGTCCTGCGATTTCCAGCTGACCCACGGGCTTTGCAAGGGCAAAAAATGCCTCGCCCCTAAGCCCTGCCCGAATCTTATTGCGGACCACAGCGAATATCTTGATATACTGCGCAGTGTCCGCAGTCTTCCGAATATCAAAAAGGTGTTTATCAGAAGCGGAATAAGATACGATTATCTTTTGCAGGATAAGGATGACACTTTTTTTAAAGAACTGGTGAAACACCATGTTTCCGGTCAGTTGAAGGTAGCGCCGGAACACTGCAGCGCCGCAGTGCTAGATAAAATGGGCAAACCCCATATAGAAGCGTATATTGAATTTTCAAAACGGTATTTCAGCTATACGAATTCCGTGCATAAAGAACAGTATCTTGTGCCGTATCTTATGTCCAGCCATCCCGGGTCAACGCTTGACGACGCAATCGAACTTGCCTGCTTTTTAAAGAAAAATCATATCCGCCCGGAACAGGTGCAGGATTTTTATCCGACTCCCGGCACAATCTCTACCTGTATGTTTTATACGGGGCTTGATCCTTATACAATGCAGCCCGTTTATGTTGCGAAAACGCCGCATGAAAAGGCATTGCAGCGTGCGCTTCTTCAGTATTATGATCCCAAAAAGCGTGAACTCTGCGAGGAGGCTTTACGAAAAGCGCGCAGGCAGGATCTTATCGGAAACGGTAAAAACTGCCTTATTCCTTTTGTGTCTTCTCATGCGAATAATAAAAACAAACGCCCGACCTACGGTAAAAAACACACCGGTAAAAGATAAATGAACACCTGGAGAATAATGATATGAAAAAACTTTTTGCATTTGTGTTGTCCGCAATTATTTTACTGTCCTGCTTTTGGCCCTTCGCATCAGGCAGTGAAAGTGAACCGCTTATGTCAAGCGAAACACTTGATGTGGCGTCACGCATAAACGATTACAACGAGGAAGAAAAAAGAGAGAAATTTGCAAACGGCAGTGCCGGGGCTATTCTTTTCGCTGAAGATGGGGCAAGTGATTTCACTGTTGTTTATCCGGCAGATGCCTCTGAAACCGTTATCTCTGCGGCAAATGAACTTTCGCAGTATCTCAACAAAGTCATCGGCGCAAACGGCAATATGTTCCCTGCCGTGCCGGAAAGCAACTTTGGCGGCGGTAATTTTATAAGCATTGGGCATACTGCAATTGCTGAAAGCGTTGATACTTCAAAGATTAAAGACGACGGTTATCTTGTCAGCCTTGATCATGGTGAGATCTACATATTGACTCTCAGCGATGAAGATATCTACAACGGCATTTACGGATTCCTTGAGGATAAACTGGAATGCATGTTTGTGCGTGAGGATTATGATTATGTGCCGGAATTTCCCACTGTGTATTTTGAGCCGGAAGTTTATATAAGCAACCCTGATTTTGCATGGCGCAAGGTGTTTCAGTATGAGGTCGCTCAGAACGGCTGGTACAGAAAACTGAAAAACAACGGCGCGGTAGCGGAAAATATAGAGCAGAATGCCGGCTGGGGCACCTGGTGCCATTCCTCGTTCACTTTTGTAAGTCCTGAGGAGTATCGGGAAACGCACCCGGAATATTTTTCCTATAATGCTGACGGTGAACCTGCCCAGCTTTGTCTGACGAATCCTGAAGTTTATCCCATAATCGAGCAGAAGATGGCGGAACTTATGCAGGCAGAGCCGGATAAAAAATACTGGGATTTCAGCCTTAACGATAATTATGATTACTGCAAGTGTGCAAACTGCGCTGTTGTTCTTGAAAAAACAGGTTCAATGATGGGCACGATGCTGCCTGTTATCAATTCCCTTGCGCAAAAATTTCCGGATAAGATCATTTCTACCCTTGCGTATTTTTATAATGAAGCAGTGCCGAAAGGGATGATTTGCGAGGAAAATGTAAATATCGTTCTCTGCCCTATAAATACGGGCCAGCTTTACAGCTATTATTACGGCGCTTCCGAGAAAGCGCAAAAAGCAAAAGACTTGATCGAAGACTGGAGCGCCGTATGCAATAATCTGCTTATATGGGATTACGTTATTGATTTTCAGAATCTGTTAATGCCGTATCCGAACTTTGATGTGCAGAAAGATAATCACAGTCTGTATCTTGATAATAATGTGAAAGCTGTTTTCCATCAGGGCAGCAGGGAAAAGAATGATGAAATGGCACGCCTGCGTTCTTATGTGCTTTCAAAGCAACTCTGGGATAACGGTATTGACGTCAGCGCGGTCATCGCAAAGTATTTAAATGTAACATACGGCCCGGCGGCTGTTTATGTTGCCGATTATCTGGATATGATGAACAGCGAACTGAAAAACGGCGCAAAGGATCTTGATCTTTACGACAGCGTGGCTCAGCACAGCGGCGATTATCTGTCAAAAAAGAATAATGACAAATATCTTGAGCTTATCAATTCCGCAATCCATGAGGCAGGCGGGGATGAGAGAATCATCGGATGCCTTGAAGAGATAAAAATAAATATACTCTATGCCGTTATGAACGAGGGCAATCTGCTTTATAACAGAAAAAAAGACGCTTTTTCGGAATTTACGTCTCTTATGAGCGAGCATGATATTGAGCAGCCTCACGAGGTCGGCGTGACGATGGATGAATATATCCTTACAGAGTATCCGCTCGTTTTAAGAAACACCGCTCTTAAGATCGCCGCCTGTGTCGCTGCATCTATATTTGCCGCCGGTATTGCGGCAGGCGCTGCGGTGATAATAAAAAAGACTAAAGCAAGAAAGAAAAATTAAGTGCGGGTGCAGTATGTAAAGATGACCGGTTCGCATACATAAGGCGAGCCGGTCATCTTTTATCAAATGCAGTTTCAGATCATTCCTGAGGAGGTATCAGATTGCTTATATACGGACGTTTTCCGGAAAGCACCTCATTATAGAAATTTTGTTTCCAGTCAATATATGCAACGCTGTCTTCTAACTCTTTTATGGTATCTCTTAAAGCCGCCTGTTTCTTTTCCAGCATTATCTTTCGCTGCGGAATAGTGGCTTCACCGCCAAGGCAAAGCTCAAGGTATACTCTCATCTCCTGGATGCTCATACCGCATTTTTTCAGGCATACAAGATCTTTTATCCATTTAACGTCGCGCTCGTCAAATATCCTGCGGTTGTTCGCGTCTCTTTTCACATTCGGTATAAGCCCTTCATTGCAATAATATTTCAAAGCCTGATATGTCATATTTGTTTCCCTGCAGACCTGCATCATCGTATACATAGATTCATCCTCTTTTCATAAACTTAAAATTTTATATTTTTTTGAAAAAAGTCTTGACCGGTAGTTACAACCGCATAGTATAATCGGTTGTAGAAAGCGGCTGTTTCTATCGGATTATACTATTAAAACAAAAAATATGCAAGCAGTATATTCCAAGTTTTAAAACGCCGCTGTTTTATGGCCTTTAAAGCCGGAAAGGAAAGTGAATACTGTGGAAAAATTTATTTATTCTTATCCAACAAAAGTTTATTTCGGGGAGGATACCGCTGCTCATTCCCTGAAAAATGAGCTTCCCAATATGGGCACAACGGTTATGCTTGCCTACGGCGGCTCAATAGTAAAAAACGGTATCTATTCGGAAATCAAAAGTATTTTGGAAAGCGCGGGAAAAGAAGTGGTCGATTTCTCAGGTATAACGCCAAATCCCACATATGCCAAGGCTCAGGAAGGGGCGGCGCTTGCACAAGAAAAAAACGTTGATTTTATTCTTGCCGTGGGCGGCGGCAGCGTAACGGATTGCTGCAAGGTGATCTCCGCTCAGGCAAAGCTTGATGAGGATATATGGGACATGGAATATGTTTCCGGAAAATTTCCTCAGTCAGGCATACCTTTGGGCGCAGTAGTGACCGCTTCGGGTACGGGTGCTGAAATGAATTCCGGAGCCGTAATCACATATGAGGAAAAAATGTGGAAAGGCCCCATAGTCGGTACCGGTGCGTCATTTGCAATACTTGACCCGGCATATACTGCAACGGTACCTCCCATCCAGGTGCTTTCGGGGGCCTTTGATACACTGAGTCACGCAATGGAAACCTATTTTGGCACCTCTGATGAGGGAAACGTTTCAGACGATATTGCACTGGCGGTTATGCGGAATACAGTGGCCAATATGCGCAGAATCGCAGGGGATATTAATGATATGCAGGCACGCGGAAATCTTATGTGGGATTCGGCAATGGCTGAAAACGGCATACTTAAGGTGGGCAGGTCGACCGATTTTCAGGCCCACCAGATAGAGCATCAGTTAGGCGCGTATACAGATTGCAATCACGGGCAGGGACTTGCAGTAATACAGCCGGTTTATTACCGCCATATTGTGAAGGACGCTCCGGAAAAATTCGGCCGTTTTGCAAAGGAAGTCTTTGGAAAAGACAGTGCGCAAAAAGGGCTGGATGCGTTGTCAGAATTTATACTTAAATGCGGTCTTCCTGCTAAGCTTACAGAACTCAGGTCAAAGATCATTATCACTCCCGAAATACTCAGGCAGATAGCGGATACGTGTAACATTATCAAAAGTAATCCGCGCGAACTCAGCCGTGATGAAATATACGAGATCTTAACGGAGTGCATGTAAAAGAAAATTCGAAACGCAATTTAAAGAAAAGAGCAAAGATGATTAAATGAACCTTTGAAATTCCCGCTGTGCTGACAATGCTGTTTCACTTTTCTGTCCCCGGTATCGGAGGATTTACTTTTTTGCTTTGCTTAGCAGGACAGATCGGGCGCTGCAAGACCTCTGTCTTTTCCTGATCATGTTCCGGATGCATTTGCCGTTGCTTTTTCCTATATTATTAAATTGAGATATATGTAAAGAAGGGAGGATATTATCCTCCCTTCTTTACGTCACCAGTTTATAAAATATCTGTTGAGCGCGTTTTCTATTCCGCAGGCAACGCTGTTCGGATCGTCCATGGTCTTGTCACACGCAACTCTGAATACCATTACGCCGCCGCAGCCGGTAAACAGCGCGTATGCCGTTTTGTCGCCCGCAAGTGCGGGGGAGCAGAAGGTGCCCTCGTAAACCTGATCTGCATCGTGAACAGTATAGTATTTGTTGTCCCAGTAATTCGCCTCGTCAAGATCGCGCCATGTTGCCCAGTATGGCGTGCCGTTTACGGGTCTGCCGTAAGCTGCAATGCCTATATTTATTTTGCTTATGTCCGCACCGTTATCTATGAATGCCTGCAGCCCTTCCTGCGCCTGCTGAAGCGAACTCTGGTATCCGTCCTCATCGCTTCCGTCATATGCCATAAACTGGATCTGATCGAGCCGGTCAAGCGTTTCCTTGCTCATTCCAAGACTTCCCGCGGAGAGCGCGGCGGTAAGGATCGCGTCAGGATTCGCCTTTTGCAGTTCATCATCAAGATGCGCAATAAATTTGTCGTAATTATCCCAGTCCGAAGCAGTTTGCGGGTATTCCCAGTCAATGTCAACGCCGTCAAAATCATATTTTGCCGCAAAAGCAGCGATTTTATCGGCGATCGGTTCCCAGTATTGGGCCATGTAGCCATTCACGCCGTTATGTCCTTCTCCCCATGTGCCGTCCGCAAGGGCTGTTATAACAAGCTTGACCTCATGTTCGGGATTAGAGCGGCGGGAAATGATTTCCTTAAGCGCCTCTATCTCACGCGCAAACTGCTCTTCTCCGCCGTCACCGAAGCCCATGTTCCCGTTTTCATCCCAGTGTACAGCGCCGAAAACGATGATTGTGCTGTACACATCATAAAAACGCGCGTAGTTTGCCACATATTCGTCACCGCGGGCCAGTATCTCGGTCGGCACATCGCCGTCAAGCCGCTGGTATGCGGTAACTTCAAAGTTTTCCGGCGCGCGCTGAGGCTCGTTAAAAAGTTTTATAGATCTGATTTTTACCGGAGTATTACTGTCCCTGAACTTATCAATGGAAAGCCGTATGCGGTCAGTTGTTACAGCGTCAAAACTGCAAAGGCGCTGCGTTTGTATTTTTTCGCTCTGATAGACCGTTTCCCATTCGCCGTTGATCAGCGCCTGGAGACGAAAGTACTGCGCCTCATTGCCGACCTCTTCAATTATCGCAGTGTTAAATGTCTGCCGACCGTCAAGCTGGATCTCAACATAACTGTTGTTTATATCCGCTTCGGCGTTTGCCGGCATACGGTCAGGATCCTGCGCGGTCCAGCACTTGCCGTTATCTGCCAGCAGGTTTTCAGCGTCTGCCTTTTCTCCCTGTTTTAGACTTTCATAAACGATTTGCGCTCCGTCCATAAGATCCTCCGATTGAAGTGTTACAGGCGGCAGATCATCACTTGAAGCAGAACCGCCTATTCCGGAAAGTGCTGTCGGGCTGATCGTCAACGCCGCTATAACAACACAGGCAACAACTGTTTTAGCCGCTTTTTTCGGCGTCTGTACAACGGCAACAGCAAGTGCGGCTGCAAGCGCGGCGCCAAGGTAACCTATATTCGGGAGCAGACTGTTGAAGCCCTTTGAAAACCCTGCTGCGGAAAAGCCCTGGTCTATGCCGAAAAGCAGTATAAATGTATAAATAAACGTGATTATGCTGAGTACGGCAGAGATACTGTGTATGATGGTGTATATTTTAACTGCTTTGCTGTTTATCTGGTTCTCACCAAAGGCATGGATAAGCAGCATGATAAGCGACAATCCTGCGCATATGCCGGTTATGCAAAGCATCAGAGTAATAAACCCTTCGCCCAGCGGGTACAGCTCGGAGATCCAGCCGTATGCCCAGTTGCTGCTGTAAAAGAACGTGAACGCCAAGGCGGAAAACGCAAAGAAAATAAATGCCCCGGCGCGCGAACCGACTGCTTTGGCAGCTTTTTTGATGGCTTTCATAAAATCACCTTCCAGTATTATATAGCTTTGACATATAAATTTTATCATAAGAAAAACGGCCGAACAATACAAAAAACGGAAATTTAGGCCCATTAAACAGTAATCTTTTATATAAATCGGTAATCTTATTCTATCATTGCTCTTGAAAAGAAAATGCTGTATAATAAATTGCACAAATTGAAACGAAAGCAGTTGAGGCTGTGAAGCTGATTAAACAAATAACAGATTATGATATAATAGGGACTACGGAACTTTCCAATGCAAAACCGCGCCTGACTGCAAGGGCAATACTTAAAAACAAAGAGGATAGGTATGCACTGGTCTATTCTGAAGATTTTGGTCTTTATTCTTTTCCCGGCGGCGGGATCAAAGAAAAGGAGAGTGTGCTCTCTGCCCTGAAACGCGAGATCACAGAAGAAACGGGATGTTCCTGTGACAGCATAGATGATTTGGGCGTTATTGAGGAAAACAGAGCGCATTGCGATTATACACAGATTTCATATTATTTTGTTGTTACAACAAACAGTATGCTTCTGGCCCCGTCATTTACAAGCGATGAGCGAAAAAACAAAACGACTGTCGGCTGGCACACACTTGAGGAAACGGTAAAGCTGATAACCCGTTCCGGGTTCGATACCCCTCAAAAAAATTTTTTGCGGGCAAGGGATGAGGCGGCGCTTAATGAATATTTAAAAAGCATATACACGGCAGCTGACTGAAAAAGTCCGCAGCTGTGTGCTGTCGGGAGGGTAAGGATGGAAAGTTCCCTTGATAAAAACGATTTTTATAATGGAAATCGGTGCGGCATGAAATTCGCTTGCTTATGCAAGCCCGGCTCCCGCCGCAAGCAGCGGCGCGGTCCGTTTAAATCAATAAAGAACAGGAGCGGAGTGGACAAATGCTGTTGAGACAGATGAAGTATTTTGTTGCCGTGGCGGAATGCGGCAGCTTTACAAAAGCGGCGGAGAACTGCTATATATCGCAATCGGCAATATCCCAGCAGGTACAGGCGCTCGAAAACGAGCTGGGAGTAAAACTTATAGAAAGACGCAACCGCAGCTTGGCTCTGACTGCGGCCGGGGAATACCTTTTAAAAAGGGCGCGGATCTTGCTCGCAGATGCAAATGAGATATGCCGTGAAACGGTCAGAATAGCTAACGGGGGAGCCGCCGAACTTAAGATCGGTTATCTGAATAATTACAGCGGCACGGAGCTTAACCTGGCAATGGCTCGCTTTTGCGGGCGGTACCCGGAAATATCAATAAGCATAGTCAGCTCAACGCACGAAGGGCTTTATGCAATGCTTAAAACAGGTCGGATAGATCTGGCGATCAGCGATCAGCGCCGTGCCTTTTCCGATGATTATGTGAATATAGTTCTTGCAAAATGCGGGCTGTTTGCAGAAATATCTGCAAATAACAGTTTGAGCGGCCGCGATTTTCTTGAGCTTTCGGATCTAAAAAGTATTCCCTGCATCCTGATCTCTTCCGCCGAGCATCAGAGAGCGGAACAGGATTATTATGAAAATACACTCGGATTTTCCGGAGAGTTCCTGTTTGCGGAAAATCTGGAGCAGGCGAGGCTGCTTGTTGCAGACTCCCGCGGGTTTCTGCCAATAGAAAACGCCGGCACTCTTCCTGCGTGCGGTGAATCGGTTAAAAGATTGCCTGTGTTCAGCGGAGAAAACCGGATCATGCGTAATTACTGCATTTTCTGGCAGAAATCACGCGGCGGGTACTATGTTGAGGAGTTTGCAAATATCCTGCGTGATCTTTTGAGCGGCAAGGGCGAATAGCCCCAAAAGCGCTCATTTTACGTTTTGTCCCCGGTTTTATAAATATACTGAATAGATGAACGGATGAGCCGGTTTGATCCGGCTCTTTTTCATATAAGTAAAACTTATTAAATTGATTGGAAACCGGAATTGCTTATTTCTGCAAATAAGGTAAAATAGATTTGTAAAAGGTTTGCGCAAATGCTTTTAGATCTATAAAAGGGGGAGCGGTCATGGAATATCGAAAGATAGGCAGCTTAAAGGTATCGTCCGTGGGAATGGGCTGTATGGGCCTGAGCCACGCAAGCGGCGCGCCGCTTGAAAAGAAACAGGCAGTCCGTGTGATTTCCGCTGCACATGATATGGGATATAATTTCTTTGATACGGCGGAATGCTACACGGGCATGTATGAGGACGGCAGTATGTCGTATAATGAAGAACTCGTTGGAGCAGCGCTGAAACAAGTTCGTTCAGAGGTTGTGATCGCAACAAAATTCGGAGTAAAACATGCGCGTGACCGTCTGATACTGGACAGCCGCCCCGAAACGATCCGCAGATCTGTTGAGGGCAGCCTTAGGCGTCTTGGTACGGATTATATCGACCTGTATTATCAGCATAGGATAGATCCGAATGTAGAGCCGGAAGAGGTGGCCGAGGTAATGGCGCAGCTTATGAAAGAGGGAAAGATACGCGAATGGGGAATTTCGGAGGCAACGGAGGATTATTTGCGCCGCGCGGATTCAGTTTGCCGTGTCTCGGCGGTACAGAACCGCTACTCCATGATGGCGCGCTGGCATGAATCTCTTTTTCCGTTACTTGAGGAACTCAAAATCGCGCTCGTCGCGTTTTCGCCTATGGCAAACGGATTTTTAACAAACTGCTATGATCAGAACACAAAGTTTGAGGGCAGCGCTGATTACAGGGGAGATATGCCGCAGTATACAAAAGAGGGGGTGGAGCGTGCCAAAACGCTTACGGATATGCTGAACAATCTTGCTAAGCGGAAAAACGCGACCCCGGCTCAAATATCGCTTGCCTGGATGCTCTGCAAAAAGCCGTGGATAATACCGATCCCCGGCAGCAGGAAACCGGAAAGATTAAAAGAAAATCTCACGTCCGCCGATATAATACTGACCGATCGGGAGATAGCCCAAATAGACGAACTGCTTGATCATTCGGATTTTCTTGTTTTCGGCGGTCATAAGTCTTAGATCACAGCGATCCTTACGGGCAGGTTTATTATAAAAAGATATACTTTATTTCGGAGGCAGTTATTATGAAAAATGTTATGATCTTAACAGGAGCAGGGCAGATAGGTATGGCGATCGCCCGCAGAATGGGTTATGGAATGAAGATCGTTATAGGAGATAAGAGCATCCAAAACGCAACGGCCGTTTCAAAAATCATGAACGGCGCCGGTTTTGATACCGAGCCTTTTGAGATGGATCTTTCTTCACGGGAATCCATCAAAAATATGATCGCCAAGGCGCAGGAATACGGCGATATTACAATGCTTGTAAACGCTGCCGGCGTATCACCGAGCCAGGCGCCCGTTGAAGCCATTTTAAAAGTTGATCTTTACGGCACTGCGGTTCTGCTTGAGGAAGTCGGAAAAGCAATAAAAGCAGGCGGCGTGGGTGTTACTATCTCCAGCCAGTCCGGTCACCGCATGCCGGCGTTAACGCCAAAGGAAGACGAGCTTCTTGCCGTGACCCCGGCGGAGGATCTGCTTGACCTTGATATTCTTCAGCCGGAACATATCCGCGACACCCTTCATGCTTATCAAATGGCAAAGCGCTGCAATGAAAAAAGAGTTATGTCAGAATCCGTTAAATGGGGCAAAAAAGGCGCGCGCATCAATTCGATCTCACCCGGGATCATAGTCACTCCGCTTGCCATAGATGAATTTAACGGTCCGCGCGGGGATTTCTATAAAAATAAGTTTGCAAAATGCCCTGCCGGCAGGCCGGGTACGGCAGATGAAGTGGCAAATGTTGCCGAACTTCTCATGAGTGATAAGGGCGCGTTTATCACAGGCGCGGACTTTCTTATTGACGGAGGCGCAACGGCGTCTTATTTCTATGGGCCTTTAAGGCCGTGCGACTGATTTTCGGAAAGTAAATCCATAACCCTTCTTTAAAAATAAACACGTTTTTGATATAATATAAATGGTATAATATCAGAAGGAGGATTTTATATGAAAAAATTAGGATTCGGTCTCATGCGTCTGCCTAAAAAAGGCCCGTTCACGGATATTGAGCAGACCAAAAGAATGGTGGATCTTTTCATAGATTCCGGTTTTACATATTTTGATACGGCCTATGTGTATCTCGGTTCGGAGGCGGCTGCTAAAAAGGCGCTTGTTTCAAGGTATCCGCGAGATGCATATACGCTTGCAACCAAGCTCAACGTAAATGTTGCCGCCAATAAAAAAGCAGCGGAAAAGCAGCTTGAAACAAGCCTTTCACGCACGGGCGCGGGTTATTTTGATTATTATCTTCTGCACGCGATAATGGATAATAATTATGCAAAATATGATAAATTCGGTCTGTGGGACTTTGTCTCTCAGCAAAAACAAAAAGGCACGCTTAAAAATATCGGCTTTTCTTTTCACGCAGGTCCGGATCTGCTGGATAAGCTTTTGACCGCGCATCCTGAAGTAGATTTCGTTCAGCTTCAGATAAATTATGCGGACTGGGAAAATCCGTCCGTTCAGTCCCGTGCAAATTATGAGGTGGCAAGGAAACACGGCAAGCAGATCGTGATTATGGAACCCGTAAAGGGCGGAAATCTGGCGGATCCGCCAAAAGAAGTTGAAAAACTCTTTAAGGATTACGCTCCGAACGCGTCCTGCTCTTCATGGGCAATAAGGTTTGCTGCTTCGCTACCCGGTGTACTGTCAGTTCTTTCGGGCATGTCAAACACCGCGCAGATGGAGGATAACCTTTCCTATATGCGTGATTTCAAACCGCTAAACGAAGACGAGCAAAAGATCATTCAGAAAGCTCAGCGTATTATGGGGAATTCGTCCGCAATACCGTGCACCGCATGTCATTACTGCACGGAAGGCTGCCCAAAAAATATTCATATTCCGGATATTTTTTCAGCCGCAAATAAGTGGCTTGCAAACGGGCAGATGGAGGCTGCAAAGGAAAGTTATGCCGCTGCGGTAAACGGTGCGGGCAAAGCGTCTGACTGCATTAATTGCAAACAGTGCGAGCGTGTCTGTCCGCAGCATATTGCCATAACAGATCATCTGAAAAAGTGCTCGGAATTGCTTGAACAGGAATGACGTATCTTGGAAAAGATAAACAGCATCGGCTGTATGCCGGTGCTGTTTATTTATAATGGCTGCGAAAAATGATATAGCCTTCTTTCGGCATAGCGCATGATATTCCGCCGGAGGGAACAACGCGCACAGACTGCGGTTTATTTCTGTGCGGTCGCACCGGTGCTTTGCACACGGAGCGGTGAAAGCTTTATGATCCGGTCAATATGTAAGCTTTTCATACAGGGCAAGATACCGGTTTCTTAAAGTGCTTACCGCTACCGCAAGCTCTTCTTTTCTTTTTCCTGCACTTAGCTTTGTTATTGCTTTTACCTGTTTCGCATTGATTTCTTTAAGAACATAATATTTTAATAATGCCTGATGTTTTATTGTGAGTGAACGGAATGCCGTCCAGATGCAAATATTCCTTTCTTTTATGATAACAGCGTTTTCGGGATTTGATGTACACCGAATCGTATGAGATGCGCTGTAAATACTGAATGCGTACTTATTATACATCGTATATTTATGATAACGCTTAAGCAGTATGTATCTTGTAAAGCCGCATGCCCATGTTGAAAATTTGCTTTTTCCCATATATGTGTTGAGCTTTGCAAAACATCTGGTAAAGGTTTCATCGGCAACATCGGCAACCTGGTCTTCAGATATATGCCACTTTGCATGTATACGCCTTGTATAGCAATAAACAATAGGATAAGTCTTGCGGTAAAGGATATCCCAGATATGTGTGTTCCCGTCTAAAATACTCTGAACCAGAAGGTAATCGCAGTACCATTGCGGCTTTTGACCTCCGCGGATCTCTGCTTGTTTTTCCGGTGGTGTTTTGCTCATTTGTAAGCACGCCCTTATATTCTGTAATTATAACCGATTTTGTGCCGCCAAATTGAATATAAACGGCAAAATATTTAATATTTCGTTATATTTTGCATTATAACATATTCAAAAATAATAAAAAATATATATTTTAATAAAATATAAAAATTATAGCTAAATACAAATAAAATTTAATATATAAAGCTCTTGCTTGTTACGCGGCGTAATGAAATATAATGTAGGTAAGGAGGGATCGGTTTGGCAAAATACAAGGCAATACCGGATGGGTATATGACAGTGGGGGAAGCGGCAAAAAAGATGGGAGTTACCGTGAGGACCCTGCAGTATTATGACCGTACAGGCGTTTTGGCTCCGTCCGCTGAAAGTGAAGGCGGCCGCAGGCTTTATTCTGATAAGGATCTTATAAAACTGCATCAGATCCTGTCTTTAAAATCTCTGGGCTTTTCGCTTGAAGATATAAAGAGCAGGCTCGTTTCACTCGATACGCCGCAGCAGGTTGCAGATGTTCTTTCCGAACAGGCACGGGAAATCGGAAAAAGAATAGATCAGCTCAGCGAATCGCTCAACGAAATCACGCTGCTTCGCAAAGAAGTTTTACAGATGCATTCAGTGGATTTCAAAAAATACGCGGATATCATTGTCAATCTGCGTATGAAAAACGATTATTATTTTTTAATAAAAAAGTTTGACGAAGGGATGCTGGATCATATCCGCACCCGCTTTGATAAGAAAAGCGGACTGGACTTTATTAACAGATTTAACAGGATCAGCGACGAGATACTTGAACTCAGGCAGAATCATGTGCCGCCCGGAAGCAAGCAATGTCAGGAACTTACCGAAAGGTACTGGAACCTGATCACGGAATTTACGGGCGGCGATATGAGTATGTTGCCGAAGCTTATAGAGTTCGGAAATTTCAAAAACGTTTCAAACGATTGGGAGAACAAACAGAAAATGATAGGCGAATATATTGGAACCGCGCTGGAGATTTATTTTTCACGGCTGGGGAAAGATCCGTTTGGGGAGGCAGCAGATGAGTAATGCGATTGAGGTGCGCGGCCTGCGCAAAAGCTACGGTTCGCGTGAAGTGCTGCGGGGGCTTGACTTCAGCATAAAACAAGGAGAGATATTTGCCATTCTAGGAGCAAACGGGGCGGGTAAAACCACTGCCCTCGAATGTATGGAGGGCTTGAGAAGATATGACGGCGGAAGTATTGCGGTCAACGGCAGAATCGGTATCCAGCTTCAGTCTTCCGCACTGCCAGAGCATATCAAGCCTTCGGAGGCAATCAGATTGTTTGAAAAGTGGAATCATACCGTAATACGCCGCGAAATCCTGGATTCGCTGGAAATTAATGATTTTGTGTCAACACAATATAAGAATCTCTCAACCGGGCAGAAACGGCGGCTCCATATTGCGCTTGCGCTTACCTGCGATCCTGATATTGTATTTCTTGACGAACCTACTGCCGGGCTTGATGTGGAGGGAAGACTTTCCCTTCATAAAGAGATAAGAGATCTGCGCGAACACGGAAAAACCGTTGTTCTTGCAAGCCACGATATGGCGGAGGTTGAATCTCTTTGCAGCCGGATAGCTGTCTTAAATGCCGGACGGATCGTATTTTGCGGTACGCCGTCTGAACTTACGGATAAAACGGGAAAAAAGTACTCCGTTTCCGTCAAAACTTCAAACGGTGAAAAAAGCTTTGAAACGGATAACATTTCGGACTCCCTTTTGAAATTGCTTTCGGATCTGAAGCAGAGCGGTACGGAAATATATGATATTAAGATCGACAGAGGTACGCTTGAACAACATTTTATGGAGATAGCCGGGAGGGTGAAAAAATGAACGCATTTTTGTATGGCACCGTTCTTCAGTGGAAGCTTGATATGCGCAGCAGGTCATCGCTTGTTTCTTATTATATCGTTCCGCTTATCTTTTTCGCGCTTATGAGCGGTATTTTTACTTCCGTTATGCCTCAGATGAGGGAAACGCTGATCCAGTGCATGATCGTAATGGGTGTCTCCATGGGTTCGTTTGTGGGTCTGCCTCCAAGCGTTGCGCAAACATACGGTTCCGATGTGAAAAAAGTGTACAGGGCAAACGGTGTTCCGGTGTTCTACGGTATAGCATCTGTATTTGTTTCTGCCTTTATAAACCTTTTAATTTTGTGCGCAGTTATTATTCTGTGTGCCCCGGCGGCGTTTGGCGCGGCGCTGCCGGAAAACATGCTTCTTTTCTTTGCGGGCCTTACGGTCTTTATTATTTCTTCGCTTTCGGTCGGCTGCGTTCTCGGCACCGTGATCAAAAATCAGTCCAAAATAACAATGATCGCACAGCTCGTTTTTCTTCCGTCCATCATGCTTTCAGGCATTATGTTTCCGGCAGATCTTTTACCGGAGGCACTGGAGATCGCCGGCGCGGTCTTTCCTGCATACTGGGGATACCGCCTTATGCTGGACGGCGGATTTGATATCAGCCATCTCTGGTACCCTGTTGCGGCTGCGATTGCCTGTATATCCGTTTGTGCTCTGGTATTAAAAAGAACAGACTCTGATTAAAACGGATGAAAGCGGATATCCTTTCCGGATAATCGGACGCATACAGCCGTTAAAATGAACCGCAGGAAGATCATACGACTCCTTTATCATGTTCTTTATAACAGATATTCGTAAAAACTATAACAAGCAATGCAAAACAGGTATTTGCAACAGAGCTTTACGGATGATAAACTAAAAGTGGATATGGTAGCATCACAATTTTAATGAAACCGGGTGCACAGAAGA
This sequence comes from uncultured Clostridium sp., assembly GCA_958422185.1. Taxonomy (GTDB): domain Bacteria; phylum Bacillota; class Clostridia; order Oscillospirales; family Acutalibacteraceae; genus Eubacterium_R. Next base: position 85,285 of record CATZNW010000006.1, read on the forward strand.
TCTCTTTATTCGCCCTTGCTGAAACAGATCTTTGCGTGCCCCGCGGCTGTACGGCAGCGCCGATATATGCCGCTGCCTTGCAAATCAGTGAGTTGACCTTACGCGATAATGCGGATGAAGATCCGGTTATTATAAATTATCAAAGGAGTAAAAATTATGAAAAAGATAGTATCATTGTTAATGGTTTTTGTGCTTGCCCTCGCATTTACTGCGTGCAGCGGCAATGCAGAGGATCAGACAGAACCATCGTCAGAAAATAATGCAGCGGTTTCGGAGCAGAGCAGCGATGCACCCGCCGAGGGTACAGCTTCTGCAGGCGGCAAAACGCTTGTTGTTTACTTTTCCGCAACCGGCAATACCGAATCTGCCGCAAATTATATCGCTCAGGCAACCGGCGGAGATTTGTTTGAGCTTGTGCCTTCGGATCCTTATACGGATGCGGATCTTGACTGGACGGACGATAACAGCCGTGTATCACGCGAGCACGAGAATGAAAGCGAAAGAAATGTTGCGCTTGAACAGTCAGCGGTTGATAACTGGTCTGAGTATGATACGGTATTTATCGGTTACCCGATCTGGTGGGGCATAGCGGCATGGCCTGTTGATACGTTTATTGAGGCAAACGATTTTACGGGCAAAACAGTCATTCCGTTCTGTACTTCTTCGTCTTCCGGTCTTGGAGACAGCGGCGAACTGCTTGCCGAAGCGGCGGGCACCGGCAACTGGCTTGAGGGCGAACGTTTTTCATCAGGCGTTTCTCAAAGTCAGGTAACAGAATGGGTGGATAGCCTTGATCTGTAAAACAGATCTCCAAAAAGCCATATAAAAGGAAAACGACCGCCGCCGGAACGTTCCGGCGGCGGTCTTCAGCGTGTGGGTTTGTATATTGTCAATATGTTTCAGCAATAATGTTTCGGATCTCTTCTTCTGCCTGCTGCACTTCAAACAGGAATTCTCTTGATGAAACGCGCAGCGCACCGTTTCCTAAAATAATAAGCTGTTCAAGCGCATCGGAGGTAACGACTCTTACTTTGTTGTTTTTTGCAAGTTTATAGGATGCCTTTTCAATATACATATCGGCAGTTTCCGCTTCTTTGGTGTAAACGATTGTGATATTGTTTACCTTTTCAACCTCGCGTGTTGCGCCTTTCACCTTATATGCGTCAAAAACAAGGATAACTTCGCACTTCCTGTAACCCTGATAATTGCACAATATATTTACAAGGGCGTTTCTTGCACCGTCTATGTTGTCTTGAGCTGTTTCTTTAAGATCGTCCCATGCGAAGATCACGTTATATCCGTCTACAAGCAGATATTCCGGGCCCTCATACCGGGGCGTGTGCTTTGATCTGTATTTTTTATTTTCCGCATTTTCGGTGAACGTAAAATGATCCCTGTTTATATCATGAGAGCGGCTTTTTACAGGACCGTAGGTCTGCTCAAATATCTGCATCAGTTCCTTGTCCAGCGCAAAAAGATCGCGGGTGTCCTTAATTTCTGAAAACATTTTTCGGCGCCCGGTTTCAGTATATGCGCTTTTGGGTGCGGAAAGCACGCTTGGCAGATGCATGTGGCTCTTTACTTCGTTCCATTTCACAATGTAACCCGCCCCGTGAGAGCAAAATACGGAATCACACGGGTTGCCCGTATCGCTGTCGCAGTCATAACCTGTTTCCTCAATGACTTTTTCAGCGTCATGGCAGGGTTCATAACCCTTTAAACTGCACATCAGTTTGCCTTTTCCGTGGGTGTACTGCATAACATCCCTTGCATAATCATACATGGCTGAAACAGGAGCAGTACCGTTTATAACCGTGAATTCGCCCGCGGTTTCGGGCGGGCCGAAACTTCCGTGCATGCGCTGAATATCGCTCATTGCCCTGCCAACGTTTTCACCCGGCACTTCAAGCGTGAATTCGTAAACCGGTTCAAGCAGAACGCATTTTGCCGAACGAAGTCCCTGCCTGACCGCTCTGTAAGTAGCCTGCCTGAAATCGCCGCCCTCAGTGTGTTTCGGGTGCGCCTTTCCGGATTTTAGTATGATCTTCATATCCGTAATAGGGGATCCCGTCAGAACGCCGATATGCGTTTTTTCATAAAGATGCGTCAGTATCAGCCTTTGCCAGTTCTTATCCAGCACGTCCTCCTTGCAGTCCGCCCTAAAAACAAGTCCGCTGTCTCTTTTTCCGGGCTCCATAAGCAGGTGAACTTCAGCGTAATGCCTCAGCGGTTCAAAATGCCCTATACCTTCAACCGGTTCTGCTATCGTTTCTTTATATATTATATTTCCTTTGGAGAAAGACGCATTAAATCCAAAACGCTCTGCGATCACGGACTGCAGTATCTCAAGCTGAATATCGCCCATTAACTGCACCTGTATCTCGCCGAGCCGCTCATTCCAAACAACTTTCAGCTGAGGATCTTCGCTTTCAAGGGCCCTCATATTGCGCAGCGCCGTATGCGCGTCTATGCCGTCCGGCAGAATGAGCCTGTATGTAAACAAAGGTTCAAGCATGGGCATTCCGGCGCTCTTTTCGGTACCCAATCCGTCACCGGGGCAGGCAAAACTGATCCCTGTAACGGCGCATACCGTGCCCGCCGCCGCTTCATCGGCAGCGGTGAATTTTGCTCCGGAATATATCCTTATCTGATCTACCTTTTCCGATCCTTTATTCTTATCGCTCTTAAGTATCTCTTTAACTTTAAGTGTACCGCCGGTGACTTTTAAAAAGGTCAGCCTCTGCCCTTTATCTTCTGAGATCTTATATACCTTGCCGGCAAAATCACTGCCGTATTCTGGCATTTCCGTGTAGTCGTCAAGGCATTTCAAAAATCTGTCCACACCGGTCAGTTTAAGCGCTGAGCCAAACATACACGGAAATATCTTTCTGCTTTTAATAGCGTTGATTATGTCATGCTTATCAAGCGAATCATTTTCGTAATATTTGTTCAGCAGACCTTCATCACAAATGGCTATGTTTTCAAAGAACTCAGGTCTGGTGTCATAACTGAAGTCAACACAGCCATCGCCGAATTTTGTTTTCAGTTCGTTTAATACCCGCTCTTTGTCCGCTCCGTCCAGATCCATCTTGTTAATAAAAATAAAACAGGGCACATTGTATTTGGAAAGAAGTTTCCACAGCGTCTGTGTGTGGCTCTGTATACCGTCCGTTGCGCTTATAACAAGAACGGCATAGTCCAGCACCTGAAGCGTACGTTCCGTTTCGGCGGAGAAATCAACATGGCCGGGCGTGTCAAGCAGTGTGAATTGAGTATCATTATATTTTAAGATCGCCTGCTTTGAAAAGATCGTTATTCCGCGGTCACGTTCAAGAGAAAAAGTGTCTAAAAAAGAATCCCCATGGTCAACTCTGCCAAGTTTGCTTATGTTGCCGGAAAGGTACAGCATCGCTTCGGAAAGCGTTGTTTTGCCCGAGTCAACATGCGCCAGGATCCCTGTAACTATCTTTTTCATCTTTTCACCACGCCTTCTTAAATTCTGAATGAAAATTTATACCATATCTGCGAGCGGAAAAGAGCGAAGCAGGAATGATACAATGTTCTCCGAAACAGTCAAAATCTGTGATTTTGTTTCTGTTTCGTGAGGTTATTATACCATATCTGCGAGCGGAAAAGAGCGAAGCAGGAATGATACAATGTTCTCC